>CAMCWV010000038.1 GCA_945882915.1 Waddlia chondrophila WSU 86-1044 | reverse complement strand
CGATCGCAAGTGCCTTATTATTAGAAATACAAAGGCACTTGCGATCGTTCAGCCCCGGGCGCTTTCGCGCCGTCCAAAGCCCCATTTTCAGCTAAGAGGAGAATAGAAAAACTGTAGCATAAAACTATTTCACCAGCTATAAGTTATTGGATATTGTTTTTAAGAGGGTAACTCAAATGAGTCCACGGCCAGATCATTGGATACGACGCATGGCGTTAGAGCATGGCATGATCGAGCCTTTTGTCGATTGCCAAGTAAAGACCTCACCAAATCCTTCTGGAAATAAGAAGACCGACCAAGTGATTAGCTACGGTCTATCAAGCTACGGTTATGATCTTCGCTTGTCTAATGAGTTTAAAGTATTTACGAACGTCTACAACTCTATTGTGGATCCTAAAAACTTCACCGAAGACTCCTTTGTCGACATGACCGGAAACGAGTGCATCATCCCTCCCAACTCTTTTGCCTTAGCGCGCAGTATTGAATACTTCCGCATTCCCCGTAATGTCCTCACCATTTGCTTGGGAAAATCAACCTACGCACGCTGCGGGATCATCGTCAACGTCACCCCCTTCGAGCCTGAATGGGAAGGCCACGTTACCATTGAAATTTCAAATACAACTCCCCTGCCAGCAAAGGTATACGCCGGCGAAGGGATCGCTCAGGTAATCTTCTTCCAAACAGCCGATGTTTGCGAAGTCTCTTACGCCGATCGCAAAGGCAAATACATGAAACAAACGGGCATCACCGTCCCCAAAGTCTAGTGCGGCGGTCTTTCGAGGCCGCATCTTTTTATATACTCCTCGTAGTTGAAAATGGGAATTTGGACTAGCGCGAAAGCTCCATTTTCAGCTACGAGGAGTATAATAAGGGCTGGGTGTTTTAAAACATCGTTTTGGTGTGGAGCCCGCGTTTGTCCACTTGCAAGCATCTCATGAATTTTGCTATACGGGGCTTTATGCCTACGCGTCCCCTGTCACCTTCCTTGTCACCTTTTCGCTCATTAGCCCCAAAGCTATTTGACCTCCTCGTCCTCCAGTCGTGGTGGGTTATCTTGTTTTTGGCACTTTGTTATATTGGCTATGAAGAAGCAATGCATTTGCGCACGCAAGACTACAAAGCACTCGAGCTGCGCCTTACAGAATTAAAACATGAAGAAATTGCTGCACTTGAGATACAGGAAGACTTGACGCTGCAAGTAGGCAGCCAAAGCGACCATGCCTGGATCGAAATGGCTCTTATGGAAGGACTAGGGCTTGTTCCCGAAGACCAAATCAAGGTATACTTCACCACATCACCGCCACAATAGCTTGCCATGATCCCCTTCCTTATCACCCTCTTAGTTGTTTTTATTATCATCTCGGGGTTTATTTCAGCCGCCCAAACAGCCCTTTTTTCTCTTTCTTCCATGAAGATCAAAGGCTACCTTCAATCCTCTGAGTCACGCAAACAGATCATCGCCTCCCTCCTTTCCCGCCCGCGCGACCTTCTTGTTACGCTTCTTATGGTCGATATTTTGGCAAACGTTCTTGCCCAAAACATCGCTTCAAGTCTCTTTGGTTCGCTACAAGGCTTTAGCGAAGCAACAGAATGGGGACTAAAGGTCGGTGTTCCTCTAGCACTTACCCTTGTCTTCGGAGAAATCCTTCCTAAATCGATTACACTACCCAACAATGAAAAGGTTGCTCACGTTGTCGCCCCTGCAGTCCTTTTAAACATGCGTGTATTTGGACCTGTATCAAGATTCATGTCCCGCATTGCCTCTTACCTTTCTCGCGCCCTGTTTTTCTTTCTAAAGCAAGAGAAGCCAATCTCTACAGAAGAGCTTCAGGCGCTTCTTAAAACCGCCAAGGTACACGGGGTGCTCCATCCTGACGAAATTGAACTTGTAGATGGCTATCTGTGGCTTCAGGACGTCTCTGCAAAAGAACTTATGCGTCCCCGTGAAGACATGCTCTTCTACGACCTTAACGACCCGCTGACCAGACTTGTCCACCTCTTTGTCGACCAAGAATGCTCCCGCCTTCCTGTGTGTGACGAGGACCTGCAAAACACGAAAGGGATCATCACCGCCAAAGATTTTTTCTTACATCGCAATGAGATCAAAGAATCCAAAGACCTTATTCCCCTTCTGAAAAAGCCCTTTTACGTTCCCGAGAGTATCCCAGGAAAAGTGCTGCTTAGAGAACTTGCGAGGAAAAAGAGGGCAATTGCTCTTATTGTTGATGAATACGGAGCCATCACAGGGCTCATCTCAAGAGAAGACCTTATAGAAGTTGTTGTAGGAGAGATCACAGATAGACGCGACCAAAAGAAGCACTACACAAGGGCCAGCCAAGATGTCATTATCGCAAGTGGCAAATTAGACCTTTTAAAATTCGAAGAGCTTTTTGGCGTAACCCTTGTTTCTGAAAACAACATGGTCACCATCGGGGGCTGGCTTACTGAGCAGATTGGCGACATCCCTAAAAACGGCGCACAATACAAAACAGCAGACTTCCTGTTTCAGATCCTCGCTGCCGACCCTAATAGAGTCCGTCGAATATACATTCGTAGATTGCGACCTGCTCCCCAAACACCTAAGAGGAGTATAGATTAATTTCGATGAAAGACGATGCTTGGTTCTGGCTCTTCCTCACTCTTTTTTGCATCTTGATTCAGGGAATCTATTCCATGCTAGAGATGGCTGCCGTCTCCTTTCACAAGGTGCGCCTCCATTATTACGTAAGCAAAAAAATGATGCGGGCAAAGTGGCTTAACTATCTTTTAGAGCGCCCTTCGCGCCTATTTGGAACAGCCCTTTTGGCTATAAACGTCGCCCTTCAAGTCGGCTCAGAAGCTTCTCGGCGCTTCTATTCGGCACTTCATATCAACCCCGACTTTGCCCCTATTACTCAAGTCTTTCTCGTCGTTCTCCTCGCAGAGCTTGCTCCAATTTTCGCTGCTCGTAGATATGCAGAACACGTATTAATGCTTGGTACTCCACTTCTTTATGCAACAGCGAGGGTAATGACCCCATTCGTTTGGTTTATGGGAATGCTCTCTAAAGGGGTCAACCGGATTTTTGGTGGGCAGAGTGAAGACTCTTACCTTGATTTAAGTAGAGATGAGTTACAACGAGTGCTCGAATCTCCCGAAGGGGAACAAGGAGTGCATGGGGCCCCGCCTTTAGGGCAACCGGGCGCTCAAGACGATATTAGTCTCATGGTGTCTAATATCTTTACCCTGCGAAACAAGGTTGCCAAGCAGGTAATGATTCCCCTAGAGAGCGCAACCACAATCCCCTCCTACCACACTGTTGAACAGCTGCGCGCTGTTTTTGCGAAGTCGCCCCATTCGTTTTTGCCTATTTATCAAAGGGCGCCCACAAACATCGTAGGAATTGCAAGCCTCCGAGATCTTTTACGCCTTTCGAATAACAAGAGGGTAAAAGACTATGCCAGAGCCCCTTGGTTTGTCGCGCAGAATACGCCTATTCTTACGATCCTCAAACAGTTCCGCCACAACAGTCAAAGCGTTGCGGTTGTGCTCAACGATCAGGGGCTAGCTGTTGGAATTTTAACGCTTAGAGACCTTCTTGATGAGATTTTTGGGGAGGCCGAACCTCTTATACCAGCGCTACTCGCAACTGATGCTAAACCAGCGCGCCTCATTAAGCTCACCCTTGATGGAGAGATGCTGATTTCAGAGTTTAATCAACGTTTTGATTCACATCTTGAAGCGGAATACCCCGAAGAGACCCTAGCAGAGCTATTCAAAAGAAGCCTTGGCCACCACCCCACTCAAGGAGAAACGGTCCGGATCATGCCGTTTGAATTCACCTGTGAAGAGCCCTCTCGTCATGGAGCTAAGAGCATCCTCGTCGAAACCCTTGAGTAGCAGCAGCTCCCACCAAAAGTTTATTTTTTAACTCCTGAGAGACAGGGTGATTTTATCAAGAAAGACTTGACGCTCACAGAGTGGTGTTTTGGCAGAGCAATCGCATGAAGAAATTTTTAAACAGTCACGACATAGGGTCCATATGGTATCACGAACCTGCTCCAACTCCAGACGAATTTAATCGGACATATACTCCTCTTAGTTGAAAACGGGAATTTGGGCTAGCGCGAAAGCTCCCGCGGCAGCGGTAACTAAGCGGCAAAGCCGCCGCAGATGCTAGCCGTAGGTGACCGAAGGGACCCTGCGGAAATGCGTATAAAAAAACGCAGGGCCGCGGTCAGCGGCGACACCCTTTCTGTGAGAAATGTCGCCACTGATCGTGGCTTACTATTATAATTCTATTAGTCCGTAGGTTCCCTTCGCTCACCTACGGCTAGCATCTGCCACGGCCTTGCCGCTTAATTACCGCTTCCGCGGTTTAAATAACCGTCTTTTTAAAAATGAAGTGGAAAAATTGAGTTAAAAAAAAGAACAGTCAAGTGATGAAAAAATCTAGCGCCTAGATCTTGGACCTGCTCCAACCTGTTGACAGCATAGTCTCAACACGAATTGCTCAATCCGGGTTAAAAGACTCTTACACTTTAACTTTTATTATTGGCCCATTCAACAGTGAAGTGCGACAAAAAGATTAAAAAATAAAGTGGTCAGAGATGGCTGCGATCCCTAGGGTGTTTTTTAGCAAAAAGAACATTCTAGGAGAAGCGTATGCCCAAAGGCTACCATCATCTGACCAGAGACCAACGA
>CAMCWV010000037.1 GCA_945882915.1 Waddlia chondrophila WSU 86-1044 | reverse complement strand
CCTTAGCAAGCAACAGTTTCGTACAGTCCTCGACATGTCGAGGACTGATGAAAGCTAGGACAGGTCCCAGCACTCCAAAGAGCTTCGCTGCGCTCGCTCCTACTACTCGCTAACGCGCGCGGGGAATTAGAGCGGCAGCGAGTAGTAGGAGCGTAGCGTAAGCGAAGCTCGATCCCACTACTCGCTAACGCGCGCGGGGAATTAGAGCGGCAGCTAGCAGTAGGAGCGTAGCGTAAGCGTTGCTCGATCCCACCGCTCGCTAACGCGCGCGGGGAATTAGAGCGTCAGCTAGCAGTAGGAGCGTAGCGTTAGCGTTGCTCTTTGGAGTGCTGGGGCAAGTCCAACGCGTTAGTTAGGACTCGACATGTCGAGTCCTCTGAGCCTTAGCAAGCAACAGTTTCGTACAGTCCTCGACATGTCGAGGACTGATGAAAGCGTTGGACTCGTCCCAGCACTCCAAAGAGCTTCGCAAACGATTGTTTTTTATTTGGAAAGGTAGGTTAGCGGAGGATGCGGAAGCCTTGGTAGCGCACCCCAGGGGCTGTATAGGTGCTATCGATAGCAGAAACAAGCTCGCCAAACTCGTGGCGGAGCCTCACAAGAAGGTGGTGTAAATGCTCCCGCTCTCCCTGAGCATAGATCTCGACGCTTCCATCGGCAAGGTTCCGGGCGGTGCCTGTAAGACCAAGACTCTTAGCATGGTACTGCGTAGTTGCGCGGAAGCCTACTCCCTGAACGCCCCCAGTAGCGATGGCGTGCAGCTCCAAGAGCTCCTTGTCATCGCCATCTCTTAGCTGATCAGCCATAAAACGACCTGCTCAAGAATTTGCAAGGAGAAAAAGGCAATAATGGGGCTAAAATCCATCATCCCAAGGGGAGGGATGATCCGGCGGAAAATATTGAGATAGGGATCTGTGTAGTGATAGAGAAAGCCGGCAAAACGGTGTTTAGAAATCTGTGGGAACCACGAGATAATCAGCCGAGCAAAAAGCATCAGCGTATAAACGAGAAAAAGAAGACGAATTGACTTGACCAGCATAATAAGCACCCTAAAATAATAGGCTTTATTATGAGTACCAGGTCATTCAACGTCAACCAGCCTCTTTAATTAGGCTCCTTAGCTTCCAAGGCACAAAACAGCGTAAACAAGGAAAAAAGAGACTAAAATTGTTGAATAGACAAGCAGCGTGCTTGCATCGTAAAGATTTTCGTCTTGTTCCACACAGAACCTTCTAGGTAATTAAAACCACCTATCTTTAAATTAACATCAAACTAAAATTTTATCAACACATTTAACATCTAAATCAAAGGTTTTTTATTGAACAAAAAGAACTTTAAAAGGGATAATCCGGCTTTGAATCTATCATTACCGGACCCTGTTGTCCTAAATTATGCTTTTTATCCCGCAAACGCCTCATCTTTTAGGTTTTGAGCTCGACGGTGCTCTAGTTAGACAAGCGCTCATCTCTGTCCTCTGCAATAAAATATCTATTCAACGCCTGCAAAAAGGAAACGTACTCCTCGACGTAAAGCCGCTTGACAAAGAGGCTGTTGTCGTCTCAGGCATCGACACCCCCCACGTTCTCGTTCGGCCTCTAGAGATTAACCTCACCAAAGAAGCCGACATTCAAAGCGTTCTCGACTTTCAGATTGAACCGCTCATCCCTTATGAGATTCAAGAGGCTATTACCGCCGCTACGCCTATTGAAAAGCGCGAAGAGAGCACCCTCTTAACTGTCGTTGCCGTTCGCAAGTCAATCGTCGCCGAGCATCTTCAGAAGCTAGAAACCCTCAATATGGACGTTGAGGTCGTTTCTGCAACTCCACTTGCACTTGCCTCTTTTACGCGCCTTCTCGCCCCGTCTAATGAGCTCCAATGTCTTGTCCATATCTCCCAAACAACAACCACCTGCATTCTAATCCAAAACCACCACCTTGTAGCCTCCCATTCGATTCCTCTCGGCGCTCAAAACGTCTCTCAAGACCCCTCAACGCTTGCCCTGCTTAGGCAAGAGCTCACCAAAACCCTCTTCGCCCTCTCCCAGCACTTGAAAGACAAAAAACTCAGCGAAGTCATTGCTACCGGCACCCCCATCCCCTCACTCAGCCCTCTTCCATTTAAACTAGTAGCCCCCACGCCTCTAGATGACAAGACCTCTACCGCCGACTTGCAAGAATTTGCTGTTGCTCTAGGACTTGCTATAAACGGATCAAACGAATCCCTTAACCTTCGAAAACAAGAATTCGCCTATCCACGCCCATGGAAGCGGCTAAAAAGAAAGGCCCTAACCTGCCTTTTCCTCTCTTTACTTTTAGCCGTAACCGCCTTTGGCGGCGGCAAAGTATTTATCCACCATCAAGAACAAAAGCTACAAACCCAATACCTCACACTGCTTACAACATCCGAATACACCCTTGAGTCGTTCGAAAAAGAATACCGAAAACAGCTTAACCTAAGCCCCTTAAAAACCCCGCTCCTATTAGGCTCTTTGACAGAACAAGAGATTGTGAGCAGATCAGCCCTCCTAGAGAAAACCTTTAAGCAGCCCTCAACGATCTTTCCTCTTTTTCCTGACGTTCCAAGAGTTGGTGATGTCTTAGCTTGGATAAGCAACAACCCACTCTTTGCCAATAAAGAAGAACACGCACTTATCGACACCTTCACCTACACGCTTGTTAAAAGACCGCAAGCCGATAGGCCGAAAGACCCCTATCAAGTCCGAGTAGAAATACAACTCTTCACCCCTTCAACACGCCTTGCTAGAGCTTTTCGCGAAGCCCTTTTAGAGCCTAACCCCTACATCGACACCTCGTCAGAAATTCTGTGGCAGGCTGGAAAAGGGGGGGAATATACCACTTCATTTTTGCTCAAGGACAACACCCGCTATGTTTCTCCGCGATAAGTGGCAACCGGCCCTAAACACCTTCTTGAACAACCTTTCGAAAGAAGTTCTATCGAAAATCCCCGCAAAGAGAGCGCTTCTTTACCTCTGCATTTTAGGGCTCCTCCCCTTTTTTTTCGTAACGGCAGGGGTTATTTCTGACTACAGCAACGTCAATAAAGCATCAGAGAGAGTTAGACTCGCAGGGCAACAGGCGCTTGTCAGAGAAGCTAAATTCGCTCTCAACAAAAACACCATTCGCCACTACAGCGACACTGAAAAGTTCTATTTACAGACGCAGCTCGAACCCCTCATCCTTCTTAAGCCAGAAATCGTTGCCCTAAAAGCGACATTAGACGACCAAGGAATGGCGGCGGGAACTGCAATCTACGGCGATATGAATAAGCGCCTTGCCTTTCTTACAGGAAGCGGAAACAAAATCGCCTTTACCGATGGCACCATTCAAACGGCTGATCAATTTCAAGAAACCATCGAAAGCTTTTCCCATCCCGTAGAAGTAGATCTTACCGACCTTCAACACATCCTTGCCCTCGTTGAAGGAGTCCCCATGGGAGGCTTTGTTCCTGGAATAAACCGCCCCCACCTCATCATCACCGATTTCAAACTCGACCGAAAAAAAGTAAGAGGAGACCATGAAGCTTACCTCCTCAGCATGAAAATCCTCAGAAGAGAATACGAAGAAAAGGCAAACAAAGAAAAGGCAAACAAAGGAAAAGCTGGCCAATGATAAAAAACACCTCGCTGAAAAAACTCACCCCCTCTCTTTCACCGCTTATCTTATGCGCTTTAGCCTCCTGCTTTTTATTTGCCTGCTCCCATCCACAAGCCGAAAAACTTGCCAGCATCAACATCATTGACCGTAATGGCCTTTCAGAAACAATCACCTCAAAAGACCGCCTTGACAACTACCAAAAAACCGACTTTCTCAGCGATCAGCCCTACCAAAAAGTTCTCCGCGTCTACCAACGGATAAAAGAAAATTCGGATGGAATGAAAGGCAGCCTAAAAGAAGGAGATGTCCGCTCGCGCGTTACCAGCTACTACCCCAACGGACAAGTGCGTCAATATCTAGAAGCGGTAAACTCTAGAGCCTTTGGAAAGTATCAAGAATGGTCCGAAAGCGGAAAGCTAAAGCTTGAAAGCACAGTCATCGGAGGAAGCGCCGACATTAACTCTGCAGCAGAGCAAACCTGGGTCTTTGATGGACAAAGCAAGGCGTGGGACGAAGAAGGAAACCTCATCGCAGCAATCCTCTACGACAAAGGGCAGCTTCAGGGCATTTCTCGCTATTACCACCCAAATGGTGCCACCTGGAAGCTCATGCCCTACGAGCAAGGAAAGCTCCAGGGGGCTGTGGAGGTCTTTCTTCAAGACGGAGCCCTGTTCCTTACGACAAATTATGTTAACGGCGCAAAAGAAGGGCCCTCTACACGCTACTGGGCCGGCGACAAAATTGCACACAAAGAGCAGTACAGCAAAGATTTGCTTGAAGAGGGTGTCTATTACAACCCCGCCGGAGAGGTGCTCACAGAAATTCACAAAGGAGACGGCTTCAAGGCCGTCTTCGGAAAAGACTCTGTCAGCGAAATCTATCAGTACCACAACGGCATTCCAGAAGGGAAAATAAAAGAATTCACCCCTCAAGGACACCTCAAGAAAGCGTACCACGTAAAAAACAGCTCAAAACATGGTGAAGACATCGAATACTTCACACCAAAATTTATGGAAGCCTCTCAAACACCCCCAAAAAACCCACAACCGAAAATATCAATCATGTGGAACGAGGGGATCATCCAAGGACCCGTAAAAACGTGGTACGAAAACGGCACCCAACAAAGCAGCCGAGAGATGAATGCAAACAAGAAAAACGGCGTTTGCACGGCGTGGTATAAAGATGGGTCGTTGATGCTTATTGAAGAGTACGGGGAAGACAGGCTCGTTAAAGGGCAATACTTCAAGAAAGGGGAAAAGTCACCCACCTCTACAGTTGTTTCAGAAAGAGGAACCGTCACCCTTTTTGATGAAGATGGTAACTTTTTAAGAAAAGTAAAATATCTAAATGGAAAGATCGTTGAATGATCGATAAAGCACTAAACGAGAGCTTTTTTAAAAAAAAACAGCTCCGCAAAACCTTGCGCAAAAAAAGAGAAGAACTCTCCACACAAAGAAGAGTTGATGCGGCCCAAAAGGCTTTTCAGACACTCTCAGAGGTCCTCAAGAAGTACAAAAGAGTCCTTTCCTTTGCAAGTTTTGATGGCGAACTTAATCTTTGGCTTCTCAACCAACACCTTGCCACCACACACAGGCTACTACTTCCACGCGTATACGGATTGGAACTCAAAATTTTTGCTGTCGAAGATCTTGACAAACAGCTCCACCCCTCTCCTTTAGGGATAAAAGAGCCAATCCCCCTTCTCTCAGTAGAACTCCCCCTTTCAGAGATCGAAGTCATCTGCGTTCCTGGGCTTGGTTTTGACAAAAACAACCACCGCATTGGCTATGGAAAGGGCTACTATGATAGGCTTTTAGCTAAACTTCCAGGCTGCCACACCATTGGCATTGGCTTCCACGAGCAGCTTGTCTCTGAGACGATTCCCACCACCCCCCACGACATCCCCCTCAAGGAAATCCTCCTCTTCTAGATCAGGAAAATAACACATTCTTTTTTCTAAACTTCTTATTCTGGCTTTTTTGTCATGTTGTGGTAATCTGCAAAGACTTTATCGGCTATAGCAACACAAGGAGCTCTCTCTCATGGCACATCCACAAAAAGACCCCGCTCGAAAAAAAGCCCTAGACATGGCTCTCGCTCATATTGAAAAACAATTTGGCGAAGGCTCGATCATGACGCTTGGAAAACACTCATCAACACGCGAAATCAGCGTCATTAAAACAGGGGCGCTCTCCCTTGACATGGCTCTTGGTATCGGCGGTGTTCCTCGTGGAAGAATTATCGAGATTTACGGGCCTGAATCTTCTGGAAAATCAACGCTTGCAACTCACATCGTTGCTAATGCTCAAAAAAACGGCGGCCTAGCTGCTTACATCGATGCAGAACATGCCCTTGACCCTATTTATGCAGCAAAAATTGGCGTTGACATTGACGACCTTCTTATCTCGCAGCCTGACTGCGGAGAAGACGCTCTTAACATCGCAGAAGCCCTTGCAAGATCAAACGTTATTGATGTTATCGTCATCGACTCCGTTGCCGCCCTTGTTCCGAAAAATGAACTCGAAGGAGACATTGGAGACTCTCACATGGGCCTCCAAGCACGCATGATGTCTCAGGCGCTTCGCAAACTCACAGCCTCTCTTGCAAAAAGCCGCACATGCGCCGTTTTCATCAACCAAATTCGAGAAAAAATTGGGATTGTATTTGGAAACCCAGAAACAACAACAGGTGGTAGAGCGCTAAAGTTTTACGCCTCCCTTCGCCTAGACATTCGCCGC
>CAMCWV010000036.1 GCA_945882915.1 Waddlia chondrophila WSU 86-1044 | reverse complement strand
TCCGACTGGAAGCCCATCGGATGATAGCGGCGGGAATCGCCGGTACTGCTAACCGAGGCAATGTTAGTCGGGGCAAAGGACGAAAGTCCTCTGTGCTCGCTGCTGCCGTTGAAGTTAGAAGCCTCGTCCTTTAGGGCGAGGTAATTCACAACGTTTTGTCTTTTTCCACCCAGATACCCTTCAAGGCAGCTATGAGTTTTGTTCCTGACGAAGAATTAAAAGGCAAAGCCACACTTAATCTAGCGCCTATGCTGGACTTTCTGTTTCTGCTACTTGCGTTCTTCGCCTCGCTTGCTGTCTCTCGCATAGCAACACGTGACACAGACGTAGACCTTGTCAAGATCAGGCCCGAGACAAGGCCAACTAGCATAGAAAAATTCACCGATATCAAAGTTATCCACCTCAGCATCACAGAATCTGGGAGCTACAAATGGGTAACAGAGGTCAGAGACCATCCTATGGAAAATGCAGTGGCGATCTCTGATGAGCTCAAAAGACAATACGACCAAGGCTTGCTTCCTGAAGACAAGAAAAAGACTCAGATCCTACTTAAAATTGATAAGAAAGCCCCTTGGGAACCTATTCTCAACGTGCTCTTCGCCGTTCGGGATGCTGGATTTGAAGTACGCCCTGTTTACGAACCTGAAGACTCAATAGGGGCAACGGCAGCAGCGCCCGCTGCAAAAGCAAATCGCGTATAAGAAGAGTAAGAGTTAAGAAGAAGAAGAAGAGATTAATTTAACTATGAAATGCTTTGAAAAATTCAGTTATTTTTGCCGCAATTTCCACCTCTTGACTGCGTTGACAGCGCTTTCAGCTGTGCTTTTAACCAGCTGCTCACCTAACACTCCTGTAGGAGCTGTCCAAAAGGCCTCATACGAGCCTGTCGAATTCTCTAACACCCCCATCCACAAGCACCACGCCTCCCAAGAAGGCTCCGACTTCTAACCGCTTGCAGTAGGTCGAACGAAGTGAGACTTTGGAGTGCTGGGACATGTCCAACGCTTTGTTAGGACTCGACATGTCGAGTCCACTGAACCTTAGCAAGCCAACGCTTTCATCAGCCCTCGACATGTCGAGAGCTGATGAAAGCGTTGGACTTGTCCCAGCACTCCAAAGAGCTCCGCTTCGCGTAGCTCCTTAAAACAATGCTTTACATGGACGGCTCTAATGTGGGCAAAGACCCGCTTGTTAACAAGCCGGAGGGTTAGCGGCCTCTGGCGCCGCCGGCACGCTTTGCTGCGCCGCCAGCACCTGTAGTAGGGCCACCTCTGTAACCACCACCACCGCCGCCAGATCCGCTACCATTACCAGCTGAACGGGAGTCTTGAGGTTTATCCTCTCCGACTGTCATCTTTTTACCTTTAGAACCAAATGGCTTGTCGTCTAAGGCCTCTACAGCGGCTGACGCTTCTGCCAGAACATCCATTTCTACAATAGCGGCCCCTCTGGAGCGCTGTGTGTCTTTATCCAAAAGAATCCGTGCAGATTTCACCGTACCAAAGGCTCCAAATGCCGCTTTAAGATCCTCTGCTGTTACTTCAGTGTCCAGATTTTTTACATGTAACTTCATAAGCACCCACCAAAAATAGTTAAAAAATGGAACAAAAAAAACCGCAGGAGCATTTCTGTCCCTGCGGTCACCATTCTTTCAAAAGAAAGAGAAAAACTCAAGCAGCGCTAACGCTTAGTGGCGATCTCCGCCAGCACCGCCGCCTCTATTGCCGCCGCCTCTATTGCCGCCGCCTGGACCACGTGGTTCCATAGGACGCGCTTCGTTTACAGTGAGCGCTCGGCCTTTAAAATCTTTGCCATTCATTCCCCCAATAGCTGCCGCCGCTTCTCCATCTGAAAACATTTCTACAAAGGCAAATCCTTTAGAGCGCTCAGTGTCTCTGTCCATGATCACTTTTGCACTCTCAACTTTTCCGTATTTAGCAAATTCTGTTTGAAGATCTCCATCGCTCACGTTAAAACTTAAGTTGCCTACATATAACTTTTTTCCCATAAACACTTCCTTAAAATACTAAAATATACAAAAAAAATCATCCCATCACTTCACTGAAGGCTCAATGGAGCAATGCCATACAACACTCTACTTCACTACTTCAGCAAAGTGCATCGCCACCCAAGACCTCTTTAAAGGGCTAGCAAAAGCCATTAAAAGACCAAATGCAACAATAGAAATGACTATACGAACCAGCCTCTTTCGTGTCTAAAATTATTTATAAAAAAAAGAGCCTCAGGCACAACGTGTGCACCTGAGGCTCTATGCATTCTAATTATAAAGAGCGCTGAAAACTTCAGCGCTCTGAATTTTTAGTAGCGATCGCGATCTCCACCACGGCTGTTGCCGCTGAAAGAACGCTCTCCGCCACCGAAACCACCGCTTCTGCTACCACCAAAACTGCTGCCACCTGTGCGTGGAGCTTGAGGACGAGCTTCATTTACAGTAAGTGGCTTACCTTTGCCGCCAGCTGCTTTGCCGTTCATTGCATTAATAGCTGCTTCGCCTTCTTCTTTGCCTTCCATTTCTACAAAGCCAAAACCTTTAGAACGGTTAGTGTCTCTATCCATAATGATAGTCGCAGTCTTAACATTTCCAAATGGAGTGAACATTGTTTTAAGATCTTCTTGTGTGCTCTCGTAAGGTAGACCACCTACATATAACTTCATAAACGTTTCCTTAAAAATACTAGTATAATAATAACGCCAGCTTAGCATTGATGCTTAGAAGCGCCCGCCTGCTTTACGTCACGATTTCAGTAAAGCTTAAGCGCACCGATCGAGGCTTCTTCCAGCTCCTATGTAGGAGTTATCCAAAGACCAAAACACAGTGACAAGAATAATTATACAGTGCCACCTCTTTGATGTCTAATAAGTATTTCCAAAATGTCGCTGCAAAGAGTTTCTGTAAAAATGAAGATAACCAGACCGTCCTGGTCTGGTTACCCACTAAAGACAAATGGCATGTTTTGAAGCTTCCGGATAAAAATTATGATTTTTGCGGATGCTTAAAGTTTTTTTTAAACCGGTTTCTTAAGAGATTTTTGCCTGTTTCGCTCATTGCCTTTTTTCCGGTTGCTTTGTAATAATACTAGGAACCTTCCTCAATTTAAACCTGGATCTTCTGTGAAGAAAAGTATTATCCGTTTTACATTCTTGTTTATCGCTCTGCTTCTCTTCTCAAATGCCTGGGCTAGCAATATCGAAAACTCCACAAAAGCAAAAATGCTTAGCCACCTAGAAGTTATCCGGAGCACATTTCAAGTACAGTACGCCCCCTCAGATTGGAAGAAGTCCTTTACAGGATGGGATCTAAACACGGAAATCGAAAAAGCTAAACAAGAAGTCCAACGTACCGAGAAAATCACCGTTAAACAGTACCAGAAGATCCTCAAAAACCTCTTCATCTCCGTTAAAGACTACCACGTCGGAGTTCGTTTCGTCTCTACCGAATCAGCTAGCCTCCCCTTTATTGTAAAAGGCCTCAGCGGTCGATACTACTTCTCTTATATCGATCGCTTTGGGCTTCCATACGCCAAATTCCCCTTTAAAGAAGGCGATGAGCTCCTCACTTTCGACGGCCGCCCCATTGCAAAAGTTATTAACGAACTAAAGCAAACGCAAATGGGAGACAACTACACAGCCACAGACCTCTCGCTCACTGACGTACTGCTCACAAGGCGCAGTGGCCGTTTAGGCGAGCCTGTACCCCAAGGGACCATTACACTTACAGGAACAAGTGTCTCGACAACAGACATTCTCTCTTGCGAGGCCACCTGGAACTATCTCTCTGAACAAATCGGAGACACTCCCCTCAGAAACTTTGAAACCCTCGATTTTAACCCCCTAAATTACGTTCAGCCTATTAGAGAAGAAAGACTCGACATCCGCTCCTTCCTCCCAGACATGACCACCTACCTTTGGGACAAAACAGACCTTGGCGATGATAACATGAAAAACGTCGGCGCCATCGGAGCTCGCCAAAGCCACCTCCCCTACCTCGGAACAAAAACCTGGGAATCTCCATCTAGCAACCATTTCCACGCCTACATCTTTAAAACTCAAGAGCCTAATTCCCGAACAATTGGCTACATCCGCATTCCTCACTATAGCGCCGATGAAGATGAAGCAAAAGCCTTTGAAGAGATCATTGCAAAGTTCCAAATGAGAACAGACGCTCTTGTGATCGACCAGCTAAACAACCCAGGCGGAAGCAACTTCTATTGCAATGCGCTTGCCTCCATGCTTACTGACAAACCTTTGAAGCTTCCAAAACACAAAATGGCCCTAACACAAAAAGATGTGCTTGGCGCCCTAAAAATCCTCCCTATGCTTGTAAAAGTAAAAACCTCTCGCGAGGCAAAGCAACTGGTCGGGGAAACGGTTGGCGGCTACCCTGCTTCTCTTGAGCTCATCCAGGCTTTAATTGTTCACTTTAAGTTTGTCCTCAGTGAATGGGGCGCTGGCAGAAGCCTTACAACTCCAAGCCCACTTGTCGGCCTGCACGAGATTGAGCCCCATCCAAAAGCTCAGTACACCAAACCTATCTTAATCCTCATCAACGAGCTTGATTTTTCATGCGGAGACTTCTTCCCTGCCCTTCTACAGGACAACCAAAGAGCTGTTGTCTTTGGCACCCGTACAGCAGGAGCTGGTGGCTATGTCCGTAACTACGAACTGCCTAACCACTTTGCAGTCGAAGGCTTTAGCCTCACAAGCTCTATCGCTGAGCGCAAAGACAACCTACCCATCGAAAACTTAGGGGTAACACCAGACATCGCCTACGAGCTCACAGAAGATGACCTCCGAAACGACTTCAGAGGCTATGTCAAAGCTGTTAACGACGCCCTACATATACTCCTCGTAGTTGAAAACGGGAATTTGGACTAGCGCGAAATATACTCCTAAAGCAGCCCGCTGAAAAAAAAGTCAAAGCAGAAGAAAAGGATAAAACAGAGGCGTAGCATGATCAGAGGCATTGGGAACGACATCATTGAAATTGCCCGTATCCAAAAATCGATTGAAAGTCACGGCTCGCGATTTTTAAAAAAGCTCTTCACTGAAAGTGAACAGACCTATTGTCAAGGAACCCCAGACTTTCAAGCCACCCGCTTTGCGGGACGTTTTGCCGCAAAAGAAGCGATCGCAAAGGCTCTTGGAACGGGGTTTGGGAAAAGTCTTTCGTGGCTTGATATTGAAATCACAAACGACTCTGCCGGAAAGCCGCTAGCAAGGCTCTCGGAGAGCGCTGCAAAGACGTTTGGCCAACCGAGCCTCATGGTCAGCATCAGCCACTGCCACGAATACGCCACCGCAGTTGCTATGCAGGCTTCGCCTGATTAATGGACAAATGCGGACCGAAGCTGCGCTTAAGGAGCGAGCGAAGCGAAGCTCTTTGGAGTGCTGGGACATGTCCTAGCTTTCATTAAGCGGGACATGTCCCGCTTATAATACACACGTGTGCTTGCTGAAATTCAGTGGACTCGACATGTCGAGTCCTAACAAAGCGTTGGACTTGTCCCAGCACTCCAAAGAGTTCGCTTCGCTCACTCCGAATATGATAGTTAAACAGCGCAAGGCGCAAGCTGCGCCCGTTTTATCTAGACGCCAAATAGGAAGAAGTAGGCGAAGGTTAATGTGTTTGCCTGTTCTGGCTGGTTCCTTGCATAGACGCCGCGCGTGTAGCCAAGGCTAAAGCTCCCCCAAAAGTCGGTTTTGTAGCTGTAGCGCGCCCCTACATCAATTGCGCGGTAGCCCACTTTGCTATATCCCTCAAATGTAGGCCCAAGCACTAAAGTCCTATGGCCAAAGCCCTCACTTCCTTCTGAGAACAACGCTATTCTGTGTTTCTCTTGAATATTTTTTTCGACATTCAAAGAAAGGCGGCCCCATCCAGAACCTTTATTACTCAGCCCAAGTCCCATCATCGCCCAGAAGTGATAGGTCCAAACTGGTCCATTAGAAAGCTCTTTCCCAACAGCCAAGTGTCCTTCAACATTCGCATTGCCATGGCGAATGACTGATGGATCTTTAAGCCATCTGCTAGAGACAAACCCAACAGTAGCGCCCCCCGTTAAACTCACAGGGTCCCCTTTAACATCATCCAAAAGCAAGTACCGTGCAGTCACTTTCCCGCTATCAAAGCCTAAATGACGCTTTCTTGTATTTACAGCATCTAACTCCACCTCGCCACTCCACTGTTGGGCAGAG
This sequence comes from Waddlia chondrophila WSU 86-1044, assembly GCA_945882915.1. Classification (GTDB taxonomy): domain Bacteria; phylum Chlamydiota; class Chlamydiia; order Chlamydiales; family CAMCWV01; genus CAMCWV01. Next base: position 1,639 of record CAMCWV010000036.1, on the reverse strand, counting down.
ATGAGAGACAAGCTAAGGCCTGTTGTTTGGCTCCATCCTTTGCTTGCCACAGTTCCTTTTGGGGTCTGTATCTTTTTAAATCCTTGGTAGGAATAGGAAGGGCGCAAAGAAAACTCCAACTCTTTACCAAACCAAGGTTGCAACTCAGTTGCTCCTAAAAAAGAGCCAACGCTTGTTACAAGACACGTCATTGCAAGAAAACATAACTTTTTCATCTCTTATTCTCTCTCTCTACTATTATCATAATCCATGTTCTGAAAGCCATCGCTCTGCATCTAAAGCTGCCATACATCCTGATCCTGCCGCGCTAACGGCTTGGCGGTAAACGTGATCTTGAATGTCTCCAGCAGCAAACACTCCAGGAATGCTTGTTAACGTTGTCCCCGGCACAACCTTAATGTATCCATTTTTGAGCATCTCTAACTGCCCTCTTAAAAAGCCTGTATTTGGCGTATGCCCAATCGCAAAGAAAACGCCCGCAGCCTCTTTTTTGGTTACAACCCCCGTTTTTAGGTTCTTAAGAGTCACGCTCTGAACAAGTGCCTCCCCCTCAACTTTTTCAACAACGGTATCCCAAATGATCTCAATCTTTGGATGCTCTGCCGCTCTTTTGGCCATAATTTTAGAGGCGCGGAGCTTGTCTCTTCTATGAACGATATAGACCCTGCTACCAAATTTTGTGAGGAAAGAGGCCTCTTCTACAGCAGAATCGCCACCGCCTAGCACATAAAGAGGCTTATTGCGGAAGAGGGGCAGCCCTCCATCACATACGGCGCAAGCAGTTACCCCTTTCTGCCAGAACTCTCCATCAAGCGTTCCTGGGATGTCGAGCCTCTTGGCAGTAGCTCCTGTAGAAATGATGATTGAATCTGCGGTGAATGATTGGGTCTTCCCGTTGACAACAAACGGCTTCTTTGCAAGCTCTACAGAAACAACATCTTCTGTATGCATCTCTGTCCCAAAACGCCCGGCTTGATCACGAAAATGCTTCATGAGCTCCGGGCCTGTAATCCCTTGAGGGAAGCCGGGGTAGTTCTCGACCTCTGTCGTGCTCATCAACTGCCCCCCTGCTGTACCAGAATCGAACCCTTCAAAGAGGATGGGCTCTAAATTTGCCCTTGCGGCGTAAATAGCAGCTGTATAACCAGCAGGGCCTGAGCCAATAATAATGAGCTTTTTGTGTAACATAGCGCCTCTCCAATAAAACCGCCGACATCCTACTAAATAGGCGAAATAAAAGGGAATGAGCTTTGCAAAAATGCAGAAGCTCCCACTAAATATTTTTCGCGCAGATCGAGCGTAATTTTGGGCATGAAGAAAAACGGCTTCATACCGTTCTTGCCACATTCATGATGCTGGCTTTTTTGATATACTCCTCTTAGTTGAAAACGGGAATTTTGGCGCCGCCCAAATTCCCGTTTTCAGCTAAGGGGAGTATAGATCAAGTCCAAGAAGCAGCATGCGGCCTACCTCTCTCAGGAAAGGGCGACTTTATCAAGAAAGATTTGACGCTTATAGGGGGGTGTTTTGGCAGCCTTACGATTGAAGTGGCATTGCCCGCTTTCCTCCCTCTCTGTGTTCTCTGTGTTTCAAAAATATTAATACCAGTTTTTTTTAACCACAGAGGCGTGAGAGAACG
>CAMCWV010000035.1 GCA_945882915.1 Waddlia chondrophila WSU 86-1044 | reverse complement strand
ACATGTCGAGGACTGGTGAAAGCGTTGGACATGTCCCAGCACTCCAAAGAGTTCGCTTCGCTCACTCCTTAAACCCCACTGAGTTAAACGTTATCTGCCAGCTCTATTTTTTAAAGTAAGAGTCCCAGCGCTCTATTTATATACTCCTCTCTTGTATTTTCACTGCAGGAAGTTTGAGAAGGAGGTTTCAAGGGGGAGGTTTAATGAGATAGACCCAAGGTTGACGACAGTTCCCCCTGCAGCGCAGAACCCTTGCAGAGTTCTCATTGTTTGGGAGGAAAGCCCTTGTGGGAGCACCACTAGATAATCTAGCCCGTCCCACTCTTGAGTGAGCTGCGATTCTGAAACGGCGCGAAAAGCAATTCCTTTTTCCTTGAGCCGAAGAATGACCTCTTCCATATCATCGTAGGTGCTGGGCGAAAGGCGCTGAGCGGAAGGGAGGCAAAGACCAACGCTTGGAATTGGCCGCGAGGCAACTTCCAGAAGCCCTCGCGATAAAAACCCTTGCACTACATCACAAGGTACACTCCGACCGCTGCTCCATGTAAGAGCTTCTAATGGGATAGAAGCGCCTTTGACAATTGTGTGGTAATGCTCAAAGCGCCCGCGTGATAAAAGCTGAAGCAAATGAAAGGGGGAGCTGAGTCCCTGAGCGTCCAAAAGCAGAAATCCGGCACACTCATCAGGAAATCGGGAGCTCAGAAGATTAAGATACTTCACGGCCACTTCATTGCAAAAGATGCGCAGCAGCTGATGGGCTGAAGGGTTTGCTAAAAAAAGTGGCGGAACGAGCTCCTCAAAGCTTTGACAGGGAACTGACGTCTCAGAGGCGAAAAGGGCAGGCGTTTTAAACAGACCTTGCAACCACTTTTGAAAGCGATCACGAAGGTCAGCTGTCCACGGAAAATTCACGCTAAAGTCCAAAGATCCCCGATAAAGAGAGACCCCTAGCGTCTCTTTTTTGAATTCCGTCCATACCGTCTGATAAAAATGATCGAGCGCAAAGCCAAAAGCCTTGAGCTGAAGGGTGTCTCCAAGAGGAAGCAATAGGTGAGAAAAGAGCCCAAGGTCAAGCTCCCAAAGAATGAGCAACCCCCTCTCTTTAAGAGCCCTTGCGTACTCCCTCACATCTTCCCAAGCAAGAGAGCTGTGCAGACTTGCGTCTAAAGAAAGGGTTACCGCGTTAAAACCCTCAGGGACAGTCTCGCCAAAAGCACCATCGTAAATTTTAGGAACAAAGGGCGTCCCATCAAAAATAAAGCGGCCCCGCTCTACTAGTAGACGAGCTGGGTGTGCGAGAGGTTCCCTCTCCTGTGAATGGTCGTGGTGTGTCATAATGCAAGCTTCGTCTCCCCAAATCCAATGGACGAAGAATGGACGAAGTGGACATTTATGGACAACTTCAACGTTGAAAAAACCAGACGCGGGCACAGGCACGATTTTTTTTCTAATCTGAGCTTGGGCAGTCAAAGACACCCACTAAAGGTGCTCATTGCTGTGGGGCAGGGGCTCTTTTGGCGAAGACTTTTTTGGTGATATTTTCCAGGGCTCGCATCCACTGTGGATTGCGTATTTGACTAATCAAGTGATTCACAGTTTTGCGGATACTTGCAAGGGCTGTGTCGGGAAGGCTTTGCAGCTCCTTTTGCGCTTTGTCAAGAAGGACAATCGCCTGCTCTTTAGTGTACTCCTCCGCCAAAAGAACTCTTCGCATAGGCCAGTCAGCTATATTTTTATCGGCAACTTTCCGAAATGAAGTCTCGGCGGTTTGAAAAAAAGTCTTTGCTCTTTCTAGCGAGGTAACCGTATTCAATAAAATAGTCTCTTGATCCTTCAATGTCATTTTTTTTTCGGATAAAGAAGAAATATCCACATCTAAAGCCTGTCTGTCTATTTTTACTCCAACCTTGACGAGCTTACTCATAACTTTTTCTAAGTCCCCCGCCTTATCAATCATTTCTTTTTGGAATACTTCCCATTTCCTTCGAAACCCCTGAGAAAGGCTGTATCTGCTAACAGCAATCCCTTTTTTAACACTCTTCTCAATATCTTCTCGGAACCCAGAGACCATAACTTTTGCTCTTTGTTTAACAGCCTCATCTTTCACATCCTTGTTGATGTCATCCTCACACCCCTGAAGAACCTTCTCTAAGGGCTCTTTAAATTCCCTGGGGTCTAGCGCTTCAAGCTCAGAACCAAAAGCCCCCCAAGCTCCCACGCTAAAGAGAGCCATCCCAAACACTCCAACTAAAACGGACGCAACAAAGGGAAGGGCGCCAAAGGTCAACGCACTTGCAATGACCATCCAAGAAATCATCATGGTCACTGCTAAGGCCATCGTCAGGGATGCCATAATCGGCTTTTGTATGCAGTAGTCCATAAATCGGCTATAAAGTTGCAGCGCCTTCCCTTTAAATGTCGTAAACATCCTCTGCTCTAAACGAATAGCCACTTTAGTTTTAGAAGGGGCTAACAAAGCAGACGCAGAGGACTCAGGGGATGCCGCATTAATTGCGAGAAGCTCTTTCTCAAACAATTCTACGACAGAAGGATTATCTGAGATTTCTGGCCCCTCCCCTGGCGGCAAGATTCCACTGTTCGAAACTTCCATTTTTACGCTCTCTATGATAAAAGTGGTCCGGCAAGCAGGTTTTGATGTCCCCCATTTGGAGGTACTAATTTAAAAACGTTTGTCATTACAGTATTAAGTGCTTCAAACCACTGATGATGCTGGATGACATCGATCATCTCTTTAATCATTCCCTTATGCTGGTGAAGAGCTGCCAAGGCGGCCGGGTCATCAAAATTCCCGTTCTGCGCGGCGATCTCTTCCTCGGCCTTTTTTAGAGCTTCAAGAGCGTTTGTTTTATGCTGCCCATGCTGCTCTTTAAAATAATCCATCGCCATCTCGCGGTGAGCGGTGTGCCAGTTAGTCAAGTTCTGCTCTAGCCTGTTTCGAAACTGCTCTTCGGTTCCTTCAGAAACAGCGTGTTTTGTGTCCACATCTTGCGCCCCAACAAGAGCCTTCAATGCAGCATGAAAGCTATCTCTATCCTTATCAGTGTAGCCAGGATCGCAGACTAGAACCCTGATTTTATCGTGAAGGTCATTAAGCATCGGGAACAAGTCCCCTTTGTCTATTCCTCTGCGGTACTGAAGCTGTTGATCTAACTCCTTATTGAAATTCTCGTGCAACTCTTTAATTTTCGTTTGGGCCGTAGCAGTCCAGGTTGTCCATTGTGGATTTTTTTCCCTTAGCGCTTTTTGAAAGGCCGCGTCAAGGTGGGGACGGAATTTTTTGGGATCTAACGGCGTATAGATCCTGCCAAGAAGACCAAACCCTCCAACCCAAATTAAAACCCCTCCGCCAATCACCCCTCCAATAATGGGAAGAATAGCCCCAGAAGAGCAGGCTCCAACAAGTAAAAGGAGCCCTACAATAGCAAGAGCTGCTGCGTGCAGGGGCTTCTTATAAGCAAACGTCTGGACACGGTCGATCCAGCCAGAGAGCTTTTGAGAGATCTGTAAAAATTTGCTCTTAAATTGAAGGTTTTGAGTCCCCGTTTTTATAAGAGCGTCTGTTTTGCCCTCACGAACCTCCCCTTCCTGTGTCCGGGCCCCGCCCATAGTCACTTTGGGCGGTGCAGGCTCTGGTTGGGCAAACTTTTTCATCTCTTCATCGAACTGCTTTTCGATGCTTAAGACAGTCGCTACCGCCTCTGGAGCTGCAGCGGGGGCGGTTATTTGCGGGACGGGTACTGCAGCTGCCATTTAGACCCCTTGATTAGTTAAATACCTTGCTTAGTTAAATACCTTGCTTAGTTAAATACCTTGCTTAGTTAAACACCTTCACCACAGAGCCACAGAGAAAAAAAACACAAAAACAGAGAAAGAACAGGATGGGCAGGATAGCCTTCGGCTGGAGGACAAAAACAGGATGATGGTTTTTTGAAACACAGAGGACACAGAGAACACAGAGAAAGGGCAAGAGAGAAAAGCAATTGACCGCCCTCTCCAGAAGGCAACGTGGGCCGTCTAAGATCTGGTTACCTTCCTATCGGGACAAGCCCTTGCATAGCCTATATTCCCTCTCTTGCATTTTCTCTGTATTCTCTGTGTTTCAAAAAACCATTATCCTGTTTTTTATCCTGCCCGCCGTGAGGCGGATCCTGCCTATCTTGTTCTTGTGTTTTTCTCACGTCTCGGTGCTTCTGTGGTGAGAATTCTCTATTTTTCTGAGGCGAGTTGCTTGAGGAAGGCGCCTGCTTTATCTTCAAGCGAGCGGTGTGCATGGTCCTTTTTGGCCAAAGTAACCGTCCTCTCAAGAGCCTCTTTTGCCTCTTTAGTTTGCTTCAACTTCACATACCCATAAGCCATCATAAAAGGGAGCTCTGGATCCTTTTCATCTAGTGTTGAGGCTACATCATAGTGTATTATAGCAAGATCATACTCTTTCAGTTTTAGCGTTGTAGAGCCAAGTGCTGTCCAATATTTTTTGACATAAGGGCTCACCATCGTTAGGACAGAAAACACCTCTGAAGCCCCCGTAAAGTCTTCTTTTTTAAAAAGCTCAACCCCTGCGGCGTACTTCTCTTCCATATCGTCAGCAGAAATTTTAAAAAGCTCTTGATAGCAGCCTCCTTCGCCCATGTACTTGGCCAAAGCTGGAGCAATTTTCTCCTGTTTAACAGGATCCAAAAGATCGGCAACAGTAAGCGCTGGCGGCTTGTGCATAAATAACGGCCCTCAGATAAACAAGATTTGATTATTATATACTCCTCTTAGCTGAAAACGGGAATTTGGACTAGCGCGAAAGCTCCCATTTTCAGCTAAGAGGAGTATACACCACGATCCTACTTCTCTATTCAATTTTTGTGTTCAAAATTAGAGACCAACACAGTACAATAATTTCCATGAATAACGTCGACTTCTATCAAAACCACCTCAATAAAGTCAGCCGTAGCTTTGCTTTTTGCATTCCACGCTTAGAAGGAAACCTGCGTGAATGGATCGGCCTCTCTTACTTATTATGCAGGCTTCTCGATACTGTAGAAGATGCGTTATGGACCTCCCACGCAGAGCAACTGCGCTCGTTTGAAATGTTTCAGTCGTTTATCGAAAAAGACCATTCCCTACAAGAGGTTACCTCTTGGGCCACCCAATTTCCAAGCACGATTCCTGAAGGGGAAAAGGCTCTGCTTGCAGATGCCTACAAATTCTTTTCAGACCTCCATAAACTCCCCGTTTCTGTTCGGGAGAAAATAAGGCGCTCAGTGCTCAACATGCTCCGCGGCATGCGCCACTTCACTTACAGAGTAACAACCACAGAAAAAATCCGTTTACACACTTTGTCAGAAGTTAATCAGTACTGCTTTTTTGTTGCCGGCCTGGTTGGCGAGCTCTTAACAGATTTAGTTGCTGAAAAACATTCTAACGAGCCGTCACTCACTGACCTCCACGTAAAAGCAGTCCACTTTGGTCTTTTTCTTCAAAAAATCAATCTTCTCAAAGACCAACGAGACGATGAGCGGGAAGGGCGCTTCTTAATCCATTCGCGTCCAGAAGTACTTGCCAGCCTAAAGCGGGATGCTGAAGGCTCCATTCAATACATCTTATCTCTACCGGTTAACGAAAAGGGCTTCCGCTTGTTTTGTGCCTGGTGCCTATTCCTGGGGCTTGCTTCTTTGCCTTGGATACAAAAAAGCTGGGCCATTGGGATCCTCAAAAAAATCCCCCGCCTCGTCACAGAACACATGCTATCGTCCGTAGAGCTTCAGATTGATGACAACGCTGCTTTGCTAAACCTCTTTTACAAGAAGCTCCCCAAACTCCCTCCCATTCAAAACACCTCTTTTATAAAAACTTCAGAGGCCCAATGGTTTTCGCAGGCTTATGTCGGCGCGCTAACCTCTACACAGCTCGAAGAACTAGTAAACCGCTAAGCGAATTATATACTCCTCGTAGTTGAAAATGGGAATTTGGACTAGCACGAAAGCCCCGGGGCTTTCGCGCTAGTCCAAATTCCCATTTTCAACTACGAGGAGTATATAAAAACCATGGCCCCCAAAGACCTCAAAACCCCCTTTCGCTGGGAAACAAGGCAAGTGATGCTTGCAGACAGAGTCCTCTTTGTTCCCAAGCACTACTCTGACTACAACCAATTCACCCTTCCTCCATGGGAACATCACACCCTCTTTGGGAATACTAACCCCGTGCGGGTAGAATATTGCAGCGGTCATGGTCATTGGATTATCGAAAAAGCACTCCAAAACCCCACTTCTAATTGGGTCGCCGTTGAAATACGCTTTGACAGAGTCCGAAGAATATGGTCAAAACTGAAAAACCACAACCTCGCTAATCTTTTAATCTGCTGTGGAGATGGCAGAACGATTACTCGCGAGTACTTCCCAAAAGCAAGCGTCGACGAGGTATTCGTAAACTTTCCTGACCCTTGGCCAAAAACTTGCCACGCAAAACATCGCCTAATCCAACCACCGTTCATCGAAGAATGCGCGCGCATTCTTAAAGAGGGGGCTCAAATAAACCTCGTGACTGACGACGCCCCTTATAGTAAGCAGATGATTAAGGTGGTCTCTCAAAATCCTTGTTTTGAATCTCCCCTTTCCGATACCTCTTCCCTTAAGAACGTTGAGGGATATGGCGGCTCATTCTTTTTCGACTTGTGGAAGAAAGAAGGGCGCACCATCCACCACCTCCCCTTCAAAAGAACAAACGAGCTCCTGGGAGAACAGATTTAGACGCAAAGATGCAAAGATACAAAGAAATACAAGAACAGGATAGGCAGGATAACAGCCTTCGGCTGCAGGATAAAAACAGGATGAAATAACTTTTGTTTTTGAAACACAGTTCCTATATTGCCGCTTACGCGGCTTTCAAAAAAGCAACGCTGCCCTACGCAGGGAGCGAAAGCGTTCAAAGGGCCAAGAAATGATTTAGGCTTGACAATTCAAATAGCAGAGAGACTAGGATAAGTAATTAGTCTCTCCGTGTCCTCTGTGTTTCAAAAATTAAAAATCCGTTATATCCTATTTTTTATCATACCCGCCGATAGGCGGATCCTGCCCATCCCGTTCTTGTATTTTTCATTTTTGTTTTTTCTTGTATTTCTTTGCGCCTTTGCATCTTTGCGTTTAAATCTATTTTTCTGACATTTCTGTGGTAAAGCTATGATCCGTGTTACACGCCGTGCTGAGCCAGCACTTGCCAAACCATCCCCGCTCGACACATTCTTAGCTGCAGCGCCATGGGCAGAAAATGGAACCACCCACGTGCGCGAGCAAATACGTGCAAGATCCTACCCACGCAAAGAAATTGCCGAGCTGCTGCGCACCTACAATCAGCGCATTAGAAACAATGACACAGCTGCTACCCACTCCCTCGAGGCTTTCGCAAAAGAAGATAGCGTCTGTGTAATCACAGGCCAGCAAGTAGGTTTCATGGGGGGGCCGCTCTACACGATCTTAAAGGGAGTCACCTGCCTGCAAGTCGCAAGAGAGCATAACGCCGTTCCCTTGTTTTGGCTAGCCTCTGAAGACCATGACCTTCATGAAATCAATCACGCCTATCAGCTCGATGGCAAAGGGAACCTCCACTCTTTTCCTATCCCATTCCCCACGCGCCACACTTTTGTAGAGGACATCCCCTTCACAGCCTCCCAAAAAAATGCGCTACTCTCATTTTTAGAGCCGCTAAAGCTTGGTGGAAGTGACTGGGATTTTATAAACGAAAGCTTTGGCTCATACACCTCAGTTATGGCGCAGATGATGGCCAAAATCTTTGCCGGAACGGGAATGGTATTTTTAGAACCTCGCATTTTAAGACCCTTTGCGGGCCCCTTCTTTCAGAAAGAACTAAAGGATGCAGAGTCAATTTTCAATACAATCCAGCAAACCACCGAGCGGCTTATTCTTGCCGGCGGAGAGGCGCAGCTTCAGCTTGCTGAAGGGACAAACCTCTTCCTCAAAACCCCCGAGCTGCACCGGAGCAAAATTCGCTATAACAAAGGCATCTTTACTGTTAATGCCAAACAGATGACTTTGAAAGAGCTGTTGAGCGCTGCAGAAGTGCACCCCGATCGTTTCTCAACAAATGCCGCAGCGCGTACTGTTCTTCAAAGTAACCTCCTCCCAACGCTTGCTTATATCGCTGGGCCAAGTGAGCTTAACTACTACCGCCAACTAAAAGACTACCACGCCCTTCATTCCGTCCCTATGCCCTGGATCATCCCCCGCAGTTCGGCAACGATCGTCCCTTCTTGGGCAGCAGAGCTCTTACACAAATGCGGTCTAGAAGCATGGGACCCCATCCCTGCACAGTGGACCCCTTCAAAAGACAAAGAAGAAAAGCTTCTTCTTAGAGAGATGCTCAGCCAAAAGGGGATCCCTTACCACGCACTGCACATGCTTCGGAACCTCTTGCATCCCAAAGACACGCTACAGGAGCGCGTCTTAAACTGGTGGTTCTTCCAGGCGAATCTCTCCGAAAACCTCCTGCAAGAACTTCTCCACCTCCTTAACTTCCGCTTTCAAGGCCACCACTATATACTCCTCGTAGTTGAAAACGGGA
>CAMCWV010000034.1 GCA_945882915.1 Waddlia chondrophila WSU 86-1044 | reverse complement strand
GCAATCGCTCTTCTTAGAACCGAAAGATTTTCGGCCCCGTGATCTTTTAAGGAGCAAGCGTGCAGCTCTTTGGAGTGCTGGGACAAGTCCTAGCTTTTATTAGTCCTCGACATGTCGAGGCGGTGCTCACCTTTGCTACCGGCACCCCTCAGCACGACAACATCTTCATCCTCGTCCTCAAACGCAGAGCTTAAAATTGGACCGCACCTGCAATGACGCCTAAATGATCTAACCGCTCTACCTGTGCATGCGTACCCATTCTGACTCTCCCTCTTGCGGAATTCACGGAGGGTCGCTATAAATCAGAATTTTATTTCTGCAAACTGCTCAATCTGGCTTATAAGGCAGTATCTTCCTAAGCATCAACGACTAGATGCGGTGTCTGATGAGACTGCAGGGAAGATCGAGAATCTACTTAACAACCGACCAAGGAAAGTACTACAATTTCGCACACCCCTAGAGGTCTTTAATGAGCGCAGAAAAGAGCCTGCGTTTGTCGCACTTCGAAGTTGAAAAGGCGTGTTGTAAACAGCAAGCTTTAACTGGTTAATGTCTATTTCGGGAGGAACTCCCAAGATAGCCTTTGCCTGCCCAATGACTTTGTCTGCTACTCCAAATACAACGGTCCCTCCTCCGCCATTTGCCATACAAATGGTCATTCTAATGACAAGGTCAACTGCATGTTGCCTGCTCGACAGGCCCCATTCTTTGAAATCGAGATCCTGAGCTTCGAGGTCATCGGCTGTTAAGGTATCAAGCTGTGGAAGTAACTCTTCTATTTCTTTGATCGATTTCATTAGAGGTTAACCTAATTGGTCTGCTTCGATGTTGAGTTATTCTGTCTCTTGCGTTGGAGGTCCTTTTGCAGCTTCTGTAGGTTTTGAAGTGCAAGCGGTGAGGGGATTGTTTTATGGTTTTCCCATCGGTTGACGGTTGGAAATGTGACGCCTAATTTTGCTGCAAATTGCTCCTGAGTCAGCCCTAAGGCCTGTCTGAGAGCTCGAATGTGTGCTGAGGGGGCATCTTTATGCGACATGTTACTTCATCCAGTCTATGATATAACACATGCTATATCACCATTGAATTCTAATCCCAAGTTAAAATTACGGATTGAAATTAGCTGATTTGATGCACAATTGCACTGCGATCGTTGAGCTGTTGCCTTGGGGATTCAACTATCAGGCTTGTTTGATTGTGTATCAATCAAGACGAATGTGGCTCGGAAGTGCTCGTGGGGGAATGGGGCAACCTGGACTTGAACCAGGGACCTACGGATTATGAGTCCGCTGCTCTAACCAACTGAGCTATTGCCCCGAAAGAAAGGAGAACATAGCACGACCGTTTCTGAGAAATCAAGAGGCTTTAACAAGAGGCTTCAATAAGGGAGCAGGGCCAAAGTTTTTTTTAGAAAGGGCATGGGCAAAAACAGTACGCTGTGGTAAAAACAATCTTTTTCACATTCAATATGAGAGATGTTGTGGGCAGATATTGTTTAAACTTAAAGTCATTGTTGGTTAGCGCTCTTCTGGCTAGTTCTCTTTTAGGGGGCTCTTCTTTGATGGGAAGCTCTGTAATAGACAGCGTTGAAAACTTCTTAGCAGAAGATGAGGAGTCGCCTAGATCTGCTCCAAAGCTTTCTTCTAAAGAGCTGGCACTTGAAAATGAGATATGGAAGCGTGCCGACAGCATCCCTTTAGATCATGTCAAAGAAGCCAGTGATACTTATCTTGAAGGGTATCTACAGGCTCTTGTTGATATGAATTATTACGAGTACCGCGTTGTTGTTACGGTTAAAGATCGTCAGGTTTATCTTTCTAACCTCCCTTACAATAGACTCCTTGCAAATAGCGTAAAGTCCTTTGTCGAGGACTTTCCTGGTCTGCGGGCTGTTCATGTTATAAAACCTATTACGGATTCAGACATCGTTGATGGCTCCGTTCAGGTTCCCGCTGAAATACATGTTGTCAGAGAAGAGAATCCTGTTCCTACTAAACAAATAGAAGGGGTGTGGCTCCCTCAATCTACAGTCCTGTTTCCCCCTCTTGTTGCAAGCCCTCGCCAAGTCACCTACTCCATTGCTTATCGACCCTTTGATAATGCGATTAGCAAGGAGGTCATTGCTATTTCCTTTGGTGATGACTTTCCTATTTATCGCTGGAGAGATGTTTGGAAATGGCATGGAGATTTGCAAGTCGGGATCGAAGGTGGCGTGTGGGCAGTGTTCAATCGACGCTCAAAAAACACATGGGCCGACTTGATCAATGCTGACTATTATGTTGGGATCCCTTGGGCCTATGCTTACGATAACTGGTCACATCGCTTTCGTCTCTATCACGTCTCTACCCATTTAGGAGATGAGTTTATTTTTAAACATCCTAAGTTTGTGAAGAACAAAGTCAGCTTTGAGGCGATAGATTTTTATAGTTCATACCAGCTTACAGAGGCAATTCGCCTTTATGGCGGAGTGGGCTGGATCTTTTCTAAAAAAAATCCGCTCTACACAGAATGGGGAACAGAGTTGAGACTTCTTGGTCACAAAAACCTCTATTATGGGCTTTATGGACAACCCTTTCTTGCGATGCACTTTCACCTAGAGTCGGGGAAGAAAGCTAAAAATAGCGTTACCTATGCTTTGGGCTATGAGTGGAGTAAGCTACAGGGGATTGGCCGTAAGATGAGGCTGTTCTTCCAGTACCATGATGGCTACTCTGTCGATGGGCAGTTCTCGGCATTTAAAGCCAATTATCTTAGCCTTAACTTCTCTTATGGTTTCTAACCCACCAGAGCTTTCTGAAAAGGACTTTATTCAGAAAACTTCAGACAGTCAAAAGTGGCGCCTATGGGCATTGTTAGGAGTCGTTTTTGCTATTGGCATGCTGTTTTGGGGTGCAGGAACATATCGCCTTGAGGTTCTCAAAAAGCAGCAGGTAGGCAAGCCGTTTTTACAAGTCTCTAATCGGGATTTTTCTCTTTTTTTATGGCAAAACCCTGAATACATGAGGGTTAACGCTGCACTTAAGAATGACTATCTTATTGGATTCCGCGTTGAAGATAAAATAAGGGTAGAGCCTTTGCTTGCAAATGAAGCGATTATTGCTCCGCCAGAGGTGCTGTTCCGTTATCACGTTTGGAAGCGTCTTGTGCAGACTATGGCAGTTCCCAGAAAGATAGGCGTGAGCGAATTTAAAGATTTTCTCGCCTACTGCGAGGAGTGGCAGCCTAGGTGTTGGCAGGAAGCTCCTGTAGAATACCGAACGCTTATAGAAGAGCTTGATTCGGGGGGGGGTGAGGGGGGGGTGTTAGAGGAGCGGCTGCCTAGCGAGGTTTGCTTCGCTTTTCAGGGGTGGAAGAACTACTTTGTGGAAGGGGAGCAGATCAATCAGCAGAAGCTTACCTGCGGGCGTCTGGAGGCGTTTTTAAAGATCTACCCCACATTTGCGAGATCTTACTGGAAAAATGTGCTTGTAGAGACATGTCCTGATTATTTAAAGACGTTTCAAGAAGGCATTCTTTCCTCTGAAGACAATCTTCCATCACATGAGCTAGCAGCTTTTCTTCGCGTTGCCCTCTTCAACCAAAGAGAAAAGCAATAAAACGCCCAATAAGGTGACTTTAGCCGTTCCAGCTTCAAAACAAGCAATTTGTCTTTAGTGGGTAAAGTAGGCCGCCTGGTTATCCTGTTCTTCTTTAATCCTTCTGGTGTGCGTGTGGATTTTCTGTCATGAGCTTCGCTACTTCAACAAAGCCTTCTTTGTACGTAGGGCCATTTTTCCCTATTGCAAGCTTTCCTTCAAAAAACTGTCTGTAGACAAAGAGGGCTTCAGTTGCATTTTGAGTGCAGTAGAAGCAGTTGCTGATCCATTCAGAACCTTGAATCGTCCCGCTAGATAAGTTGTTTTGAAATCGAGAGGTAATTTTTGTTCTCCAATAAGAAGGCTCTCCAAAGAGGATCACCGGAGTTGGAGAGGCTCCTCCAACTTTGCGTAAGAGCTCTTCGAGGCTCAGTTCGAAATCAGTCCCAATACCCCCTCGTAAGAAGATAGGGAGGTCGAGGTGGAATTCTGCTTGGCGCTCTACAATTCTTGTGAGGCAGTAGGGCATCTTCCCTTCAATATGAGGGTTTTGTTTTTGCTCGTTAACAACAGATCCATCTTTTGGTTGGAAGTCGATGATATAGGCGCAGGAGAGGATTTTTAAGGTTTTAGCAACGCGGTTTCCTACTTCCATGGCACCTGGGCCACCTCCAGTAACGAGAACTAATGGTGTTCCATGATTAAGTAGGGGGTGTGTAACTTCTTCTTTCATCCGCAAGACTCCTTCTAGAAGCCTTGTCAGTTCTTCTTCGAATTGCCCGCCTAGTAGGTTAGAGCCGTAAATCCCAAACATTGTTGCTTTTAGGAATGTCTCTACCTGGTTGAGTGGCACGAACATGCCAGAGTCCTGTTCAGGGCGCTGTACATACTGCAAGATTTTCCCTGTTTTTTCGTCTACCCAATAAACAGGTACTGCAAACCTTACGAGATCTATCAAAAGGCTTCTGTCTTCCTGCGTGAAGTATTCTCCGGTAGAATAGGAAGGATGTTGGAAGTAAATGCCCTTTAAACACCTTTGAATGTGGTCGCCAAGTAGCATCCGTTTCATGAAAGGGGAGGGGAAGTACCTCGTAAGCAGAACGCCTTGACTCGTGATGAGTCCATCGTCAATAGCTTTTAGAAATGGATAGGAAGATTGGTAGTCGATGTAGCGCTGAATAACGAGTGCTTGTCGGTCTGATTCAGCGATTCCTGGCCAGATAAGCCTTTTAGGGGCACGAGTAATCCAATCTTTTTCTGAAAGGCTAAGCATCTGTTCGCCTTTAACAACAAATGTAGAGGCTGGGTGTGTAGAGGGCTTAGGGGCTGTGTTAAAGGCATCAAAAAGGCTTTGGACGTTATCTAAGCAATTCTCTAGCTGGTCTCGGTCGGCAAAAAATACATGCTCACGATGAGGCTCTAGCGTATAAAATTCGATAGGGATGTCGTTAAGCTCAGATTCGCTGTTTCCAAAGAGTTCGTAGATATCTCCAGAAGCGGAGGTGTCGGGTTGTAGAACGCTAGCTGTTGTGTGGCAGAATCCTTTTGGGAGTAGGTTTTCGACAACTCTTCCAAATACAGTTCGAATGTGCAGGGGACGGGAGCGGACGAGTAAGATCTTGTCTTTGGTTAAGGTGCGAGACTCTTCTGGGTTCCATGTTTGATGGAGGTGCAAAAGTTCCCGTGTTCTTAGTCCAGAACAGAGGGCTTTTCCTAATGTGGGGAGGAGCCCATTAATTGTGGGCTCGTATGAGACGGAGCCTTCTTGCAACATAAGGTAGGCAACGGTTCTGCCATGGACTTTTTCTAAAACGAGGTCTTTTCCTCCTTGCATTCCCCCTAGGGATAACAGGGGTTTGCCGCGCCTGTCTACACGGCCAAACATCCTCGCTAAATAGTCAGGGTCGCGTACGCGACGTTTTTCGTCAGCAGCAAAGAGCTTTCCGATAGCAGCGCCAACTTTTAATAGAGCTAGCATCTTGGTGGCTATTTCTCCAATAGCAATTAGGTGTACTTTGACCTCGGCTCTGTTTCTCTCTGGATCGATTAGATATTCAGTGCCTGTTCCATCGATTCCCAGCTGAGCTAGGCTACTTTTAATATTGAAGAAGATGAGCTCTGGATCGATACGATAGCCCACAAAGGCCTTTGAGATGTTTTCGATGAGGACAATAGCCTCTGCGCTTTTCTCGGAAAGGCGTGTGTACGTGGTGATTATTCCGTCAGGGGTCACAAGATCGTAGTGACCGGGGTAAAGATAGCTTTCTGTTATGCTCGGCATTATGTGTAAATAGCTCGTATTAGGCGTTTTCAGTTAAGAAAAGTATATACCAGGCAAGAGCTAAATTTGACAATTTCCTTTAGAAAAGAACTGAAAATCGCCTTTTGTCCGCCCCTTCTGTCTAAAAGGTTACTGAAAGGGGGGTGGAAAGTGTGGAATCTTTGTTTGTGGATTGTCTGTATGTGAATGTATTTGCTTATAACCAATGACTTCCGTTGATGCTGCACTGTTGTAAAAATATTTTGTTGATAAATGTCGTATCTAGTTGGTTTTAAGTTAGATGAGAGTTGTTTCTGAAAGTGGTTAGTGGGTTTAATTTGTCATTAAGGCTTGGGGGAGAAGCCCTTAAGAAGGCGATGAATGAATTGTTGATAAGTTTAGGCCATTTCCCCTTGGAATTAGCATTATTAGTAACAGTTCTCATAACCAGGGCGACTTTATCAAGAAAGATTTGACGCTTATAGGGGGGTGTTTTGGCAGCCTTACGATTGAAGTGGCATTGCCCGCTTACCTCCCTCTCAGTGTTCTCAGTGTTCTCTGTGTTTCAAAAATATTAATACCATTTTTTTTAACCACAGAGGCGTGAGAGAACACAGGGGAAATACAAAAAAGTTTGTAACAGTTCACATGCGCCGACGAAGGAGGGGTATGTGAACTATTACCATTATTATACATCTAGCCTCCTGTTTTCATCCTGTTTTTTATTCTGCTCATCCTGGTTATTTTGTTTTTCTTTTTGGTAAAAGCTCTGAAAATTTGCTTGAGTAATAATGCGAATGGCCTAAAAATGTGAAGTTTTTATCCTAAGCCTTGGTAGTTCATTATGAGAGATAAGGTTCCTGGCAGTCTTGGTGTGCATGATGGTGTTTTTCATGCTGATGAGGTGACTGCTTGTGCACTTCTTTTAGAGTTTGGCTTAATTAAGCTAGATCATGTCGTGCGTACTCGCGATCCAAAAAAACTGAAAAAGTGTGAGTATGTGTGCGATGTAGGCGGTGTTTATGACCCGAGCCAAAAGCTTTTTGATCATCATCAGGAGCAATACCAGGGCAAATTAAGCAGCGCAGGAATGGTGCTGGGTTACTTATTGGAAAAAGGACACTTGAAACCCAAAGAGTACAACTATCTTCATGAGTCGTTTGTATTCAGTGTCGATGAGCATGATAATGGAAGGGTTCCTGAGATTTGGGGATATTGCGCTTTTTCTAATGTCGTTTCGAGTTTTGTTTCGCCGCAATATGATGTTAATGCAAAAGATCAAGATCGTGATTTTCTTAAGGCTGTGAATTTCGTTAGCGGTTACCTTTCTCGTATAAGATGCAAGCTCAAGTACATTCAAGATTGTCGCGATGTCGTTATAGACACGATGACGCCTAGAAAGGAGTGCTTGTTATTTGAGGCAGGCGTTCCTTGGATGGACACTTTCTTTGAGACGGGAGGGCTTCATCACCCAGCTAAGTTTGTAATTATGCCTGTGGGGCCACATTGGAAGCTCCGAGGGATTCCTCCTAACTATGAGGATCGGATGAAGGTGCGTGTTCCTCTGCCAAAAGAGTGGGCAGGCCTTTTGGATGATGAGTTAGTCAGAGTCTCAAAAATTGAAGGAGCTGTTTTCTGCCATAAAGGGCGTTTTGTTTCTGTTTGGAAGAGTCGAGAGGCTGCCTTAAGAGCTCTTGAGTATACACTTCAAAATGCAGGCAATGAAGCCGAGAGCATTTCATGAAGACACTATTCGAACGGATCATTACAGGAGAGCTGCCAAGCAAGAAAGTATTCGAGAATGAGCGGATTTTAGCGATTCATGACATCAATCCGCAGTCTCCAGTACACGTTTTGATTATCACAAAAAAAGTTATTCCAAGCATTCAAGAGGTGAAGACTGAAGAGATGGCTTTGATTACTGAGGTGATCTCTGTAGCACAGTCTATTGCTAAACAGCTTGGCATCGCTGATTCTTACCGTCTTGTAACTAATAACGGCTCAGGAGCTGGGCAGACGATCTTTCATTTGCATTTCCACCTTATTGGCGGCAGGTCTCTTGGCTGTATGGGTTAACAATGACATCTACTTTCCCCCTTTTAGGTTCTTCGGCCGGTCTATTAGTGATAGATGTTCAGGAGAAGCTTTTTCCAAAGGTTGATAGCGCTCCTGAGCTTCAAAAGAATCTTATTGTTGTTATGAAGGCTTTTCAGCAACTTGGACTCCCAATTGTAGTGAGCGAGCAATATCCTCAGGGCTTAGGGGCGAGTATCGAACCTCTTAAAGAGACTCTTGGAAATGAGTAACAAGCAAGAAAAAGGTTCTCGGTGGCTTTCTTCTTTCCTATACGCAATGGGGACGACTGTTGTTTGTTTTCTACTTGTTTTTTCTGCTTTTTTTGCTCTTCGTGAATACATGTGGCCGGCACGGTATCGAACTCTTATTCTTACTGAAGCGCAAAGTCATCATTTTGACCCTCTTTTTATTGCGGCTGTTATTCTTAGAGAGAGCCATTTTCGGCCCAGAGCTGTTTCATCTCAAAACGCCTATGGCTTAATGCAAGTAAAAAAAATCGCTGTTAGCGAGCTTGAGAGGCTTGATTTAATTGAGGGAAGGGATAATCCGATTGAAGAGTTGTTTGACCCTCAGCGGAATGTTCAGGTAGGGCTCACTTATATGCACCACCTCTCAGACAGAATTAAAAGTAAGCCGGCCCGTGTTGATAAGGTCGTTAAGTGGTTTGATGGGGATATGACCCTTTTGCTTTGTCATTGTTATCATAGCGGTCCTACGTTTATTTTGCGCGATACTTTAGATGCTGTTCAAAGCCGCAAGGAATATGAGGCAATTTTAAAAGAGAAACGGCAGGTGACTTGGGGATATGGTAAGGATATTCTTTTTTACTACCGTGGCCTCAAGTGGATAGACTCCGTTGCTCAGTATGAGTAGGGCTGTTTTCTCTGGATTACGAGTATATACCTCACTTATAGAAGAACAGGTTTTGAAATACAGAGGCGTGAGAGAACGTAAGAGAAAATACAAGAACAGGATGAGCAGGATAAAAAACAGGATAGATACAAGGATAAGTAAGTGTTACCTTCTGGAGAAGCAAACACTTACTTACTCTATCTATATATACGCCTCGTAGCTGAAAACGGGAATTTGGACGGCGCCAACGCCCCGGGGCTGAACGATCGCAAGTCGCCCAATATTAGAAACATAGGGCGACTTGCGATCGTTCAGCCGCCGGAGCTTTTGCGCTAGTCCAAATTTCCGTTTTCAACTACGAGGAGTGTATTCTAAACAACCCCTCCCTAAAGGGAGGTGCTTTTAGTTAACCCGCCTTACGCGGGCCACTAATTCGGGCCGGTTTACAGGCGGCCCCGCCTATAGAGATCACACACGCGGCATTATAATCCGCGTGGTTTTCTCCACAGGTTGTACAGCTAAAGCACTCTCCTTTACGAGAGCCTAAACTAAAACACTGGTGGCAAGTTTGACTTGTATAAGCAGGATTAATCAGCTCCACAACAATGCCAGCAGAAGCGGCCTTGTAACTTACAAACTGTTGCAGTTGGTAGAAACTCCAGCCTGCCACCATGCGGTTAAGATGCTTGTTCCACGTCTTCGTCCTGCTGCGAATATCCTTAAGCTGTTCCATGCGGATCGTGCCGCAATTGTGCCTTTTAGCTTCGTCAACAAGCTGTTTCGAGAGAACGTGGTTTTCGTGTTTAATTCTGCGGCTTTCGTAGCCAGACATTTTCTTAAGAACTTTTTTCGCTCTGGGAGCCCC
>CAMCWV010000033.1 GCA_945882915.1 Waddlia chondrophila WSU 86-1044 | reverse complement strand
AGTTCACATACCCCTCCTTCGTCGGTGCATGTGAACTGTTACAAACTTTTTTGTATTTTCTCTCACGTTCTCTCACGCCTCTGTGGTTAAAAAAAAACTGGTATTAATATTTTTGAAACACAGAGAACGTGAGAGAAAATAGAGAGGGAGGAAAGCGGGCCATGCCACTTTAATCGTAAGGCTGCCAAAACACTCCCTATAAGCGTCAAATCTTTCTTGACAAAGTCGCTTTGGGTATGTGAACTGTTACTGAAAATAAAGGAAGCGACTATGTGGCGTATTTTAGATACAAGCCTTAGCACAGCTGCAGGCAACATGCAAAAAGATGCGGAGATTTTGGCGGCACTTCGACCAGAAGATCCACCAATTCTTCATTTGTATGACTGGGAGGCTCCTTCGGCTACATATGGGCACTTTATTGCACCAGAGCGCTTTTTAGACCTTGAAGCCGCTGCACTTTGCGGCCTTCAGCTTGCTAAACGGCCTACAGGTGGGGGGATTGTCTTCCATGTGTGTGATCTTGCATTTTCTGTTTTGGTCCCTGCTGGGCACCCCTCTTATTCAATCAACACACTCGATAACTATTGCCTAATCAACCGCGCTGTTGCAAAGACAGTAGAGGTTTTTTGTGGCAAGAATTTGCAGGCATCGCTTTTGCCAAGTGATCCCGTTGCCGCTGACGAGTTCTCACGCCATTTTTGTATGGCAAAGCCGACGATATATGACGTTGTTGTAGACAAACGCAAAATTGGCGGCGCTGCCCAACGGCGGACAAAAAATGGATTTCTCCATCAAGGAACGATTTCGATAGCGCCACCCCCAGAAGCTTTGCTAGAGAAGCTGCTGCTTCCTGGCACTGGCGTTCTTGAAGCGATGCGTCATAATAGTTTCTCTCTTCTCTCCCCAAACTGGACTCCAGAGCAGCTTGCTGCTGCTCGGCTTGCCTTAAAAACAACGCTAACCGGCTTGCTGTTAGCAATTTAGGGCCTCCTTAACTAGGCCTCGCCCAGGCTGGTGCCTGCTAAAGCTGTGTCAAGCCACCGCACTCCAAATTCCCATTTTCAGCTAAGAGGAGTATATTATTAAACAAATAATTTGAATAATTATAAAAATAGTTATACTATTAATTATGGTGATGTAGCGCTCTCGTTTTTGTTTTTTTAAAAACAGTTTAGAGGGGTTTTATGGTGCCGTTTGAAATTTTTACGCTTGGTGTCTCAACGCTTATGGGGGGCGCTCTCAAACTCATGGGGATGAAGCAAGAGGCCCAAAACACAAGAGATGCTCAGACTTTGGAGATCTTATCAAAAACCATTGCCGATACTCAGAATGCAAGGCAAACCTCGGATGGAACAAAGACGCAGTGGACAAAGCGGACCTTGGCTCTTGGGATTGTTTTTGCTGTGATTGTCTTGCCAAAGCTCGTGGCTGCGTTTCATCCAGAAACAGTCGTGACTTTTGGGTGGACAGAGTTTCATCCAGGCTTTCTCTTTTTTCCTGATAGAGAGGCCTTTTCCTGGATGACTGTTTCGGGACTTGCCATAACACCCTTAGACACCAATCTTTGCTCTGCAATTATTGGCTTTTACTTTGGGCATTCAATGGCAGGGGGCACCAGGTAAATCGTTCTATACTCCTCGTAGCTGAAAATGAGAATTTGGGCTAGCGCGAAAGCTCCATTTTCAGCTACGAGGAGTATATTTAAGGATCGAGCATCGCTCGATCTTTGGAGTGCTGGGACTTATCCTAGCTTTCACCACTCCTCGACATGTCGAGGAGTGTACGCGCTTGTTGGGTTAGTAAAGCGTAGCAGTCCACCACATCGTATGCCGGGACATGTCGAGTCCACTCAGCCTTAGTAAGCGAGAGTTTCGTACACTCCTTGACATGTCAAGGAGTGGTGAAAGCGTAGGACTTGTCCCAGCACTCCAAAGAGCTTCGCTTACGCTCGCTCCTTAAATATACTCCTCGCAGCTGAAAATGGGAACTTGGACGGCGCGAAAGCTCCGCGGCCTTAGCGTTTGCCGTCTCCAGAAGGTAACCCTTGCCCTTTAGGAAGGGGAGGATGACAATGTTAAGAGTTAACTCAAGGGGGTAGGTTATGCCTTTTAGTGTAGGAGAAGAGAATGGGATGCCAAGCAGCTCTCCTCAGCATAAAGATAGCTCTAAAGATGATTGGCCAGGCCATGGCCATTTCCCCAATGGTTGGCAGGTGGTGCCAAACGTTGGTTCTCATAAGGATTCTCTAAAAAATCGGCCTTTATCAGACCATAGTAGTGGTGGTTCTGCGCAGAGTAGTTATGTTTCAGCGTCTAAAGGAGGAGGGCTCTCCGTACAGGAAAGCGCTGCTTATTTTGGTGGCAGAGTTTCTAAGTTAAGTGTGTTGGGGCGTGTCTGTACAGGGGTCATGTGGTTTGGTAAGGAGGCCGCTAAAGGGGGGTCTGGTTCTGTTGGCGTGTCTTTGCTAATTGTTGGGTTCTCTGCATTTGCTGTGGCTAAGGGTCTGAACTGCGTTCTTGATAAGCTTTTTGGGAAGATCCCGGGGTTTAAATACGTTGCGCAAGTTTTGCGCTTGGCTCTAGGGGCTACTTTGGGGGCTGTGGCATTAGGAGTGATGGCTACAGGTCGTAGGCTAACCTACTTTGAATTTAAGACAAACAAAACGTTTTCCCCATATAGTGACTACTACCGTACCCATGCCCAGTGCTTTATTAAGAATACCTTTGCAGAAGGTAGCATCAGGGACCCTCTGCAGGTAAAAGACGCTAAGCTTTCCAAGCCCTCCTGAAGTAGGCGAGGGAGGAAAGGGAGCACGTCATCTTGAGTATATACTCTTCTTAGCTGAAAACGGGGTTTTGGACAGCGCATAAAAGAAAAAAAGAGAAGAAGCTCATAGCAATTAAAGGGTTGCCTTCTGGAGAGGGCAAGCGCTTGTTTAGGATAATTTTTCCCATTTTCAGCTAAGCGGAGTATATGTGATGTAATTAGGAGAGCAAAATAGGTTTTACTAAGAATTTTAATCGCGATTTTGCAGCGCTTTAGGGGAGGAGCTTATGGTACTCGTTGAACTGAACAAGCAATCAGATGCCTGGATTGATGCGTTCTCACGCGGGATTGCTGACTTTCTTGTTGCTGATGAAGAGGAGAGGCCTGGCCGCTCGCTCGTTTCTAAAGAAGGTTTGCACTATCAATATCGTAACATCATGAGGGATGCTTTTTATGCGACTCGTGACCGTGTTCAGAATGGGTTTTTCCATTTGATGATCTCTTTAATTGAGCTGATGGAAATGCATAAAGAGTGGACGTTTGAAGAGATCGAAGGGTCCATAAAACAGATGGTCGATGTTTCTGCCCATTCAGGAGCTAAAAAAGAGTCGATAGAAGAGAAGATTTCTGAGGGGATGACCTTTCAGGAGGCTTTTGGCCTTACCAACATTGTGATGGATCGTTTTTACAGGGCTGCTTGGCATCTCTACGAGCAAAGGAAGTACGCAGAAGCTGCGGATGGGTTTGTGTTCTTAACTGTTATAAATGGACTTGTTCAGCCCTTCTGGATGGGGCTTGCCGCTTCTAATAAAGCGTTGCAATTATGGGAGCCAGCTCTTCATGGGTATGCTATGGCAGCGCTCACTCGTCAGGGGGACCCTGTGCCGCATGCTCATGCAGCAGACTGCTATGTTGCAATTAAGGAAATGGACCATGCAACTGAGTCTCTTGACCTAGCAATCGAGCTTTCGGGTAGCATTCCAGAGTATGCCGAAATCAAGAAAACAGCAGAAGCCAACAAGGCTCTTCTTAGAAAACCCAGGGCTTAGGACCTTTTTTGGCGTGGCTATGAGGCCGTGGGGTACAAACCCACGGCTCCTATTGCTTCTGCTCCTGCGGAAGCTTCTGTAGCAGCTAACGCCTTCGACCCTCACAACCTTTAGCTCAGCGCCCGATTAAGGAGCAACGCTACCGCTCAAACTCCTTAATCGGGCGCTGAGCTAAAGGTTATCAAGTCTGAACGTGCCAGTCTCCTTAAAAATTAGTGTGCCACCCCCGAGGGGTTTCTTCGAGCTTGAGGCGAAAGAGGGGCTTTTGTTAGCATCTTTTTCTTTCTAACTGTCTTTATTTTGACCGTCTTTATTTTGACTGTCTCTTGACCTCGCGCCTTTAGGAGCCGACCTCATATGATCTTACCTTTTTTTCGCAAGTATCAGCGGTACATATTTCTTGTCGTTACCGTCGTTATTGTTATCTCCTTCTCTTTCTTTGGGACGTATAGCACGATTACAAGAGAAAAGGTTGTCGATCCTCTAGCTTTTACAGCTGTAAACGGCTCGCCAATTTACCGCTCAGAGCAAGAGCGCGTCGTTAGATTCATTAGTAGCGATGCCGAAGATCAGCTCCATTCGGGAAAGGTGTGGGGAGCCAACTTCTTAAACGATGGCGTTATCGAGAAAGACCTCCTTGAGACAGGTCTTGCTGAAATGCTCGTGCGCGCCTACTGGCCAGAGCTAAAAGCTGATTTCGAGACCAGGCGTGAACGCGAGCAGCGCTTTGCTCCTTACGTCCATCCTGAATTTAAGTTCCTAACAGCAGAAGCCGCATGGGAGAATTTTGCTCCAGAGCTAAGCAGGCAGTACCAAGAGTTTGAGCGCCAGTTAAAAGAAGAGCCTACACCAGAGCAGTTTGCCACCCGTGTAAAGCTCTACTTAGCCCAAAGGGACTTTTCTCCCGCTTTGCTTAGCCAGGTGCTCCGTTATCAAGAGCAGCAACAGCCTGGGCTAACACCAGATGCTGTACTTGCTCAAAAAGATTTGGCCATTTTCGGATACCACTCCTTAGAAGATTGGTTTGGCCCTTCGTTTCTCCGCTTAATGGGTCAATTTGTGATCAACGCCTCTACGATTGCAGAGCAAAAAGGATTTTTTGTTGCACACGACGAGGCTCTTGCACAGCTTTTCGCCCACTCAGAAAGAAGCTTTATAAAGATGCACATCGCAAAACGCTCTCCGTATAACAACAGTCAAGAGTACATGCAAGAGCAGCTGCGCCACTTAGGAATTGAGCGGGCAATGGCTGTAAATATTTGGGAGCAAATCCTCCGTTTCCGCCGCTTATTTGATGCCGTAGGAAACGCTGTGTTTGTCGATGCCCTCCCATACAAGGAGTTCAATGCTTACGCTCAAGAAGGAGTAAAGGTGTCGATGTATGAGCTCCCTGAGGAGCTTCGCTTTGGCGACTCTCGCATGCTACAGAAGTTTGAGGTTTATTTAGATGCTGTCGCCCCTAAGCGCAGCCCTGAAAATCTTTTGACATTGCCGACAGCGTTTTTATCTATTGATGCTGTAGAAAGATCAGCTCCAGAGCTTGTTCAGAAGCGTTACCTAGTCAAAGTGGCAGAGGTAAATAAGGCCCATCTTCAGGCTTCTGTTGGGATAAAAGATATGTGGGCTTGGGAGCTTGAAGAGGCAAACTGGAAAACGCTACAAGAAAACTTCCCTGAGTTAAGCGCTAAATTAGGCGCTAAACAAGGCGAAGCGCGCGATGATCGTTTTGCTGCTATTGAAGCTCTTGATGATAAGACCCGCGAGCGTTTGGATACGTTTTCTCGCACACAATTAGTTTCTGCTCACCCTGAGTGGGTGGTGGAGGCTTTGGCAAAGGCTCCAGAGCGTTCAGTGGTACTGAAGATTCGCTCTAAAGGGGGCAATGTTCCTCTTCCAGATGTTAGCCGCAGCGATGAGTTAGCAAAACTTTTAGATCAAGTTTCATTCACGCCAGACCAGACGTCATTACCTGCTGCTTTGGAGGCTCAAACTAAATTGCAAGCGTTCCAAGGTGACAACAAGATGGTTTATAGGATCACGCTTGTTGACAGAGCTCCTTGCAAAGAGATCCTCACATTCGCTGAAGCAAAAAGTGATGCTACCTTAGATAAGCTTTTGGATAGCCGTCTTAAGACGACATCTGCAGACAGTTCCTTAAGGCCGCTCTTCTCTGCTATTAAAGCCTCTTCTAAAGAAGACCTTCCCGAGAAGATTACAGACGAGTTCTACGCCTCTTATCGTTTTTATGCCTACGCAAACAAGGCCCTAAAACAATTGAAGAAGGATCCTGCAGACACTACGTTTGTACAAGTGCCTGTTGAAGGAGCATCTATTGATAAACTCGCAAAAGCGCCAGATGTAACAGCGCAGTGGAAACTAAAAAAGAAAGTTGTTCAGGTCCAAAGAAGAGCTCCTGAGCCTATTAACAATTCATTGGTGTTTGCAATGCCTGTAGATGCTTGGTCGGTAGTTTCTGCTCCCGCAACAGGCGCTATTTCTTTCTACCAAGTTCTCGAACATGTTCCTAGCAGTGCAGAAGGTATTGAAGAGCAGATGCGGGCAGGGCAAAGAGGCCTTTCCGATGATGCTCGCCGCTACTTAATGGCTGATATTCTCCCTCAAATTCAGGAGAAAAAGGCGATTGTCCTAACGCAGTAACTGTCCATTAAAGGGAAGGTTTTTCACCACTGAGGCGGAGGGAAAATAATAACAGGATAGGCGGAATATTTAGGATGGAATTAAACCTTTATCTTGCCGCCAAAGGCAATCTTGTACATCCTGTTATTTCCTCCTCTCTATATTGCGCATGATCCTACGGTGAAGAGGTTTGTTTTAGGGGATAAGAAGGTAATTATGCTTGACGAGTGTCCAGGGTTAATTCCAGTTCATTTTTTTGTGCTGGCTGTGGAGTGTCGCAGGGTGCCTTCTGACGAGTGGGAAAGTCACGCCCCTTTGACAGAGCTTCCAGAGGCTTCTGCTCTTTGCGCCGAAGAGCCGTTTGCTAAGGTTTCTGTTGGCTGGAATGAAAATGGCCTTTTTGTTCATATGCACGCCAAAACGCCTCACAAACATGTAGCCTATCCAAATATTACCGCAGGGGACTCGTTAGAGCTCTTTGTCGACACGCGGGATGTTAAAACATCAGGCTTTAACACACGCTTCTGTCACCATTTCTTTTTTCTTCCGGATGGTGTTGAGGGGGTTCAGGCTGGAGAGGTCACCCGCTTCCGTACCGATGACCGTCATGAGCTTTGTGACCCTTCTCTTATAAAGGTCAAAAGCCAGCCCGGGAAAGGGGGGTATTCTCTTTGGGGCTTTCTCCCGCGTGAGTGTTTCTTTGGTTACGACCCAGAACAATTTAATCGTATTGGGTTCACCTACAGAGTCAATCGCCACGGGGGTGCAGCCCAACATTGGGCGGCCTCTTCAGAGGAGTTTTCTATTGAACAACAGCCCGCTCTCTGGGGAACTCTGCGCCTTAAAAAATAACCTTAGCAGGACAATTTTAAGATGAAAACAGCTCTTTACGATCGACATGTTGCTCTTGGCGCGAAAATAGTCCCTTTTGCAGGCTGGGAGATGCCTATCCAGTACAAAGGGATCATCCATGAGCACACGGCCGTGAGAGAGGCTGTAGGGGTCTTTGATGTGTCCCACATGGGACGGGTAGATGTTGAGGGGCCTGATGCAGAGCAATTCTTAGAATATGTAACAACCAATCACCTAGCCTCAAAGGTCGATGGCTCTGTAATCTACACAGTTCTTACCAATGATCATGGATGGTGCGTTGATGACCTTCTTATCTTTCGCATCACTGCAACCCATTTCTTGGTCGTTGTCAATGCAGGCAACCGGCAAAAAGATTTGGAGCATCTGCAACTTCTAAGCTCCCCATTTAATGTGACGATTACCCCTCACTATGACGGGGAGGGGATTTTGGCGATTCAGGGGCCAGGAGCGCTTGAGATCGTCGGAAATCTTTTTCCTGAGGCTGCCGCTTTAAAATACATGCATTTTACGCAGGTAAGGAGCGGAAAAGACAAAATTGTGCTCTCCCGCACCGGCTACACCGGTTCTATGGGATTTGAGGTCTATGCGCATGATTTGTTTATTTGTGATCTGTGGGATTGGCTTATGAAAGCAGGTGTTGAGCCGATTGGACTTGGCGCCCGCGATACGCTCCGCCTTGAGATGGGATACGCTCTTTATGGGCATGAATTAAGCGATACAATAGCCCCGAGTGAGTCGGTGGCGGCTTGGACGGTTAAGTTGCATGGGAAGGCTGGCAAGGGGGATGTTAAAGGGGATTTTATTGGAAAGGAAGCGATTCAAAAGCTTGAGGGGCAGGGCCATAAGCGCAGCCAAGTGGCGGTAGTTCTTCTTGATCCGGGCGTTGCGAGGGAAGGATATGAAGTCTTTGATGGAGAAAGACTTATCGGAAAAGTAACCTCGGGGACCCATTCACCGTCTTTAAACAAAGCAATTGCTTTGATTTGTGTTGAAGGAAACCCTGCCGAGGGTACTAAAGTTTCTATTCAAGTACGCGGGCGTAAGCTTCAAGCTCAGGTGGTCAAGCTCCCTTTTGTTAAGTCCGCTGTGATTTAAGCCCAAGTGTTAGCCTTGACAGGAAGGTGATTTCAGCTACGAGGAGTATATAAATAGAGCGCTGGGACTCTTACTTTAAAAAATAGAGCTGGCAGATAATGTTTAACCCAGTGGGGTTTAAGGAGTGAGCGAAGCGAACTCTTTGGAGTGCTGGGACATGTCCAACGCTTTCACCAGCCCTCTACATGTCGAGGGCCGGACACACACGTTCGCTTGCTAAGGGTCAGTGGACTCAACAGGTCGAGTCCTAACAAAGCGTTGGACTTGTCCCAGCACTCCAAAGAGCAACGCTACCGCTCGCTCCTTAATTCGCTAACGCTCGTTCCTTAAGCGGGCGCTAAGCTAAACGCTGTCAAGCACGAGGGCATATACTCCTCGTAGCTGAAAACGGGAATTTGGACGGCGCCAAAGCCCCATTTTCAGCTACGAGGAGTATATTCGGAGTGAGCGAAGCGAGCTCTTTGAAGTATTGGGTTAAACGTTGTCAAGAATGAAGGAGGAAACAGCAATGAATTTCACAAAGTCTCATGAGTGGATTGAGATTGAAGCGGGAAGCAATATTGGCATTGTCGGGATCACCGATCATGCCCAGAAGGCACTGGGAGATATCGTTTATGTGGAACTGCCGAAAGTAGGTAGCGAAGTTAAACAGGGTGCTCCAGTCGCTGTGATCGAGTCTACGAAGGCAGCAACCGATGTGTATTCTCCGGCTTCTGGAAAGATTGAGGCCATGAACGAGGATCTTAATGAGGTCCCTGAAACTGTGAATAAGTCCGCCGAACAAAAGGGCTGGCTTTTTAAGATTAGGCTAAACAATGTCAACGAAATAGATGGGCTGATGGATGATGCGGCATATCGGAAATTTATCGAGCAGACTTAATAGACTCCTCGCAGCTGAAAATGGGACTTTGGACGGCGCACAAAAGAAAAAAAGAGAAGAAGCTCGTAGCAATTAAATGGTTGCCGTCTCCAGAAGGTAACGTGGGCCGCCTAAGGTCTGGGATCTAACCTGCCACCAAGCACATTTGCTGTAGGCTTCGGTCTGAAATCCCAGACCTTAGACGGCCCACGTTACCTTCTAGAAATGGCAAGCGCTTGTTTAGGATAAGTTTTCCCATTTTCAGCTAAGAGGAGTATATATGGATTTTGTAGCCAATAAGAAGAAACAAGTTACAGAAATGCTTCAAGCAATCGACATTAAGTCGATAGAAGAACTTTGGGCCGATATTCCCAAAGACTTGAGGCTTACAGCGCCCTCCCATGATGATGGTCTTTCTGAATATGAAGGGCTCTGTCACATGGAGGCTCTCGCTGCAAAGAATGGCTATATCCAATTCGACAGCTATCTGGGAGCAGGGGCTTATGAGCACCATGTGCCAGCTCTTGTTGGGGCTGTGTGCAGCAAAAGCGAGTTTCTAACTTCATATACACCGTATCAGCCAGAGGTCTCTCAGGGCGTTTTACAGACGATGTTTGAATTCCAGTCGTCGATTTGTGCAATTACCGGGATGGATGTCTCTAACGCTTCTTTGTATGATGGCGCTTCTGCCTGTGCAGAGGCACTCTTGATGGCGATGCGCCACTACAAAGAGCGAAAAAAGGTGCTTATTGCAGGCTCATTGCATCCTCATTACAGAGCTGTGTTGGATCAGTACCTTGGCAATCACTCTATTGAGCGAGTGACGCTACCCATCCTTCCGGATGGCTCGCTTGACGAAGAGGCGTTTCACAAGCATTTAGATGATGATGTTGCAGCTGTTTTATTTCAGTACCCCAATTTCTTTGGTGTGGTAGAGGCAATTCAAGAGAAAGCGCACGCCGCTCATAAGGTCGGCGCTCTTGTTGTTGTTGCTGCTAATCCGCTTGTTTATGGACTATACGCAACAGCAGCGGAGCTTGGCGCTGATATTGCCGTTGGAGATGTGCAGCCTTTTGGCGTTTCGCTTCAGTTTGGTGGCCCATATTGTGGATATATCGCGTGTCACCAGCAGTTTATCCGGCAGATGCCTGGGCGTATTGTCGGAGAAACGGTAGATGCCGACGGGAGGCGGGGCTTTGTGTTAACGCTTCAAGCGCGTGAGCAACATATTCGAAGGGAAAAGGCGACATCAAACATTTGCACCAGCCAAGGGTTAATGGCTCTTGCTAGCTTGGTTGCAATGCTCTGGTATGGAAAGGAAGGGATCCCAAAGCTTGCCCTTACTAACTACCAAAGGGCTAGCTATCTTAAGCAGCAGCTTGAAGCTATTCCGGGCATAAGGGCTACCAGCTCTCAGCCTTTATTTAATGAGTTTGTTGTAGCTTTTGATTTGCCTATAGAGCAGGTGCTGGAAGCGTTTAAAGAAGAGGGGATTTTGGCTGGTATTGACCTTGGCAAGTTCTTTCCAGATAGAAAAGGGGAGCTACTTATTGCGGTCACTGAGACTAAGAGCAGAGCAAAGCTCGATAGATATGTTGCAGTTGCAAAGAAAGTTCTTGAAGGTGCTGCCGCCAGATAAAGAGCGGCTACCATTAAAAATCAAAGGGCCCGGGGAGTTGTCAATATTGACAGACCACTAGAAGGTCATTGAAATTTCGCTGGAATTAAACAGGTCCCTCTAAGTTCTTGTTGAAAAACAAACGATTGCGCTATCATATACTCCGCTTAGCTGAAAACGGGAACTTGGACGGCGCCAAAGCCCCGGGGCTGAACGATCGCAAGTTCCCTTTGTATTTCTAATACTAAGGCACTTGCGATCGTTCAGCCGCGGGAGCTTTCGCGCTAGCCCAAATTCCCGTTTTCAGCTAAGCGGAGTATATTCTTCTTTTACGATTTATCAGGACTGCGCGGAAAACCCCGGCGTTCAGGCCGGGGATGAATAGCGCGGGTGGCGTAGCCGTCCATGTAATTAGTTCTTGACTTACTGTGAATTGGGTGTATACTTTCGCGCAAAGTGAAGGGGAGCAACACCAGAAATAAAGCCAGAATCCTCGTGGCAAAGGCGCATGAACATACCGCAAATGCTCGCAAGGACTGGCTGCACAAACTTTCTCATCGACTGGTTGACGAAAACCAAGTCATAGCCGTTGAGGATTTGCACATAAAAGGCATGATGAAAAATCATTGCTTGTCCAAAGCCATTGGAGATGTTGGCTGGGATATGTTCACCAACTTTCTTGAATACAAAGCTGCGCGAGCAGGCAAAGGATTCATCAAGGTGAACCGTTATTTCGCCTCTAGTAAAACTTGTTCTTGCTGTATGCACGCTCAAGCCTCC
>CAMCWV010000032.1 GCA_945882915.1 Waddlia chondrophila WSU 86-1044 | reverse complement strand
ATTGAAGTGGCATTGCTCGCTTTCCTCCCTCTCTAGTTCTCTCTATTGCTCTCTGTGCCCCTGTGTTTCAAAATATTAATACCATTTTTTTTGAAACACAGAGACACAGAGACACAGAGACACAGAGATACAGAGAGAAATACAAAAAGTTTGTAACAGTTCACATGCGCCGACGAGGGAGGGACATGTGAACTGTTACTTTTTGAGTTCCTAGAAGAAACTGGTGATTTCTAGTAGTGCTCGAAGTAGCACTACTTGTCTTAAGGGGCTTTGCCACCAGCTCCTGATCCGGGGGGAGATAGAAAGGGTTTGGCTTTGAAGGTCATAGGACCGAATCCGAAGTTAAGCAACAGATTATCAGTATTATCAGCGCTGGTAGCACCTTTGCCGCCGCAATCGCGGGGTGAGCTGGGGGGCAAACTTGTATCTAGCGCTCTGAGATCTAGCGCTTTGAAATCTAGCGCTTTAGGGGAGCTTGCTTTTTGTGGGATTAGCATCGCGGGCGAAGAAGGAGGTCTTGTTTCAGGTAAGAAATCCGCGGTATCCAACAAGAACACCTCTTCATCAGAAGAAAAACCCAAGTCCCCTGCTCTATCATGAGAAGAAAAACCTAAGGCCCCTGTATCATGAGAAGAAAAACCTAAGGCCCCTGTATCATGAGAAGAAAAACCCAAGTCCCCTGCTCTATCATGAGAAGAAAAACCCAAGTCCCCTGCTCTATCATGAGAAGAAAAACCCAAGTCCCCTGCTCTATCATGAGAAGAAAAACCCAAGTCCCCTGCTCTATCATGAGGAGAAGGTTCTACAGGCGTTTCTTCAGGATTAAGAGCCGCTCGAAGAGCCGCCTTAGCCGTTTTTAATTCAGCGCCAAGCGTTGATATAATTTGTTCTTGTGTGCGGACCTTTTCAAGGAGTTGCCGCATTAGTGGAGATGCTCCAGAACGAGAACCACATTGTATTAGTGGCAACTCTCTTGAAGATCCTCGAAGAGTGCCTTCAGAACCGGTTCTTGGAACGATTGCAGAGTTTTCACGGCTTTCTGTGGTCTCCCAAGGAAGGCCTCCAAAAACTATAAGTTCAGGGGTACTGGAATTATTAAAAGGAGCTGAATCGGGGGCGCCCAAAAATAAACAGGTAGTGTTGCCGGCGACATATCCATGTGGAGGGGAAGAAAGGCTTTCCATAGTTATAAATCCTCAATTATAGTCATGTTTTATTAATTTTGAGGAAGGAAATTAACTTAACAGCGCACTTTTAGTCAATACAAATCATAACAGTTCACATACCCCTCTTTTTTAAATCTTCTCGCCAAGTAGGGTTTGGTGGCTGTAGCTGTGCACCTTGACTTTCTGCAAGGTTCCAACAAGCGATTCGTCTCCGGGGAAGATGACCCCTTTCCAACAACGCGTGTGCCCTTTAAGAAAAGAGGCGTCTTTTATGTTGCGTCTTTCGACAAGAACTTCAACTTCAGTGCCAAGGAGCTCTTGATGATGGGCAGCGCTTATTTCAGAGGAGAGGGTCAGTAGCTTCTGAAGGCGCTCATTTTTGACTTCTTCAGAGATGTTGTCTTCCCAGCGCATAGCAGGTGTCCCTTTGCGCGGGCTGTAGGTGTAGGCGAAGGTAACTGTAGGCTGAACCTGTTTCATTAGGTCGTAGGTCTCCTGAAATTCTTCGTCCGTTTCTGTCGGGAAGCCAACAATAATATCAGTTCCTAAAGAGATTCCGGGGATCATTTCGCGAAGCATCTCTACTTTTTCCAGGTACTCCTCTTTAGTATAAATGCGATGCATTTTTTTTAAGATCCTATTGGAGCCAGCCTGGAAGGGGAAGTGGACGAATTCACAAAGAGTAGGAAGGTCTCGAATGGCCTCCATAAGTTCTTTGGTGATATCTACAGGGTGGCTGGTCATAAAGCGAATCCGCTCTATTCCGGGGATTTTGTCTAGGCGGTAAAGAAGGTCATGAAAGAGGCAATTTGATTCGGGCCTGTCTTTTCCGAAGCTGTTGACGTTCTGTCCGAGGAGATGAATCTCTTTATATCCTTGGCTTGCAAGCTGCGTGCACTCTTCTATGATGCTGTCAGGGGATCTAGAGACCTCTTTGCCGCGCGTGTAGGGGACAACGCAGTAGGTGCAGAATTTGTCACACCCGCGAATAATTGAAACGTAGGCTGACACCTTATTATCCCGTTTGGCAACGAGGTAGTCGAGCTCTTGCTCAAACTGGTTGTCTGTTCGGATAGTTTGTCGGTTGGTTGACAAAACTTCATCGAGGACGTTGTTTAGGTCATGAATGTTATTTGTTCCTAGGACAAAGTCAACGTGGGGGAGCTTGCGGAAGAGTGACTCTTTCTTTGCATTCGCCATGCATCCGGTTACGCCGATCATGGTCCGCTTCTCTCCTAGATTAGCTGTGAGGCCAAGAAGACCGAGCTTACCCATGACTTTTCTTTCGGCAAGGTCGCGAATGGAGCAGGTATTGAAGATCAAGAGGTCGGCAGCCCCTTCGTCTTGAGAGCGCTCGAGGCCTCGTTTTTCTAGTTGCCCAACCATGATCTCGGTGTCGAGCTCGTTCATCTGACAGCCGTAGGTGCGAATATAAAAAGTCTTCGGTTCGTTCATTGATGGTCTCGGTAAATATAAATTAAGGCGCGCTAAGGCGCGCTCTTGCTTTTAAAGATCAGGTATTCTATGGGATTAGGCTTCTTTTTTAAAAGGTTGGTGTTAGATGATGCTTGCAATCAAGGTAATTCATGTTTTAGCGGTTTTTATGTGGATTGGCTGCATGGTGAGCCTGACGCATTGGATGAACTATTATATGAAGCAAGAGCCTATTTTTCAGGCCAATCTTTCTAAGATGTTTTACCGCACCTATCATTATGTCGAATTTCCAGCAATGTGCCTGGTGGTTATTACTGGGTTGATTTTGCTTACCCAATTGGAGCTGGCTCCCAAGGGGGGCTGGTTTCACATGAAGCTTACCTTTGCTTTCCTGTTAATCATTTGTGATATGGTAATTGGAAGTGGGGTTCGCAAGATGTCAAAGGGTCTTGCCAAAGGGAGTGGGCGCGCTTACCGGGCTCTTCATATTGCTGTAACTCTTTGTCTTGTAGGGATTTTGGTGAGTGTTTATGTGGTGCGGGATAAGAAGGCTGAGTGGTGCTATCAGTTAGAGCGCGAAAAGCAGTCTGCTAATTAAAAATTGAAATAGGCTTGATAACGGGAATTTTAGCGGCGCACAAAAGAAAAAAAGAGAAGAAGCCCCTAGCAATTAAAGGGTTGCCGTTTCCAGAAGGTAACTTGGGTCGTCTAAGGTCTGGGATCTAACCTGCCACCAAGCAAACGTTTGCTGTAGGCTTCGGTCTGAAATCCCAGACCGGGACGGCCCACTTTACCTCCTAGAAAGGGCAAGCGCTTGTTTAGGATAATTTTTCCCATTTTCAGCTACGAGGAGTATATTGAATCTCTACCACAGCATTGCCGCAGTTGCGAAGATTGAAAATTAAGAAGATTAAGGTCTTGGCATAAATGGGCCCAAACCCGTATGATAGCACCTTTAATTTTGACGTTCCACATTGAGGGTAAAACGGATGACCAAGAACAACATTACAATAATGTTAAAGAAGTACGGACCAAAATCTGTAAAAGCTTCTCAACCAATAATTGACCAGGAAACTGGGCAGCCCAAGTTTCTTAGCCGGTTGTCTAAAATAGCCGCACGAACAAAGCGAACATGTGAAGTTAAGCGTGGATGGTTTGTTCTCGATGCCGCAGGCAAAACATTAGGGCGCTTTGCTTCTGAAGTTGCTAAGGTTCTTCGTGGTAAGCATAAGCCTACATTCACACCGCACGTTGACACTGGCGATGGCGTAATCATCATCAACGCAGAAAAGATCGAAGTTTCTGGTTCAAAAGAAACGCGTAAAGTCTATTATTATTACACAGGCTTTATTGGTGGGTTGCGTGAGACTCCTTACGAAGTTATGATTGCAAGAAAGCCTACATATGTTATCGAGCGTGCTGTAAAAGGGATGATGCCGAGAACTAAGCTTGGTAGAGCACAATTAAAGAAGCTCCGTATTTTTAAGGGGCCAGAGCATACAATGGCTGCTCAAAAGCCTGTTCCAGTTACTATTTAATTCCACTATTTAATATTTAAGTGATGTGACCTGCTATGATTCAAGCAAAACAAGAAACAGTTAGCAAAAAAGCTCGTAAAGCAACTCCAAAGGCAAATGTTATCTGCGACACTGGGCGCCGAAAGACAGCCGTTGCTTCTGTCCGTTTAAAGCCAGGAACGGGTAAAGTAATTGTGAACAAGATCGGCCCAGCAACTGTTCGCAAGAAGCTCGTTGTCGACGCAAGAGGTGTTTCAGCAATGAAGAGCACTGTAAACATTGATCGTACACTCGAAGACTACTTTCCTTTAGCGCTTCAGCGTAAAGTTATTTTGGCGCCTTTTGAAAAGGCCGGTGTTGCTGGTGGCGCAGCTCTTTATGACATCCAGATTCGCGTGGGTGGCGGTGGTCCCGAAGCTCAAGCTTCTGCTATTCGCCTTGCAATTTCTAGAGCATTGGTTGCTGAAGAGAAAGGTGCTTCTTCTGAAGAGAACGCTTCAGCTCCAAGACACCAAGCGCTTAAGGAAGTTCACTTCCTTACTCGTGACTCTCGTAAGAAAGAACGTAAGAAGTACGGCCGTAAAGGTGCACGTAAGCGCTTCCAATTCTCCAAGCGTTAAAAAAAAAAGACCCTTTCGCTTTTCTTTTCAAAGCAAAAAGACAGAGACCTTTCCGGTCTCTGTCTTTTTTTTGCAAAAAATCGTCAAAAAAATTATTTTAAACCAGCGTTTGCCCTCACATGAAGGTAACATGGGCCGCCTAAGGTCTGGGATTTCAGATTGAGTCTATACTCCTCGTAGCTGAAAATGGGAACTTGGACGGTGCCAAAGCCCCGGGGCTGAACGATCGCAAATGCCCTTTGTATTTCTAATACTAAGGCACTTACGATCGTTCAGCCGCGGGAGCTTTCGCGCTAGCCCAAATTCCCGTTTTCAACTACGAGGAGTATATAGCAAACGTTTGCTTTGTGGCAGGTTAGATTCCAGACTAGGACGGCCCACGTTACCTTCATGTGAGGGCAAATCGCTTAGACCCTTAAGTCTTTAGTGGGTAACGTTTGCCGCTTAATTCAGGGAGAGATCCTCTGGGATCATCGACAGGCTGGCGTATTTGCCCCCCATCTGCCTGAGGGTGGTTTGCCAGATTTTTTCGACAGGCGTGTCGAAAACAAGATTTGTAGTGGCAGGACACAGGAACCACCCGCCCTCCAAAAATTCACTTTCCAATTGCCCCTCTCCCCACCCAGAATAGCCAAAGCAAAGTCTGACATCAGGGCCTTTTTCTTTAGAGAGAGCTGTTTGAAGAAAGCGAAGGTCGCCGCCTAAATAGACGGCATCACATATTTTAAGGGTGTGCTCGGGGTCGTTGATCTCTTTAGAGTTGTGCAGCACCATCATTTGGTTGGTCCGAACAGGTCCGCCAGCACGCATTTCTACATGTTCATTATTTAACTGCTCGGGATTGAGGATCTCTTCTGGGAGCTCTAGGTCGAGCTGTTTATTGATCACAATGCCAAAAGAGCCACTGTTATTGTGTTCGCAAAGCAAGATCACAGCTCGAAAGAAAACACCCGATCTAATGTCAGGGCTTGCAATAAGTAAGCTTCCTTTGGCTATGTGTGAATAGGGCACAGATTCCATATCTAATCCTCGCTATCTACTCTTGATCATGCAACTTTTGGTTATAACCGTTTAGCAGCTCTCCCATTTGCTCGACATTGCGCATTAAGTTAGAGAACTCTTTGGCAAATTTTGGGTCCTTTAATAGCGTGCTTGAGGTTGTGGGTTGGTCAGCAATTTTTCCAATTGCTGTAGAGATCCGGCCAAGAGAAGTTGTAATTTCGTCGAATTCATTATTTAGGTAGTCGCGGAACCCTTGAGGAGTTGCAAGCTCATTGAGCATTGCAATCCGCTTAAGGCGCATTCTTTGCCACCCTCTATCAGAATGGAAGAGTAGTCCGTAGTTGTTGATGTCATTCATCAACGTGTTAACCTTGTCAAACACGGTTGCCATTTGGAGGTAGAGGTTGTCATTTCCAAAAAGCTTCCCTATCGTCGATTTGCCATCAGCGGTTTTTTCGAGAAGAAGGTTGAACTTGTCCATAACTTCGCGCACAGCTGTAGAGGTGACGGCGAAGTCGCTTAATGTGTGATCAGCCTTTTCCCATATAGCGTTCATTTGTCCAGTGAGGGTGTGGACGTTATCGATAATCTCGGAAAGGGCTTGAGGCTTATTGAGAGCTCCTGTGATAGCGCTAAGGTTCTCTGTGAGGGCGCCTATTTTTGTTGCAAGTTGCTGCTTTTCCCATTGGTCGAGCTGTGATCCAACCTTTTGAGCTGCAGAGCCTAAATTAGTTGCTGCGTGCTGGAGGGAGCCCACAAGGTCGATATTATTGGCGTATTTGATGGTGATGTCTAAGCTTTTGACCATTTGGTGAAAGGTTTGGATTGATTCGTGAAGCTCGAGCTTGTTGGTATCGATGAGTTGAATCACGTGGTCCATTGTCAAGGCTATTTTTGAGGAAACTGATGCTAAGTTGCGCATGGTCTCTTCTACAGGGTCTGCGGATCTGGCATAGAGGACTTCATTTGTGACAAGCCTGGGGGCCCCTTCTGCTGAGGCTTTAGGGATGATCGCGATGCTTTTTTCTCCGAGAAGTCCGCTTGTGCTAAGGATGATCTCGTCGCTAGAGTAAACATGGACGCTGGAGTCGACCGCTAAGGTAAGTTCATAGAAGTAAACTCTTCCAAGGGGGTCGCTGGGCTGGTTGCGCGCTTCGTAGATTTCTTTGATATTGCGCACTTCGCCAACGGGCTTGCCCGCAAAGGTTACCCTGGTTCCTACAGAGACCTTCTCAATGCTTGAGAAGCGTACGTGGAGGATTGTTCCACCATTTCCAACGGATGGGCGGAGGAACATCAACACCCAAATAACGAGGATAACAGCGGCGACAACAAAAGCACCAATGAGGAGAGACTTACTGCGTTCGTTCATGCTTAAAGACCTCCCGCCCATACATTATTGTTATTTTCAGCGACATGATTTGGAAAGGCCTTGTGAAGGAAGTCTTTAATAAGGGGGTTATTTGAGCGAAAAAAATCATCTCTGGGAGCTATGTGAGCGATTTTTCCTTCATGATGAAAAGCCAGACGGTCGCCAACTTCAAGGGCAGAGCGAATATCGTGGGTTACGACAATACTTGTGGCTTTTAGCTCTTTTTTTGTTTTGTTAATGAGGTCGTTGATTTGCATGGCGGTAATCGGATCTAATCCTGTTGTGGGTTCATCGTACAAAAGAATAGCAGGCCTATAGACAATAAGCCTTGCAAGGGCAGCTCTTTTTCGCATACCGCCCGAAAGGTCTGAGGGCATAAGGTGCTCGGTATTTGTCAGATTTACAAGTGCTAAAGCTTCTGCAATGCGGCTTTCGATTTCTTCTTTTGATAGTGGCAGGCCCGTTTTGGGGTCGCCATGTTGGTCCAGATAAAAAGCGGTATTTTCTCCAATTGTCATAGAGTCAAATAGCGCTGAGCCTTGAAATAACATTCCCATATTTCGGACAGCGCTGTAAAGAACGTTTTCTTTTAAGCTGGTGATCTCTGTCCCGTTGACCTCGATTGTTCCTTCGTCAGGCTTCGTAAGGCCCATGATGTGTTTAAGAAGTACACTTTTTCCCACACCTGAGCGCCCCAAGACCACCAGTGTTTCGCCGGTTTGAACTTCTAGGCTGAGGTCTCTTAATACTTGGTTTTTTCCAAAACTCTTCCACAGGTTACGCACGACAATCATGATCATCCACCTATGGACAGTCGTGCCGTATTCAGGCCGACGGTAAGTAAGAAATTGGCGATTAGAATACAGACATAGCATATGACAACACTGTTTGTCGTTGCTTTTCCTACGCCGGCAGCCCCGCCTGTTGTATTGATCCCTTTGTAGCAGGAAATGGTGCTAATTAAAATTCCGAATACTAATGCTTTAATAACGCCTGTTGCACAGTCAAAGGTGGTGACATGGAGAGGGATTGGATTGAGATAAATATTTGGGGCCATGCCAAAAAAGAAGACAGAGAGGAGGTAGCCGCCAAAAACCCCTAAGACGCCACTAAAGATAGTGAGCACAGGAACCATAAAGGTCCCTGCAATAAAGCGCGGGGCAACTAGGTAGCGGTAGGGGCTTACCGACATAGAGCGGAGAGCGTCGAGTTGTTCTGTTACTTGCATTGTTCCTAGCACCGCACACATAGAAGCTCCGACCCTGCCTGTGATCATGAAGGCGGTTATCACGGGGCCAAGCTCAGTTGTCATGGCTTTAGCCACCATTAACCCTGTTGCGCTAGCCAAACCCTTGTCAGAGAGCTGAAAGAACGACTGCGCAGCCAAGACCAGTCCTGTTGAAAAGCCGGTGATGATCACAACGGGGAGGGAGAGAACCCCAATTTGGTAAAACTCGTCACGGAGGCGCTTGCTTGATGGGGGGTATTTGATTGAGACCAGTAAGACGTCCCAAACAAATAGCGCGTAGGCACCGATAGAGGAGATAAAGCTTATGACATAGGCTAGTGGTTCTCTCCAAAAGGGGGTCGTGGGTTCTTTTTCTAAAGTAGTCATGCCCTAGTGTTTATAAAGAATCTTACATTTTTATTGTAAGCCTCAAAAACAGACCCTCCTCAAACGTGCGTTATTATCAGACGTTAAAGTTGTGAGATAAGCACTATAGCTAGCACATACATAGAGCAAACGCAGCAAGTCCAGCTAGCACTCCAAAGAACTCGCTACGCTCGTTCCGGGCTTGCTAGCTACAGTATTATACCACTTTCTCGTGTTTAGTCACCTGCTCAAGTTTATTACTATTTATTTGAATAATAACGGTTAAAGTATAATAATAGTATCAGGAAGCGGTAGATAGAATAAAAAGAGAAATTAATCGCATCCAGTGAGGTGTGTTATGACTAAAAAATGCCCATTTACAATTTCAGAGGCACTAGAAACTCTTACAGCGATTGCGGATGTCCACGAATTTAATGAAGAGCGGGCTTTATTTGCGGAGCATGATTTTGCCATAGATGAAGCAGACATCGCTTATCATGCAATTTACTGGCTTCAAGAAAAGAACGCTGACAAGACTGTTAAGAGCATCAAGAAGATCTATCATGTCATTCTAGACCACCTGCAAGACTTCTATAAAAAAGACTCCAACCTCGCTAACCAAAAAGTTCTCGAAAGAATCAAGGCCATTATGGCTCTGGTCGGAGAAGACACGCGCAAGCTAAATCAGAAGTGTAGCGAAATTTTCCAAGGGGCTATGGAGATAAAAGTATATGAACTTAAAGAGTATCGCGAGCTTAAGAACTTCTACGTCGGCAAGATCTTAAAGAACCTTCCTTCAGATATGGGGATGCACATAGAGACTGCTGGCATAGAAGAGATTGTAATGAGGGGCGGAGAAAAGGCACCATCGCAAATGCAAGACCTTGACTCGGTTAAGCAAGACAAAGAGTACGAGCTATTCTATTTGCGCAAGGAAGATGGCGGACACTTCTTCTCTCCAGAGCTTATGCGAAATCTTAATCTGATCTGCGATTTCGACGGGACTTTTCATGAATACGCAGCGGACGACCCACTTGTTCATGTAAGGAGCTGGTACGATAAAAGCCTTCAGATAGCAGCAAAGGATATTCTTAGTTCAGTGTCCTCTTACATCGCGCCCTATTATAGAGAGGCAATGAAGTTTAGGGGAAGGGAGGTTGTTAGACTTCTTAACGAGGCCCTTATGGCGCTGATGTTAAGTGCTAATCCACACAACCTTATCCGGAATTCTGTGCCAAAAAGCTGTTACCATTACTTTTCTGATTTCCTCTCTTTCTTAAGACAAACAGTGACCTCCTTAGAATATCAGAGGCTTATTTCATATCCAGCTCCTGATCACTTCTCGCTAATTGCAATTAATTTGACACATAGCCTTGCCGAAGCGCTCTATACGCATAAAGCGGGGCGATCAGAGATCTCAGAGGTGATGCAAGATTTGGTGCAAAGAGGCTACAAGGCTTTGAATAAGGCCCCTTCGAAGCTTAACGTGTCACAAAGACTTTTGGATGATCTGGAAGCGTTAGAAGCTTTCTTTAAGCAGCACCCCAACGGCCCTTTCTTTAAGGCTTTTGATATCTTACAAGAAGAAGAGTCAGAAGAAAATCAACCAGCTTTTGACCCAATCGCACAAGATAATATTCCA
Source organism: Waddlia chondrophila WSU 86-1044 (assembly GCA_945882915.1). GTDB lineage: Bacteria > Chlamydiota > Chlamydiia > Chlamydiales > CAMCWV01 > CAMCWV01. The sequence goes on along the minus strand of CAMCWV010000032.1, from coordinate 3,007 downwards.
CACCGCTCGTACGATCTTATGTTCGATGAAGCTGTGGTAAGTCTTATAAATATGCCTTCGCCTTCTTACCAGACCGACATACACAAGGCAGCTATGTGCCCAGAATTCCGCTCTTTCTTACGCTCTTATGCGGGCAGCAAAGAAGAAAAGCGTCATTTGGTCATTAATTTACAAGACAGAACCTCTTGGAGAGAGCACGCTCGGTGCGAATTAATTGAGGGGTGGCAGCGTCAGGCGGAATTTGCCAAACACTTAGTTGTTGTCACGCTTACAAAAGATTCAGACTTCTACAACCAGAGCTCTCCTTACGTCGATCTTAAGGGCGCAAAGGAGTTCATGAAGCATTTTACCAAGCAGCTTACTTCGTCAAAATGTGGGTTTTACTTCCCTTCTGGAATTGCAAAGGTACTCTTTCCAGAATGGATAGAGCATGCTTTTCAGGGAGTTCATAGGGTGTTTTTCTTGTCGAAAGGAACTTTGTCGCGCTCGCAACGACTCGATTTTATCGAGATTGTTTACTTCCTTCTTGAGCTGAAGCTTATAGAAATTGTGGAGCCTAAGACGTTCAGTTTAGTTTGTAAGGATGGCGTTGATGTTGGATCAACATCAAGCGCTGGCTTGAGCTTATTCTTGAGCTTTTTAAAAGGAGTTCAGATTGGGGAAAGCTCTATTCAGAAGCTGCACGAGCTGTTGTTTGTACCTGCTTTACTAGTTCGTGAGAGGGCGGTATTAGCAGATCGGTACCAACGGATTATTAGCGCAGTAGCCGCTGTAGAGAAGTGGCATCAGGTAACCGGTGATAGGGTTCGTGCTCGTTTAATTGATCAGGAACTTGCGCCTCTTTATGACACGCACATTTTAAGCGCTTAGTTATTATTTTCTGTAACAGTTCACATGCCCAGAGCGACTTTATCAAGAAAGATTTGACGCTTATAGGGGGTGTTTTGTCAGCCTGACGATTGAAGTGGCATTGCCCGCTTTCCTCCCTTTCTATTTTCTCTCACGTTCTCTGTGTTTCAAAAATAAAAATACCAGTTTTTTTTAACCACAGAGGCGTGAGAGAACGTGAGAGAAAATACAAAAAAGTTTGTAACAGTTCACATGCACCGACGAAGGAGGGGTATGTGAACTGTTACTGTTTTCTTACTGAGGTTAAGAGTGAAATGCTGCTCCCTTCAAGAAGTCGCTCGTAGGGTCTTAGAGCTCTGCCTCGACTTTGGCGTTCAGTAATTTCAGCAGCAGCAAGGAATGTCCGTGCTTGCCTGTCTTCAGAAGGAGGGGTAGGAGTGAGGTGGATCTTTGTAAGAAGGTTTGTAATGGCACCAGGCGGGTGTCTTACGCTCCACGCCCTATAAAAGTTAGTAGGCTGATGAGAATCATACCCGGCATTAGCAATCATGTAGCAGGCCTGATAGTCAAACTCAAGCTCACGTACTCGAGAGAAGGGAAGTGACCCTAAGAAGCCTCTAAAGAAGTGAAAGCTTCCAAGGAAGTAGATCTTAGTAAACACGGCGGCAATAATTCGGCCCAGGGTTTCTAGGTGACTTACTTTCTGTATGATAAAATCTAAAGCTTTTCCAGCACACTGAAGGTAGACTGAATTATTGAGGTATGTACGGCTAGTGCGTGTTAGTTCTCTACTGACAAGGAAGGCTATATGAGCTTGCCAGTTACTTTTTAGAATTTCTATTTCTTTATCACCCTCTTTAATTGTCATTTCACTTCTGACGAAGTCGAGTATCCCTGTTGTGATGTAGACGGTGTCTCTGAAGAAGTTGAATGGGCTAGAAAAGACGGCTGCTTCTCTGACTTCGGAGTGTGTAAGGGCAACGGCCGTGCTGTAAGTTCCTTCTGCGCATATGCTGCAATTAATAGAATCGGGGTGCCCATTTCTTGTGATAATAAGCTGAATGTGCTCATTTTTTTTAGGGTTATTTAGCTGTTTAATAAGCGCGTTGCGTGTTTTTTCTGGGGAATTAGCAAGGCATGTGCCATTGATCGAGGTGATTTTATCCCCTTCACGTAGGCCAGCTAAGTAAGCTGGAGAGTTTTCGTAAACGTGTTCAAGAACAACAGAATACTGTTTTTCAGGCGGCAACGAGGGTAAAGACGATGATTCGAAAGGGGTGCTTGAAGTGGCCGTAGCTGACTCTTCTTTTTCAATAGCCTCGTGAATAAGCGCTTCGTCAAAAGCGTTTGCAGCCCCTAGTGCTTGTAAAATCCTTTCGCCTGCGTAAGAAAAGGTTGCGTCGGCAACGGTAAAGGCGCCGGAATCAAGAGGGGTGCTTGTTTTGCACCCATAGGTAAAGGCATCAGCTGAATATTTGAGCCCTTGGATAAGAGCGTGTTTGCATTTGTAGGCAATGTTTTGCAGCTCTCGGTCATTTACCTTAAACTCTCTAAGAGTTTGGATCCGGTTAGCCATGCAAATGCGCTGCTGGAGCTCTGCTATATCTTTTGGAATAGCTAAGGCAGAGTGGAATAACACATCAATCTTATGAAGCATCCAGCGTTTTGCAAAGAGAGCCCCACGGCCGATGCTGCGGGCTCCGCAGGCGGTAATGCGCGCTGTTTTCTCTAGACAGGTGTAGACTAAACGGCCGGTTGCCTTTACTGGGCGGGTGGCAAAGTGGTCGTGAGAGTCCCATATGCTGTAACTGCCAGAAGGTAGGTATCCGCTTATAAAGTTCTGCACGTTTTCCTTGACTGTTAGGTAATGCATTAAATATGCGTTTATTATACAACCTTTTCAATCAAAAGTAAACTAATTATTTGCGGTTAGTTTGAAATCGCCTTTTCAACTTCGAAGTGCGACAAACGCAGGCTCTTTTCTGCGCTCATTAAAGACCTCTAGGGGTGTGCGAAATTGTAGCACTTTCCTTGGTCGGTTGTTAAATAGATTCTCGATCCCCCCTACAGTCTCATCAGAGACCGCGTCTAGTCGTTGATGCTTAGGAAGATACTGCCTTATAAGCCAGATTGAGCAGTTTGCAGAAATAAAATTCTG
>CAMCWV010000031.1 GCA_945882915.1 Waddlia chondrophila WSU 86-1044 | reverse complement strand
CGCCATCGCCAGACATGGAAACGAGAGGATGAGCCAGAGCCTTCTTATAACCACAGGCTACCTGGCCCTCGACGCCGCAACAGCAAACGAACCTGCCAAAACGCGCAAGTTGTTACTGTCTGCTGTTGGCGTGGGCGCCACAGTCGGGGTAATCCTCCCTTTTTCACGTTTACAAGAGTCAGAAGCTGACCGCCTTGGATTAATATTCATGGCAGCTGCCGGCTACGACCCACACGAGGCAATCGCCTTTTGGCAGCGCATGTCTAAAAACGGCTCCAACGTTCCCGAGTTTCTTCGCACCCATCCAAGTGACAAGAGGCGCATAGAAGACATTGAAAGGGAGTATATCACCGAAGCAATGCCGTATTATCACCCCGAAAGAGGTGATTAAGTGCTATTTAAGTGTTTTGTGTTGTGAGAAATGGCGGCGGCGGCGTATATTTTTCTTTCAGACATATCGCGGGATGGAGCAGTGGTTAGCTCGTTGGGCTCATAACCCAAAGGCCGGAGGTTCGAATCCTTCTCCCGCTATTTTTCCCACTAATTACTTTCCCCAATTATTACTTTCCAAATTATTACTTTCCAAATTATTACTTTTTAAGCGCGTGTGGGCATGGTTTTTGTAACATGCTCTTCGCGTGCTTTGTTATATACTCCTCGTAGCTGAAAACGGGGCTCTGGCGCCGTCCAAATTCCCATTTTCAGCTAAGAGGAGTATATTTCTCTCATCCCCCTGCTTGTGTTTGGTGTTCGAGGTGCAGGGTTAGCGTGGTGGCTTCGGTGATAGCCTTGTCGCCCCAGAACTGAATAGGCCCCGGGCAGCGGTAGTCATCATCAATTGCCCATGTAGCCCGTTTTTCAGCAAAGGTCTTAAAAGGCTTGCCGCTTAAGTCGGTAAGGCGTTTTTGGATGACTGCCTTGGGTTTGCCGTGCCGCTGCTCCATTGTCATTAACATCGTAAGGGGAATGCCCATTGGCTGCCATTTTGCAACCGGCTGAGTGAGCTTTTGCAGCGTTGCCATGTACCCGGTGTGGCTGCCGTTGATGAGCGTTGCAGCGCATGTTCCCAGTGCATAGCAATAGTGGGTGTCAAAGTTCGAAGGGAAGCCCGAGCGTCCTTCGTAGCCAAAGAAGTGGCTTATGGGGGTAAACGTTCCTTTGTAAGCTCCGGCAGTTTCGCGCCGCTTGAGCTCTTCTGTGCAGGTAGCAATCAGCAGCTGCTCTGTTTCTATGCGAGACACCTGTACGTTGCCGTGAGGGTCGCGGTCAAGCAAAAGCTGGAGCTGGATTTTCTCAGGCAGCCCTTTAAAGCAAGTAGCTGAAGCTGAGGAGAGCTGCTTACAAACTAAAGAGGCTCTGCTTTCTGTTGAAACACTTCCGTCAATAGCGCTGACTAGGCTTGTGTTATGGGGGACGTTGTCGTTGAGCTCTTGAATTAACGTTCCAATTTCAGGGATGAACTCGATAAGCCCTTCTGGAATAAGAATCACACCATAATTCTTCCCTTTTTCTGCCCGCTTGCAGAGCATGTCACATAGCTCTTTTGTAATGTCTTGCAGTGTACTTTTCTTTGCGCGCACCTCTTCGCCGATGAAGGTCATGTTCGGGTGGGTCTGCAGGGCACACTCGAGGGTGATATGTGAGGCTGACCGCCCCATAAGTTTGATGAAGTGGGTATACTTCTTTGCAGAGAGACAGTCGCGCAGGATATTGCCAATCATTTCAGAGTAGACCTTGCAAGCAGTGTCAAAGCCAAAGGAAACTTCGACATGCTGGTTTTTTAGATCCCCATCAATGGTTTTCGGGACCCCAATCACCTGCGTTTTGCGCCCTTTTGAAAGGAAGTACTCAGCAAGGAGGGCTGCATTGGTATTAGAGTCGTCACCGCCAATCACAACTAAGCCATCGAGTTTGTGGGTGATTATCGTTGTTAGCGAGGATTGCAGCTGCTCTGCTGTTTCAATTTTAGTCCTTCCCGAGCCAATCATGTCAAAGCCGCCGACATTGCGGTAGCTACTCAAAAGCTGCGGGGTAATCTCTTTGCTTTTGTTTGAGATGATTCCGCTGGGGCCACCAAGAAAGCCAATGAGAGTGCTGTTTGGATTAAGGCTGTGAAGTGCATCAAAAAGCCCAGCAATGACGTTATGCCCCCCAGCCGCCTGCCCGCCTGATAGGACGACACCAATGCGCCTCGGGGAGCTTTCTCCCTTTACTCCTTTTTGAAAATGCAAAAGAGGCTGCCCGTAGGTCTTTGGGAAGAGGGCTGCAAGCTGCGATTTGTTATCAATGGATTCAGTGGGAGGGACTTTTGTAAAGGCAATATCAGCTAGGCTCTGAAGCATTTCAGGGAGGGGTGACTGATAGACTATTCGCGCTTGTTGTAAAGGGCTGCTTGGTAGTGTGCGAGTTGTTTCCATCGAGATCGTCTTATCCTGTTGTTGTGGTCCTTGTTGGGTCGGGCATCACTTGAATTTTCGGGCCAGAGGCCTGGCCGTTTGTTACTAAAGTGTTAAAACGGGTTCCTACTTGATTAAAACGCATCTCTATCGACTTAAAAACCCTGCCTATTACATTTTGGTCTGCTGGTTTTTGGCTGGAAATGATTCCTACGGAAACTTTCTTCTTTGCTTGCGAGTAGAGGTTTTGTAGGGAAGTGATGTTCCGTGCGCTTGTCCCGGTATCTAGTTTATTTAAGGCGCTGTAAATGAGTCCTAGAGCGGTGTTAAGTTTTCCTACCGCTGTTTTAGCGGTGGTTGTAATGGGCTTTCCTTGATTGAGCGCTTTTTCAAGGCTTCCCCATAGTTGGTCTAAGTTGCCAGCGTTAGTTGCGCCAAGTTGTTGAACAACCACCGAAACTATAGCTAGGGCTCCTGAATTACTATTGCCCGTCTTTCCCATGATCATTTTAAAGATCTTGTCGGCATCAGTCATTGCCTGAGGGCGTGTTTGATCTAAAATGCCTAGACTAGTGCGGTTCGTGCTGACAGATAAGATTTCTCCGGACATATACTCCTCTTAGCTGAAAACGGGAATTTGGGCTAGCGCGAAAGCTCCATTTTCAGCTAAGAGGAGTATATTTAAGGATCGATCGTAAGCGAAGCTCTTTGGAGTGCTGGGACAAGTCCAACGCTTTCACCACTCCTCGACATGTCGAGGAGTGTACGCCCTTGTTGGGTTAGTAAAGCGTAGCAGTCCACCACATCGTACGCCGGGACATGTCCCGGCTAATAAAAGCTAGGACAAGTCCCAGCACTCCAAAGAGCTTCGCTTGCGCTCGCTCCCAAATTCCCATTTTCAGCTAAGAGGAGTATATACTCCTCTTAGCCCTCTGTTGATGAGTTGCGGAGCAACGCCCTACCAACATTTTGGGGTTGTGTGGCGAGTTTATTCTGGATCATTTCTTGAAGCGAAAATGGGGCGATTGTGTAGGAAAGTTGGCTGAGCTGCTCTTGGGAGAGGCCTGTCAAGCATTGGGCATCAACAATAAATTGAAGCTTTCCTTTTGAGGCCATCTTCTCTTCATTAAAGTAGCGCCCGCCAGATTCTTCATCGTAATAGGTGAGGCTTTCTAGGCCAATTAAGGCGGGGCCTTCTGTTGCATCAAGCAGGGCATCTCCAAGGGCAGCTCCTAGAGCTCCTTCCAGAGTAACAATGGCTAGATTGCGATTTGGAATAAAAAAGCTGAAGGTTGTAACATCTATCCGTGTGGGGACGTTGATGGAGGTGTCGACAAGAGAGGGGAGGATGGCGGCTGATAGGCTGGTTTCATTCAGTACGAGCTGCTGCAAATACTTTTCCCATGCGTTAGTTGTAAGGGAGGGGGTTTGTAATAGCAGGGGAGGCATGGGGGAGGAGCCCCAGAAGCTATCGAATATCTCTTCTCTTTGCAGGAGATAACCTTGTTGTTCAGCACTCCAGAGCCTCAGATCGTGAGGGTTGTAAAGGGCGGTGCCTGAGGTGTAGGCGGCAGATAAGATTTTAAGCCCTTCTGCATCACCCGCTACAAGCTGCAAAGCAAGAACGCAAGGGCCAGTCTTTTCTGGAGGGTAGATGAGACCATAGGCTGTTGAGGCTGTGGCCGCTTCTTCTTTTACGGAAGGAAGGTAGCCTGGCTTTACCTGGACAAGGGGCTGAAGAGTTTCTGGTTTTCCTATCGCGATGATTCTGTGTTTTTGTGTAGGCGGTGTCGATTTGTACAAAGAGAGCGGGAGCATGGGGAGATTAACTTGCAAGGCAGGAAACGCCGTGAAGTTAAGCGTAGCAAGGCGTGAGGCCAGGGTTTTTGCTTCGACGAGATACTCTTCAGTGGCTCCGCTGTCTTGATAAATAATGTAAAGAGGCTCGTTGCGAAAGAAGTTGAGGAATCCGCCAGCAGCCGAGCTTTTTTTAGGCCATCCAGGGGGGGGCGATTCGTGACTAAGCACAACCTTTTGGCTGTTACTGCCAAAAGTAACCTGAAGGTCGTTCCAGTAGGTTTTTTTAGCATCCACGAGCAGCTTGGGCATATCAAGGCGGCTCAGTTCAAGACCAGAAACGTTAACGGTGTGAATGGTGAGAGCGCTATTTACAATGGTCGCAGAGATTGTTGCCGGCGCCCAGGGATTTTCCCTGCTGATGATACGGGCCCACGGAGCCGCCCTGCAGTACTGCTCGTCGCTAAAGGTATAAAGAGGGAGCGCCGACACAAAGCTTACTTCAGGAGAGGGTTGCTGAACGAGCGTGAAGATCGCTTCGGTAAGAGAGCCGTCTATTGACCTGGCTTTTTGGTTGCCACGCTCTTGGAGCCTTTGAATGAAGTGAAGGCCTTCCCAGGGGAGTGGCGAGGGGGTTGAAGAGGGAGGGGGCTTTGCGTTAAAGTAGAGGACTGGGAGGGCGTCGAGGTTGGAAAGATCAAGGCCTGCGCCCCCTTCTGAAATAGCAACCCCTTGAAAGCGGTAGCGGTAGTTGCTTGCAAGTAAAAGGGCTGCGTCTGCAGCGTGGCGCGATCCGATGAGATAAGTGGGGGCGTCTGCAAGGTCAGGATGCTTGTTTGTGAGCTCTTTTAAGATATTCCAAAAGTCTCCCTCAGCCAGCAGTTGATAATTCATCCCAGGACGGGAAGGGATTACGACAATCCATCCAGGGAACTGTTGTGGAATGACACCCTCTAGAACATGGGGGTCATCTAGGATGACAATTAGAGGCGCTGCGGGATGGGGGGCTGTTGGCGCTTGGACTAAATAAGAGGTTGTTTGTTTGTCATAGACGCTTTGGTGCGTTAGCCACATCTGGAAGGAGTTGCGGTAGGTCGTTATGGAAGTGGGTGAGGGGTGCTGTTCAATAGGATGGAAGTCAGGCCCTTTAGTAGGTTGACAGCTTTGAAGTAAGACTACTGGAAGCAGGCCTACTATTAGGGCAACCAGAGACATTGCCTGTCCTTTTCTTCGCATCCTGACCTTCCCGTTTTCAGCTAAGAGGAGTATGTAAGTCGCATTTGGCGGCTAAGATGAAGTCGTTTTCGGAGAGGCCCTCAATATCGTGTGTTGAGAGGGTGATTTTTACTTTCCCCCATGAGAGGTATATATCAGGGTGGTGCCCTTCTTTTTCGGCAATAGCCCCTACTTTATTTGTAAATGCGAGCGCTTTTGCAAAGTCGGAGAATGTGTAGGTGTTTTCTAGCTGATTCTTATTAACAATACTCCATTTCCCTCCAAGCTGTTTGAAGAGTTTCTGTATTTGAGCCTCGTTAAGGCGGAGGTCTTTCTTTTTGCATGGGGCGCATTTTTTTGAGGCGAGAGATGTGTCCATAGGAGCTCCTGAATAGTTCGGTTGTCTATACTCCTCTTAGCTGAAAACGGGGCTTTGGCGCCGTCCAAGTTCCCATTTTCAGCTAAGAAGAGTATATCTTTTAAAGGATTTGATTGATATAATCAAGTAAGGAGAGCAGGTTAAAGAGTAGAATCTGCAGAAAATGGGATGTCCTTATGCCAATAGATCCATTGTCGTCATTGTCCGAAAAATCAAAAAACTCGGGACTTCCTATCCCTATAGCTGACCTTCTGCTAGTCCCTGGCAAGTACACGGCTGCTCAGCAGTTTAAGCTAAATGAGCTGAAAATCAATCAATGTGTTCTTACTAATATGCGCTGGTCTATTGAGGAAGATAAGAAGCGGCTAGAGCAAAAGCTCGCAGACAAGATTGAGCGTAAAGAAAGAGACCCTATCAAGAAAGAGCTAAGCACTGTTAAAGCGGAGATCCGAAAGCTAGACAAAGACCTTCATAGCATCCAAGATAAAATTACCTATCTCGAAAATCTTTAGTGTTTACTGGTGATTGCAGCCTGAATTGCCGCACTCTGACCACTCAACTCCTTTGAAATTATACTTAGTTGCAATAAGGATGACGTCGACTAGCCACCAAACGCCGAAGCCCCCAAAGGTGACGAGCTTTAGAAGGCCTAGACCAACGTGTCCCATAATGAAACGGTCAATTCCTAGCGATCCAAAGATGACCGACATAACTAAGGTGAGCACCCAATTGACTTTCCTGTCCATAACCTTCTCCTTGGTTGAGATCTGCTTATAATTTTTATTTTATAATATAATTTAATTTATTAGTAATGTTTTGTGTTTCTTTGAGCTTAAGTAGTGATACAGTCGTGGGCACTTTGACTGCCGCTGTTTAGTTCGTCGCGGTGGAGGTTCCAGTCAGGCATGAAGCGGTCCATGTAGGCGTGAAAGCGCTTGTTGTGATGCCTTTCTAACAAGTGGACAAGCTCGTGAACGACAACATATTCCAGGCATCGTAGCGGTTTCTTTGCTAACTCCAGATTTAGCCAAATGCGCCGCGCTCCTATATTACAGGTTCCCCAGCGCGTCTTCATTTTCTTGACACCCCAATCAGCGACTTTCACTCCCAAAGGAGCTTCCCAGCTCTCTAATAGCTGAGGAATAAGGTGTTTGAGTTTTTGCCTGTACCACTCTTGCAAGGCGCGCTCCCGCTGAGTCTTGTTGCTGCCAGGACGGACGCAGAGGTTTATGGTGGAATCATTGCTTAGGATTACTTTTGAACGTCCGCTGTATTCAATCACATTTAACAGGTAGCGCTCTCCTAAAAAATAATGGTGCTCGCCGCTGACTATTTTAGGGTGAGGAGGGCGCGGGGTCTTAGGTTCAGCGGGATGGATATGGGCTTTGATCTTTGCTTGGTGACGTTTAATCCAGTCGATTTTTTCAGTTATAAATTTTAGGATGGTATGGTCGCTTGTTGACAGCGGAGCGCTTACACGCACCTCTCCGTGTGGAGGGTGGATCCTTAAATGAATATGTTTGATGGTTTTGTAAGAGACATTTATAATAACCCCATCAATAACAAGCTGGGGCGTTTCGGTGCCGCTATTGCAAGCACTTTCAGCCGCTCCACACCAATTGAGAATTTTCTTAAACCAATGCATGGGCTATATTTTATCACAATCAGCATCTGTATTGCAATCTTCCGCACAGACCTCGCCAAGTCGAGGTCTGATGAAAGCTAGGACGAGTCCCAGCACTCCAAAGAGTTCGCTCCGCTCACTCCCGACTTGCTGGCCGCGCGCTCTCTCTCTTTGAAATCAAAAAAAATATAATAATGAATTGTATTTTTTATGTTGTTGAATGATAAAGGAAATATCAAGACAACAAACACGGAAAAATGGAGGAGTCTCATGGCCGCATCAACATCGAACACATCATCTGTAATGGGCTTTTTTCGAGGCTTGATTCACACCTCGCAGGGGCCGTCTGCGGATGTAGAAGATTGTTCTTTAGGGACTGGAGCATCAGCTGCCCAGGCGCAGGTTATTTCGTCAGAGACTCTAAAGGCTGATGCTGTCGCGCAAATTATTATCCATCAACTTTCCTATAGAGTTTCGTGTGAACATCGCGCTCCTACTGCAGATTCTGTAGACAAAGGCACCACAACAATTCAGCGGCTAACGCTCTTTTCTTGGTATGGAATTTATGACAAGAGAGGGTCTTTGGTGAAAAGGGCTCTAGAGTCTCTTGGTAGCGTTATTGGTACAACCGTCCACAATACAGATGCAGCGGATAAGTATCATTTGATTTCGAGTGAGTATCAAGCAGCGACAGTTGCCAATGCAGATCCCTATGCAGATGCCGTGATTGCCTATGTGTTTGGCTGGGCAAAAGAGCGTGAGCAGACAAGTCCCCTGGAGTCTGATTTTAAAGGCATTCCTGGGCTTTCTGAGGCTGAAGAGCAGTGGCAGCGTGAGGCTCTTACAACAGGTCAGTTAGGACCGTTTGCTAACCCGAGAATAGGCCCTGCATATCCGAAAAAACAGCTGACGATCGAGTTAAAGGAAGTGATTCCTTATTTTACGAGCGTGCTCCGAATTGCCCTTGCGTTTTCACGCACTCTTGGGGAGAGGGTGGGTAGCACTCCTGTTAATCTTGGTAGAGTTTACGCTTCTATGCGAGTAGATGAAACTCTCCCTCAAATCGATCTCAATCAGGGCGTGGGTCTTGTGGGCTATCATTCTCTGCTAACTCCATGGGGGGTGATTCCATTTGATTTAGGCAGTCCTGCTGAGGTTGATATGTCTGATTTTGTTGTGATATCAGATGGTCGTCTTGAGGGTGTTGTTCGGGAGCGTTTTGCTCCAGGGGCTCCTATTATGCATGAAGAAGAAGAGATTCGATCGCTTGGCAGAGATGTTGAAGGGAAAGAGCTTCCTCCTATTGTGTTTAAAGCGGCCGCTGGTGGTAGATTAAGTCAAGAGCAGGTGAACTTTAATTGGGAGAGCATTCGGGATCACGTCTTCGCACGCATCTGCAGGCTCCCCTAAGCCCTGAAAAACAAAAACAGAACTGTCACTCACTTATCCTGCCTATCCTGTTTGAGGAATTTTACTAATGTATTGTGTTTTTTTTGCGTTGCTGAAAATGGAGATATCTTAATGGCCGCAGTTCAATATTCCAAAGCATCCACCGCCGTGGTAACAGATTTTTCAGCGCTGGGAGGTGCCTTGACACCTCAAGCAGGGGGCGGGGCCGCCTCCCCATTAGACGCGCTAAAAGCCACTGCTATGCAGCAGATTGTTAAATTTCAGCTCTCCTTCAATATTTCGCGTGATCGTTGGGAGCGCGCAGGAAGCTCTCCAGAGAAGGGCATTAAAATGGTTCAGGAGCTTACTCTTTTTTCTTGGTATGGCATTTATAATAGACGGGCTAAGAAAAGGATAGAGCTCTCTTTATCGGCTTTTGCTAGCGTGAAGAGCTCTCTTACGTATGAAACAGGTCCAAAACATAGCTACCGATTGATCTCTAGTGAGCCAGAGCAGAAAAGCACCCATTATTCAGATGCCGTTGTTGCTTATGTGGCAGCTTGGGCGAAAGAACGTGAACAGGTAAACCCTCAGGATTGGGACTTTAAGCAAGTCCCTGGGCTTTCTGAGGCGGAAGCTCATTGGCAACGAGAAACGGTTAAAACGGGTAAGTTCGGCCCCTTTGCTGACTTGACGTTAGAGCCTTGTAGGCCTCTTAAGCAGCTGTCGCGCGAGTTAAAAGAGATCATTCCCTATTTTGCAAGCGCTTTGCAAGTAGCTCTTTGTTTTGCCCGCATCCTTGCAGAAAAAGAGGGGAGTGCCCCTGTTAACTTTGGTAAAATTTATGGTGGGCTTCGGGCAGAGGGGTATCCTCAAATTAAGGCCAATGGAGCAATTGGCTTGGTAGGATACCATGCAGTGCTTACTCCATGGGGAGTGATGCCGCTCGACACACATCTTTCAGGCGCTGTTGCCTCTGATTCTGATACAGAGGGGTTTGTTATTTTGCCTGATGAGCGAATTGAAATTGCAGTTCGAGAGCGTTTTGCTTCTAGTGTGCCTATTGAGTATGGGGAGCTGGAGGTCCGTTCTCTTGGAAGATTGATTGATGGGCACCCACTGCCGCCTATTCAATTTGTCGCTGCCGAAGATCGGTTAGCGCAGGAAGCTTCGGATCGTGGGTGGAAGGAGATCCGCGACCACGTCTTCATGCGTATCTCCCGCTCGTAAGGCAAGCTCTAAAAGCAAGAACAGGAAAAACAAGAATATATACTCCTTGTAGCTGAAAACGGGAATTTGGACGGCGCCAAAGCCCCATTTTCAGCTAAGCGGAGTATATAAATAGAGCGCTGGGACTCTTACTTTAAAAAATAGAGCTGGCAGATAACGTTTAACTCAGTGGGGTTTAGGGAGTGAGCGAAGCGAACTCTTTGGAGTGCTGGGACATGTCCAACGCTTTCACCAGCCCTCGACATGTCGAGGGCCAGACACACACGTTCGCTTGCTAAGGTTCAGTGGACTCGACAGGTCGAGTCCTAACAAAGCGTTGGACTTGTCCCAGCACTCCAAAGAGCAACGCTGCCGCTCGCTCCTTAATTCGCTAACGCTCGCTCCTTAAGCGGGCGCTAAGCTAAACGCTGTCAAGCACGAGGGCATATACTCCGCTTAGCTGAAAACGGGACTTTGGCGCCGTCCAAGTTCCCGTTTTCAGCTAAGAGGAGTATAGGACAGGATGAGGTCTTGATAAAATGATTTGTCTTTCTGTGGTAGCTCCTGATTTGGTAACGGCACGAGCTCAAGTTGCTAAATGCGAAAAGAAGATAGGGCTTATCGAGCTACGGGTCGACCACCTGAAGGTGTTTGATTCGGCAGAACTTGTTCGTTTTTGCAAGGAAAGCCCTTTGCCGCTCATCCTTACGCTGCGCTCAAAAAAGCAGGGAGGGGAGTTTGAGGGAACTTCGCAACAGAGACGCGTAATCTTGATGGAGCTTCTTACCCTGCAGCCCACCTATCTCGACTTGGAATGGGGCGAGGATGAGCTTTTTCTTGAGAAACTCACCCTTGGCAACACAAAAGTCATTCTCTCGTGGCACGGCTTTCTGGGAGAGGGCGGCAATAATGCCAAAACGGTTGCAAAGTGGTTCCCCCAGATGAAGCGCATACCAGCCGCTCTATACAAGATCGTCTTCGAGGCTTCTAACGCTCTTGATCCATTTGCTTTATGGAGCTTTCTTGATAATGAACGGAAGCAAGGGGTGCCTATTTTGGGGATTTGCTCTGGAACCTATGGGCAGTCTTCTCGAGTTTTAAGCGCTTTGATGGGAAATTCTTTTACTTACGCCTGTGCGGATAACAGTTCTCAGGCAGCGCTAGGACAGATGAGCGTTGACGAGCTCACCTCTCGTTATGGATATCATAAGCTGACTCCCTCCTCGTCGCTTTTTGGATTGATAGGGGAGCGTGTTTCCTCTAGCCCAAGCCACATCACTCATAATGCTGTTTTTCAAAGTGGTGATTGGGTTGGAGGCCAGAGCGGAGTTTATCTTAAGTTTGCTATCCAATTAAACGAGCTAAAACCGCTGCTAACGCAAGCGAAGAAGCGTGGTTTTAAAGGCTTAAGTGTGACGATGCCATACAAGGAAGTGATCATCCCTCTTCTTGATGAGGTTGATCCTTACGCTAAAAAACTCGGCGCAGTCAATACGATTGTCTTTCGGGGAAAGAAGCTGGTTGGTTACAACACCGACGGTCTAGGAGCGTTAAATGCAATTGAGCAGATAGCGCCTGTTCGAAATAAAAAAGTATGCGTCCTCGGTGCAGGCGGAACCGCCAGGGCTGTTGTAGGCGAGGCTTTGCGACGAGGTGCCTCTGTGTTGGTATGCAACCGGGCTCCAGAAAAGGCTGAGGAAATCGCGAGGCTATTTGGCTGCCGTGGAGGGGCTATGTCCTTGCTTGAGTCTGAAGTAAGAGAGGGATATGATGTCTTGATTAATTGCACCTCGGTGGGGATGTCTCCTGATGGCGATCAGTTGCCAATTGATCCGGCGCTAATTTCCCCAGGAAGCATCGTGCTTGATGTTGTAAGCAGGTTTCCTGAGACGCCGCTACTGAGGGAGGCAAAAGCGCTTGGGTGCCACACAGTTTCTGGCAGGGAGATGTTTTTTTTGCAGGCGGTAGAGCAGTGTGCGTTGTGGTTTGGAGAGGAGCGCGTCAACCGTCCCCGCCTCCGCGAGGTTATGAGCTCCGCCCTGCTATAGTCGATAAAATCTCAAATGATAGGCTCAACATCTGCTGTTAATTTTTGTTAGAGGTTGAAATTATCCATTCTTGTGGAAAGGCGAAGCTAATTAAGGAGTTTGTGTTGGAGCGGTGGTTGGTTTGCAAAAGTAGTCTTCGGGGACACATCGCGGTGCCTCCTTCTAAGTCGCAGTGCATTCGTGCGATCCTCTTTGGGATGCTCGGAAATGGGCTTACGACCGTCCACAACTGCCTAGTCTCGCCAGATGTCGCTGCAATGGAGCGCGCCTGTGAGCAGTTAGGGGCAAAGATTCAGCGGACAGGTGAGCGTTCACTTGAGATCAAGGGTGTCAATAGGTGTCCTAAAACGCCTGCTGATGTGATTGACGCGGGTAACTCTGGTTTGGTTTTGCGCTTTATTGGGGCTATAGCTGCGCTCACAGGCGGGTATACAGTCATCACAGGCGATCGTTCGGTTAGGAGTCAACGTCTCATAAGCCCTCTTATAGACGGCTTATCG
Organism: Waddlia chondrophila WSU 86-1044; assembly: GCA_945882915.1. Taxonomy (GTDB): domain Bacteria; phylum Chlamydiota; class Chlamydiia; order Chlamydiales; family CAMCWV01; genus CAMCWV01. The sequence continues at coordinate 2,766 of CAMCWV010000031.1, read as the reverse complement.
GCTCTGGGGGCCTTTGCTCAGTCTTCCCAAAGAAACGGATACGCACCGCTTATTGTTCGCGGCCCGCTCTATCCGGGCGTGGCAACCATTTTAGGGGAAGACTCTCAGCCTGTTTCGGCGCTTCTTATTGCAGCTTCTTTTCTTGAAGGGCCTACAGAAATCACAGTGACTCATCCTGGTGAGAAGCCTTGGGTTGGACTTACACTCCACTGGATGGATAGGCTAGGCCTTGATTGTAAGCATCAAGACTTCACTCACTACACTCTCAAGGGAAATGGGCGTTACCAGGGGTTTAGCTACACTGTTCCTGGAGACTTTAGCTCGGCTGCATTTCCTCTTGTTGCTGCGCTCCTTACAGACTCTGAAGTGACGTTGACACATCTCGATCACACAGATCCTCAAGGAGACAAAAAGCTTATAGAAATCCTCCAGAACATGGGTGCACACATTGATGTGGATGAGCACGGCCTGACTGTTCGGCGTGGTGGCATGCTTAAAGGGGCTGTTATTGATGTTAATGACTGTATCGATGCAATCACAATCTTGGTGGTTGTGGGGTGTTTTGCCTCGGGAGAGACCCGTATTGTTAATGCGGCTAGTGCGCGCAATAAGGAATGTGACCGCATTGCTTGCATTGCTAAGGAGCTGCGCAAGATGGGGGCTTCTATTGAGGAGACGCGTGATGGGTTGGTGATTCAGCACTCTCGGCTTCACTCAGCTCAAGTTTACGCCCATGGAGATCATCGGATGGCGATGTCTCTTGTGGTAGCAGCGCTTGCAACTCCTGGGGAGACAATTGTTGAGGGGGGTGAGTGTGTGGTTAAGAGTTACCCACAGTTTGTTGAGCACATGCAATCTCTTGGTGCACACATCAGCTAAGCCATTTGACCCTCACAGAGAAAGATAGGAAGAAAAGAGAAATACAGAACAGGATGAGCAGGATCAGCCTGTTCTGTATTTCTCTGTGTCTCTGTGGTGAAAAGCGTTGAATTGTTTGAGATGTCAATAAGAATAGGCATGCAGGCTATGCAGCAGAATGTGGTGCTACTAGGGTTTAAGTCTTGCGGGAAGAGCACTGTGGGTCGGCTTTTGGCTGCGCGAAGCGGCTGCGTCTTTGCAGATGTTGACAGAGCTATCGAAGAGCTTTATTTTCAAAAAACTGGCAAAGTTTCCTGTTGTTATGATATTTATCAGGAAGTAGGAGCCCCTTCTTTTCGTCTACTTGAGCAGGAGACGGTCAGCGCGCTTGTTCAAAACCATAGCGGAGTGATTGCCTGCGGAGGCGGGGCTGTGCTTAGCGAGCAGAATGTTTCGCTCTTGCGTGAGTGGGGGAAGATGGTCTATCTTAAAGCCTCTTCTGAAGTATTAAAGAGCAGAGTTTTTGGGGCAAAGCTTGCAGGTTCTAGACTTCCCGCTTTTCTTGACGAGGGTGATCCTGAAGGTTCGTTTTATGAAGTACTGGCTAAGAGGGAGCTTTGTTATCCGGCTGTCGCAGACTATACCATCGATGTTTCGTGTCAGACCCCTGAGCAGGTTGTAACTCATTTACTGGAGATGTTTCGTGGCTAGTAATTCGTTTGGCAAGCAGTTTAGAATCACCACCTGGGGAGAGTCTCACGGCAAAGGGATTGGCGTGGTCATTGATGGCTGCCCAGCAGGTCTCGAGCTGAGCGAAGAAGATATTCAGAAGGAACTTAATCGCAGGGCTCCAGGAACCAGCCCTCATACCTCTCCCAGAAAAGAGTCCGACCGCGCAGAAATTTGGTCAGGCGTTTTTGAAGGGCGGACGACAGGGGCTCCAATTTCAATTGTCATAGCCAATCATGACGCAGACCCGAGCAAGTACGAGCCAATAAAAGATCTTCTTAGGCCAGGGCACGCCAACTACACCTATCTCGAGAAATACGGCATCTTTGACTATCGCGGAGGTGGCAGGGCGTCAGGAAGAGAAACGGCCTGTAGGGTAGCCGCTGGGGCGATAGCGAAGAAATGGCTTGAGAGGGGGGGGGTTCATATGGTTGCTTATTTGCAGCAGCTAGGAAGTGTTGAAGCTCATCACCAAGAGGGCAGTATTCAGTCTCTAAGGATAAGTGTAGACCACAATCCTATTTTTTGTCCGGATCTGGAAGCCTCCAAGAGGATGATTAAACATCTTCAGCAAGCTCAGGTGGATGGGGATTCTTTAGGTGGCATTGTTCAGGTTGCCGTCGAAGGTATTCCGGCTGGTTTAGGTGACCCTGTCTATGAAAAGCTTGAGGCAATGCTTGCCAGTGCAATGATGAGTATTCCCGCTTCAAAAGGGTTTGAGATCGGTTCTGGTTTTGATTCTGTCGCGATGCGAGGCTCTGAGCACAACGATCTTTTTGTTCAGAAAGAGGGGAAGGTGACCTGTTTAACAAATCACAGTGGCGGCGTCCTTGGAGGGATTTCTACTGGTATGCCGATTGTTGCAAAGGTGGCCTTTAAACCGACCTCAGGCATTAAAAAAGCGCAGGAGACTGTAAACATTCAAGGCCAGCGCCCTTCTTTTCAGCTTCCAGAAGGCTCCCGTCACGACCCTTGTCTTGCTATACGGGCAGTCCCTGTTGTTGAAGCAATGGCAGCGCTTGTTCTTGTTGATGCGTTTCTTCTTAATCGACTATACTCCTTGTAATTGAAAACGGGAATTTGGACTAGCGCGAAAGCTCCCGCGGCTGAACGATCGTAAGTGCCTTAGTATTAGAAATACAAAGGGCACTTGCGATCGTTCAGCCCCGGGGCTTTGGC
>CAMCWV010000030.1 GCA_945882915.1 Waddlia chondrophila WSU 86-1044 | reverse complement strand
TCCCTCTCTATTTTCTCTCACGTTCTCTGTGTTTCAAAAATATTAATACCAGTTTTTTTTTAACCACAGAGGCGTGAGAGAACGTGAGAGAAAATACAAAAAAGTTTGTAACAGTTCACATGCACCGACGAAGGAGGGGTATGTGAACTGTTACTATTTTCAGCTAAGCGGAGTATATGGTGAAGGTGCTAAGTTTAATGTGGTTGCGCATTTAATCCAAAAGTCTTTAATGTCGCAACAATATACTCCTCTTAGCTGAAAACGGGCATTTGGGCGGCGCCAAAGCCCCGTTTTCAGCTAAGAGGAGTATAGAGTATATTAGACTAACGTAGCCAGAACTCCAATTCACAATAACCTACGAGCCTTTCATGCCTCAGCATCCTAATCATGATTTCGATAAGTTTACCAACCGTGCTAAACAGGTGATTAAACTGGCGAAAAAAGAAGCGCAACGCCTCAATCACAAGCACCTCGGGACTGAACACGTCCTCTTAGGGCTACTCAAATTAGGACAAGGGGTCTCTAACATTGTCTTGCATAAGCTTTTCGGCCTTGACTACGAGACAGTACGCCATGAAATCGAAAAAAACCACACTGGCTACGGCCCAGAGATCCAAGTAGACGCAGACCCAGCGCTTACTAATGAAGTATTGAAAGTGTTTGAATGCGCCAACGAAGAGGCGGCAACACTCAATCACAACTACGTCGGGACCGAACACCTGCTTCTTGGGATTTTAAGAGAAGAAAAGGGAGTCGCTGCAAAAGCACTTGAAAAACTCAACGTCTCCCTCAGCGAGATTCGCAAAGAGGTGCTCAAAGAACTCGAAGCCTTTAATTTACAACTCCCTCCTCTTGGACTTCCCTTTCCAGGTAGCCCAGCCTCCCCATCAAAGCCTCAAGAAAGAGCAGAAATTGGCGATAAGATGCCCGCTCTTAAAGCATATGGCCATAACCTCACAGATGCTTGTAGGGCTGGAAAGTTAGACCCTGTTATCGGGAGAAAAGTCGAACTAGAGCGCCTCATCTTGATCCTCTGCCGCCGCCGTAAGAATAACCCTGTTCTTGTTGGTGAAGCAGGCGTTGGGAAAACAGCCATTGTTGAAGGGCTTGCTCAAGCCATTGTCAAAGGAGAAGTGCCAGACAACCTCCGCAAAAAGCAACTCATCACCCTCGACTTAGCGCTGATGATTGCCGGAACTAAGTACCGCGGGCAGTTTGAAGAGCGGATTAAAGCAGTGATGGACGAAATCAAGAAGAACGGTAACGTCTTGCTCTTTATTGACGAACTACACACAATTGTTGGTGCAGGAGCTGCTGAAGGGGCTATTGACGCCTCAAACATCTTAAAGCCTGCTCTGTCTCGCGGCGAGCTTCAGTGTATCGGCGCAACGACTACTGATGAATACCGCAAGCACATCGAAAAAGATGCCGCTTTAGAGCGCAGATTCCAAAAGATTCTCGTCCCACCCCCTTCTATCTCTGAAACAATCGAGATTTTAGGCGGCCTAAAACAAAAATACGAAGAGCACCACAAGTGCCTCTACACAAACCAAGCTCTCGAAGCTGCAGCGATCCTTTCTGATCGCTACATTTCCGGAAAGCTCCTCCCAGATAAGGCGATTGACCTTTTGGACGAAGCAGGCGCAAAAACGCGCATCTCCATGATGAACCAGCCTGCAGACATCGGGAAATTGGAAATCGAGATCGACGATGTCCGCCTTACAAAAGACACGGCCATCAAGGAGCAAGAATACGAAAAGGCCGCAAAGCTGCGTGACAAAGAAAGGATCCTTCGGGAAACCTTACAGAAGGTTCGTGTCGATTGGGAATTGAACAAAGAAGAGCACCGCCCTGTTGTCGATGACGACCATGTTGCTAGCATTGTTGCAAAGCAAACAGGCATTCCTATTACAGCGCTGACTACAGAAGAGTCTCAAAAGCTCCTTAACATGGAAAAAACGTTACGAGGGAAGATCATCGGGCAAGATGACGCTCTTACAGTTGTTTGTAAGGCGCTACGCCGTAGCAGAGTGGGGATCAAAGACCCGAATCGTCCATCAGGCTCATTCCTCTTCTTAGGCCCATCTGGGGTAGGAAAAACACTTCTAGCGCGGTTGCTAGCTGTTCAGATGTTTGGCGGTGTAGAAGCTCTCATTCAGGTCGACATGTCTGAATACATGGAAAAGTTCGCTGTCAGCCGTATGACAGGCTCCCCTCCTGGATATGTTGGGCATGAAGATGGCGGCCAGCTCACCGAGCAAGTACGTCTGCGCCCCTATTGCGTGGTGCTTTTCGATGAAATCGAAAAAGCTCACCCTGATGTAATGGATCTTCTTCTGCAAATTTTAGAAGAAGGACGTCTAACTGACTCCTTTGGCCGGAAGATCGATTTCCGCCATGCAATTATCATCATGACCTCGAACTTAGGCGCCGACCAGATTCGCCGCTCTAGCACGATGGGCTTTGGTGAAAAAGCGGGTGCACCTCCTGACTACAAAACAATTCAGGAAAAGATCGAAGGAGCTGTGAAGAAGCACTTTAAGATCGAGTTTGTCAACCGACTGGATGGCACTGTCATCTTTAAGACACTGACAAAACCATACCTCAAAGAAATTGTGGACCTTGAAGTTGAGAAGGTGTTAAACCGTCTGAAAAACCGCGATATTACTTTTATTCTTGATGATAGTGCAAAAGATTTTCTGGTTGATAAAGGATACCAACCTGAAATGGGAGCGCGTCCTTTACGCCGCATTATTGAACAGAACCTCGAGGACATCCTTGCAGAGAAGCTACTGAACGATGCGTCCATAAAGATGCACTACTTGATCACCTGTCAAAATAACGAACTTGCGTTCATCCCACAACCGGATGCCGTCCCTAAAGAGCCGTTAAATCAGGTTAAAGAAACGCCAGAGGCTGCTAGTGCCAGAGCTAAGAACAAACCGTCACGTTATTCAACTAGCTAGCAAAAACTGCTCTGCAAAACAAAATAAGGCTGGGAGCGTACGCAAGCTCCCAGCCTTTTGCTTTACCACGGTTAGTAGTAGTAAGATCTATACTCCGCTTAGCTGAAAACGGGAATTTGGACAGGGCGATTTTATCAAGAAAGATTTGACGCTTACAGGGGGGTGTTTTGGCAGCCTTACGATTGAAGTGGCATTGCCCGCTTTCCTCCCTCTCTATTTCTCTCACGTTCTCTCACGCCTCTGTGTTTTAAAAATATTAATACCAGTTTTTTGAAACACAGAGGCGTGAGAGAACGTGAGAGAAAATACAAAAAAGTTTGTAACAGTTCGCATGCACCGACGAAGAAGGGGTATGTGAACTGTTATGGCTTTTGTTTGCTTTCGGTTTCTTCCCAAAGACGGATGTGCTCGAGCAAAGCTTCTTTTTGGGGGCGGAATCTGAGAATCTTGCGAGTCTCTTCGTTGCTGCTAAGATGAGCAAGCTTGGCAAGAAGGTGTAAATGTCTTTTGTCTTCACAAGCGAAAAGAAAAAAGAGGGTCGTCACAGGCTGTCCATCCAAAGCCCCATACTCAATGGGGTGCTTAGGGAACACAACCGTGATAACATCGAAGTGATTGTCGAGCAAAAAATCGCGCGTATGAGGAACGCCAATCCCATTGTTTAAAGCCGTCGGCATCAACGCTTCCCTGTCGAGGAGCAGCTCTGTAAGAACATCTGCATCGAGATTAAACTGCTCTGCCACTGTTTTCATGGCATAGCGAATAACTTCTTCCTTGGTGTTTCCTGGCACATCATGATAGACGCCGCCTCTGTGAACCGCGCGGTAAAGACTAAACTGCTGAAGACGTGGTGGACTATTCTTGTGCTCTAACTCATCTTCTTCCTGTAAGGAACGCATGCCATGCTCTGCTGCATCAGAAAGCGTCTCTTCAGCAAAAGGAACCGCCTCTCTAACTCTGCCAAGTTTGCGATGGAGCACCCAATTTTCAATTTCTTGCCGGCTAAAACGGTATTGCCGATTGAGGCGATAGGCAGGGATTTTTCCATCCAATAGCCACCGACGTATTGTCGATTCGGAAACATTAAGTAACTCAGCAACGTCTTTGATTTTCAGGTCCATCATAACGATCATCTACCCATTATTTAGCGCTAAGTATCCGTATCACTTGATCAGGAGTCGTAGCTTGAAGCAGCTTCTCGCGCAGGGCTTCATCTTTAATAACTACTGTCAACTTTGAAAGAATCTTCAAATATTCGTTTTGTTTATCGTCAGGCCCTCCAATCATAAAGATCAGGCGAACGGGGGCTCCATCTAAAGCCCCCCATCCAACAGGGTGTTTTAAGACTGCTATCGCAATAAAGAACTTACCGAAATCGGGCAGCTTTGCGTGTGGAATGGCCACACCAAAACCAATTCCTGTAGAAACAAGCTCCTCACGCTCACGGATTTTCGCAAGAAAAGCTTTTTTATCGCTCAGCTTGCCTTGATTTTCAAAAAGATCAACCAAAACCTCTAATACCGGATCACGTGTTTTAAGATCAGGAAACGTCACAAGCTTATGGTCTAAATATCCCGAAATCTCTTCCATATCACTTCCTAAACGAAAGGCAAATGTTATTTAGTTCCTGTGTGACCGAAACCACCTTCTCCGCGTGCTGTCGTGAGCAGCTCCTGAGCGGGAAGAAACTGGGCCCTGATAACCTGAGCTAGTACCAGCTGCGCAATGCGCATGCCTGGGGTCACAACAAAAGGCACCTTGCCGTGGTTGATTAGAATTACTCCAACCTCTCCGCGGTAGTCTGCATCAATTGTCCCTGGAGTATTAAGAACTGTCACCTGATTTTTAAGTGCCAAACCACTACGTGGGCGCACTTGGATTTCATATCCTGGAGGAATCGCAAACCGAAGGCCTGTTGGAATAAGCGCAGAAGCCCCCGGAGCAATGCTTAAATCTTGTGTTAACTGCGCTCTTATATCTGCCCCAGCAGCATCTTCTGAGCCGTAAGAGGGCAGCTCTTGATTTTCTTCAATAAGAACAATCACATCTATTGTCTTCATTATTGTCCTTCTTCGTTATCTTCTAAGCCCATGAGTTCTTGGAGTTTTTTTGGCCAGATTTTGTCTGAAAGGGGCGGCGTCTTAGAACCTTTAGCTCCGCAAGTAGGAGAAATTAGCTCTTTAAAAAACCTTTCATTGCCTGTTAAGAAGTCTATCAGCTCCACAAGCGTACTCTTAAGCTGGCTTCTTTGAACGATGCAATCAATCATCCCATGCTCAAGTAAGAATTCAGACTTTTGGGCTCCGGGAGGCAGGCTTTGCCGAATTGTCTGCTCAATTACTCGCGGGCCGGCAAAACCAATCAATGCCTTCGGCTCAGCAATAATGACGTCTCCCAAAGAGGCAAACGATGCTGTAACGCCCCCTGTTGTTGGGTTTGTGAGGACAGAAATATAAGGGAGTCCCTGGCGATGAAGTTTTCCTAGCGCCGCAGAGGTCTTAGCCATTTGCATAAGTGAAAGCGTTGACTCTTGCATACGGGCGCCGCCAGAGGTCGATACAATCACTAAAGGCACTCTTCTCTCTAAAGAGAGCTCTATCAGTAATGTGAGTTTTTCTCCTACTACAGACCCCATAGACCCGCCCATAAAGCTAAAGTCAAGAACGCCTAGAGCAACAGATCTGCCCCCCATCATGCATGTCCCAACAATCACCCCTTCTTGCCGGCCAGACTTTTCCCGGGCATTTACCAGCCGGTTAGCATAAGGCTCTGTATCGACAAAACTGAGTGTATCAACAGCTGTCAGATTGGTAAATAACTCTTCGAAGGACTCTCCATCAGACAGAAGCACTACACGCTGCTGAGCTGATAAGCGGTAGTGATACTCGCACTTTGGGCAACAATTCTGATTCCGTTCCAACTCATTGGTATGAATCATCTCATTGCAGTGGGTGCACTTCAACCAACCGCTCAAGCCATCCTTCTTGGTGGACTGAATCTTGATTTTTGGCTTGCTACTTGAAAATAAACCCATATGACCTTTTAAATAAGAATCGCAAAAGAGAAGAGGCAGAACGCATATACTCCTCGTAGCTGAAAACGGGAATTTGGTGCCGTCCAAGTTCCCATTTTCAGCTACGAGGAGTATATTCTGCCCCTTCCTTTCAGTTTACCCTGTTTTTAGCCTGAGACCTTTTTCGCTTTAGCGAATCTTTCGGCTACCGCCTTCCAGTTAATCACAGCCCAAATGTTTTTAACGTAAGTAGCGCGGTCGTTTTTATATTGTGAGTAGTAAGCGTGCTCCCAAGCATCTATCCCTAGAAGAGGGATAAGCCCCGTTGTGCTCTGCAGCGGATCTTGATTGGCGCAGGTCATCAGGGCAAGATGCTTTCTCTGGGGATTAAACCCGAGCCAGCCCCAGCCTGATCCTTGAATTGCAATAGTAAGCTCGCTCAATTTAGCAATGAGGTTTTCAAGACTTCCGAACTGAGCGTTAATCGCCTCGCAAAGCTCCCCTTCTGGAGGCTTGTTGCCGCCTTCACCTGCAGGAGCAAGATTCTCCCAGAAAAGGCTATGGTTTAGATGGCCCCCCCCATGAAAGCGGATAGCTGACTGAAGGGCGATCATTGCTGACAGGTCACGTTTTTCCACGGCAGTAGCCTGTGCTTCTAAGGCTTCATTGAGTTTGTTTACATACGTAGCATGGTGCTCTTCGTGATGTAAGTGCATGATTTCAGCGCTAATAGAAGGTTCAAGCGCCTCGTAAGCGTAAGAAAGAGACGGTAATTGCTGTTTAGTGGTCGTCATTGCAGATATCTCCTTGAAATATACTCCTCGTAGCTGAAAATGGGAACTTGGACGGCGCCAAATTCCCGTTTTCAGCTACGAGGAGTATATGTTAATTTTCAGCTGTCTTAAGACAGCAAATCTCGTCAACAGTAGCCAAAACCATACAAAATCTCCTCTATTTTCAACAGAAAAATTCAGCATGGAGATAATTAATTATTTAATAAGATCTTTTCTAGGGACCGTCCGAAAGTGAGGGATCTTTTCTAAAGCAGCCTGAGTCACACTCCCGAGCGGGGTAGCCTGCAAATTCAAGGGGAATTTGGAGAAAATCTCAAAAAAAGACTCGACACTTGAAGGGCTCGTAAACACCACCTCATCAAAAGATTCTAAATCAGGAAGAGGCTCAATTCGCTGAGAAACTGTATCATAAAGACTACAAATTTTGTACTTTACCTGACGTTTCTTTAAATAATCGGGCAAAATAGAACGGGCCCGTGCAGACCTGGGCATCAAAACATAGGAAGAGTCGTTAAATGGGATTGATTCGAGTTGTTGAACCATTCCTTCGGCGGTCTCCTCAAGAGCCACGCACGAAACTTCCAGCCCATACTTTCTAATAAGCGCAGCTGTTGCTTGCCCAACGGCAAGTAGCTCCTTACCTCTTAATGCTAAAGGAGGCAGGCCGTGTACTTTTAGGTGATCCATAAGAAACCGAACCGCTGGCTGGCTTGTGAAAATCACGTGTGTATAGAAAGAAAGTTCTGCTCGCAGCTGGCTAAGCTCGGGGCTGTGAGGGTCTTTGGGGATGACCTTAATAACAGGATAGTGGACAAGTTCTGGAGCACTTTTTGATTGTGATTGCTCAACCCAGCGAGATGGATCTAGTCCTACATGAAGCACTTTATGTTGCTGCGCCGCCATCCTACCCACTTTTTTTTCAGAACGTTTCACCACAGAAAAAACACACAAACAGGCTAAAAATAAATTAAATAAGTATTTGGCTGCTCTGGAATATACTCCGCTTAGCTGAAAACGGGAATTTGGGCTAGCGCGAAAGCTCCATTTTCAGCTACGAGGAGTATATTCCGGAGGAGCCAAACACTTATTTCTCTCTCTTGTTTTTCTCTGTGTTGGAAGATTAGATTAGCAGAGGACTTGGGTTTCAAGACAAGCGAAAAGCTCTGCCATTAAAGCGTCACCTTCGCGCGCAATGACCGCAAGCTTCCCCTGCAAAGGAGCGCTCTTCCCTTCAAGACGAACGCGGTTTAAGTGAGTGAGTCCAAGCCGAATTAATGCAGCCTCAGCAATCACAACCCCATCAACAAGCCCCTGATCGAGCTTAGCAAGCCGCTCCCCAATATTCCCACGGATATCCACAATTTGCAGATCTGACCGCATGCGGCGGACATTCTCATCACGCCTTTGTGAAGAGGTGGCGATCTTCCCTCCAACAGGGAGCTCTTCGAAAGACATTCCCTCTGCAAGCACTAAAGAGTTTGAAGAGTCAAGCCCACTCGTAACCGCAACAACTACAAGCCCTTCAGGCAGTGGGTCCGGAAGGTCTTTAGCAGAATGAACGCTGATCTCACATCCCCCTCCAAGCTGCAAAAGGTCAATATCGCGAGTAAAAAAATCTGTTTTATCAAGAGAGCGCAAAGAGGTCTTGAGATCACGATCGCCCACAGTCGTCATATAGATATTAACAAATTCTACTTCAGGATGATACTCACGAAGAGCTAAAAAAACCTCTTCCACCTGCACACGCGATAGCGGTGAGGCTCTAGAAGCCACTCTCAACGTCTTCGATTTAGTATTAGACGATAACGGCACTGATAGCCTCCTCAACAAGCCCCACTCCACGCACTTCAATTTTTTTTAACAATTCAGGAGACAACCCCTTTAAGTTGCGATTTGGGACAAGACATTGCCGAAACCCCATGTGAATTGCCTCTTTAATACGACCCTCAATTCTCGGAACGCTGCGCACTTCTCCGCCTAAGCCCACCTCACCAATGACAACGGTGTTTGAATCGACAATGGTATTACAAAAAGAAGAAGCAATAGCAAGCAAAATCCCAAGATCAATCGCAGGTTCAAAGATTCTAATGCCCCCCGCAATCGAAACAAAAACGTCGCAGCCATAGAGACGATAGCCCATCCGCTTTTCCAGCACTGCCAGAAGTAGGGCTAGCCTATTCTGGTCGAGCCCTGCACTGCGACGTGAGGGTGTACTAAAAACGGTATTGGTGACCAAAGCTTGCACTTCAACAAGAATGGGGCGAGACCCCTCTACAGTTGGAATAATTACAGAACCAGAACTCTCCTTCATCCGCTCTTCAAGAAAGAGCTGTGAAGGGTTAATAACTTCAGAAAGCCCGCGAGCTTCCATTTGAAAGACAGCGATCTCATCGGTAGGACCAAAACGATTCTTAACAACGCGCATCATTCTGTAGTTGTGTTGCTTGTCCCCTTCGAAATAGAGAACCGTGTCCACAATATGTTCAAGAACGCGTGGACCTGCAATCTCCCCAGACTTTGTCACGTGTCCAATTAGGAAGATCGAGATCCCCCTTCCTTTAGATATGTGCATGAACTCTGTTGCAGCTTCGCGAACCTGAGAAACCGACCCTGGAGCCGAAGGGATCTCTGACTTGTAAACCATCTGAATGGAATCAACAACAACAACAGCTGGGTTAACCGCATCGATATGGGCTTTGATAAGGGAGAAATGAGTTTCGCAAAGAAGAAGTAAGTTGTCGCTATCTAGCCCAAGACGGCGGGCGCGCATCGAGGTTTGAGCAACTGACTCCTCTCCACATACGTAGAGCACCTTTGCACCCCGAGCAGCCACAGCATGCGCTGCCTGAAGAAGAAGCGTTGATTTACCAATTCCCGGATCGCCCCCAACTAAGATGAGCGAGCCCGGAACAATGCCGCCGCCGAGTAAGCGGTCAAACTCTTGAATGCCTGTTTGTAAACGGGGGATCTGGTCTTGAGCAATATCCTTAAGGCGCATTGGCTTTTGAGCTTCTTGAGAGCGCCCTTCAAATCGCTGAGTGGCCGATGCTGCAAGTTGCAGCTCTTCATGAAAGGTGTTCCACTCTGAACATTGCGAGCACTGCCCGGTCCACTTGACTTGCTCGTGACCACATTCAGAGCAATTCCAGACGACTTTATTTTTGGCCATGCCACTCTTCCTTCAGCAGTTTGAGTTGTTGTTTTTTGATATACTTATCTTGGTTAAAAATGGGACTTTGGACAGCGCCAAAGCTCCCATTTTTAGCTACGAGGAGTATAGAAGCAGAAGTTAAAAAGCAGAGCGCATATTGATGAGGGCGTCGGATGCGGCAGCTTGCTGCGCCTCCTTCTTAGACGAACCAAAACCTATCCCGATCTCTTTTTCGTTGATCCATACCGACACTTGAAACAGCTTGCTATGGTCAGGGCCTGTTGCTGAGATCACTTTATAAATAGGCGTCTGCTGGCGCTTCTTCTGAGAAGAATCTTGAAGCTCCGCCTTCCAATTGCGCATAGGCTCTTTCAAGATTGCCTGCATCTCTTCTGAAAACTTATTAAAGAGAAAATGAGAGGCAGCAGCAATGCCTCCGTCTAAATAGATGGCTCCTATAAGGGCTTCAAAAAGATCCGCAAGAATTGACTCTCGCCCACGCCCATTATTAAGGCTCTCACCCCGCCCAAGGAACAGGTGCTTTTCAACATTCAACTTATGAATATAGACCACACACGAGCTGGCCTCAACAAGGCGGGATCTTAAATAAGACAGCTCCCCTTCGGGCTTCTCTGGCATAGTCTGATATAAGTACGCTGCAACAAGCATCCCCAAAACAGAGTCGCCAAGAAATTCTAACCGTTCATTGTGCGTTGAAATACTTTGTTTGTTCTCATTGACGTAAGAGCGATGGATAAATGCCAAAGCCAAAAGTTCTTTAGAGACAAAATGGTATCCGAGCTTTTCTTCAATCTCGGAAGCGGCTGTAATCAATGGCTCTAATGAATTCATAGAAAATTGGGGCTAAAACTTTAGTATTAATTGGCAACCATACCACCTCGTTTATTTCTCTTCTACTTTTCAAAAAAGAAGATCACCATTGAGGTTTAGAGAGAAGTCCAGTATACTTTCAGAACCCTTAAAATACAAAATCACTAAAAATATGCGCTTTGCTGTCCACAGTTCTCATTCAAACTTTTTTAAACAGCATCGTTATATCGAGTTTCAAGACCTCCTTTCTGAAAAACAAATCGAAGCGCTGACTGAATCAATCGAAACGCATCTTGCCAGCAGACTAGGCGTCCCCTCAGACAAGCTCGATATGCAAACAGCCGAAGCTCTTTATAGTGCGGGGCGCGATCTATGGAGAGACTCCCCCATCATCAAGAAAGTGGTGCATGAAAACAGATTTGGAGAAATCGCCGCTCAACTTTTTGATAAGCCTTCTGTGCGACTTGCCTACGACCAAACCTGGCGCTGCGGGAGCTACGCACCCACAACGCTCATCACTCCGGTAGCTAGCCTTAATGATATTAGCAGCTTTCAAGGTCTCTTAGGAGGCCTGGTGCTATGCCTATCTGACGGCACGCGCAAAAAGCCAGAAACTGTGGAGCCTTCAACTCCTGCACCTATAAAACTAAGACCCGCAAAGCCAGAATGGCTTCCTATAAAACCCGTCGTCCTGCCGACTCTAGATATTTTCCCCTACGAGCCAGGAAGCGGCATCTTCTTTAATGGGAATGCTGCTTTTTCTTCTGAGGCTTTGTCAAAAGGAGCCCATCAACTCTACTTATTGATTGCCTATACAGCGCCAGTCACTGTATATAGAGCTCAAGGGAAGGATATACACACACATTCCCTAAAAAAACTTGGCTACGGCTTTGGTGACAGGCTGACTGCCCCCAAACATCCTATTATTTATTAATATCTATTTATTAAGATGAAAAGAGCGCTTTTGCTATTTTTGGTACTCTCAGCCCTCTCTACATCTGGATGGGGCGAAGAGTCTACGCCTCTTCTCGAGACTTCCCCTCCAGCAGAAACACCTGCAACAGTTGCCCCTGCGGACGGGCCAGCATCTCCTATAGTAGTTCCAGTAGTCATTCCAGAGCCAACGCTTCAACTTCACATTGCCAAGGACACTCCCGTTACACAGGTGATTGAGTACATCGCAGAGTTTAGTCAAGACCTGCCCGACCACTCGCTCACACTCAAAACCAAACATCTCATAACCATTGAGCTTGCCTTAGTAAGTAGAGCCGCCTCCCTTACACTCGCTCCCTTACAAGAGCTTTGCTTTACCATAAAAAGAATGCAAATCGATCTTCAGGGCAACAACGTTTTACGCACCTTCGACACCGAAGAATCGACCACCTCTCCAGAAATTGCGCAACTACAACACATCTTAGGCAAACCTATCTTCATCTCCTTTGATGGGCAGTTTCACGGTCAACAGCTTACAGCCCAGCTCCTTGCGCTAATGGAAACCCTCCCCCTAGCCCAAAAGATATTCCCCATTCGCGGGCTCGTCCAGACCCTTGCCAATCAATTCTCCCTTATTCAACAGCAACCCCAAACAGGAGGGGTTACAGGCGTTCACACTGGCCTTGAATTCCCCTACACCGTTCCACTCAGCTTCACCTCCCCTTCAGAGCTTACTCTAAAAGCGCAAATCACCTCTGCCAGCGATCAAGACGTTCAGGCAACCTTTGAGGGGGAATTTAGTGTAGATGAGCAGCTCTACAAAAAGGAAGCGCCCAAAGAAATAGCCAAAGAAGCTGATAAAGAAGTGGGGAAAGAAGAGTCTCAAACAAAACTCACGCTCACAGGCGGCTGTAGCGGCAAAGCAGGATGGGCAAGAACTAACGCTCTGCTCTACCACACCAAAGAACAAATCGTCTGCTCAGGGACTACCCAAATCGACGGCTCCCCCTACCCGACCGGCCTAAACGCAAGCCTCCGCGTCACCTCCGAACTCACCAAGCCCGCCAATTAAAGCGCTAAGAGCTCTGCCCAACCGCCTTTCTATTAAGGAGCGAGCGTAAGCGAAGCTCTTTGGAGTGCTGGGACAAGTCCAACGCTTTCATCAGTCCTCGACATGTCGAGGACTGATGAAAGCGTTGCTTACTAAGGCTGGGTGGACTCGACATGTCGAGTCCTAACAAAGCTAGGACAAGTCCCAGCACTCCAAAGAGCTTCGCGCGCTCGCTCCTTAAATTATAGTAGAGAACACTCCTAACGCGTAGATCCCTAACTTTCCGAATTTTAACGCCGGGCCTCTACAAGAGCTCGTTGGGGCTAGCCTCTTTTGCTGAACTTGTTCAGCCTACTAGGGCCCTCTTTTAGGGCATCTGTGATCTGCTGAAAAGCCGTATCAGGGATTTTTTTGCCCCTTGAAGTGCCTGAAAGGGCATCGCTAATCATGCCGTACATCTGCTGATCGGCATTCTGAAGCTTTCCTGAAGCCTTTGGATCTATGCTCCCCACATAACTATAAACCTGCGCATTCAATCCTTCTAAAGCAATAAGCTTAGGTTGAATTTCATTAGCTACAGGACTATTTGCCTGAGGCTTTGACTGGTGCTTTATCAATAAAAGAAGAACCGCATGTTCTTCTGCTAATTTCTGTGCGATTAGCTGATCATCGGCGGCATGACTACCTCTATGCTCCCCTTTTGGAGCTTTACCCGCAGAAACTGTTGACGCAGTAGGAATAGGCGCAGACTTAGACTGCATGCTACTATCTATAGACATATCAAAACCTCCCCATATTTTGGCAACTGATGACTCGGAAAGACTACTCTTTATAATACCACTTTATTATTAATTAGGTTAAAATTATTTTTTACATTGTACCAAAACAAAGTAAAAAGCGATTATTCAGGGAATCATGACTGAATCAACTGACTCCCAACGCTCCATCACCCGCTCAGCCACCAGTTTCTTCTCTGGGACGCTCATCTCACGCGCAACCGGCCTAGCTCGGGATATGGTCATGGCAGCTACTTTTGGAAGCCACCCTTCCGTTGCCGCTTTTATGGTCGCCTTTCGCTTTTCTCAGCTCCTCCGCCGCCTATTTGGAGAAGGGGCTATGCAATCAGCATTGATTCCCCAGTTTGAAGCTATTCGCTCCAGGGACACTAGAGAAGCTGGGCTCTTTTTTAGGGATATCAATGTCGGCGTGGCGATTGTCCTCCTCCTCATTATTATTGTCTCGGAAGGGGCTCTTTATGGCTGGCTTTTTTTTGGGGATCCTTCGCCAGGAAACCGGGAAATTATCCTGCTAACGATGTTAATGTTGCCAGGGCTTCTTTTCATTTGTCTATACGGCCTTAACCTCTCCTTCCTCCAGTGTGAAAAAAAATACTTTCTTCCAAGCGCCGCCCCTCTGGTTTTTAATGTCATCTGGATTGTTGCTGTACTCGCACTGAGAGGGGTCTTTTCTGCCGAAGCGATGTTCTGGCTTTCGGGGGCCATTGTCCTTGCCACTTTTGCGCAGTGGGCTGTAACACTCCCCCAGACACTTTCCATCCTTAAAGGATTCATTGCAGATAGGTTGTGGGGCTCTTTTGAGGAGTTCTGGCTAAACATACGCCGGATTATAAAACCGCTGTTTTTGGGGATGATCGGAGTTACTGCTGTACAGATTAACGCCGCTTTAGATGGGATTTTTGCACGAGCTGCCGATGCTGAAGGTCCTGCCTTTTTGTGGTACGCAATCCGCGTTCAGCAAGCTCCTCTCGCTCTTTTTGGAATCGCCCTTTCAGGAGCGCTCCTCCCCCCACTTTCAAGGGCCATTAAAAGTGGCGACCTCCCTCAATTCCGCGCCTTCCTTGGCTTTGCAGTCCGAAAAAGCAGCAGTCTAATGATTCCGTGCACCTTTGCGATGATTGTTTTGGGAATCTCTGGCGTCAACCTCCTCTACGGAAGAGGGGCGTTTACTGTCAATGCTACGGTGCAAACGACTCTCTGCATCTGGGCCTATGGAATTGGAACTGTACCAGGAACGCTTGTCTTGCTACTTGCACCTGCCTGCTACGCACGTGGCAATTACCGGTTGCCAGCGCTCTCTTCGGCAATTGCGGTCCTTGTCAACGTCCTTGCTAACATCGTCTTAGTCTTTGGCCTTTCTTTGGGAGCTGTGAGCATTGCTCTGGCAACGAGCTTTGCCGCCCTCTGCAACTGCTGGATCCTCCTTAGAGTGCTCAACAAAGAGCTTGGCACGCTTATTCCCATGAGCGTGTGGACAGCGCAAGTAAAACCGCTGATCTGCAGCGCCATTGCCTCTATTGCAACGCTTGCCCTTGGCTACTTCGCGCTTTACGACAACACCGCCCCGCTTCTTTTAGGAATGGGGCCGCTGTTTACCTTTCCTAGGGCCTTTATGGAGCAGTTTGTGACCTTCTGCGCCCTTCTTGCCTGCTTTACAGGAACGCTTGTGGGCATGGCCTGGCTTCTAAACGCCGAAGACCTCCTCTCTCTCCTCAAACGCCACAAACGCTAATAAAGCAAAATAATAGAGGGAATTTGGGCTAGCGCGAAAGTTCCCGCGGCCTTAGCGTTTGCCCCCTCCAGAAGGTAACGTGGGCAGACTTTGGTCTGGGATTTCAGACCGAAGCCTACAGCAAACGTTTGCTTGGTGGCAGGTTAGATCCCAGACCAAAGTCTGCCCACGTTACCTTCTGGATAGGGCAAATGCTTGTTTTGAGGCTTCTTGATGAAAAAATCTGATTTTTGCGGAGACTTAAAGAGCGATACTGAGTTAAACGTTGTCAAATACAAAGGTGTAACTAGTGGTCTGTCAATATTGAAATT
>CAMCWV010000029.1 GCA_945882915.1 Waddlia chondrophila WSU 86-1044 | reverse complement strand
ATAGGTTCAGCCTGAAAGGCTGTAATTGCAAACAGCCCAGGGCAGCGCCCTGGGTACAGGTAAATATATTCCACGCAGCCTGTAGGGCTGCAATTACAATTATGCGGGCAATGCCTATTAAAGGCACGAGGCTCAAATAAAAAATGGTTCAGTTTTGAATTAAATAGGGATTAGCAAGATGAAAGTAGTGGGAATTATTCCAGCGCGATACGGGAGTAGCCGTTTTCCCGGAAAACCTCTAGCCCTTATTGCAGGAAAAACACTCATTCAACGCACCTACGAAAATGCGAAGAGCTGCGCGCTTCTCGAAGGGCTCATTGTTGCAACTGACGACGCCCGGATCTGTGCCCATGTCGAAAGCTTCGGCGGTAAAGTTGTTATGACAAGCCCTCACCACGCAACAGGAACAGACCGCATTGCTGAAGTCTTACAAAACACGCCTAGCCTAAAAAACGTCGATATCGTCGTTAACATCCAAGGCGACATGCCATGTGTAAGCGCAGCAACATTAACGAAGATCATCGAGGCTCTAAAAAGCGACCCAATAGCTGTGATGTCAACGCCCCTTACCCCCATCACCTCTCTTCAAGAGGCGCAAAACCCCTCTGTTGTCAAATGTGTGATGGACCTGCAAAATAACGCCCTTTATTTCAGCCGCGCAATGATTCCCTGTGGACATCCAAACAGGCCTCCATCTCTAGAAAGAATGTACCACCACCTCGGTGTCTTTTGTTTTAGAAAAGAGTTCCTTCTGGAATACGCAAAGCTCCCCATGACACCTCTACAACTTGCAGAAGACCTAGAGCAGCTAAAAGTTTTAGAACATGGCTACCGAATTAAAGTCGCCATCGTTAACGAAAAGTCCGTTAGCGTAGATCATCCTGAAGATATCGAAAAAGTTGAGTATATGATGTCGAACCAATCACAGCTAAAGCACTCAGATCCCAAATACGTATTCATCACAGGTGGAGTTGTCTCCTCTCTGGGAAAAGGGATTACCTCTGCCTCCATCGGCATGCTCCTGGAAAACAAGGGGCTAAAAATTGCCATGATGAAGCTGGATCCTTATCTTAACGTAGACCCAGGGACAATGAGCCCCTACCAGCACGGAGAAGTGTACGTTACTGATGACGGCGCCGAAACCGACATGGATCTTGGCCACTACTATCGCTACACCGACTCTCCACTGTCCCGGGCCTCTAGCCTTACCTCTGGCCAGATCTACAACACCGTAATTAAGCATGAGCGCCGTGGTGACTACCTCGGAAAGACTGTTCAGGTAATCCCTCACATTACAGACGAGATCAAACAACGCCTTATCGATTGCGGCAAGCAAGAAAAAGACATTGACGTTGTACTTGTTGAAATTGGCGGAACCATCGGCGATATCGAATCTCTCCCTTTTCTAGAAGCAATACGCCAGTTTCGTCAAGAAAGAAGAAACGACTGCATCAACATCCACCTCTCTTACGTCCCTTATATCAAAGCCGCTGGAGAAGTGAAAAGTAAGCCCACACAGCACTCTGTTCAGAAGCTTCGCGAGATCGGGATCAGCGCTGACATCATCTTGTGCAGATCCGAAGCATCCCTATCTGACGGCATCAAAGACAAAATCAGCCTCTTCTGCAGCGTCCCACGGGAAGCTGTTATCGAAGCTGTCGATGTCGAACACACAATCTACGAAGTCCCCCTTAAGCTTCACAAACAAGGACTCGACAGCAAAGTTTGCGAACTACTCCGACTTCCAAACAGGCCAGCTGACGTTTCTGTCTGGGAAAAGCTCGTCTCGATCGTCAAAAACCCAAAAGGGACAGTCACCGTCGGCATCATCGGCAAATACGTTCAACACCAAGATGCCTATAAGTCTGTTTACGAGTCCTTAGAGCATGGAGCCATCGCTGCCGGCTACCGCCTCGAAATCAAACGCTTCGAGTCTGATAAATTCGAAAATCCTCAAGCCATTTCAGAGGCCCTCCAAGGGTGCGACGGGTACTTAGTTCCTGGCGGCTTTGGTGAGCGCGGCTGGGAAGGAAAGGTCCTTGCTACCCGCTTCTGCCGTGAAAACAAAGTTCCTTTCTTTGGAATCTGTTTTGGAATGCAAGTAATGATCGTAGAATACGCCCGCCACGTTGCTGGGATCTCTCAGGCAAACTCAACAGAGATCAACGCTGACACCCCAGCTCCTGTGATTTCTCTGCTAAGCGAGCAGGAAACTGTTCAGGACCTTGGAGGCTCGATGCGCCTTGGCGCCTACCCCTGCCGTCTGGATGCAAAATCAAAAGCCAAGGCAGCCTACGGCTCAGCTCTTATCAGCGAAAGACACCGCCACCGCTATGAGTTCAACAATAAATACAAAAAGGTCCTTGAAGAGTGTGGCATGCACTTCTCTGGAACCCTTGATGGCGGGACTCTTTGCGAAATCGCTGAAGTAACCGACCACCCTTGGATGGTTGGCGTTCAGTTCCACCCAGAGTTTAAGTCTAAGCCTACCGCGCCGCATCCTTTGTTTAGAGACTTTGTTGCCGCCATGATCGAGCACCAAGGCAAGCAGGATAAAAACAAGATAGATGTTAACTAACAAGCCGGAAAACCTATATAGCCGTGACAAGTCCCGGCTAATGAAAGCTAGGACATGTCCCAGCACTCCAAAGAGCTCACCTCGTTCGCTCCGGACTTGCTAACTATCCTCTCTTTTATATTTTCTCTCTGATAAGTCCTTTAAAGTCAGTAGGAGTTTGGTTTGAGTAGAGTTTTAGCTATAGATTATGGGTCGAAGCGTCTGGGGATGGCGCTGTCGGATGACCGGCGGATCCTTGCCTCGTCATTACCAAATCTTCTAGCCGAAAGAAACTTGAAACTAACAGCTGCCAAGGTTGCCGCTGAAGTCAGGTCCCTAGCAGCAAAAGGGTATATCATCAACCTCATCATCGTCGGCCTTCCCCTCCACATGAACGGTTCGATGAGTGAAACCGGAAAGCAGGTCGGCCTTTTTATTGCCGAGCTCAAAACGCTACTCACCATCGAAGTTGTAAGCTGGGACGAAAGGCTCACAACAACACAAGCTGAGCGGCTCCTTAAAGATAATGGTCGCAGCAGGAAACAGCGTGCAGCGGTTGTAGACAGCCTCACAGCGCAAATTATCCTTCAAACTTATTTGGATAGATCATCATGACTTTGATAGCCCCCACCTGGACAGCAGACTCTCTGTATGAAAAGCTTAAAGGGATCGCAATTGAAAGCCCTGGATGTAAATATACACTTGAAAGGTGCCGCACACTTGTTCCAACAATCAACCGGATCCTTGAGCTAAAAGCGCAAAAAAATGCTGTCATCCTCGCTCATACCTATGTCCACCCAGACATCCTCTACACCGTTGCTGATTATGTCGGTGACTCCTACGGCCTTGCTAAGCAAGCTATGGCAACCGAAGCTACCACCATCGTCTTCCCTGCTGTTCGGTTTATGGCAGAAACAGCAAAGATCTTAAGCCCACAAAAAACCGTTCTTGACCCTAACCGCAACGGAGGGTGCTCTCTTGCAGATAGCATCACAGCCCAAGATGCACATGCCCTTAGAAAGCAATATCCAGACCACACTTTTGTCTGCTATATCAACACAACAGCTGCCGTAAAGGCCGCCTGCGATGTCTGCGTCACCTCGTCAAACGTCTACAAGATCATGGCGGCAATCCCAAACAACAACATCTACTTTCTCCCCGACAAGCTCATGGGAGAAAACGTCCGCAAATACCTAGAAGCTCAAGGAATCCGTAAAAACATCGTCTTATACGATGGCACCTGCTATGTCCACGAAGAGTTCGACGCCGAGCACATCGCCTTCGTGCGGGAGAACTACCCAAATGCAACCATTCTAGTCCATCCTGAATGCAAGCCCAGTGTTGTCGAAAAAGCTGATGTCGTAGGCTCCACAACAGTCATGGTTGATTACGTTAAAGCTCATGCTCACGAAAAAAAACCATTCATGCTCGTTACAGAGTGCGGCGTCACCGCAAGATTGCAAGTAGAGCTGCCCGAAGCGCGCATTGTTGGCAACTGCATCATGTGTCGCTACATGAAGTCTAATAGCCTAGAAGACATTGCCAGGGTTTTAAGCGCTCCAAAACCAGAAGAGATCGTAGAGCTGAGCGACGAGGTCACCAAGGGAGCGCAAATGTGCTTAGAGGCAATGTTCTACTACGCGGAAAGGTAAAGATTTTCACCACCCTTTACATTAAAGAAACCTTTTGTTTTAAGAGAAGAGATAGCAACCCTCTTTTTAATGGAAAATGCCATGACAACATCTCCTTCCAATCCAACTGGAAATTCCGAAGCAATGCCACGCACAAAAACAGCAGATCCCTGCATCCTCATTATTCTAGGAGCAACAGGAGATCTCACTGCTCGCAAGCTCGTCCCCTCCCTTTATAACCTCGCAAAAGAAGGGCTTCTCCCCGCAAAATTTGCTTGCGTTGGCTTTGCAAGAAGAGACTGGTCTCATGAGTTTTTTAGAGAAGAGATGCACGCCAAAGTCAATGAACACTCACGCTTAAAACCTGTCGACGAAAAACTCTGGGAGACCTTTAGCTCCAAACTCTATTACCATCAAGCTGGCTTTGAAGATGACAAAGGGTACGAAGATCTCAAGGCGCTCCTAGAGGAGCTCGACAAAAAACATGGGACCCAGGGAAACAGAGTTTTTTATCTCTCTATCCAGCCCAGCTCCTTCCCAATCGCTATCGAAAAACTCAGCAAGCATGGCCTCCTTACAAAAGAGAGCCCAAATAGCAAAAAATGGTCGAGAATCATTATCGAAAAGCCCTTCGGACATGATTTAGAATCGGCTATCGCCCTTCAGAAACACATCGACACCTACATGAACGAAAATCAAGTCTACAGGATTGACCACTACCTGGGCAAAGAGACCGTTCAGAATCTCTTGACGTTTAGATTTGCAAACTCAATCTTTGAAGCACTCTGGAACAGCAAATACGTCGATCACGTACAGTTCACTGTCGGTGAAGACATCGGCGTCGGGACAAGGGGACACTTCTGGGAAGAGGCTGGCATGCTTCGAGATATCGTCCAGAACCACATGATGCAGCTTCTTTCTATTATTGCGATGGAGCCTCCAACAAACCTGCAGGCCTACGCCGTCCACGACGAGAAGGTAAAGGTCTTAGATGCCATCCGCCCTATTCGAAACGAAGATTGCGACAAATATGCAGTGCGCGGACAATACGGCCAAGGGGTTGTGAATGGCCAGGTTGTTAAAGGGTACCGCAAAGAAGGCAATGTAAACCCAAACTCAAACGTCGAGACCTATGTTGCTCTGCAACTATTCATCGATAACTGGCGCTGGGCCGGGGTCCCCTTCTTCCTTAGAGCTGGCAAACGGATGCCAACAAGGACAACAGAGATCGCCATCGTCTTCAAAGAAATCCCCCGCATCCTCTTCCGCACAGGCAAGTCGCCAATTGATACCAACGTGCTGCTGATCAGAATTCAGCCTAATGAAGGGATCTCGATGAAGATGAATTGCAAAGTTCCTGGGATGGCAGGGCCTACCATCCAGGGTGTAAACATGGACTTCCGCTACGACTCTTACTTCGGAATGACCCCTCCAGATGCCTATGAGCGGTTAATTTGCGACTGCATTCTGGGTGACAGCACTTTGTTTGCTAGAAATGACGAGGTACTTAGCTCTTGGAAGCTCCTCACTCCTATTTCAGACAGATGGGCTGAAGCTAAGCCGAAGGACTTCCCCAACTACCAAGCCGGCACCTGGGGCCCTCAGGCGGCAGACGAGATGCTATCGCGCGCAAAGTGGCGCTCCTGGCAACAGACCACTAAAGAAGGACGGGCAAGAAATACAGGTTTTGAAACACAGAGAACGTGAGAGAAAATACAAGTACAGAATAGATAGTAAGTATTTGCTTCTCCAGAAGGTAACCAGGCCGCCTAAGGCCTGGGATTTAAGCCTGCTGGGTAACAGTTCACATACCCTCCTTCGTCGGCGCATGTGAACTGTTACAAACTTTTTTGTATTTTCTCTCACGTTCTCTCACGCCTCTGTGGTTAAAAAAAACTGGTATTAATATTTTTGAAACACAGAGAACACAGAGAACTGTGAACTGTTACCTTGCTAGCAAGCAAACGTTTGCTTCGGCTTAATCTGAAATCCCAGGCCTTAGGAGGCCTGGGTACCTTCTGGAGAAGCAAACACTTACTTATCCTTGTATCTATCCTGTTTTCAGCTAAGAGGAGTATATGCAAAAATGTTCGATAGATAAAAAACCTGAAGTTGTGGTTCCCGGAAACAAAGAAGACACTCTAAACTACTGTGTCGACCACTTTCTTAAACTAGGAAATGAGGCCATCAAAGATCACGGCTACTTCGCCGTTGCCCTTTCAGGAGGCAGCACCCCAAAAGAGATTTTCCAAAGACTCTCTAGCCGCAAACACCAGCTCGACTGGTCATTAGTGCGCCTTTTCTGGGGAGATGAGAGGAGCGTCCCTCCAAAAGACAAAGAGAGCAATTATCTCATGGCCTTTTCTTCTGGCCTAGAAAACCTCGGCATCCCCGAAAAGAACATCTTTAGAATGAAAGCCGAAAGCTCCATCGAAGAAAATGCCAAGGCCTATGAAGAGCTCATTAAAAAAAACACGCACAAAGGGCGCTTTGACCTTGTCATGCTTGGCATGGGAGATGACGGCCACACAGCTTCTCTTTTCTCTGGAAGTTTAGGCCTTCATGTTACAGACAGGTTGGTTATTGCTAACTTCGTCCCACAAAAAAACACCTGGCGCATGACGCTCACCTATTCATGCATCAATGCCGCCTCAAATATCTGCTTTTACATTATTGGAGCCGGCAAAGCCAGTATGCTCCAGGCCGTCCTCTCCTACCCACTAGGCAGCTACCCCTGCCAGGGCGTTAAAAATGCCCTCTGGATTTGCGATCGTTCAGCCGCAGAAGCTTTCGCGCCAGCCCAAACTCCCGTTTTCAAATAAGAGGAGTATATACTCCTCGTAGTTGAAAACGGGAACTTGGACGGCGCCAAAGCCCCGGGGCTGAACGATCGCAAGTGCCCTTTGTATTTCTAATACTAAGGCACTTACGATCGTTCAGCCGCGGGAGCTTTCGCGCTAGTCCAAATTCCCATTTTCAACTACGAGGAGTATATGTCGGCAGTGCTCGTGCTCGCAGACGGAACTAAGTTTCGTGGCATTTCAATTGGGGCTCCAGGTTTAACCACAGGCGAGGTTGTTTTTAATACTTCGATGACAGGTTACCAAGAAATCCTGACCGATCCCTCCTACACAAAACAAATCGTTACACTTACCTACCCTCATATTGGTAATGTAGGTGTCAACAAAGAAGACGTTGAGTCAGGCAAGGTGTATGCAAGCGGTTTAATCATTCGTGATTTAGCCATAGTCGATAGCAACTTCAGGAGTGAACAAACACTTTCCGAATATTTAAAAGTAAATCATATTGTTGCGATCGCAACTATTGATACGCGAAAACTCACAAGGCACTTAAGAGAAAAAGGCGCTCAAGCCGGATGTATCATCGCTGAATCTGAAGATGAGAAAAAAGCCCATGAAGAGGCTAAGGCTTTCCCAGGGCTTGCCGGAATGGATCTTGCAAAAGTTGTAAGCTGCAAAAAATCTTATCACTTTGACCAAGGCAAGTGGTCCTTATCTGAAGGTTATGCGCAGTACAAAGAATTTGATCATCACGTTGTGGCGTTTGACTACGGGATTAAAAAGAATATTTTAAGGATGTTGGTTTCAAGGCGATGTAAGGTCACCATTGTGCCAGCACAAACAACTTATGAAGAAGTAGTACGCTTAAAACCAGATGGTGTCTTTTTATCAAACGGACCAGGTGACCCCGAGCCGTGCGATTACGCTATTTATACCATCAAGCAATTGATTGAAGAGGGCTATCCAATATTCGGCATATGTCTAGGCCATCAGCTTTTAGCCTTAGCTAGTGGCGCTAAAACATCCAAAATGAAATTTGGTCATCATGGCACTAACCATCCCGTGCAAGATTTAAAAACAAAACGCGTTTTTATCACCAGCCAAAATCATGGCTTCATAGTAGATGACAAATCATTACCTAAACATTTACATGCAACGCATCAATCTCTTTTTGATGGCAGCTTACAAGGCATAGCAAGATCAGATAAGCCAGCATTTAGTTTTCAGGGGCATCCTGAAGCGAGCCCAGGCCCAAATGAAATGAGTTATTTATTTGATCACTTTATTTATTTGATAAAAGAGAAAAAAGCTCAGCATGCCAAAGCGTAAAGATATTAAATCCATACTGATTATTGGTGCGGGCCCTATTGTAATTGGCCAGGCATGTGAGTTTGATTACTCTGGTACGCAAGCTTGTAAAGCATTAAGGGAGGAGGGTTATCGCATCATTCTTGTTAACTCGAATCCAGCTACGATCATGACAGATCCTGAAATGGCTGATGCAACTTATATTGAACCGATTAATTGGCAGGTCATTGAAAAAATTATCGCTAAAGAAAAACCAGAGGCCCTCCTACCCACCATGGGCGGTCAGACCGCACTTAATTGCGCGCTTGATTTAGACAAACATGGCGTCTTAAAAAAATACAAAGTTGAATTAATTGGCGCGTCTAAAGAGGCGATTGATAAAGCAGAAGATCGGCAAAAATTCAAAGAAGCCATGAATAAAATTGGATTGAATTCAGCCAAGTCAGCGATTGCACGTAGTCTTGAAGAGGCCATCCAAGTGCAAGCTGGTATCGGTTACCCAACTATCATCCGTCCATCGTTTACCATGGGAGGAAGTGGCGGCGGTATTGCATATAATCGAGAAGAATTTATTGCAATCTGTGAAAGAGGGCTTGATGCATCGCCCACTAAAGAACTGCTCATCGAAGAATCTTTACTTGGTTGGAAAGAATTTGAGATGGAGGTCGTACGCGACTCTAAAGATAATTGCATTATTATTTGTTCGATTGAAAACTTAGACCCAATGGGCGTTCATACAGGTGACTCGATTACAGTAGCCCCTGCACAAACATTAACAGATAAAGAGTATCAAATCATGCGTAATGCATCGATTGCGGTGTTGCGTGAAATTGGCGTAGATACAGGTGGTTCGAATGTTCAGTTTGCGATCAATCCACAAAATGGACATATGATTGTTATTGAAATGAATCCTCGCGTATCACGCTCATCTGCATTAGCCTCGAAAGCGACTGGCTTTCCTATTGCAAAGATTGCAGCGAAATTAGCCGTTGGCTTTACGCTTGATGAGCTTAAAAACGAAATCACAGGAGGCGCTACACCTGCATCATTTGAACCTAGCATTGATTATGTTGCGACTAAAGTTCCGCGCTTTGCATTTGAGAAGTTTCCGCAAGCTGATTCAAGACTCACCACACAAATGAAATCTGTCGGTGAAGTGATGGCGATTGGACGAACGTTTCAAGAGTCATTCCAAAAAGCGCTAAGAGGACTCGAGATTGGTGTAGATGGTTTGGATGAAAAAACAACGGATCAAGCGCTTATTATCAAAGAATTAAGAGAGCCCGGACCTGAGCGCATCTGGTATGTCGGTGATGCATTTAGATTAGGCATGACCATCGAAGAGGTGTTTGAGCTCTCTCATATCGACCCATGGTTTCTTTGCCAGATTAAAGATATTATTGATGTTGAAAAGAATTTATTGGGCACATCACTCAATG
Organism: Waddlia chondrophila WSU 86-1044; assembly: GCA_945882915.1. Classification (GTDB taxonomy): domain Bacteria; phylum Chlamydiota; class Chlamydiia; order Chlamydiales; family CAMCWV01; genus CAMCWV01. The sequence continues at coordinate 6,049 of CAMCWV010000029.1, read as the reverse complement.
GCTTATCTAAAGAGGCGTTATTCCATTTAAAACAAAAAGGTTTTTCAGATCGTAGACTTGCAACTATTTTAAATGTGACAGAAGCGGATGTTAGAAAGTATCGCTATAAACATCATGTGAGACCGGTATATAAACGTGTTGATACTTGTGCAGCTGAGTTTTCCACTAACACCGCTTATATGTATTCAACTTACGAAGAAGAGTGCGAAGCTCAGCCTACCAATAATAAAAAAATTATTGTATTAGGTGGTGGGCCTAATCGTATTGGACAAGGTATTGAGTTTGATTATTGTTGTGTTCATGCAGCTTTAGCATTACGCGAGGATGGTTACGAAACTATTATGGTGAACTGCAATCCGGAAACTGTTTCGACGGATTACGATGTTTCAGATCGACTTTATTTTGAACCTGTGACACTTGAAGATGTTTTAGAAATTGTAGCAATTGAAAAACCATTAGGTGTCATTGTGCAATATGGTGGACAGACACCTTTGAAGTTAGCAAAAGATTTAGAAAAAGCAGGCGTGCCTATTATTGGCACCACGCCTGATGCCATCGATATAGCAGAAGACCGTGAACGTTTTCAAAAAACACTCCAATCGATTGGACTTAAACAGCCACTTAATCGCACAGCAAGAACACCTGAAGACGCAATACGTTTAGCAGAAGAAATTGGTTATCCGCTCGTGGTAAGACCAAGTTATGTTTTAGGCGGTCGTGCGATGGAGATTGTGCATGAACAATCTCAGCTTGAGCATTATATGCGAGAGGCTGTGAAAGTTTCGCATGAGTCCCCTGTCCTTCTTGATCGTTTTTTAAATGATGCGCTTGAGGTAGATGTTGATGCTGTATCCGATGGTAAGAATGTCATCATCGGCGGCATTATGGAACATATCGAACAAGCAGGCGTGCACTCAGGCGACTCTGCTTGCTCCTTACCACCTTACAGTTTATCTAAATCCATACAAGACCAACTCAGAAAACAAACGGTTGAGATGGCTAAAGCGCTCAACATTGTGGGCCTTATGAATGTGCAGTTTGCAATCCAAAATGATGTGATTTATGTATTAGAAGTAAATCCAAGAGCTTCTCGTACAGTGCCCTTTGTGTCTAAAGCATGCGGACTTCAGCTAGCAAAAATAGCAGCACGCGCTATGGTAGGTATTAGTTTGCCCTTACAAAAAATAACTAAAGAAATGATGCCTACATTTTTTTCGGTTAAAGAATCTGTGTTCCCATTCATTAAATTCCCAGGCGTCGATACAATTTTAGGCCCTGAGATGAAATCAACAGGCGAGGTGATGGGTTTAGGAAAAACATTTGCGGAAGCGTTTATTAAATCGCAACTTGGTGCAGCAATAAAATTACCTAAAGACGGTAAAGCTTTTATTAGTGTGCGTCGTGAAGACCATCAAAAAGCAGTTGGAATTGCAAAATCTTTAGATCAATTAGGATTTACTCTTGTGGCGACTAAGGGCACCGCAAAAGCATTGACAGATGCCGGTCTTAATGTGCAACCTGTCAACAAGGTCGCAGAAGGCAGACCACACATTGTCGACATGATTAAAAATAATGAAATTTCATTTATTGTGAATGTCACTGAAAATAAACGCGCTATCTCCGATTCATACGAGATTCGAAAATATGCATTACAAAATAAGGTGACGTATTATACAACGATCGCAGGCGCTAAAGCTGCCTGTATTGGTATGACTTTTAGGGAAGAGCTTACAGTTAACTCCATCCAAAGCTGGCATAAAGAACTTGACTTTTCAACTTCGAAGTGCGCCAAATAAAGACTTCGATTTACGATACTCCTCTTAGCTGAAAAGGGAAGGTAGGTCAATTAACCATAGAGATTGATTGGCTTAAAAAAACCTTGGACTTCACTATTGAATGGGTCAAATTAAGAACTATCAGGGGGATAGATAATATGGAATCCAGTTCTAATAGAGCAGGTGGAGTAGGTCAAGTTCCTTCTAGCCAGAATCTTGATGCGAAAGGCACTGCTACCGCGCTGAACCCATGGGCGCTAGGCGCAACGAAAGTTACGAAAGAGTACGCTGACAATGGGTTACCACCCGCGTCCAAAGCAACTTCACCCTCCCGTAGAGGAAAGGCTCCTGTTAAAGATCCTATTACCGCGCGAATGCATGGGGCGCTTAATCGTACAAACGACATCTTTAAAAAGCCTTTAGGCGGCAAATTTAGAGGCTCAAAACCAAAACTGGCCGTAAACGTTTCGCATACTATTCAGGATGGCGTGTTAAAAAGCAGACCTAGCCCCCATTTGAATCCTGTTTTAGGCGATACGGCCACGATCGTTGACATAGAAAGATTCAGCTTAAAACAGCTGTATGCCCAGTTAACATTGAGCCTACAGCAAGTCGATCCCTCAACGCTTAAGATTGCCTATGAAAAGCAAGAGCTTATCACTGAATTAGCGGGGCTTAAAAAACTCATAGACACCGAACCTAGCGACGGCGACCAGCCAGGAGTTGCTTGGAACAGGCAAATTGAGAAATCACCAGAGCTCAAAGCATTTGTTAAAAATCTAGGTCTAAAGGTTACCAGTCTCAAGTGTCAAAATGCTTGGAACCGCTCAACAGGATTCGGTGCGTCTGTTATCAATGCCGCTCGCCGCCTTGTTGATGCTATCTTTGAAAAGTGGAACAGCTTGGCAAACAGTGTCTGGCGCTCAGATGCAAGCGTGAAAGCATTCGAACAAAAGAAAGAAAAAGGCAGAGAGGAGGCCCTCCAGAGTCTTCATAAGGGGGCCGCACAAACAGTCCTTGCTTTAGCAGGGGGCCTAGGCCTAAAGAAGCCAGCAAGCCCAAGCAGTCCGACGCTGACAGTACGGGGCGGGGCAGCAAAGGCTTTGGGGGCGTATTTAAAAGCGAACGACTCCAGAAAAACAGATGTAGAACCCCAGACAGTTGTTGGCAACCTAATCGAAGAAATAAAAAAGGCTGTTCTTACCCAGTCTTTGCGTTATGCAGTGAGTTCACCCCAGTTGGTTAAAGGCGTTGAGTCGGTACTTAAGGTCTTTGACATGCCGTTAACAGCCAGCCCTCAAAAGGATTTAGAAGCGGCAGCCAATCTTACTAAGAACTTTGCAGATCGGATGGCTCAGTTCACAGATCCAGAGATTGTGGCTATTAGAGACAGTGTCTTGCAACTCGGTGAGCTTATACAGGTTTATGCAAATCCTAAGCTCGCTCAGAGGCTAGTAAGCGCTGTGCAAAACCAAAAGAGCGAAGAATATGCAGATGTGCAATTAAGCGAGATGACTGCTGAGCTACAAGCGCGGACGTCTATGCTCGAGCAGATAGAGAAGCAAGCGAAGACGATAATAGACGACCCCCAGTTTTACACGTCTATGACAGTCATAATAGATAAGTATCTGTCAGGGCAGTTTGCAAGCATGTCCTCTCCGCAGATTGCAAGCCTAGAACGGGGCAATGAAGAGTACATGCTCGAGTTGATTAGCGGCGCTGCACAGGCAAGCAAGCAACCTTCAGCAGAGATTGCAGGCCTCGTGCGCGCGCAGGTATCTGTTGAGGTAGAGCGTGCTATAGGTGGCAGCGTCATAAAGGACGCAATGTCAGCTACCCCAGAGCAGGTAGAGCAAGCAAAGGCCGCGCTCATTAGAAAATTCACCGCTGAATATGTGGAGTCACATGAGGGGGAAGAAATTACGGATTCCATTAGAGCTGAGTTTCCACAAAAAGCGCAGACCAAGCTAACCCAATTAAACGAGATGGAGACTTTCACTCAAAAGGCACACTTTGTGGATGCAATTGAATTCCTTAAGTTGCCTAGTCCAGATGAAGCTCTGCCAATTACAACTGAACTTATAAAGAAACTTAATGATCAACTGTTCATAATAAAGGCTCAGATGCCCCCAAACGAGGCTGATGAGGATGCTGTTGACGCGCACAATATGATGATCCAGACTGAGGTGCTCGTATTGTGCGCCTATAATCTGGCCGAGATAGAAAAGCAGTTGGGCTGGGAAGTAGGAGCTTCTCGCCTAGAGAACCGTCCGGGTGGTGATAGGCCAATTGGATCGCACTAAGATGTTGCGAAAATTTGGAGTGCGGCGGCGTAGGCGCCGCACTCCAAATTTTCGTTTTCAGCTAATAGGAGTATATACTCCTCGCAGCTGAAAATGGGAACTTTCGCGCTCAGCAGCTCCCACTAAATATTTTTCGCGCAGACCGAGCGTAATTTTGGGCATGGAGAAAAACGGCTTCATACCGTTCTTGCCACGAAGCGTGAGAGAACACAGAGAAAAGAGGTGAGCTATTTAAAATGGATGTCCCAGAGGGACATCTGGACTTAGCCAGGTGGTGAAGTGCGAAGCACGAGAACCCCTGGTAAATGTAAATACACATCCAAGCTCCGGACGGATCTACAGGACTTAATTTGTACCGCCTGGCTAAGTCCAAGTGTCCCTCTGGGACACAATTTAAAATGTAGGGCGCGAAAGTGTTCAGACTGCTTAAAAATTTCTTTATGCGATTGCCCCGCCAAAACACCCCCCTGTAAACATCAAATCTTTCTTGATAAAATCGCCCTGTCCTGAGAGAGGTAGGCCACATGCTGCTTCTTGGACTTGACCTATCAAAAAAGCCAGCATCATCAATGTAGTAAGAACGGTATGAAGCCGTTTTTCTCCATGCCCAAAATTACGCTCGATCTGCGCGAAAAATATTTAGTGGGAACTGCTGGAGGAAATCTCTCAAACATTAAGAGAACGAGCTCCAGAAGCCAATGCAGCATTAACATCAGGAGAAATTGATAGAGGCTTGAAAGTTTATAAGTATTTGGTTATTAAATACTTATAATAGGGAAGCGGCTGTTTCCCTATTTAGACTATTCTTTCTTATCCGAGTCTTCCTTGCCAAATTTAGATGAAGCTTTGTGGCCAAAAATAGGCGAATGCTTTATCCTACTTAACCATGTTAGTCTTAGGTATTGAATCAACATGTGATGAAACGGCGTGCTCGGTTGTACGTGATGGGAAAGAGATCCTCTCCAACGTCATCTCGTCACAAATCGACCTCCACCGTGAGTTTGGCGGAGTCGTGCCGGAGCTTGCCTGCAGGCGCCATATCGACGTACTCATCCCCGTTATTGACCAGGCCTTGAAAGTGGCTGGCGTGAGCTTGGAAGAGATCGATCTTATCGCCGTTGCCATGGGGCCGGGCCTTATTGGGGCGCTGCTCATTGGGCTAAATGGTGCCAAAGCTCTTTCCGTTGCTCTAGGCAAGCCCTTTGTCGGAGTGAACCACATAGAAGCCCACCTTTATGCTGCAATGATGCCCCACTTAAGCGATTTGCGCTTTCCTTGCTTAGGCGTCGTTATTTCAGGTGGCCATACAAGCCTTGTCCAGATAAACGCCGTAGGAAACTACAAACTTATTGGGCAAACTGTCGACGATGCTATTGGTGAGGCCTTTGACAAAGTAGCCGCTCTTTTAGACCTCCCCTATCCTGGCGGTCCTGCAATCGAAGCCCTAGCGCGCACGGGTGATCCTAAACGGTACCCCTTCAAGCCTGGCCGGATCAAAGGGCGCCCCCTTGACTTTTCGTTTAGCGGCCTCAAAACTAATGTCCTTTATCTTGTTAAAGGCCATGGAGGAAATAAACGAGCCGCCTCTGTTCTTTCTGCGTCTGATAAAAAAGATGTTGCCGCGAGCTTTCAGGATGCCGCACTCAGAGATATCGTAGAAAAAACAGCGCTTGCTATCGAAGCTGGGCTAGCAGCAGTCCCCTTTCAAGCCATTGTTTTAGGCGGTGGAGTAAGCAATAACCAACAAATCCGAAAAATGTTTCAAGAAGCACTCCCCCAACAAAAAATATTGTGGCCACCCAGCGGCCTAAGCCTGGACAACGCCGCAATGATCGCCGGTCTAGGCTTTCATCAGTACCAGCCCACAAAGCAAGGTGATTCTTTGGATTTGTGCCCTATGACAAGAATCCCCTTCGGTAGTTGATTATATACTCCTCGTAGCTGAAAATGGGAACTTGGACGGCGCCAAAG
>CAMCWV010000028.1 GCA_945882915.1 Waddlia chondrophila WSU 86-1044 | reverse complement strand
GAAAGCGCCCGGGGCTGAACGATCGCAAGTGCCTTTGTATTTCTAATAATAAGGCACTTGCGATCGTTCAGCCCCGGGCGCTTTCGCGCTAGCCCAAATTCCCGTTTTCAGCGAAGAAGAGTATACGCCAAAACCTCCTCTGGATCGTTGTTGATGACTGAACGTTTTATCGAATCTTCGCTTAACAAAGCTGATCAAACTTTTGATACTCCGCTCCGTCCACAATCATTTGATGATTTTGTAGGACAAGATGATGTGCGCGAGCGGCTTGAGCTTTTTGTTGGAGCCGCAAAGCAGCGCTCCGAAACTCTAGGCCACTGCCTTTTTTGCGGCCCTCCAGGTCTTGGGAAGACAACGCTTGCTAACATCATCGCAAAAGCAATGGGGACAAACCTTGTTGTCACCTCTGGCCCTGTGCTTGAAAAAGCAGGTGACGTTGCGGGTCTTCTTACGAACCTGCAAGAAGGAGACGTCCTTTTTATCGATGAGATTCACAGGTTAAGTCGCGTTGTAGAAGAGTACCTTTACCCTGCAATGGAAGATTTTGTCCTAGACCTTCTTATTGACAGCGGCCCAAGTGCTCGCAGCGTTCGGGTTAAGCTGAATCGTTTTACTCTAGTTGGTGCAACAACTCGCCTGGGGCTCCTTACAAGTCCAATGCGCTCTCGCTTCGGGATGACATGTCGTCTAGACTACTATACCCCAGAAGTGTTAAAGAAGATCATTCACCGTTCAAGCATCTTACTTAATAGTGATGTGGAAGATGCTGGGCTCATGGAAATTTCCCGCAGATCAAGGGGAACTCCGAGGGTAGCAAACCATTTGCTCCGTTGGGTACGGGACTATGCTCAAATGAGAACGGGTGGCAAAGCAGATCAGGATGTTGTGGAAAAAGCCCTCGATATGCTTGACATTGATGCTCGGGGCTTGGATGATATGGACAAAAAGATTTTGACTGTGATTATGGACCTCTACAATGGGGGGCCAGTAGGGCTTAATACCATTGCGGTAGCTGTAGGAGAAGAGGGGACGACGATTGAAGAGGTGTATGAGCCTTATTTAATCATGCAGGGCTTTCTTAAGCGCACCCCTCGAGGTCGAGAAACGACACCTTTAGCATACCAACACATGAATAAAAAAGTATACTCCTCTTAGCTGAAAACGGGAATTTGGACTAGCGCCAAAGCTCCCGCGGCTGAACGATCGCAAGTCGCCCAATATTAGAAATATAGGGCGACTTGCGATCGTTCAGCCCCGGGGCTTTGGCGCCGTCCAAGTTCCCGTTTTCAGCTAAGAGGAGTATACTCCTCTTAGCTGAAAATAAGAGTTTGGGCTGCGCCAAAGCCCCGGGGTTTTGCTCTTTTTGAGAATAGTAGTAATTTAGAGTGATATTTGATTTAGCATAGGAGACTAAGTAATGATGTTCGTGCGTATGATGATGGCCGTTTTAAGCTTGGTGACAGCGGGACTATTCATGCCCCTGCAAGCAGCTGAAGAGGGACTTGTTCCTTCCCAGACAATTAGAGTGTTGCTTCTCGAAAACGTTCCTAGCGCTATCGTAGAAGCAAAAGGGGGATATAGCCTCTATAATCCTAAAAACGGAAAAAACATTAGCATTGGCGGTCTCTTCGGGAAGCGCTACGTTGCTCAGCCTTATGGTGATGGGCTTAAGTGGGGGGAGATTTTTCCTGGGCTTTACCAAGTTGTTATTCATCCAGATCCTCAAACAACCTTTTTGGTTAATGGGATCGAATACGCTGGCAAGCTTGCCCTTTTCCAAGTAGGCGACCGCATTACAATTGTGAATGAAGTTGATGTTGATGATTACATCAAGTCTACCTTGGCAATGCAATTTGATAATTCTGCGTCTGAAGAAGTAATGGCAGCTATTGTTATTGCCGCTCGAACAGATGCATGCTACCTCGTTCAGCGGGCCCCTAATGCTAACTACCAAGTTAAGGCTGCAGATGTCGGTTACGAAGGTGTTGGCGTGACAAGAAGAGGTAATGGTGTTGACCGTGCTGTTGATTCAACACGTCCACTTGTTATGCTACGAAATGATTCTCTCGGGCACCCTTACTTTGCTGCTCGTTGGACAGAAGATTGTGCAGGGAAAACAGCTTCTTACCAAGTGATCTACCGCAAAGATGGCAATACTCCCGATAAAGTTGTTGAGTCACCTATTGCAGCTGCGCACAGAGCAGATGTTTCTTGGGCATGGTCAGTTTCTAAGAGCGAACTTGCAAGACTCCTTAGCATGGACAAAGTCACTGCTGTTGAACCTTACGTAAACGCTCCTTCAGGAAAAATTTACGCCGTCCAAATCAGAAGCGGCGCTACAACAAAAAGCGTAGACTTCCTCGCTTTCCAACAGGCCGTTGGTGCTGATAACCTCAAGAGTAGCGATTTTAAAATCTCTATGAAGGGCGACACAGTCACTTTCAACGGTTTTGGAAAGGGAACAGGTGTTGGTCTTTGCTTGTATAGCGCAAAAGCGATGGCTGCAAGAGGCCGTAGCGCTACACAGATTTTAACAACGTTCTTCCCTGAAACTAAAGTTTCATCGATAATCTACTAATAGCAAAAGAAAAGCGTCCTCCTACTTAATCGACTATAAGTAGTGGGACGCTTTTTTTTATTAAGCGAAGTATATGTACTCTCTTTCTTCCTACCAATACACCCTTCCTGAAGAGCTAGTTGCGCAGCACCCTTGCGTGCCACGTGATGGTTGCCGCCTTATGGTTGTTGACAGAGCCTCAGGCAATATCACCGAGATGGTCTTTCGTGATCTTGTCGATTTTTTGCAACCTCACGACACACTTATTTGTAATGACACACGCGTAATTCCTGCGCGCCTTTTAGGTGCCAGAGAAAGTGGCGGTGCAACCGAAATTCTTCTTACAAGGCGCCGAGATCTACATAAGTGGGAAGCACTGGCACGTCCAGGAAAGAAGCTTAAGCCAGGCTCTCGGATAACTTTTGGAGCTGATCTCCAATGCGAAATCCTCGAAACTCTCGAGAGCGGTTCTAAAATCATCCGTTTTGAATATAAAGGTTCATTTGAAGAGGCTCTTGATCGTTACGGTCAAATGCCCCTTCCTCACTACATCCACCGCGAGTTTATTGATCCTGCGGACAAAGAAGATTATCAGACGGTTTTTTCTCGTGAGCCAGGCGCAGTAGCAGCCCCTACGGCAAGCCTTCACATGACAGAGGGAATGCTTGCGGCTTTTAAAGCTAAGAGCATTGATCCAATTATGTTAACGCTTCATGTTGGCCTTGGGACTTTTCGGCCGGTGCAAGTCGAGGACCTTCGCGATCATCTCATGCATAGCGAATACTACTCTATTTCTGCCGGGTCTGCTCAAAGGCTTAATGCCAAAAAAAAGGTAGGCGGCAGACGTGTTTGTATGGGGACAACATGCTGCCGCACGCTTGAAACTGCCACCACGCCTGAAGGGGTTATTCAGCCCGGTTCTGGCGATACTTCCATCTTCATTTATCCAGGTTATAAGTTTAAATACGTTGATACCCTCCTCACAAATTTTCACCTTCCAGGTTCTACGCTCTTGATGCTTGTCTCAGCCTTTGCGGGCAGAGACCTCATTATGGAGGCCTACACCAAAGCCGTTCGTGAGCGCTACCGTTTCTTCTCTTACGGCGATGCCATGCTCATCCTCTAGGCTGAATTTTTGCTATGGCTTTGCCCGCATAATTGTAATTGCACACAGCCCGGGGCTTTCGCGCTAGTCCAAATTCCCGTTTTCAACTACGAGGAGTATATAAGTGCCATAGCCCTCACAACAACGTCGCGGGTTTGCAAAGGGGCTATGCTCCTTTGCTGGAGTCCAGAGGCGGGGCCCTCTGGTTTATTCGGCGGCGCGGATGAGGAGGCCGGCGAGGGCATATTTGTTGGTGGGGTTTCCGTTTGCAATGGCCTCGAGGATGGCGTTGATCCCTTGCTCATTTTGACTGTTGGCGATGGCCTGGAAGGAGTCGATCAGGAGGCGGGAAGTCTCTTCTGGGGTAAGCTCGTGTGGGGAGGCTTGGTTAAGGGTGGACCGGGGGATGTTGGGGAGGAAGCGGATAAGCTCGCTGCCCTGCTCTTTGGCTACCCAGGCTCTGAGGTTGTCTTCGTAAGGGCCTTCTTCGTGTAGGCGGAAGAGGGCAAGGTTGCAGTAGTTGCGGATGAGGGGGGATCTAGATTTCTGTTCGTAGTCTTTTAAGAGGTCGAGGGCGTTTGTTGATTGGAGGTTTTCAAGTAGGTTAACAACGCTGGGGACAAGGTCAAATTGATTTGTGGAGAAGATCAGACTGGCGACTTCTAGAAAGGCTCTTTCTGGAAGGTCACGTGTTTGTTGTAGCATACTTTCGCGGATAGCGAGGGTGATGCCGTAAGCAGAGTCCGATTCAGAGAATTTCTCTTCTGCGGAAGGGATGGCTTTCCATGCCATTAGGCCGGAGCCTGCGGAGAGGAGAGGTTTGAAGCCAAGGCCGCGGGAGTCGTAGACGAGGATAGTGTCTAGCCCTTCGAGGCAGCGGGGATCGTGTCTTTGAAGAAGGGCTACTGTGGCGTTGACCTTAATTTGGAGGTCTTCACTTCTGATAAGGGAGGCGAGGGTGTCTTCGTAGCCGGGGATTTCTCCGAGCATGGCAATGGCGAAGAGGTTCCCTTGGCGTGCGAGGGTTTCGATGTTCACTTTAGCATCTTGCTTTCCGAGGCGGTAGAGGGCTTGCCAGGCGGCGAGCTGAACGTCTGTTGATGAAGATTGAGTGAGCTTGTTTAGTTTGGGGATAGAGGATTCGTCTTTGAGCTTCCCGAAGGCGGCCGCGCAGGCTTCTTGCTGGGCGACATCGAGGTGGGTGGCGAGGCTCCGGATTTGAGGGAGAAGGTCGTCTCGGTTGTAGTTGGCGGCGCTGAGGATGGTATTGATGCGCACGGCTCTGTTTCCGGAGGAGAGCATTTGCCGCATAATGGCCAGGGATTGAGAGTCTCCGATGATGGCAAAGAGTTGGGGGAAGATGCCGTGGATTTCTGGGGGAGCCTTTTGCATGAGTGATTCAATTTGCCCCACAGCGCTAGGGTACTTCATTGTTGCGAGGTAGTAGGCGGTTTCTAGACGAATCAGCAAGTAGGGGGATGTCATTCCTCTGGCGAGCATGGCATCTGCCGCATCATCGTGGAGGTTTGCTAGGTAGCCTAGGGCGGTGAGCTGTACTTGTGGGTCATCGCTGTCACTTGCAGCATCGAGAATGTGGAGAATGCGGGGGTTGCCGACGACTCCGGCACCGAAGACGGTCATCAGTTGCACTTCGGGCGAGTAGCTGTGGTAGCCCCGTTCAAGGATGACCATTCCCATTTGCTGGACGAGCTCGAGGTTATGGAAGTGCCCTTCTTTGCGGTATTTGTTGTATTCCTCGATAGACCTTGCTGTTTCGCCGATTTGCATGAGGTAGAGGATGCGGCCTGTTTTTTCGGCTTCTACATTCGTAGTTTCTGAGTGTAGAGTGGGCTCTTCAAAAGCAATTGGGAGGGGAGAGCTATTTCGCGAGCACGACACGCACATAAGAGCTGTGGTCACTAGAAGTGAGTTAAGAAGTAGCGTTGTCGATTTCTTTTTCATTTGAGATAGCACCAGAGGTCAATGTCTACTTTGGCAAGTGTGCGGGAGAGTGTATTAATAGGCAGCCCCATGATGTTGTAGAAGCACCCTTCAATGCGGTTGATGATAAGGCTGCCTGCCATTTGGACGCCGTAGCCGCCTGCAAAGTCGGCGCTGTGGAGCTTTTTGTGGTAGTGACGGAGCTGATCTTTTGAGGGGGTATTAAAAAGGACTTTTGTCTCTTCTACCTCTGTGAACACCTTGGCGCCTTGCCTTACGGTTATAGAGGTGAAGACACTTTGCCAGCTTCCCACAAATCCATCAAGCATCTGGAGTGCTTCTGCATCGTTTGCCGGCTTATTAAAAATTTTGCCATTTTGGTAGACGACGGTGTCTGCAGTTAGGATAACAGAATCGGGGTAATGCGAAGCGAGCGCTGCCGATTTTCCTTCAGAAAGCGTTTTAACATAGCTGACAGGATCGCCTTGAAAGGGGACAGCTTCTTCATCAAAGCCAGATATGGCTTGCGTGAAGGGGATGGAGAAGAACCCGAGAATTTCTTTTCTGCGTGGTGACTGCGAGCCGAGGATAAGAGGAAGATTCATTTTATGAGATAAAAATTTGGGGAAAGAGGGTGATAGGGATGTGGTCTACCCTCAAAAAAGGGCAGTAGGTGTTAAGGATTTTTTGTACTTTTAGTTCGTATTCTTTGAGCTCTGGCAGAGAGGGCATTTCGTTTGCGATGGACATCCCTACGTACCGTTTACTTTGGTGGAGTGTTTCGATAAGACCCTCCCCATCTGCTTTAGGGACGACGTGGTCTTGTCTCCACTCTTTGCTTTGCTGCAGTTGAAGGCCAAGCTCTGGCGTGAGTTGACATCCAAGAAAGATCTTTACGGTAACTGGCTTTTTAGGGTTGTTCGTCATATAAAAACAGGTTCACCCCTTCTCCCCAAAGATTAAGGTGGCAATTCCTCCCATGAGAGGTTTTGTCCAGGTTCGGCAGAAGCCGGTGGCTTTAAGCATTGTCGTGATTGAAGAGGGAGAAAGAAACGACTGAATGCTTTGAGAGAGGTAGCAATAAGCTTGTTTGTCAGAAGCAAATAGCCTTCCCAGATAGGGGAGGATCGTGTTTAGGTAGATAGAATGGCCAAAACGCATGAAAGAGTTTGAGGGGCGCGTAAGCTCAAGAATCCCAAAGCGCCCACCAGGACGCAGCACCCGAAGCACTTCTTTGGCGCAGTTTTCTGATGAATTCACATTCCGCAGGCCGTAGGCGATTGTTACAGAGTCGACACTTTCGTCTTTTAGGGAGATTGCTGTGGCGTCGCCTTGGATGTATGTGATTTGTGACTCGTCAAGAGATAGCTTCTTGGCTTTGTGTTTTGCGCACGCAAGCATCTCTGTCGAAAAATCCAGCAGATAGGCGTGCCCCAGAGGGGTGTCATTTTTAAGGCTTCTTTTTAGGTAGCCAAAGGCAATGTCTCCGGTTCCGCTGCAAAGATCGAGAAGGTTTTTTGGGGTGTCTGTTTTTGGCGCTCCTTTGAGCATTTCTAAAATGAGCGTGCGGTTCCAGATCTTATGGAGTTGAAAGGAGAGGAGAGCGTTTGTTCTATCGTAGTCTTTGGCGATGTTATTGAAGAGCGCTTGAATCGATTCGGGTGCACTCTTGCTGTAGGTCGATACGTTTTTTTTCATTAAACAGAGGGCTTGGTAGAGTTAGTAAATCGTTTGGAGTGTTAGCTCGCAAGCTCGCAACTCATCAAATAGGGCTAGACTGTGCTCTTCGCTCTTTCCGACTTTATAGTATAATGTTTTAAAATAAAGGCGGAGCTTTTCTTCAGAAATCGGACATTTTTTCTTGGCAAGGGTAACAATCGTTTCGGGGTTTGCCTCTGCCCACTTCAAGGAGAGCTTAAGATTTTCTACAAAGCCAAGTATGTCGTCTCGGCGTTTTTCCATCGCCTCAGCAGAAGCAACTAACAGTCCAAACACAAAAGGGAATCCCGTTGCATATTTCCAGGCCTGAGAAAGGTCAACTGTTGTGTAGCCAGGAAACTCGGGGTGGAGGAGTGCCTCGTCGCCAATGAGCATAAATGAGTCGTAGGCTTTTAGCTTTGCAAGGTCACGCTCAACTTTCATATGAGGCTGGATGTGCCAATAACAGTGGCACAGAACACTCAAAAGATGAACAGAAGTGAGGCTTTGTGCGGTTACCCCAATTGTTTTGTTGTCCATGTCTTGAATGTCCCCTTTGTGGTAGAGTAAGACACTATAAACAAAGCCGTAGGCGGCTATGCAAAAAGGGGAAAGTTCAACGTAGTCACTTTTGTGCTGGAGGTATTCTGCGCTGCTAACAAAAGAGACATCGAGCTGCTTGCGATAGATGAGATCGTTAAGGACGCTAGGGCTCCCTGATACCCACTCAACATCAACAGGGACATCTCCCTGCCGCATGGCAGTGTATAAGGGAAGGGTGTTTACATAGTCAAGATGCCCGACGCGCAGCTTTGATTTCATATTTTCCTTGCGAGAAGCGTGAGAAAGAGAGGGATCTCCGCACGGCTGAGATTTTCGCTCTTAGCTGTTTTCCCCGAGCTTTCTTTGTCAGAAGCCCACTCTTCTATGAGCTCGACCGCAAAGCCTTCTTGATGAAGCCAACGGGTGTAGTCAGAAAGAGGGTGGTGGAATGACCACGTTTCAGCCGAAGCTTCTCCCTGGCTTGGATTCATCTTAATCGGCACTTTTAGCGGAGAAAGATACCGATTAATTCGACGGTAACGCATTTTGTTCTTTTCGTCGACCTCCCAGCTTGATTGTCTAGGAACGCGGAAGCAAGGGTGATTGAGAACGATTGCAATCTTACCGCCGGCAGCAAGGTGGCGGCTAGCATTAGCAATTACCTTTTCGGGATGCTCGATATTTTGGAGGGCTAAAATAATAACTGCATGGGTGAAGTCGTTTTTTTCCAGGGGAAGCGGTTTTGTTACGTCAGCTACGTCAAAGTGTCGCAATTTAGAGCGGAGCTGTTCCTTTGCTGAATGAATAAGCCCAGGGGCAATATCAAAGCCCCAGTAGCCCGCTTTCGGCGGAAGGTGCCTTTCAAGAACCCCTTGCCCACATGCAAGATCCAAAATAATAGGCTTTTCCACTTTGTCCAAAGCGAGCAGCTTCATAAGCCCAGGAATTACCACATGCTGGTGGTAGTAGTGCCCCATCTCCCCGACGCTCTTATCATACCACTTCTCTACCGGCTGCCACGACGTCCTTGGCGCTGCCCCTGATCTTGCATCTGGCCTTGCGTCTCTTCCATGAGTTGTCTTTTTCATCTATACTCCTTAATGCCAGAGGCTCCCGCCTCTGGACTCCAGCAAAGGAGCAGTGCCCCTTTGCAAACCCGTTTAAGTTGTGTTGTAGCTAGGGCCGTTGTGTTGAAGGCTCTTATATACTCCTCGTAGTTGAAAACGGGAATTTGGACGGCTCACAAAAGAAAAAAAGAGAAGAAGCCCGTAGCAATTAAAGGGTTACCTTCTAGAAAGGGCAAGCGCTTGTTTAGGATAATTTTTCCCATTTTCAGCTACGAGAAGTATATATTCTTTGGGGGGTATTGCAAAAGGGAATTTCTTGGACTACAATTGCTTTTTATTTCACTGGGATTTGACGTGCATGCATTTTATGCCAAATGACCCTTCTGGCGGCCTCCAGCCTAAATAAGCGCGAATGACAGTCCCTTGGTAGGAGATGAAGGGCAAGCGTAGCCACTTGTAGTTAATAACTGTATAGTTCCACCCAGAAGTAACAAACGGGCAGGTAGGATCTTTTCCAATGGCAACAACAGGTTTGTCTGCAGTTCCGATGACATAAAAACATAAATTATGAAAGGGATTGCGCATCCACCAGCAAATTTTACGCCACCAAAGAGACGAGCCTGGCATGTATGTAGGAGGCGCAGTGGTGTCGTCTGCATTACCAAATATTCCCCACATAATTAGAGAGAAAAAGTTGGTTGGCTTACCTTTTAACGGTCTACCTGGTGAATACGCTGTTTTCATGACCATCCTTTTTTAATAGGTTATTCAGCCCCATTTACCACCTTCCGGAGGAGGCTTGCTCGGCAAGAGAGCGTCAGCTCTCTCGCCGAAAAATACAAAGTCTTACTACCAAAAGCATCACAGCCCCAAGACAACTGGAGCGGCTTTGCAAAGGGGCCCAGCTCCTTTGCTGGAGTCCAGAGGCGGGCGCCTCTGGTGTCTTAAAGAACGGCTAGCGCCATTCGGCGATGAGGTTGGCGACGAGGCCTGACCAGCCGGTTTGGTGGGAGGCGCCGAGGCCTTCGCCGGTGTCACCGTTGTAGTATTCATAGAAGAGGATGTAGTCCTTCCAGTGGGGGTCTGTTTGAAATTTTTTGGATTTGCCGAAGACGGGACGATTACCCTGTTCATCTCTTTTGAAGATGGAGATCATTCGGTCGGCAAAGCCTTTTGCCATGTGTTCGAAGGTGACTTGGTCTTCTCCGGGGAGGCAGCTTTTGACGGTTATTTGATCGCCTATTCCTTTGTGGAGTTTGCGTAGAGACTCGATGAGCATGAAGGTGGTGGGGAACCAGATGGGACCACGCCAGTTGGAGTTACCCCCTTTTAGCTTTTTGAGGGATTCGGCAGGCTCGTATCCGAGGCGGTAGTGCATGTAGACGAAGGGGAACTTCTCGTGGTATTTCGAGAGACTTCGCAGACCATAGGGAGAGAGAAATTCCTCGGGGTCCCAGACGCGTTCGAGTAGGCGCTTGATTTGATCGCGGCTCATGATGGCGAGGATGTGCATGACGTGATCGTGAGTTTTGACTTCGGTGACAACGGATTGAGAGATGCGGGGGCGGTTTTTTAGGAACCAGCGCATATTGTTGTAAAATTCTTTTAGCTTAGCGTTATTCTCGGATTCGAGGAGCTCTATGGCAAAAAATGGGATGATTCCGACGAGAGAGCGGATGCGGAACTTGTGGAAGGCGCCGTCTGCCGAGCAGAGGACGTCGTAGAAGAAGCCATCTTTTTCGCTCCAGAGTTCGTAGTCGAGACCTCCTACTTTCTTCATTGCGGCGCCGACGATGACATAGTGTTCGAAGAACTTTGTGGCGAGGTGTTCGTAGGCGGGGTTCTCGTCGGCAAGTTCTAGGGCCATGCGCATGAGGTTTAGGCAGAACATGCCCATCCAGCCTGTGGCGTCGGACTGTTTGAGGGAGGCTCCAGCTTCTAGCTTTACGCTTCTGTCGATGACGGTAATGTTGTCAAGACCGAGGAAGCCCCCTTCAAAGATGTTTTTCCCAGAGCTATCGACTCTATTTACCCACCAGGCGAAGTTGATGAGCAGCTTGTGGAAGCATTTGTGGAGGAATGTGCGGTCGCCTTTGCCTGTTTGTTCGCGTTCTTTTTCGTAGACGCGAAGGACCGCCCATCCGTAGATGGGAGGGTTGAGGTCAGAGAACTCCCATTCATAAGCGGGGATTTGGCCGTTGGGGTGTTGGAACTGTTCGAACAGGAGGAGCCAGAGCTGTTCTTTGGCAAGCGGAAGGTCGATGAGGGAGAGGGTAACGCAGTGGAAGGCGAGGTCCCATGAGGCAAACCAGGGGTATTCCCATTTGTCTGGCATCGAGAGGATGCGCATGGAGTTTAGGTGGATCCAGTGTTCGTTCCGGATGGATCTACGAGCGGTTGCTGGTGGCCATTTAGGATCGTCGCCATCGAGCCATTTTTGGACGTCGAATAGGTAGACTTGTTTGCTCCACATCATACCGGCGAGGGCTTGGCGCTGAATCATTTTCTCTTCGTCAGAGGCTTTTGGGGGGTGGACTGTTTGGTAGAAGGCGTCGGCTTCTTCTTTGCAGCGCTTGATGATTTTTCTTACGTCTTGAAGGGGCTTTTTAAGGGGTTTGTCTGTAAGGCGGAGGAGGATTTCTATAGAGCCGCCGGCGGGGACTATGACATCTGGGTAGTGGATGCAGGCTTTAGTTCCTGTATTGAGTGGGTTGGTGGTGTTTTCTCCGTGGATGATCTGGCGGTGAAAGGCATCTTTTACGTAGGGGGTGTTGCTTGTCATGTCTTTACCGAACACTTTTTCGCAGTTTGTGTCGTTGTTGGTAAATAGGAGCTCTCCGCCTGGAGAGGCATAGAGGAAGCGTTTGCCAAGGCGGTAGTCAAACATTAAGTTTGGTAGGGGGTCGGCAGCTGTGTCGTCGGCGACAAGGCTCATGTGGCTTTTGCTGGAAGGGCCGGCTGTGATTATGGGTTGGGCTTGAACATCTGGGAAAAACTCCCAGCGATTTCGGAACCATAAGTTGGGGATGATGTGCAACGGGGCGTCATCGGGACCGCGGTTAAACGCTTGGATGCGCACGCAGGTGTCTTCGGGGCCTTTTTTTGCGTATTCGACAAAGACATCGAAGTAGCGGTCGTCATCGAAGATGCCGGTATCGAGAAGCTCGTATTCGGGGTCGTGTGTTGTGAGCCGTTTGTTTTCTTGGATGAGCTTTTCGTAAGGGTAAGCAGCTTGTGGGTACTTGTAGAGGTACTTCATGTAGGAGTGGGTGGGGGTCCCGTCGAGGTAGAAGTAGTACTCTTTAACATCTTCGCCGTGGTTGGCTTCGTTCGGGGTTAGGCCATATAACCGTTCTTTGAGGATGGGGTCTTTGCCGTTCCAGAGGCCTAGGGCGAGGACGAGGAGTTGGTATCTATCGCACCAGCCGGCGATGCCATCTTCGCCCCATCTATAGGCTTTTGATCTGGCGAAGTCGTGGGGGAAAAATGTCCAGGCATCTCCGTCGGGGCTGTAGTCTTCACGTACGGTTCCCCAGGCACGCTCGGAGATGTAGGGCCCCCATTTGCGCCATGGCTGTACGGGAGATGAAAAGGGTTCGTGTAGCCGTTTGTATTCTTTGGTTTCTTCTGTTTTATTGTTTGTCATTAGTTTTTACCAAAGTGAAGTTTAGCGCACTGCGCCGCACCGAATAAGGCTGTTTTGCTATTTAGGATGACGTAAACAGGGATCTTTTTTAGAAGCGAGCGCAGGCGTCCTTTGTCAAAGAAGGCCTCTAAGAAGGGGGGGTCTTTAAATTTTTCGATGATTTTCGGGGCGATACCGCCGCCGATGTAGACGCCGCCGCGTGCTAGGAATTTGAGGGCCAGGTTTCCTGTGGCGGCTCCGCAGATGGAAACGAAGATGTCTAGTGCTTGAGCGCAGAGGGGAGATCTACGGCTTAAGCCGGCTTTGGATATGGTGGCGGGGAGGTTGCCCATTTTTAGTTCATCTGTCAGCCAGAGTTCTTCTTTCCCTTTTTTGGTGTCTCGTAGAAAGCAGTAGATGTTGTGGAGTCCTTGACCTGAAAGGGTGCTCTCGTAAGAGACGTGGGGTAGTTTGTTTCTTAGATAGCGCCACAGCTCTACTTGCAACTCGTTTTGTGGTGCGAAGTCGGCGTGGCCACCTTCGCAGGCGATGGGGTGGTGGATTTTTCCATCCCAGTAGAGGCCGGCTTCGCCAAGGCCTGTTCCTGGGGAAACGACAGCGGTGTTTCCTTTTGCCCCTTCTTCTCCTTTGTGGAGGCAGAGAAGGTCAGTGGGGACTAGGGTTGAAATTCCATAGGCGTTGGCTTCGAGGTCGTTGATGAGGGTGACTTTTGTTTTTGTGGTGGCTTCGAGCTCATTTGTGTCGACGATCCAGGGGAGGTTGGTGGCTTTGCACCTTCTGTTGTCGATGGGGCCGGCAATGCCGAAGCAGGCTCCTTCTAGCAATCCTTCGTGAACAGAGAGGAACTGGACGACGATTTCTTTTAGTGATTTATGATCTTTGCTGGAGTAGCGCTCTTCTGAAATAAGCTTTAAGGAGTTTCCTTGTTGCTGAAACAATCCTAGGTGGGTTTTTGTTCCCCCGATATCCCCTGCTAAATACATAAGCCTCTTAAAGTATGAAGTATAAGAAATGCGTTCTTGCTCCTTCCCTATATCTCTCATCCCAGCTTAAATGCTCAATGAAATTTTAATTATTTACTAGCTAGCAAAGGCTACAAAAAACTGCTTCTTAAAGGCGTGCCTGCGTAACTAGTGGCAGCCTTTCAGGCTGCGTGGGGTGTATTTGCTTATACCTAGGGCGCTGCCCTAGGCTGTTTGCATTTTCAGCCCTTTGGGCTGAACTTCAAAACGCAATGACTTATAATAACTAAATCCTTTCACATAAAATCTCAGCCTAAAGGGCTGAAAATGCAATCAGCCCGGGGCAGCGCCCCGGGTATAAGCAAATACACCCCACGCAGCCTGAAAGGCTGCCACTACAAAGAGTTACCCCTTTTCGAGACACTCTGCTAGTTGGTTGAAGGCGGATTTAAAGCCGTCGTGCATGGATGCAAATGCATCTTTGAATGTTTCACATTGCAATTCTGTGGCCTTAAGGGGGATGGCGCGCCAGGTGAGGGTTGTCTTCCCGTTTTCTTCAAGAAACTTCAGGGTGTTCAAAATTTCTAGTGGCCAGTCGGGGTTCCAGGGGTTTAGGACTGTGGCTCCTTCGGGATCAGCAAAGGAGTTGATGAAGAGGAGTCGTTTAGGAGTGGCAATTTTTTGGTAAGCAAACTTGCCCCAGAGTTCGAGGCCATCGTAAGAGCGCAAGCAGTAGTGAAAGATTCCACCGGGGCGAAAGTCTAGTGTCGATGTTGTCCATGTAAAGTCTTTTGCGCCCCACCACCGCGTTAGCTCGTCAACTTCAGAAAAAGCCTGCCACAGATTTTTGCGAGAGGTTTTAAAGGTTCGTGAGATGATGAATTCAGGAGGTTTATTTGGGTGATTTTCATTCATCGAGAGGTGGACATCCATGTATAGTCGATTAAATCTTAAATGATAGGCTTAGACAGCGCCAAAGCTCGCGGGATTAAACGATCGTAAGCAGGTCAATATTAGAAATATAGGCCTACTTGCGATCGTTTAATCGCGCGGCCTTCGTGTTGTCTGAGCCTATCATTTGAGATTTAATCGACTAATAAGGCGAAAGGAGATGGGTTCAGCGGAGCTTAGGGCAAGGTCGCGCGTCCTTCGGTGATGGAGAGGAGCGTTAGGTTGCCAGGCTGTTAGATATTCGGTGCTGTGAGGGACGGTTTCGTCAATAGTTGTGGGTATGTCTACAAGTGTGTCTGAAGTCCATTCCCACGACTCTCTTGAGGAGGCTACAAAGAGAGGATCTTCTAATTTTTCGGCAGCGTTTAGCTCTTCAATGCTTGGCAGGCGAAAGCCGGGGTGACACATATTTAGCCACCTGCAATAGGCCTCGGCGTCTTCCCTTGCAAGCCAGGTAACAGGGGCCTCTGGGGCTGTTTGCCAGGCCTGCAGGTCGGGGCGGTTGCTAGCAAGTTCTTCTTTTGAGGGCTTGCGCCAGTTTGGTGAGAGGTTTAGCTTCTCGCGGTAGGTGACATAGCCAGATGCCTCGGTAAATAGCCAGAACTGGTGGTTTGATACGCGCTGCTTAGTCATTGCAACGACGTATGTGGGGAGTTCCACAGAGAGTTGCTGACTTTTTAATTCGGAGAGGAGAGTGGAGTGGGGAAGGTGTGAGGGTTCATTGAGCCGCTCTGCGGAGGCTGTGGCTATTGCTTTCAGGTCCGCTTCTTGATGGTGGTTGATTTTTAGGAGTGTTAACGTCCCGACAAGTGCCAACCCAAAAACCAAGAACACCCTGTTCCCAATGTCTTTAGCCCCACCATTTTTATCTTTCACTGCTAACACCTAAGAATTTCAACACCCTTGCCCAGCACTCCAAAGAGCAACGCTACCGCTCGCTTCGAATAGGATAATCGACTATACTCCGCTTAGCTGAAAACGGGGCTTTGGCCCCATCCAAGTTCCCATTTTCAGCTAAGCGGAGTATATAAATGTAGCAAGCATTTAAGCTAGCATTCGATGGAGTTGACAGCAAGGCCACCTAGCGAGGTCTCTTTATAGATCGACTGCATGTCAGCACCTGTTTGTCGCATGGTTCCGATGACCTTGTCTAACGAAATTATATGCGTGCCATCGCCGCGCATAGCAAGCCTTGAGGCGTTAATTGCTTTGACAGCGCCCATGGTGTTGCGCTCGATACAGGGGATTTGGACAAGCCCGCGAACAGGGTCACATGTGAGGCCTAAATTGTGCTCCATACCTATTTCTGCGGCATTTTCTACTTGCTCGACGCTTCCTCCTGAAAGGGCTGCAAGGCCGCCGGCTGCCATTGAGCAGGCAACGCCAACTTCCCCCTGACACCCTACTTCTGCCCCGGATAGAGAGGCTCCTAGTTTGTAGAGGATGCCGATGGCTCCGGCTGTGAGAAAGAAGGTTATGACTTCCTCTTCAGTGAGTGGGGAGACGTGCTTATGGTAGTAGTGCATGACTGCTGGGAGGATGCCTGCAGCGCCATTTGTTGGGGCGGTGACGATCCTGCCACCGGAGGCGTTCTCTTCGCTGGTTGCTAGGGCGTAGAGGCTTACCCAGTCCATGATTTCAGATGGGTCGTGGTGGCCAGTTACTCGATGGCCCATAAGAGCGTCGTGGAGTTGGGGGGCGCGTCTTTTTACGAGGAGCCCTCCGGGCAGGATTCCAGTCTCTTTGCATCCGCGGCTTACTACGTCTTGCATGGTTGTCCAGATTTTCATGAGGCGCGTGCCGATTTCTTCTTCTGTGCGCCAGGTTTTCTCGTTAGCGAGCATGAGGTCGCGAATAGAGAGTTTGGTTTCGGCGCATTTGGCGAGGAGCTCCTTGCCTGTTGCAAATGGGTAGGGGATTAGGTGGGTGCCTTCTGCGACCTTGCCCGCCATAGCCGTTGCATGATCGAGGATGAATCCGCCGCCGACAGAGTAGAAGACTTCTGATAGAAGTTCGGTTTTGTTTTTGTCATTGGCAATGAAGCGGACGGCATTTGAGTGGAAGGGGAGGCGCTTTTCTCCAAGGAAGAGGAGGTCGTGCTCTACGGAAAAGGGGATGTTTTTTTTGCCGAAGAGGAGGAGTGACCCTTCTTTTTGAATGTCGCCTGGGCGTTCATTTGCGTAGGTGGGGTCGACTCCTTCTGGGGTGTGTCCTTCTAGGCCTAAGAGGACGGCTTTGTCGGTGCCGTGTCCTTTGCCGGTTAGGGCGAGCGAGCCGAAGAGTTCGACTTTCACAGATGCGGTTTCTGTGAAAAGCCCTTTTTCGTTTAGGTGTTCAGCAAACCGGAGTGCGGCACGCATGGGGCCTACTGTGTGGGAGCTGGAAGGGCCGATCCCTATCGAAAACAAGTCAAAGACGCTGATAGGCATGATCTTATGAACTCCGAATGGTAATAAAAGAATTAAATAAGAAGTGAAGCGTAAGTTACTACACGCCCCTAAAGCTTTCAAGCGAAATGACCGATACCTAAGTCAAAGAGAGTTGACAAAGAGGTAGCAGAAGGAGCTGGGGCCGTGAATAAGTCTGTAGAAGTTATCGGTACATCAAACCGCGAGAAGAATCCCCAGCATCAAGCTAAGAAAATCCTCATGGAAAGGGAGACGACTGTTGCAAAAAACACCATCACCGCCCTCCAAAAAGACACCGTTGACATAGCACCTGCTCCCCAGCCCCTTCCTTCTACTGACTACTCTACTGCCCCAAGCCTTCAGAAGCAGTTCCTCTCTCAGATCAACAAAATGAAGTACTATCCCACCCTCTAAGCTTCCCCCTTTGAAATAGGCAAACCGCAAATTGTCATTCAATTTTCCTTGTCCCTAATACATCTTATTCGCTAAGATATATGCCAATTTATCGCGGGATGGAGCAGTGGTTAGCTCGTTGGGCTCATAACCCAAAGGCCGGAGGTTCGAATCCTTCTCCCGCTATTTTTTCTTGCCTTATGGCGGTGTAGCTCAGTTGGTTAGAGCAGCGGAATCATAATCCGTTTGTCGGGGGTTCAAATCCCTCCACCGCTATCCCCCCCCCAAAAAAACACTGTCTTTAGCATATACTCCTCGTAGCTGAAAACTGGAATTTGGCGCCGTCCAAGTTCCCATTTTCAGCTACGAGGAGTATAGAAATCCAAAGCTGCCAAAGTTATCCACTAAATGCGGGTTTGCCGCGCACGGGATCAAATCCTGTC
>CAMCWV010000027.1 GCA_945882915.1 Waddlia chondrophila WSU 86-1044 | reverse complement strand
CATCAACAAACCCCTTCGGGTCCATCGTGGTCCACTTTCCAAGGTCTGGGGAGTAGTAACGTCTACCAAAGTAAACCCAGCCCGTTTCAATATCCGTTCGCTTGCTTGCATAGCGCCAAGAGTTGCCAACGGAAGAGTTAACTAAAGTTCTTCCCCGCTTATCTCTGATCTGCTCTTCGCCAAATGCCGTGTACCAATAGCTCTCTAATTTCGTCAGCATGTTGTTTTTAACAGCATGAAGGGCGACAACATTTCCCCGGCTATCGTGGATGGGGAGGCAAACCTTTCCTTGAAACTCCATCGCCACAGCAGCGCCAATCTCTGCGCCAAGGCCACTTCCGAGGATTCGGAGCTCTGTAATGAGCCCGGAAGTGTCAGTAGCTCCAATTTCAGCCTGCCCATCATAAATAAACAGAGTCTTTCTCTTCAACGTCCACGATCCGCTGCCACCAAACCAAGCTCTCCATCCGCTCCATCCAAAAGTTTCCTTGGCAACGCGTCTATTGAAGGCATCGTAGATGAATGTCGTCCGGCTAACTCCCAGCTCGGTCACCTGGATCATCCGGTCTAGCGCGTCGTACTCGTAGGTCGTGACGCTTTCGCTTCTTTTACCTCGAATGCTCTTCTTAATTAAATTGCCATTCAGATCATAGGCGTAGCTGGCCATTCCATCATCCACGACCTGATTAAGCGCATTGACATTGTAGGACCGCCCGTCTTTGGTGAGCCTGTTGCCGGCTGAATCATAGGTGTAGCTATGGCCGCTTTCGGAAGTGATCCGATTTAGGGCGTCGTATTCGTAAGACAAAGCATTTTCGGTGCCATCTGAAATGGCGCGGCTCTTCATATTGCCGAGGGCGTCTCGGGTGATCGTCTCGGTGAACTCAGGGGCAGTGATCTTTGCGGGGCGTCCTAGGAGGTCCCTGGCGTACTCAATGATTCCCGTGCCGCCAATGAGACTTACCCTTTCGAGGTTGCCGGCTAAGTCATACTGGTCATACGTGTGAGCGTAAGCCTCCTCTCCTGTTTTAGAGAGGCGCGCAACGCGCGTTAGGAAAGCTCCATTGTAGCCATATCCAACAGCTGACTTGTCAGGAAGTGTGAGCGCTGTGCGCCTTCCCTGCCTGTCATAGTGACTCTCGAGAGACAGCCCATTGGAAAGGGTCTCTTGCGTCAGCCGATTGAGGCTGTCGTAAGTGCGAAGTGTCGCACGCGCCCCTTCCGTTACCGCAGTGATGTTGTGGTTGAGATCGTAGTGATAGGTGTAGGCAAGGGAGCTGTCTGAAGCGCTTAGCGTTGAGAGGCGCGCCCACTCATCGTAGGTATGCAGAAGGGCAACTCCATTGGATTTGATAACCGCTTCTTGCTGCCCATAGGCGTTGTACCGATAGCTTGTAGAGCGCGTCTCTGGGGCGCAAACCGCCTCGTCAGAGCGCTCGAGACGGTTCATCGGGCCATACGTCCAGGTGCAGATTCGTTCATAGCTGTTATGGCCGATGATGTTTTCAACTAGACGCGTCCGGTTCCCCCTGCAGTCGTAACGGAAGGTGTGGTCTAAGACAACTGTCCCCGTAGGAGCTTTCTTGATAACCGTCTCGACCCTTCCGGAGGTGTCATGGGTGAGCACCGTCAGGTTCCCCATCGCATCTGTAACGGTTTTTCTCAAAACCGTTTGCTGCCGGGAATTAACAAACTGCGTGTTGTAATGGATGAACGTGCTGTTTCCCATCCCATCCGTGCTCTTAATCGGGCGGCTAAAACTGTCGTAAACCGTCGTCGACCGGGCAGGCTTGTTTTGAGGATAGGTCGTAGTAGCAATGCGGTTTCCTAAAGCGTCGTATTCTGTATGCTCGCGGTAGAGAACAACTCTCCCATTTTCACTCGCCTGCTCGGCTCGCTTCTCGATCACTCGGTTAAGAAGATCCAGCACCTCTACAGAGGCGGTGTAGTCATAGGGTCCATCGCCAAACCACGAGCGGGTCTCAGAGGATCTGCCGAGGAAGTCGTAGTGGCAGGTTGTTAGTGAACGGTCCTTAGAGACCGACGTTTGCCGACCGGCAGCATCATAGGCGTAGGTCGTTGTGATTCCAGAGCCGTCGACTGAGCTGAGGATGTGAAACGCGTTATAGCGCGACTCAGAAACACCTAAGCAAGTGCCTGAAGGAGCAAAGGTCTCTATTCGGGTGGTTCGCCCTGCATAGTCTGTCGTGTAGCGGGTGATCGTCCCTGTTTTGGACTTCGCCTGGCAAAGCGTGCCGTCAAGCATATAGAGGAAGGTCTCGGAGGTTCCGTCGGGATAGATGATTTCAATTGGCTTGCCACGGATATTATAGCGCGTTTGAATGGCGTAGCCGTCACTATCCACGGTCACCGTTTCTCTGCCAAAGATGTCGTGTTCTTTGGTAATTATAGGAACAACAGAGAGCTCTTCGTCATTGAGAAGCGCTGGAGAGATCACCTTGGAAACTCTTCCAAGTGAGTCATACTCATAACGGGTTTCATTGCCAAAACTATCAATAGAGGCGATCTTTTGGCTTAGCGTGTTATACCGGCAGCTCTCGATGCGCGTCTCTCCGCCCGAGCTCTCCATTTTCTTGATGAGGCGGTTTGAGAAGTCATACGTGTAGTCGACACGAAGGTTTAGGCCTGTCCCCAGAAATGCTTCAGAGGTCTTGTTCCCATTGGGATCGTAGGTAGCTGTAGTCACCTGTCCCAGCGCGTTCTTTTGGGAGATGACATGCCCCATGGCATCATACTGACTCTCTAACGAATAGGCGTACTGATTGTCTTCTCCATAGACATCTTGACGGGTCACCCATCCCTGAATGCAGTAGGTGTTAACAATCCTCTTGATAAGACGCTCTTTCCCTGTATCAAGATCAAGAACAAACTCCTCCACCTGCTCAGGAAGCCCAATTGCCGGCATATGCTGCTTTCCAGTAATGCGGGTGATGTGCCTTTCGCTCACTCCTTGCAGGTCATCTTGAGCAAACGCGCGCCCATCATCAACGATTGTTTTAGAAACGCTCGCGTTGTCGTCATACTCATGGAACGTTCGTTGGCGAATCGTCTCCCCATCCAAAATCCACTTACCCACGAGCAAGTTTGTTCTAGGCTTATAAACGTACTTAACGCTCTTCTTCCCATCTGTTTCGCTCAAAACCAGGTTAAAGCCATCATTTGAGTAGGTGTAGCTTTTGACATAACACTCTGAACCGTTTTCTTTGGCACCATTTTCTAAAGGCAGGCCATTTTTTCCTAAAGCAATCGTCTGAGCACCTGCCCCCGTCAACTGCCCGTAGAGCTTCTCTTGAAGAACGTTTCCTTGCGTGTCATAGCTAAACGTGTGGCAAGAAAGAACGTTGCCGTTTCCATCTTCCCATGACTTGCCAAGTAGTGAGCTAGCTTCCACTCCCACACCCCACACCTGTCTCTCAACAGAGTAAGGCAGGTACTTCCCTGCAGCTGTTTTAGAAAAGCGCTCAGTAGCGGTGATTCTCTGAAGTGCAGAGGCATGGTAGCGAGTGAGGTTATTCCCTGCGTCATACACATCGGTATGGCCCGCAAGCTGGTTTTCGCGCGCATCTTGCGCATAGAAGTAGAAGAAGCGAGAAGTGATGACAGGCGTCTTATCAACCCCTACAGGGGCGCTCTGTGTCTTAACTCTGTGGAGGCTGATTGCATTCTGTTTTGAAGTGACAGTTACAAACGTCCCTCCCACATTATTAGCCCCCTCGTCATAATACTCGGTGTAGAGATATCTGCCGTTTGGAGCTGTGATATTCGTAAGATAAAGAAAATTTTCTGCCTGATGGCAATTGTAGTTGTAGATCGTTGCGGGCTTGCTAGAGGCGTTTACCGGGCCGATAAGCTCGATGTAGCTTGTCAGATCTCGATGAACCCCTAACTGATAAACAACCTGCTGCCCATCGCTGGAGGTTATAAAAGTGGATTTTGCCCTAGAAGTGTCAAGGTGAATCCAACCTAAAATTTTTGACTGGGAGGCATTCGTGAGTTTAATCTCCAACACACCCCCACCCCCCAGGTAATTGTAAAACACTTTATTGCCATTAGGGCGCGTTTCAGACTTTAAAACAAAAGTGGCAAGGGGATCTTCTCTCAAAACATTTCTGAAGGTAATGAGCTCGTAAGTGCGTGTGCCAGCAGATCCTGTAACCACCGTAGCAAGCGCAGATGTTGCTGAAAAAGAGAGCTTGTGATTTCTAAGATTCGTCTGGCCACTAATGACTCCTGAAGCGCTATTTGTTACCCCAGAACCAAGCGATGTACATGTTAAAGGCGGCTCTGGGGCCCGAACAGGGCGAGGCCTGGTAAAATTCAACATGGAGCCCGAGCTTTCTCCAACAAAAACATTTGTAGGACATCCAACACGACCATAATCCGTGGGATGTCTAGGATTAGTCTTATAGGCGAAAAGCAGGCGTTCGTTATTAATTTGCCAACTTCTGGTCACGCTAGCCTTGCTTGCCGCTTCAAAGGTGGCACTATCGTAAGTCCTTCGAATAGCAATCGAATCGGGGCCTGAAACAACGATGTCATCTTCATCAACAAAAAAACTACCCGAGATCACATTAACAGATGAGGGCAAGTCCGATCTGGGGTCTCCTTCATTCCCTAAGAGGACAAGCGGAATAATAGGAGTGGGAGATTTTCCTCGGAAAAGGGTTGCTGATTGCGGAACAAGCGAGAAGTCTGCAGCCGAAAACCCGCAAAGCAGAGAGAAAAGCGTTAGGAAGAAGACCGGCGTGCAGCTGGCTATACAAAAGCGCTGCCATTGACGTGGCATGATGATTACCTGGATGGGTTAAATGAAAAATCGAGTAATTTATGCCGCCGCAAGAGCTATCGCAGCAATGAGAAAGAAAGTTTATAGATCAAGGAGGGTATTGAGAATACACATGTTATAGTCGATTAAATCTCAAATGACAGGCTCAGACAGCGCCAAAGCTCGCGGGATGAAACAATCGTAAGCAGGTCAATATTAGAAATATAGGCCCGCTTGCGATCGTTTAATCGCGGGAGATTTGGCGCTGTCTCAGCAGCAGTTCCCACTAAATATTTTTCGCGCAGATCGAGCGTAATTTTGGGCATGGAGAAAAACAAGAGAAAAGAGGTGAGATATTTAAAATGGATGTCCCAGAGGGACATCTGGACTTAGCCAGGTGGTGAAGTGCGAAGCACGAGAACTCCTGGTAAATGTAAATAAAAATCCAAGCTCCGGACGGAGCTACAGGACTTAATTTGTACCCTCCCCTCTAGTGGTCTGCTAACATTCAAATTGACCAGGGGTTGCATGTCTTCGGGCTAACGTCCTCGCATTCCACCGCCTGGCTAAGTCCAAGTGTCCCTATGGGACATAATTTAAAATATACTCCTCTTAGCTGAAAAAGGAAATTCGGCCGGTGAACTAAAAAACTCTTCTAAAGTTTACAAAGTACATCTCCGATAATGATAGTGAGGATAAACCCAAAAGGGCTCCCAGGGTTGCAAAAAGGGCAAGACCAATGCCCGCAGCTCCAAAAGGGAATCATGGTTAACAAGGCCGATTTTCCTTACAGAGGTTTTCTGGAGTAAATCGCCATGATAGACTTGCCACTGTTTCGGCAAAACAACAGGAACGTCTATCTGTTAGAAGCAATGAGGATTTCTGCCATGGAGACCACATATACAGCTTTCTGGGACAAGCTCGCCATCCAAGCCTATAAAAGCCTACTCAAGGGCAATCCTAACAGCTCACTAGCCCACCATAATCTCGGTCTTGCTTACCTGCGAATCGGCAGAGCAAATAAAGCAATACGTTCATTTCTGCGTGCTTTAAAGGGCGATAAACTCTTTAGCAGCGCCTATTACCACCTAAGCACTGCTTATAATTTAGAAGGAAGGCCTACAAAAGCACTTCATTCTTTGGGGTCATTCCGCAAGCTTCAAGAACAAGATAAACAGCAAACAAACGTACTAGATGAAATCATCTCGACGTATCAAAAACCAAGAAAGTAAAAAAGATTTAGAGAAGAATTTCGCGCATTTTTAGTTAGTAGTAATAGTAGTAGTTAGTAACCATCGCATGGTGGTCTTATCTGATGCCCATAATGTTAGCTGCAAAGGACAGAGACGCAACTTCAAGCCAAACGCTAGTGTCTAGATAAGCTAAGATCGGCAGGTCTCTCCTCAGTCGATGTTTTCCCTTCCTAATAGACAATCTCCCCCTGCAAAAGCAGAGAAATATTTTTTTAGCAAATGAAAAGTTGCACAAAAAACCAAGGTATACAGTAACATTATTCAGTGCGCGGCAAACCTCGTCCTTTAAGGTGGGGTCAAGGGTGCCAGGCGGCACAGCCTAAATTTGTTGTTTTAAATCAATTTACACTGCATAATATATCTTATGTCGATGGATATCGCGTTTGTGTAGAGCACGTCCCTCTATAGCCATACTCTCGACATAAGTGCTATAGCGAAAGGTCTGGACTCGTTCAGACAGGTCGCAAGTACCCACCGAATTTACCAGCCGACAACCAAAGCCGGAACTGTAAGAATCCCCTTTCTTTAGGCAGGGGAGGATGTCAAAAAAACCTCACATTCATCTTAAGAGTGGCACCTATGTTTAAAAACTTGAGAAGCTTCGATACAACCCAAGCTGTTATCCTTACAGCTCATCAAGTCCTTTTGCTAATTTGCCTTCCTTTCTACTTTTATTATTATTCCCCAAGCGCAAGCCTGCTTGTCATCTCGTTCATTCTTGTGTATGCGACAGCCCTCAGCATCACAGTGGGCTACCACCGCCTTTATTCTCACCGCACCTTCCGGGCCAATCCTGTAATTGAATGGTTCTTACTTTTCTTCGGCTCAATGGCCCTTCAGCAAAGCGTGCTCCGCTGGTCTCATGATCATCGTATTCACCATGCTAAAGTCGATACAGACGAAGACCCTTACGCCATAACAAAAGGGTTCTGGTATGCTCATTACCTCTGGCTCTTAGAAAAACCAATAGAGTTCAATCCTAAAGTCATCCCCGATTTACTCAAAAATAAACTAGTTGTTTTTCAAGATCGCTACTATGCTGCCGTCGCACTTGCCACCAACCTCATCTGCTACCTCGCCTTGGGCTTTGCACTGGGCGACTGGGTAGGCACTCTCATGATCGCTATCTGGGCACGTATCTTCACCGTGCACCATGTCACCTGGTCCATTAATTCTTTAGCTCACTGGTGGGGAGAAAAACCCTTTTCAAAGGAACTCTCTGCAGTAGACAACTACATCATCGCCCTTATAAGTGGTGGCGAAGGGTACCACAACTACCACCACACATTCGCCAACGACTACCGCAACGGGATCTGCTGGTATCACTTCGATCCAAGCAAATGGATCATTTGGACATTGAGCAAAGTAGGTCTCACGCATGGCTTAAAAACAACTAACGCCTACACGATCAAGAAAAAGATAATCGTTGAAGACAAAAACCGCCTCGTGATACAGCTTTCAACCTTCTGGAAAGAGAAGAAAGCCGATGTAGAAAATCAGGTAGAAGAGCTCTCTGAAAAACTCTTGAAGACCCTCAGCGAGTTTACTCGCCTAAAAGAGCGCTACAAGGAGCTAAAGAAGACAAAAACTCCTCCAGAAATCACAAAAGACTTCCGCTCTCAAATGAATATACTTGGCGAAAATCTAAAAGCCGACTGGCAAAAATGGTCTGACCTTTACAAGCAAATTATGCAGACACCACACTCTCAAGCCGCAAGAGCCTAAGCTGGCAATTGTTTTAGAGATCTGTATTAGCAGACTTTTATGTAACAGTTCACATACTCCTCCTTCGTCGGTGCATGTGAACTGTTACAAACTTTTTTGTATTTTCTCTATGTTCTTTCACTCCTCTGTGTTTCAAATGTTTTAATATCGAATTTTTGAAACACAGAGAACAGTGTCTAATAACGAGCATGCATGATTAGCGTTACCATTCTCACCAAGAACAGCTCTCAGTTTCTTGCAGAAGTGCTCACTTCTACTCGCCGTTTCGATGAAGTCCTCATCCTTGACAATGGCTCTACAGACGACACGTTAACCATTGCCCGCAGCTTTCCCAATACCCGTATTTGTGTTACTGAATTTTGCGGCTTCGGCCCCCTACACAACAAAGCATCCTCTCTTGCAAAGCATCCATGGATTCTCTCTTTGGATAGCGATGAAGTCTTAGCCGCATCTAGTGTGTATGAAATCCTTTCCACTCCACTGGACAAACAATGCGTCTACTCACTTCCAAGAAACAACTACTTCAACGGAAAATGGATTAGATGGTGCGGATGGTATCCAGATAGGCAAACACGCCTTTATAATCGGGAGACAACACGCTTTACAGATGCACTTGTCCATGAAGCAATCATTAAAGAGGGGCTAAAAGAAATTCCTCTTCACTGCCCCATTAAACACTACTCTTATAGCTCGCTTGCCGACTTCCTCGACAAAATGCAAAAGTACTCCACTCTTTTTGCCTCTCAATACCAGCACAAAAGAGACTCGTCGCCTTTTAAAGCCATTGCACATGGAGTCTTTGCTTTTTTCAAAAGTTACATTCTTAAATGGGGTATTTTAGGCGGCTACGAAGGGTTTGTTATCTCCGCTTATAATGGGCACACTGCCTTCTACAAGTACCTCAAGCTCTATGAGAAAAATGGTCAAAAATCCGCCGATGGCCAGAAGAAAACGGGAGCTTAGCAAGCTCTTCAACAGGCACCCACTGCCAAATAGCTGTCGAGGTCAGCTTGCGGGATTTAAACAGAAAGGGGAGGAGCTTTACACGAAACCGGGTAAAGCTATGAGACACCTCTGGAAGAGTCTCCTTATAGGTCACATCAAGTAAGTGCGTTTCTAGCAAAAACTTTTTGAGTGCATCAATAGGCTCTTTTTTAACATCCTGTTCATTGTCGCAATAAGGGAATTCATAGAGATCTCGCATCACCTCTCCAGCAGCACATCTACGAACAAGCAAAGCCCCCTGACAACTCACCACTGCCACTGAACGGCTCAATGATTCATACTTTACTTTCTTTAACTTCTTTGGCAGGGAAGCCCCAATTCCTAAACGGTAGCCACTGCAGGTCTTTTTTAAGGGACAGACCGAACATTTAGGCTTCTTTGCACATACAACAGCCCCAAGCTCTATTAGAGCCTCGCTTACAACCCAAGGCTCATGATCTGGCAAAAGCCCATTAACCGCCTTGTGAATCTTTTGTACAGAGGAGGGCCTTCCCATATCCTCTTCAATTGCAAAATAGCGGGCAATCACCCTGATAACATTGCCATCTACAGCTGCGGCCTTGTGATGAAAAGCAAAACTGCGAATAGCTCCAATCGTGTAAGGCCCAAGCCCCTTGATTTTGGCCAGCTCTTTAGGATCATCCGGCACCCTTCCCCCGTAATTTTCTAACACCATCTGCGCTCCGGCATGCAAATGACGAGCTCTAGAATAATAGCCAAGCCCCTCCCAAGCCTTTAAGACAGCATCAAGTGGAGCTGTTGCAAGGCTTTGAATAGTAGGAAACTGAGCCATCCATCTTTCGAAATAGGGGATTACCACAGAAACTTGTGTCTGCTGAAGCATTACCTCAGAGACCCAAACTGCATAAGGATCGAGGCTACGACGCCAAGGAAGGTCCCGCTGCTCGTCCCCAAACCACTGCACTAACGATTCATTGTCAAATTCAAACGTTTGCTCAATCATTCTTCAAAGTCTGCACTATTCAAGTGGAAAAGGAGGCTAGCCTAAGGCAATAAACGAAAGTAGACAATTACAAAATTCAACTGCCCTGACATGAAGGTAAGGTGGGCCGGGACGGTCCACCTTACCTTCATGTCGGGGCAAATCGTAACAGTTCACATGCACGGACGAAGGAGGGGCATGTGAACTGTTACGGCAAATCTTAATTAGGCTTTTTATTTTAACTTGTCTCTTTCTGCATTTCAAAAATCCGACACAAAACAAAAAGGCCAGCGGAAACCGCTGGCCTTCAAAACCTTCTACTTACCCATTAATCTTTAAGATTAACGTAGCAAGCTTAGAATGGCTGCTCTGGACTGGTTAAACTGGAGCAGAACAGCCGTGCTAGCCTGAGAAGCAACTTGAGCCTGCGCCATTTTAGCTGCTTCAGAAGCAACATCCACATCGCGGATGCGGCTTTCAGCTGCGGAGATATTATCTATGTAGCCTCTATTAGCTGCATATATGTAAGTCAAACGACTAACTTCAGATCCCATAGTCGCTCGGTTATTGCTAATTATATCTGTGGCATCTTGCAGGGCAGCAATTGCTGTGTTAGCATTGTCTTGGGTTAACACATCAAGCGTGCTAATACCAAGTTGAACAATGCGAACATCCCCTACTGTAAAGTCCACAGACTGTCCTGGATCAGGACCTACTTGGAATTTGTAGTTAGATCCAGGATCACCGCCACCAACACTTAATCCCATCCCATTTGTCTGAGCAATCGCGCTGCTATACGTCCCAACGCGACCAGCGTTAGCTTGATAAATGGCTGTTGGAGCCGAGAAGTTCGGCACAGCTCCTGGAGTGATTATGACTTTGTTGATGACGTTTTGGTCCTTAGCTCCACCAGTATCTGTCCAGTAGAGCCTGTTGTTAGCATCAAAGCCGAGGGCGGTGATGCTGTTTGCACGAAGTCCTAATTGCAATACTGCTTTTTGGCCAGAGCTTGTGTTGATCACATCCATCTGCATATTGTTGTTAACCCCGTCTGGGTTAGCAAAAGCAATATACTGACCATCTTTAGAAATAGCATATCTGTTTCCTGTCTGCATGTTGAAAGAAGCGCTCAAGCTTGCAATCAACACTTGAGTTTGTGTCTCAGAGTAAATGCTCTGCTTTACAAACTGGCGAGCTCCACCTTGGCTTCTGACGTAGTAAATAAAGTCGTTGTTTACAGCAAAATTTGAGTATCCAGAAGCCATTATAATCCCACCTGCCCAGCTATTTGCTGAAGCAGCTCCACCATGATCAAGCTCTGTTGATCTCGTGTTCAATAGGCTTATGCTATAGTTCCGAGTACCCGCTGCAGCTACACCTGCTGTCGATGGGTTAGAGACCCAGACACGTCCTTTTTCATCTGTTATGATGCGAACAGCTGTGTTAGGAGCTGTACCACCCGCAGCCTTTAGGTTAACTGCTTGGATTGTGTTGCTTGCTAAATTCAACGTCATCAAAGTCTTTTGTGCTGCCAAAGCGACACCGCCGCTTAAAGCAGAAGTAACAGTTTGCTGAGATGTATAAACAAGGCTTTTCCCATCTGAAGTGAATGTAAAGTCACCCACAAAACCTGTCTGAGAAGATTCAAAGCCGTAACGAATAGCGTTTGAGGCAGAGTTACCAGATCTTAGGTCCACGTTAATAGATCGGTTGTTCGAACCATCTGGTTGAGAGAACATAATTCTCTTCTGGACGGCATCCCACACAGCAACAGCTGTCTTTCCGTTAACTTGGTTACCATTATACTTACCAGCTTCAGCTACACGAGCAATCTCCTGTTTAAGCTGTTGGAATTCGAGATCGAGGTTTTGACGATCCCCTTGGTTCTTAGAGCCATCTGCAGCAGCAATTGCTAGCTCGCTCATTCTAGAAACCATGTCGCTGGCCTGTTGCAACCAAGAATCTGTTGACTGGAACATGTTGATTCCGTTCTGCATCACTCTGCCAGCCGCTTCAGCGCCGCTAATTTGAGCGCGAAATCTTTCAGATATCCCCAAGTCAGCTGGGGCTTCTCCTGCAGATGAGAAACGCTCTCCAGAAGACAATCTCAGCATCGATTGCTGTAGATTGCTTGTCTGCATACTGTAGTCAGATACGATCGACTTGTATGCCGCATTATTAGCTATGATCATCGAAGTTCCTCCATGAATTATTCATATAATTATTGGGGTGCCATTCACCCACTCGCATACAAATAGAAACAGCTTCTAGCTGCTGCTAAAGCGCCGATTCGCCACCTATCCGAGAGTGTCATAAACACTAACGAGGAAGTGTTGAAGAGCCGGCTGTATGCATGAAGTGTCCGTTAATGCATGCCTGTACGCTATCTATGATATCGGCACGAGGCAAAAGAGACTTGAGAACAAAGTTTATTTTTTAAATACAGAGAACCAACCCCAGTCAAGACGGGCCCTCGCAGAAAGGCAACATGGGCCGCCTAAGGAGCAGCGCGTAAGCGTTGCTCTAAAGAGGATCGCTAGCTTGCTTCGAGCACTCTAACCAACACTCTTTAAGCATGTTAAGCGTTTTTATTTGATGCTTAAAACCGAAAGCAGGAAAGCGAACGAACAAAATAATGGACGGAAGGATCCTCTATTTGTTAACAATTTTTGTTAGACATTGAAGCCGCATACCTTTGTCCATTAAAAAGAGAGAAACACGCTAGTTTTCAATGGGTTACGAAAATACCTTCCCAGACATCCCTCCTTACGCCCACCTGATGATGGCAATCATAAGCCTGCAGATTCCACGTCCTCACCCTCTATTTGTGGGCCTTTTTCGCATTGGAAAAGAACTTTAAAAATTTAGTAACAGTTCACATACCCAGAGCGACTTTATCAAGAAAGATTTGATGCTTATAGGGGGTGTTTTGGCAGCCTTACGATTGAAGTGGCAGCGCCCGCTTTCCTCCCTCTCTATTTTCTCTCACGTTCTCTGTGTTTCAAAAATATTAATACCAGTTTTTTTTAACCACAGAGGCGTGAGAGAACGTGAGAGAAAATACAAAAAAGTTTATAACAGTTCACATGCACCGACGAAGGAGGGGTATGTGAACCGTTACAAACTTTAATGAAATAGGCGCCGATACACTCAATACTTGTCGAGGGAGCGGGAATTTGGTATAAAGGAGGGCGTTTTATATTTAGGGCTAAAGTTTATATGAATCCAGATCGCCGTTCCATTTGGGCAAATCCTTCGTTTGGTAGATACGCCTTCATGTTTTCGGCGTTTTGCTTAGTCCTGATTTTCTACAACTGTATCTCTAGTCCTCTAGGATTTTTCTTCATGGCAAGCGGAGTCGTTCTCCTGTCGTTCTTTTTAAAGCGTGCCATTAAACAACTCCTAGAAAGTTAATAGAGAAGGCTATCTTAAGACACACGAGACCCAAACGCGAAAAAGGGAATGACACAAGCATGAAAAAATTCGATATTGCCGTTTTAGGTGCAGGCCCAGGTGGTTATGTAGCCGCTATTCGAGCGGCACAAAGTGGACGTTCGGTTGCGCTAATCGAAAAGGGATACATTGGTGGGACATGCCTAAACCGAGGCTGCATCCCTTCCAAAGCTCTGCTAGCAAATGCTGAGGTTCTCCACAAAATACGAAGGTCCGAAGAATTTGGCATCACTGTTGGAGCTATCTCTTTTGACTATTCAAAGATGCACGGCCGTAAACAAAAAGTTGTTAAGGATATCCGGGAGAGCTTAGAAAGGCTGATTAAATCTAACCAAATCACCATCTTTCGTGGCTCCGGAAAATTCATCTCTCCTCGTGAAATCAAGATCACAGGGGACACTGTCGAAACCATCAGTGCTACTTACACCATTATCGCCACCGGCTCAGAGCCGATGGACAGCAAAGCATTTCCCTGCGACTTCAAAAAAGTGCACAACTCCACTTCTATTTTAGAGCTGACTGCTCTACCAAAAAGCCTTGCCATCATTGGCGGGGGGTTCATCGGCTGTGAATTTGCCTCTCTTTTCACAGAACTCGGAGTGCACACGACAATTATTGAAATGCTACCAGAGATCGTCGCCACAGAAGGAAAAGACGTCTCAAAGGCACTTGCCAGCGCATTCGAGAAAAAAAAGATCGATATCCTCACAAACACAAATGTAAAAGGGGTCGACCATACTGAGTCAGGCGTTACCGTCCGCTTAGAAGGGGGAACTTCTATTGAAGTCGAGATGGCTCTTGTAGCTGTCGGAAGACGGCTTAACACATCAGACATAGGACTTGAAAAAGCAGGCATCCTTACCGAGAAAGAGTCTATTGCCACAAACGACAAGATGGAAACGCAAGTCAATGGTATCTACGCCATCGGAGACATCACCGGTAAGTGGCTGCTTGCTCACGTAGCCTCTCACCAGGGGCTTGTTGCAGCGCGCAATGCCTGCGGCGAGAACGTCACCATGCACTACAATGCTGTCCCATCGGTAATCTACACAGAACCCGAGATTGCTACTGTAGGCCTAACACTGGAAAAAGCCCTTGAAAAGGGCTATACTGCGGCTATTGGGAAGTACCCCTTCCAAGCACTTGGCAAGTCTCAAGCAACTGGAGAAACGGATGGTTTTGCCCAAGTCGTTATCGACAAGAAGACGGGACAGGTGCTCGGAGGACAAGTCGTTGGATACGGAGCATCGTCACTCATTGCAGAAGTAGCCCTTGCCATTCATAATGAGCTGACAGCCGAATGTATCACCGACACAATTCACGCCCACCCCACCATTGCTGAAGCATTGCCAGAAGCAGTCTTTATTGCAAGAGAGAGCCCCTTGCATTATCCACCTAAAAAAGCGAAGGCAAAAACACTGTGACAGTCACCTCTGAATACTTTGAAAGCATCCCCAAGGTCAAAGAGCGCTCTAGGCGGCTTAATGTCCTGCCCCAAAATCCCGAGGCAATCTCTAATGAGTCCTCTTCTAATGAGGCAGGCCATGTTGTAGGCTCTGTTGTAGGTCCTGGAAGATTCCCCTCGTGGCTCCATCGCAAGATGCCGCAAGGAAACGAGCTTTGGAAGACAAAAGACATTTTGCAAGAAAACCGCCTCCCTACTGTTTGTGAAGAGGCTAAGTGCCCTAATCTGACAGAGTGTTGGTCAAAGAAAACTGCCACGTTCCTTGTTATGGGAAAAGAGTGCACCCGCGCCTGCGGCTTTTGCGATATCGACTTCTCAAAAGCCCCTGTAGCGCTGCAAGGAGACGAGCCTGCCCGCGTTGCCCAATCTGTAAAGCAACTAGGGCTCAAGCATGTTGTCATTACGATGGTAGCTAGAGACGACCTTTCTGATGGAGGCGCTGAGCACCTAGCAAATATTGTCAAAGAAGTGCGCAAGGAAGTCCCCGGGGTCACTATCGAAGTGCTCACCTCTGACTTTGCTGGCAATTTAGAAGCTT
This sequence comes from Waddlia chondrophila WSU 86-1044, assembly GCA_945882915.1. Taxonomy (GTDB): domain Bacteria; phylum Chlamydiota; class Chlamydiia; order Chlamydiales; family CAMCWV01; genus CAMCWV01. Next base: position 2,757 of record CAMCWV010000027.1, on the reverse strand, counting down.
ATGACCAGGTCCTTGCTTCAAAGCCCGACGTTTTCAACCACAACATCGAAACCGTAAGAGAGCTCACCCCGCGCGTCCGGCACAAAGCCACTTACGAAAGGACATTAGCGCTTCTTCGCTACGTCAAAAATTATGGCAAAGAAAGCGGCCATAAAATGTTTGTGAAGTCCGGACTCATGGTCGGACACGGAGAAACCGAAGAGCAAGTAAAAGAGACCATCCGAGATTTAAAAGATGCCGGATGCGATGCCATTACAATTGGGCAATATCTGCAGGCCAATAGACTCAAACTCCACGTCAAATCTTTTGTCACCCCAGAACAATTTAAAATCTACGAAGAGTACGGCCACTCCATTGGGATTCCTTTCATGTACTGCGGCCCTTTTGTGCGCTCCAGTTACAATGCAGCGTCCCTCTTCCCCGAAAGATAAAAACCAATACCACATATAAATTAATAGCGAGCTAATAAAGAACAAGATTATGACTACTCGACGCCCCTTTGATAAAATCTTCGAAGAAACTCCTGACGAAGATCCAACCTATTTTAACGGCATAAATGGCGATGACCCTGCCGACGCTCTGGACGGTGAAGACTTCCCTTTAGTAGATGACCTCGACCAGCAAATTGTTATGCATCGCGACGCCCATTTTAGTGGCAGCTTTGACCTTATGATCGAGTACTACAAAGGAGAAGGCAAAGGGACCTGTCCAGAGCTTGAGATCCCTAGAATGAAAGAACTTGCAATAATCGAAAGAGAAAGCGGAGAAAGCCTCTCTTCAATCCTTTTAGATGATGCTGGACGCGATCAAGTAGCTAAAGCAAAAGCCGCCTACCTCAAACTGCGCGCCATTTATGAAATCAAAAATCCAATAACAAAACACCCTCAACTCATTGCTGACTTGATCTTGTCAGAAGAAGTGGACTCTGTAGAAGAAATCGAAACAATCGTTGCTGAAGGGCCCTCTATTGTGCCGGCTCTCATCAATCTTTTAGTTGACGAAGACTTCTTAAAACCCCATTTCCCTGGCTACGGCTACGCTCCCGCTTACGCAGCCATCTGCTTAGGGCTACTTAAAGACGCAAGGGCCATAAGGCCCTTATTTGAGAGAATGAGCTGTGACAATAGCGTTGTAGAAGAATCTGTTCTTGTTGCGCTTGAAGAAATTGGCGAAGCGTCCAAAGTCTTTTGCCTGAAAGTCTTGCAAAGCAGACCTATCACCTATGATAACGAAAATGCGGCAATCATACTCGCTTCGGCCTTCCCCGAGGACCCAGAGACAATTGCCGTAGCAAAAAAACAGATTGAAGACCCTGCGATGAAAAACAATCCTCTTATTTTCCAATGCCTTAGTGACATCTGTCCCAAACACTCGTAACAATAAGAATCTAAAAATATCCTGAAGTCTATACTCCTCGTAGCTGAAAATGGGACTTTGGACTAGCGCGAAAGCTCCAGTTTTCAACTAAGAGGAGTATAGATGCCCTCTAACACCTAATAGCCTAAGGTGCGAGGGGGAAGGTCGGAAGGATCGAAGCCCATGGGGGGCAAGACAAAAACAAGTGAAAGCTCGTCCATGTTCTTTACAACGGGGAGGGCTTGAAGCTCATACGTGTAGCTCCCTTCTTTGAGCCCTTCGATTTTAGAAACTGTCGCAACATGGAGCCCTGCCGGAAAAACGCCATCCATACCAGTTGTGACAAGCAAGTCGTTTGCTAATAAAATAGGTACGGCTTCTAGGCCGAGTCCTTTAGCCGCTACTTTTCTGGAAATTGCAGAAGGCACAGCTCCCACAACCTCTCCTGTGCGCAAATCTCTTGCCGGCCCCTCTTCATCACCATTGTCATAGTTAAATCCAAGGCCGCGCAAAACATCCCCACGTCCACGCCACAGTGGATAGCTAGAGCCCAGCAGCTCACCCTTTGCAAGGTAAATATTCTGGGAGGCACCTCCTAAAGAAGAGTTTCTTAAAGCGCGCACAGAAGGGGTCAGCCCAGAATCGGTGATAAGACGCACCCGGGACTGCTTCTTTCCAACGTAATCAACAACGCCCACAAGAGCCGTCCCGATAACCACAGGGCTGTTTTTAGCCACCAGCTCATATCCCAAAGACTCGTTTTGAACCTGACCCACATTGATCCACAAGGAACTGTTCCAAGCCGCAGGGCTCCTGAAAATTACACGTGCAGGTACTGTTGCAGAATAGAGCTGCATAAGTGCGAGCATCTCATCGTGACGCCTTTGAGCAAAAGCAACAGACACCAAAGGAGCTTTAAGCCTATTGCTTAAGCCGCTACCAATGCTTAAAGCCTGCTGACAAACGCCTTCGAGGTGTTCTAAAGACTGCCTAAGCTGGCGATTCTCCATCCGGAGACGCTCCAACTCATCAGGCAAAGCAACTGCACTGTTTTTTGTAGAAGTAGGAGTATAGCTTGCCGGGCTGACAGCTAGCATTCGGATTTGGTGCAAAACGCCCCAAGTCGGAGCCACCGTCATCACTACAGAACTCCTCAACCGATCAGAAACAGCAACAGGTACGCTTGCGAGAAACGCAAAGGCAACCATCAGTAAAAGATACGGCTTAAGAGTTAACCGATGCATTTGGCCCCTTGTGAATTACCTCGCCCTAAAGGACGAGGCTTCTAACTTCAACGGCAACAGCGAGCACAGAGGACTTTCGTCCTTTGCCCCGACTAACATTGCCTCGGTTAGCAGTACCGGCGATTCCCGCCGCTATCATCCGATGGGCTTCCAGTCG
>CAMCWV010000026.1 GCA_945882915.1 Waddlia chondrophila WSU 86-1044 | reverse complement strand
TCAATATTGAAATTGCTGGCGTGCTAGCACGCCAGCAATTTCAATATTGACAGACCACTAGGATTGGATATGGCTTATTGTTTGTTCTTTGCGCCTTTAAGACTTGGTGTCTTTGCGTTTAATTGCATCGCTATTACAACATTTCTGTTCAGCACGTGCGAGGCCACAACAATCGAGGCTACAACAATGCAAAACCCGCTAATTACGCCCATAACCCTTGAGCACGCGGTAACCAGAAAACAAATTGCCTGGGGGCTGATGCGACGCTGCTCCCTCCCAGAAAACCAAGGGATGACCTTTACCCTCTCCCCTCCAGAAAAAGCCTCTTTCTGGTCATTCAACTGCTTTATGGACCTTTCACTCGCCTATCTCGACGAAAACAAAGTCATTCGTGAGCTCCACGAACTTAAATCATTCCCAGAAAAAATGAAGGAGTTACACCCCGTTACCTCTCTTGTCCAAGTCTCTTGCCTCCCAAAGGCCTTCCTGGATTTCTTTATCAGCAGCGCAGCTGTTGCCGCATTCCCCGTTAGCTACGCCTTGGAAATGAACTCTAACTGGTTTAAAAAGAACAATGTACGCGTTGGTGACCTTGTCATTTGGAACCCCGAAACCTCCGAGGGCTACATTAGCCATACCCTCGATATCAGCTCCCTTATCAGCGACCTTGCCCCTTCAAAAAACGGGTCCATTACAATCACCTTCGAAGGCCGCGAGGTTCATGGCATCTGGATGCCTGAGAACGCAGGAGAACTAACCGTCACCTTTATGGATAGCAACAACAAAGTTATTGCAAAAGGAGCTCTGCAAGGTGGCAAAGGGCTCCCCTCCTGCCAGAAAGCCGTTTTCATCTCACCTGGCCCCGTCAAACAAGCCATTATTTCCCTCCCTCAATCTTAAGTCTCGCGCGTCTTGTGTTTATAGAGGTGTTTTGCTACGACTCTTTTATATACTCCTCTTAGTTGAAAACGGGGCTTTCGTGCTAGCCCAAATTCCCATTTTCAGCTAAGAGGAGTATAGTCGATAAGGAGCTCATCACAAAATGACCAGACAGACAAAAGCTAATATTCTTGGACTCCTCACCCTTATCTTAGGGATCTGCATCCTCATTCCTTTAAAAAAGCTCTGGCCAGAGATCATTCTTGTTCTTGGGACAGCCAGAGCTCTAAGACAGCTTGTTTTAGGAAGGCACTATGATGTGGTTGTCACTCTTGCGATCTTCAGTATTGTCTTTGTCACTTGGGCCTTTAACATGCTTTGGGGTATCCTGATTTCCCTCCCCACAATTTTCGTAGTTGCCGCCGCACTCCTTCTTCTTCGCGATTTTTATGTATATCGAGAAGACAAAAAACGTGACGCTGCTGTAGAAGCTTTAAAACAAAAAAAGCAGCAACAAGACCAACCCCCCAAAAAACATGGGTAAGCTCACTAACCCTGAGAACACTTCCGAAACGCCGCCCCCTCTTCCAGAAAAAATCGGGATCTATCAAATCACACGGCGCATTGCCCAAGGGGGCATGGGGGAGGTTTTTTTAGCTTACGATCCTGTTTGTCAAAGACACATCGCTCTTAAACAAATCCGCAGCACCCTTAAAGAGCACCCCATCCTCCAAAAAAGATTTCTTCGGGAAGCGCGCATTGCAGCCGGCCTTAGTCACCCCTCGATTATTCCCGTATACAAAATCCACCTCGAAGAAGAGAGGGCCTACTACACCATGCCCTATGTAGAAGGGCAAACGCTGCGCGAAATCTTGACCCAAGCACAGCAAAAGCTAAAAGCAGGAGAAAAAACCGGCCACATCGGAGAGTCGATTCCAGCGCTGATGCGAATCTTTATGAGCGTCTGCCAGGCGATGGCCTATGTCCACTCCAAAGAGATCATCCACCGCGACCTCAAACCCGAAAACATCATTGTCGGAAAGTATGGCGAGGTGATTATTCTTGATTGGGGAATTGCAAAAAGCATTAACCCTTCTCGCGTTGAAAGCAGAACCGATAATGCCATCGACACTTTGTCTGACGAAAGCGCTGAAGACTCCGCCGAGGCCTCTTATGAAGAAGAACAAAACCTCACACATCCTCAAAAACCGGTAGGCACACTCGCCTACATGGCGCCGGAAAGAGCTAGTGGAGAGTCCTCGACAAAGCAGACTGACACCTACGCCTTAGGTGTCTTTCTCTATCAGCTACTGACGCTCAGACTCCCCTTCCACAGGCTCACTCTCACAGAGTTTCGCCAATGCTCAGGAGAAGAGGTCTTTGTTGACCCTGCCAAAGCAGCCCCCTACCGCGAAGTCCCGCGCATGCTTGCCAGCATGGTCAAAAAATGCCTTGCCCCAAATCCAGAAGAGCGTTACCCCTCTGTAAGCGCGCTTATCCACGACTTGGAAATCTATTTAGAAGGGAGGTCCGAATGGTTTCAAACCTCCGATCTTAACATTCACAAAGAATCGGACTGGCAATTCCAAGAAAACGTCCTGTTAACAGATCACCCCGCAATCACCGGAGGGGCCGACCTTGCTGAGTGGGTGGGGATGATGATTTCTAAAGACTCATTTGCAGGAAACACTAAGCTAGAAGCGCGCATTTCCATTGGCAGCGGCGGCCAAGGCATTGGATTCATGCTCAGCATCCCAGAGCGCTCAGAAAGGCAGCACCTCAACGATGGCTACCTACTTTGGGTGGGCTCCGACCTCTCTCCAGAAACCCAGCTCTACCGCTCTACATTAGAAGTAGTTAGCGCTCCAGGGGTTTCGCTGCAAAGGAATCGCTGGTATACTATTCGTCTAGAAAAGATCGACCACCACATCTACTTTTATTTAGACGGAAGCCTCCAGTTCTCCTACATCAGTTACCTTCCTCTTCTAGGAACGCACGTTGGGCTCGTCTACAAAGACTTCGATTTTGAGCTCAGCAACATTGCTATCTCTATGGGAAACTTAAGCATCATGGTCAACTGCCTGTCAGTTCCTGATGCCTTCCTTGCCAATAAAGACTACGTTAAAGCCTTGGCTGAATACCAACGAATTGGCTACTCCTTTCCAGACAGAAAAGAGGGTAGGGAGGCCTTATTCCGAGCAGGAATCACCCTCGTTGAACAAGCAGTCTCTTGTAAAGACGAAACAGAAATAGAATCGCTTTGCGAGCAAGCTTTTAACACGTTCGAATCTCTGCGAAACACGCCAGGAGCCCCCCTTGAATACCTCGGAAAGGCGCTAGTTTACCAAGCATTTGGAGATGCAGACGAAGAGGCGAAATGCCTGGAGCTTTCCCTTAGAAGATATCGCAAACATCCCCTGCTCCACATTGTGCAAGAGCATGTTCTAGCGCGGCTGCATGCCTATGCACGCTCAAACCGCAGAGCGACATACCACTTCATCCTCATGCTTGTGAGGCAGATCCCGCTGCTTGCAACAAGAGCAGGAAACAAAAAACTCTTTAAGACTCTCAAAAACAACTGGGAGCCTCTTTATTTTATTAAAGAGAGCAACTGTGCAGAGACCGCCGTATCATTCAACATCCACTTCGCGACCTCTCTTGCGTTTTGGGTAGCACGCCCCTACGTTCTTTGTGAAATCCTCCAAGATCTGTTCAAGAAAGACCCCCTAAATGCCACAGCGATTGGAAATGTATTATTTTGCCTAATAGAACTCGGCGCCTACACCCTCGCGCGCGAAAAAACAAAAGATTATCTGGACACTCATTTAGAAGCTCAAGGATCTAAAATTCCAGACGAGCTATCCACCGTTTTCTCTCTAAATGACATCGCCCTCCTGGCCCACGAAAAGAGCCTCGAAGAGGCCCTCAAGCAATGGTTTATTTTTACCAATGGGTCTACTAAAAGAAAAAAAGAAATGCGTGTCTTCTTCCATTTGCTAGATGTCGCCATTCAAGAGCAGAAGCCAGACGTTATTATCCAAGCAATCAAACAAATAAGCGCTGAAGAAGAAGAAGAAGTACGGCGTTTAAATGGATATTTAGTGTGGGCCCTTCTTCTCCAAAATAAGTGGGACTTAGCAAGCGAAGTGCTTCACACCTACTCGCTTGAAGAGCTTAACCAAAAAACATCAATCCTTCATATGCTCTATGGCTGCTGGCTTGCTGCAACAGAAGGAAAAGACCTGGCTGTCGTCCACCTCTCCGGCGTCCTTGACACTCCATTCCCCCGTTCATGGACAATCCTCAGCCACCATGTAGCAGACAAGCTCAAAGAGCCTCAAAAATGGTTAAAAGAAGCGTTCCTGTGGGAAAAACGGCACCTCTACCGCCAGCTTGCTCTTTTCCACCACTGCCTCAATGACAAAAAACAAGAAGCGCACTACCTGGCTATTGAGAAGGAGGAATATGCCAACTCTTAAACCTTTTCCCGGGCACACTCCAAAAGCGTTTATGCTTCCAGAAACAGTTAACAGTACACTTGTATTTGACGAGTGTGTCAAAATTCGGAAGGACACTCTAAAGCTAGACGACAATAGCCTCTACGACTACTACACCATCCTGACAGCTCCTGCAGCCGTGATGATTATCGCAAAGACCGAAGATGATTGCTTTATCTTGAACATGGAGTACAGGCACCCTGTAGGACAAAGCATCTTAAGCTGCCCTGGGGGCTGTTTATCAAAAGAAGAGCCTCCTTTAGAAGGGGCCCTTCGTGAACTCATCGAAGAAACCGGCTACAGCTCTGACTTGTTAAGACTCATTGGCGAGTCTTTTCCTTTTCCGGGTCTAAGCCCTCAAAAAACTTACTACGTCGAGGCAACTAATTGTAAAAAAATCGGCTCCCCCCAGCTTGAGCGGGCTGAGTTTATCGACACCCTCCTCATGTCTACGGAAGAGGTGCGCGCTTATATTGCTAGCGGCAGACCTGTTGATGGATTGCTTTGCGCCGCGCTCTACTTCCACTCCCTCCTCAAAACAAACTAAAAAAGCTTTTCACCGCAGAGCTACAAAGATACAGAGAATTACGGGTTTTGAAATACAAAGAAAAACCAGAAATACGAGAACAGGATAGGCAGGATTCGCCTTACGGCGGGCAGGATAAAATACTTTTAACGCAAAGAATTAAAAATAGAAAACAAGAGATCTCAGGTTTTCATCCTGCCCGCCGTAAGGCGAATCCTGTCTATCCTGTTCTTATATTTTTTCGCTACCGGCTCACGTGTTAAAAGTATCGGCAAAATTAAGTGGGTGTGGTAAATTAGCCTTGCGTTGTTTATCCACATTATAACTTTTTTAGTGATGTCTATGCCGAGTCCTATGCCCAAGGCTTACGAGCCCAGAATCGTTGATAGTAAATGGTATGCGTTCTGGGAAAAACATAATTTCTTTAAAGTCGATCCCCACTCCAAAAAACCTGCTTACTGCATCGTCATGCCCCCCCCTAACGTCACTGGCGTTCTTCACATGGGACATGCTCTCGGAGGCACACTTCAAGACATCCTCATCCGTTGGAAGCGGATGCTCGGCTTCGAAGCCCTCTGGGTTCCCGGGACAGATCATGCAGGGATTGCAACGCAAACGGTCGTCGAAAGACACTTAAAAAAAACAACAGGCAAGCACCGCAAAGACTTTTCTAGAGAAGAATTTCTTGGCCACGTCTGGAAATGGAAAGAAGAAAATGAAAATACTATCCTCTCTCAGCTCAAGCAATTAGGCTGCTCATGTGACTGGTCACGCCTCCGCTTTACAATGGATGAAGGGTGCAACACCGCTGTACGGACAATTTTCAAGAAACTTTTTGAGGAAGGGCTGATCTACCGTGGCGACTACCTCGTCAACTGGGATCCCGTCGCTCAAACCGCCCTTGCCGATGACGAAGTCGAATACGAAGAGCGGCAATCATTCCTCTGGTACTTCAAATATCCTTACAGCGACAGATCTGGCTATGCCATCATCGCCACAACACGCCCAGAAACCATGCTTGGCGATACCGCTGTTGCCGTCTCTCCTAAAGATGAGCGCTACACAGCTAAAGTAGGGACAACAATCACGCTCCCACTCATGAACCGACAGATCCCTATCGTTGCCCACAGAAACGTAGACCCCCTGTTCGGGACCGGCATGGTCAAAATTACCCCTGCTCACGATCCGAATGACAACGCAATGGCAAAGGATCTTAAACTCCCCCTCATCAATATCCTCACCCCCGATGGACGGATTAACGAAAATGGAGGCGAGTTCCAGGGGATGTCTCGCGAGGATGCTAGAGCAGCTGTTGTAGCAAAGATGAAGTCTCTTGGGCTCGTAGAAAAGATTGAACCCCACACAAACCGCGTTGGCATTTCTTATAGATCCAAAGCAACTATCGAACCTTATATGTCCAAACAATGGTTCGTGAAGATGAGCGGCGGTAAGACTGACTTCGCCCAGCAACTTCAACAGATCGTTGAAAAAGGGGAAACTGAGATCGTCCCCCAAACATGGACCCACACTTACTTCCACTGGATAAAAAACTTAAGAGACTGGTGCATCAGCCGCCAACTTTGGTGGGGACATCGCATCCCTATTTGGTACAGAAAAGACAATCCAAAAAAAATGATCTGTTACGATGGCGAAGGCGTTCCCCCTGAAGTTGCAGCAGATCCCGAAGAATGGACACAAGACGAAGATGTCCTCGACACATGGTTCTCGTCGGCTCTTTGGCCCTTTAGCACCCTTGGCTGGCCTAAGAAAACAGATGAACTAAACAAGTTCTATCCAAACTCAGTTCTCATAACAGGGCATGACATCCTATTCTTCTGGGTTGCCCGGATGCTCTGCATGGGGAAATATACGCTAGACAAAGCCCCCTTTCCTCAAACAGTCCTCCATGGCCTTATTTACGGAAAGTCCTATTGGCGCAAAAACCCCGATGGCGGGATCACCTACGTTGATGAGAAAGACAGAAAAGAGTACGATCTAGGCGTCAAGCCTGTCCCAAAAGATGTCATTTCAAAATGGGAAAAGCTCTCTAAATCTAAAGGGAACATCATTGACCCCTTAGATATGATTAAGGAATACGGGACAGATGCCATGCGAATGGCACTCTGTGCAAGTGCTACCCAAGCTCCACAAATCGACCTCGACAGGCGCCGTTTTGAAGAGTTCAAGAACTTCGCTAACAAAGTGTGGAATGGTGCTAGATTTGTATTTATGAACCTCGAAAGTGGTGCTGAAGGGAAACTCCCCGCACTTACTGCCGAAGAGCTCAGCCTAGGCCTTGACGAAAAGCTTTTGTCCTTAGAAGACAAATGGATCCTCTCTTCCCTCAACACAATCAATAGGGATGTCAACGCTAGATTAACAGCCTATACCTTTGATCAAGCCGCAACTGTTGCTTACGACTTCTTCTGGAATGAGTTCTGCGCCAATTACGTCGAGATCGCTAAGCCGGTGTTGTTTGGAAACAAAGGAACCCCCCAAGAGCGCGCAAACAAACAAAAGATCCTCGTGATCGTCCTGTGCAATGCTATCCGCCTACTTCACCCGATGGCGCCGTTCATCACCGAAGAGCTCTTTCAGCTACTCAAGGAGCGCTTTGCAGGTGTTACATTACAGGCAAAGGCAGACCCTTATACACGTGAAACCATTCAAGCATTGCAAAGCCTTGCATGCATCGTAGCCCCCTATCCGCAGATTATCCGCGAAAGCGACATCAGCAGTACTGTGCACGATTCTTTTGATCTGATGAATAAGGTTGTCTATACTATCCGCAATTTGCGTGGAGAGATGCAAATTCCACCAGGGACAAGCACCGACATCTATATTGTTGGCCGCTCTCAAAATCGGATAGCAAAGTCTATTCAAGACAACAAAGAGATGATCACAGCTCTAGTGCGCACACAAAACCTCACCCTTTCAGAGGTCATGCCAAACATTCCGTTTAGCAGTACTGGAACGATTGAGGAATTAAAAATTGTGATCCCTATGCCAGAAGAGATCCTGCACAAAGAGGTTGCCCGCCTTGGAAAAGAACAAGATCGTCTCACCAAGGTCATTGCGTTAATACGCGGGCAGCTCTCTAATGAAGAATTTGTGAGCAAGGCTCCTGTGCAGCTTGTTGACAAGCAGCGGGCGCTACTCACACAATCCGAAAAAGAACTCGAGGACCTCACACGGGCACTCAGCCACAAAAACGAAAAATAATTAAACGCAAAGAAGCAAAGACGCCAAGAAATTCAGGTTTTGAAACACAGAGGGCACAGAGGAAATATAAAAACAGGATAGGGACAAGAATAGGTAAGAGTTTGCCCTTTCCAGAAGGTAGCGTGGGCCGCCTAGGGTCTGGGATCTAACCTGCCACCAAGCAAAAGTTTGCTGCAGACTCAATCTGAAATCCCAGACCGGGACGGTCTGGGTACCTTCTGGAGAGGGCAAATACTTACCTATTCTTGTCCCTATCCTGCTTTCATCCTGCCCGCCGTAAGGCGGATCCTGCCTATCCTGTTTTTGTATTTCCTCTGTGCTCTCTGTGACCTCTGTGTTTCAAAACCTGAATTTCTTTGTACCTTTGCGTCTTTGCGTTTAAATGCATTACATCTTGACGGCGGCGAGGGTGGGGAAGTGGACGAGGCCCCCTTCTTTAGAAACATCCTTAAGCCCCGGGTAATCTGGCGAGCAGATCATGACAACCTGAGCGCGCGAGCCCTGCAGAGCCTTAATCCCACGCGGCGTATCTTCAAACCCTATAATCTTCTCATTTTCTAACGCCATTTTCTGGATGGCTTTGATGTAACATTCCGGATCTGGCTTAGGCCGAGTATAGTGCTCGCGCGTAAACCACTCAGAGATTGTATTAAGCACCGGTAGCTGCTGCCGAATACTATCAATCTGCTCTGAGGGAGAATGTGTGACAACAGAGCGCTTAATGTTTGCCGCCTGCAGCGCTAAAAGCAGCTCGCAGGCCCCTGGCATTAACTTTACAGCCCCCTCTTCAAGCAGCTCCATATAGGCCTGTTTCTTCTCAAGATACAAAGCCTTTGCCCAGCGAGGCTCCTCTTTCAAAAGAGCCGGAAATTCCTCATAAATCTGAATGCTCAAAGCTTCGGAGTCGTAGTGTGCCGCCTTGCAGTAACGGGGGAAGTCCCAGGGGAGATTGTACCCGCGCCGCTTTAACATCCGCTGATAGGCAGCAAAGTGGATCTCTTCTGTGTTGACCAACAGTCCATCAAAATCGAAGAGAAAAAGCTGGTAATGATGTATCCAATCCACGAAAATCCTCTTATTTTAAGCATTAGAATATACAGGTGCTAACAGAATCTCGCCAGGAAAATAGAGGGCTGGTATAGTCGGTAAAGTCTTAAATGACAGGCTCAGGCAGCGCCAAAGCCTATTATTTAAGACTTTACCGACTATACCATGCGAAAAATGAACTTCCTTAAAAAAACTAAAGTATTGATTAGAAATCTAGCGCCGCAAGCTTTTTGGCACGTAACCGCTTGCCGCCACGCCTTTCTTTCATTTTCTTTGGTTCTTATGCTCCTTACGTCCTGTTCGGGAATGGAAGAATCAGAACAGCGCGATATTCGGAAGATCAACGCTAAAGGAGAGTTCATCTACAGGAAGCAAAACGACCAGCCGATCGTCATTACCCCTCCAAGACAACAAAAGAAAGAGCCCTACCCTTGGAATCTAGGTGTGGTTGGCAATTACCCCAGAATCACCAAAGACTTCCTTCGTTGCAAGGGCGGCCCCATCAACCCCATTCGCATTGAACCGTCATCTAATCCGGAAAAAGAGGCCTCACGCTACACTGATTGCGGAGGAGCAGAAAAACACGGCCTACCTCTACGAGGTGGCAAAGAGTTCATCTACCCAGTCCTTCTTGACCTTCTCAACTATATCCAAGCTCAATCTGGAAAGCGTGTTGTTGTTACCTCTGGCCATAGATGCCCTCCTCATAACTTATACGTCGACTCTTCCCCTAAAAACCAAGGCTCCAAACACCAAATGGGAGCAGAGGTCGACTTTTACGTTCAAGGGATGGAACTCCAACCAGAAGCAATTGTCTCGCTCATTGCAAAGTTTTATAAAGAGACCCCGCGCTACAAAGGGAAGGCCGACTTTCAGCACCTTGCCCGTTATGAAAAATCAGATACCAACGTCTCAACACCTCCCTGGCAAAACAAGGAGATCTTCATCAAGCTCTTCAAGAAAGAAGAAGGGCGCAACTTTGACAATCGTCACCCTTATCCCTATATCAATATCCAAGTCAGATGGGACCAAGACACAAATGAAAAAGCAGTTCTTACTAACGCCGCCCTACACAACTATTTACGCTGGTGATGTCATGACTCAAACGCCTCTTGTTGTTGCCAAATGGAAAGCCTACCAATCCCTTGAAGGGATGCTCGACTTTTTGACGAAATTCTCTAACGAAAAGAACCTAACAGACCCCTACCTATACCTCGCCCTCCCACATTTCCTTCTTTACAACGCACCTAAAATGCCCACAGGAACGGCTCAGGGCGCTGATGACATGGGAAGTCTTGCTGAAGAGAGCTTCACGCACAAAGTAGCTGCTAAAGTGCTTAAAGAGGCTAACGTAAACTTTGTTCTTCTGGGCTCGAGCGACAAGCGCCATGTTTTCGGAGAAAGCAATGCAAGCATCAAAGAAAAGGTGGGAGCCTCTCTTGCAGCGGGATTTCAGACTGTTTTGTGCATAGGCGAAACAGCAGATGAGTACAAAGAAGGCAAAACACAAGAAGTGCTCACCTCTCAACTTACAGAATGCCTTTCAGATGTAGCAGAAAACAAGTTTGCTTCGGTAATTATTGCTTACGAAGTTCCCTGGTCCATAATGACAGGACCACAACTAGACCTTCCCACTTATCAGAAAATGGTGAAGCTTTGCAGAGAACTTATTGCAAGCAATTTTAAAGGCAAAGGCTCTTCTCAGATGCGCCTTCTTATTGGCCTTCCCCTCAACATCGAAGAAGCTTTTCCTTGGGGAGATGAAAATGGTGCAAGCGGCTTCTATTTTAGCGAGGCCTCTATTCATCCGGAATTCTTCCAAAGATCGCTGCAGACCTTGCAAGGAGCCTCTAAAGTACAGGCTACTCCAGAAGAAGCCCCTCCAAAGCCAGCGCGAAAAGCAACAAAAGCAAAGGTGGCGGTAGAAGAGGTCGCCCCAGCAGAAGCCCCTCCCGAAAAGAAAAAGCGCGCGCCCCGAAAAAAGAAAATTGAGTAGCCACCTTCAGTCCCGCAATTTCCATGACCAGTTCTTAGGTTATTTAAATTGGGCAATCGCCGTCTTTTTCTGCTCGCGCATCGTCACCTTTGCTTTTGGAGCGGCGGGTGCGGCGGGCTTTTTGCTTGCGGATTTTATCTGCGGCTTTATCCCGCGGAACAATTCCCGGCTCAAGCCCTTCGCCGATTTTTTCAACTAAAAGGCGTAAAGCCAAAAACCTGTTTTTATTCCGCTCCCGCTCCTTCTGGCAGAACACCGTCGTCCCTGTAGGAACATGGTGAAGGCGTACGCCATTAGAGGTCTTGTTGATCTTTTGCCCGCCAGAACCACTTCCTTTAACAAAGGTCTCTTCTATATCGGCAGGCTTAATCGCAAGCTCTTCCATCTTCTTTAAAAGCGCCTCCACCTTTCCAGGCGAAATATTAAACTTTTCTTTTAGATTCATATTAGATCTATCTCGAAATTTGCTTGTCTTAGATAGAGAATAAGAAGAATATGCTAAATATATACACTCCCAACCCCTTCCAGCTCTGTTTTTATGGCCTCCAAGCGTCTTGCCGATCTTCCCAAACACGATCCCCTATATCACTATTTACATCAACATGTACTGCCACAGATTCATTCTGGCGTATGGAATCCTGAGTTTCGCGTTTTTAAAATGCACAACTCTAACAACGATGTCTATCTTTACGAAGAGAAAGCCTCTCGGATACGTGTCATTGGCAAGTTTTTCATTCAGCACGGGCGCAACTCCCACGAAAAGGCAAGAGATAGGGCTCAGCTAGAGTTCAACAACTTAGTTTGGCTTCGAAGCTTGGGATTTGAAAACTCTCCCCACAGGATCATTCGTCCCTACGGCTGCAATCAGGACCTAAACAGCGTTCTTATTGAAGAGTACTGCCCAGGGCAGCCGCTAAGCAAATTCATTACCAACGCTATTCGCTATAAAAAAGAAGCGGCGCTCTATTCTTGCTTAACCTCGCTCGCCTGGTTTTTGGCCACCCTCCACAACCGGACAGCGCAACCAAATAGAGTGAATTTCGAACTTGACTCCAGCTATTTCTTCCGCCTTGTAAAGCACGTAAAAAACCGTCCTTATGTCCTTTCTAATTGGATGGAACACAGACTCTCAGAGCTCTGCTGGCGCTGGAAAGAACAGCCCAAAATGTGGGAAGATCAACAAGTCATCGTCCATGGTGATGCCACTCCCTCCAACTTTCTTTTTGGGCAGGGGAATGACGTGATCGCTATTGACCTAGAGCGGATGAAATGGGCCGACAGAACCTTTGACTTGGGGCGCATAGCCGGCGAGCTGTGCCATTATTTCCTTCAAGAAACCGGCAACAAACAGGGTGCTGAACCCTTCATTGGCCACTTCCTTTGGGAATACTGCTGCCACTTCCCCGATCGCTACAGAGCGTTCGACTCCATTACAAGACGGATCCCTTTCCATATTGCAATGACACTCCTACGCGTTGCACGCAATTGGTGGATTGACCTACACCACTGTAATCGATTAATAGAAGAAGCGAAAAGCACCTTGGAGAATTATGAGAATTGACGCTGTTCTTTTTGACATCAACGGCACTCTGGTTGACATCTTAACAGACGACAACCATTTGGGGGTTTTCCGCAAAATTCGCAACTTTTTGAATTACATGGGAATATACACCCACAAGCTCGAGCTGAAAGAACTCTATTTTCAGACTATGAAAGAGCAGCGGGCAGCAACTAAAGAAGAATTCCCTGAATTCGATAGCCAGGCTGTTTGGAAAAAAATCCTCGAGCTCAAACACACCGACTTTAGCCGTCAGCTTCCTCCTGAGGTCCTTAAGAGCTTGCCCCTTATGATCTCTCGCCTTTACAGGAGCCTCACCCTCTGCAGAAAGCTGACACCCTATCCGGACGTGCCGGAAGTGCTTGAGCAGCTATCAAAAGTCTATCCCTTAGGGATCGTTTCTGACGCCCAAACAGCTTACGGCCTTCCCGAGCTGCGCGCAGTGAATCTCGCCCATTATTTCAAGCCAATCGTCATCTCTGGCGATTACGGCTACCGGAAGCCTGACAAGAGAATTTTTCAAACAGCGCTCGATGCGCTCAATGTTAAGGCCGAAAACACCGTGTTCGTCGGCAACGACATGTACCGAGATATCTACGGCCCCAAACAGATGGGGATGAAAACCGTCCTATTCGCCTCAAACCAAGGAGACAAGGAGTCTCGCGGAGCAGAACCCGACTATATCACCTTCCAATTCTCACAGCTCCCTACAGCCCTGGAGTTCCTCAAAAAGAACCACTAAAAACTTCACCCCCCCTTCTAGCTTGATTTTCAAGTGGCTTCCGCAGTATAATAAATGCATTTTAATTTAATGCAGCAGTCTACAAATGAAGCTTAAACATTTTCTCGAAATCGTCCTGCTTGGATGTCTATGGAGCCCTTCATTTCTCTTTATTAAGCTTGCTGTCAATGAAATCCCCCCCTTCACTATGGTAACCATAAGAGTCTGCCTAGCACTGCTCTTTCTAATCCCCCTTTTAAAGATCACTGGACGGCAGCTGCCAAGAGGCTCAAAAACATGGGGCCACTTCTTCGTCTTAGGCTTCTTCTCTCTTGCCCTCCCTTTTTTTCTGTTTGCCATTGCCGAACAAAACATCGCCAGCTCCCTCGCCGGAATCATCAACGGCTCAACCCCTATTTTTACAGCGCTTCTTGCCCACAGGTTGATTGTCGGAGATAAGCTCACCCTTTCACGCACGCTTGGAGTTCTTTTAGGATTCACTGGACTGCTTGTTCTCTTAGCTCCTACTCTATTAGATGGCACCGCAGAAGGAGACACTTGGGGGATGTGTGCAGCTGTTACCGCAGCGCTCAGCTATGCTATAGGCCATATCTACGCTAAGCGCTTTCTTGGGAACTTCCCTCCCCTTGTTGCTCCTACCTGTCAGATGATTGGGGCTTTTGTCATCTTGCTTCCGTTTGCCCTTCTTATCGATTCCCCTCAAAACCTTCCCATGCCCTCAGGAAAAGCAATCGGCGCACTGGCAGGCCTCTCTTTCTTAGGAACATTCTGCGCCTTTATTCTTTACTTCCGCGTCTTAAAACACAGCGGCCCCACAAACCTTTCAATGGCCGCCTACTTATTCCCACTCCTTAGCACCATCCTCGGCGTTATTTTCTTAAACGAAGTGCTCGGCATGCACACCTACATCGCAGGAGGATTTATCTTACTTGGAATGATGACTGTTAATGGAATAATTAAGCTTCCACTGTTCAGAAAAAAGAAAACCGCTACTCAAGCTGGCCTATGAAATACCTTATAATCAGTTGTAGTCTTGATCCTCACAGTTTAAGTTTCGCCCTCGCGCAGCATGCCCACACGCTTCTTACTAAGCAAACGGGCTCCTGCGAGTTCATTGACCTTCGCGATTACTCCCTCCCTTTATGTAACGGATCCAACCAATCTGCATACACACACGAGCACATTAGGACGCTCCACAACAAAATCCTCAAGGCAGAAGGGATCCTTATTGCAACACCCGTCTACAACTACGACGTGAGCGCTTCTTGCAAAAACTTGTTGGAGTTAACGGGAACCTCTTACGAGAAAGAACTCTCGGGAAAGGCGTGGGACAACAAGATTGTGGGCATTCTGGCAGCTGCCGGAAGCCCTATTTGTTATATGGCCCCGCTCGGGCTCATCAACAGCCTGATCCTCGACTTCCGCTGCATCGTGCTCCCCCGCTTTGTCTATGCAAGTCAAAGCGAGTTCACAGATGGGGCTCCCCACTCCAAAATTCAGGAGCGGATACACATCTTAACTGCCGATCTGAAACACCTCGTTGAACGCCTCGCCTAACCAGAAAGAAAATACAAAAGAGGGGCTTAAGGAGCGAGCGAAGCGAAGCTCTTTAAGCCCCTCTCTTGCATTTTCTCTGCGTTTAAGTGCTGGCGGAGGCGTAGAAGCGGAGGCCGCGCCTCCAGATAAGAGACGAGATCCACAAAAAGCCCACCGTTGCAATCACCATCCAGGCTAGGAGCGCAGGATCAAAAGGCCCTAGAAGAAGACGTGTAGGCACGCTTGCGATTAAACCTGTAGGAATGACCAGCAAAACGAGATAGCGCACCCATGGCATATAGAGATTGTCGGGGCGCATTCCAAGGCGAAAAGTCATCTGACTTAGCTGCAACATCCCTTCAGAACGAACGGTGAAAAGGGAGAGCGCCGAGAACGAAAATGAGCAGCTGTACTGAATTAACAGCCCCATCGGAATTAGCACTATTAAGAATGGCAAAGACCCCCAAGGCATTCCCCCTTCTAATTTATTCAAAGACCAGAAAAGCCAACACAGCGCCAGCACGAAGTTAAAGATGAACGTCGTATTCATCCGCTGGCAGCTCATTAAGTACTGTGAGTTAACAGGCTTAGCAAGCAAAAGGTCGAGATCCCCTCTTGTCACTTTCTGCGAAAACTCATAGATATTGCGGCTAAAGAAGACCATATAAAGGGCGTCAACAGTAAAAAGAACGCCCAAAAAGACCCGGAGCTCAACAAGCCCCCACGTCCCCAAATGGGCAACCTGCGCATAAATCGCCTCAAAGGCGATGATCTGCATGAGGTACCACAAGACATCGTTGAAGGCTTGTATGGAGGCGTTTAAACGAAATTCAAGGTCTGCAATCAAGCTTGCCCTGAAGAACGCCCACTGAAGGCTGATTAACTTTGATAGACGACCCATTCAACGCTCACTATTAAAAACACATAATAAAAGAGCTCACTTCACCCTCTTCTTAAAATCCCTGTAACAGTTCACATACCCCCCCTTCGTCGGTGCATGTGAACTGTTACAAACTTTTTTGTATTTTCTCTCACGTTCTCTCACGCCTCTGTGGTCAAAAAAAACTGGTATTAATATTTTTGAAACACAGAGAACACAGAGAGGGAGGAAAGCGGGCAATGCCACTTCAATCGTAAGGCTGCCAAAACACCCCTCTGTGAGCGTCAAATATTTCTTGATAAAATCGCCCTGGGTATGTGAACTGTTACAAATCCCTCTATATTTCTTTGCGTTTTAGGCGCCGGTACCAGAGTAGGTCTTGAGGGCCTTTGTCCAAAGTAGCTTCGCCACCACGCCAAGCACAGCCGTCCCAAGAACAACGCTTGCCAGCCCCTGAAGCAGAAGCGGCGTATCCACGCGCCCCACAATGTATCCGATAGGCATGTAAACGCCGCAACTAAAAGGCAAAGCCAAAAGTACTTCTTTGTAAGGAGAGGGATAGACGTTAAGTGGAAGGATATCCCCTGAAAGCACCCACAATAAAAACGCTTTAGTGACCATCAAATTCTGAATCCGCCCAAAAAAGAACGCCAAAACCGACAAACAAAAGCTTAAAACATGGGTGAAGACGAAATAAGCCATTAAAAGAACAAGGGCACCAGCCACTCTAAAAAAAGAGAGGTCTGGATTAAAAAACAGCTGAATGGGAATAAGAACCAAAAGCCCCGTCCCAAGCATCAGGCACTTGTAGCCCAGAAAGTCACTAAGATAATGCTCAAAAAAAGAGATCGGCCTGACAAGAAATCCATTAATAGCCCCCGAATTGATATCCTCCATCATTCGGAAATCATAGGCCCAGGTCGACCTACCAATAAACCCTGCCCATAGCATGTAAGACAGGTAGTTGGCTTCGTCAAACCCAGCAATCATTTTGCTTCCAGAGGCCTGAAATATCCCCATCCAAAATACACATTCGACAAAGGCAGACAGAAGCGGCAAAGCGAGCGCTTCTACAACAAAGTTCATGCGGTATTCTAGGCTAGAGAGCATCCCGAGACGAAACGCCGCGAGATTCCTTCGCCAAAAAGCGGTAGATAACATTTTCAAAATCAGGTTCTTCGATTTTAACTTCTTGAATGTGGGTCCGCTCCATCAATTTCTTGATCACAAGCGGCGTTTCTTCGGGGAGGAAATCGTGAGAGTAGTGCGAACTTCCTTTGGCAATGGCAACCCCCGGAAGTAAGAGAATATCTTCTACTACAGGGGTGCTGAAATCGACGATAAGACGCTGCTGTTGACCACCGATTTGAGCCGTAAAGCCCGGAACAGTCCCATCATAAACAAGCTTCCCATGACTCATGACAAGCAGCCTGTCGGCGAGACTGCTGATATCATTCATGTAATGGCTAGTAAGAATAATAGTTTGCCCGGTTCCTCTAAGGTGCTCTCCGATAAAAGAGCGGATCGTATTTTGGGCAAGCACATCAAGACCAATTGTGGGCTCATCAAGAAAAAGCACTTTGGGGTTGTGTAGCAAGCTCCCAATAATCTCCATCTTCATCCGCTCGCCTAAGCTAAGTCGGCGCAGCTGCGTCTTAAGGACATGGCGGCAGTCAAGAAGAGTGGCAAGCTCATCTACCTTCTTCATGCAAGCTGCGGGGTCAAGATCGTAAATATGGGAAAGTAGCTGAAAGCTATCGAGTGGAGAGATGTCCCACCACAGCTGGTTTTTCTGTCCTAAAAGGATGCTGATTTGTCTTAGAAAAGCACTTCCGCGCTCCCAAGGGCGATTTTGAAGCACATGAGCATCGCCTGCTGTTGGGTGAATAAGTCCTGAAAGGATCTTGAGAAGCGTCGTCTTACCTGCACCATTAGCGCCAATAAGACCGACAATTTGCCCCGGAAAAATTTCGAGATCAACAGGAAAAAGGGCGACCTTCTCCGTATGCTTACGGTTCCACAGCCCTGTGATAGAGCTCCAAAAACCCTGAGGTTTCTCGTAGGTCTGATAGCTGCGCGATAATCCGCGCGCTACAATAATCGGTTCCATCAAAATACCCAGATAAAAGAGTACGGTAGAAAGTAAGCCTCTACTCCTCTTAGCTGAAAATGGGAAAAATTATCCTAAACAAGCGCTTACCCTTTCTAGAAGGTAACCCTTTAATTGCTACTGGCTTCTTCTCTTTTTTTCTTTCGCGCTAGCCCAAGTTCCCGTTTTCAGCTACGAGGAGTATATACTCCGCTTAGCGCCCGCTTAAGGAACGAGCGTTAGCGAATTAAGGAACGAGCGTTAGCGAATTAAGGAACGAGCGTTAGCGAATTAAGGAACGAGCGTTAGCGAATTAAGGAACGAGCGTTAGCGAATTAAGGAACGAGCGTTAGCGA
>CAMCWV010000025.1 GCA_945882915.1 Waddlia chondrophila WSU 86-1044 | reverse complement strand
CAGAAGTATGAGAGAACTCAGCAAAGACTAAAAAGGGTTTAAACTCTCCAGCTCTTCTTTTCTCTGTATTCTTTGCGCCTCTGCGTCTTTGCGTTAAAAACCCAAAAACACCTAACACTCTAGTTAGGCAACAGCTACAAGAGCATTTTGTACAGCTTCAACAACAGTATTTTGCTCTTCGATAGTAAGCCATGGGTGCATTGGCAAGCTCAACACCTCTGCGGCAGCTCTTTCCGCTTCAGGGAAGCTCCCTTTGCCGTATCCGAACTGACCAAAGCAAGGCTGCTCATGGCAACATTTTGGATAATAAACAGCTGTTGGAATCCCCTGGATTTTCAATGTTTCGCTAACAGCATCTCTTTCAGGGCAGCGTATCGTGTACTGCGCGTAGACGTGCGTGTTGTCTTCTTGAACAAGAGGCACTTCACAGCAATCTTGTAAAAGCTCAGAATAACGAGCCCCAATCTGCTGGCGCGCTTCCACTTCTTGAGGGAAGTGAGGGAATTTTGCAAGAAGCACTGCCGCCTGGATAGTGTCTAGACGGCTATTCATCCCAACGTAAGGGTGATAATGGCGCCGCTCGCCGCCATGTGTACGAATGGCACGCATCTTTGATGCAAGCGCATCATCATTTGTAAAGAGCGCCCCACCATCTCCGTAGCAGCCAAAAGGCTTAGCGGGGAAGAAGCTTGTAGAACCAATCTGTGTGACAGAGCAGCTGCGACGCCCAGCTTGCGTTGCCCCAAAGCTTTGCGCCCCATCTTCAATAACAGCAATGCCATGCCGCTCTGCAATCATATTGATTGCGCCGTAATCAGGCATTTGCCCAAACAAGCTAACCGGGATAATCGCTTTTGTGCGTGGAGTAATCGCGCTTTCCAGCTGCTCGATATCCATGTTAAATGTTTCATGCTCGATATCAATAAAAACAGGCGTTGCCCCAACAAGAGAAATAACCTCTACAGTGCTAATCCATGTGAATGGGACTGTAATGACTTCATCGCCAGGACCTACGCCTAAAGCCATCAAAGCAATTTGGAGGCTATCGGTACCATTAGCAACGGCAATGGTGTGTTTAACTCCTACATATGCCGCAAGAACCTCTTCAAGAGCTTTGACTTGAGGCCCCATGATGTACTGTCCTTTTTCGAGGACTTCGTGAATAGCACGGTCGATAGCCGCTTGATGTAAACGGTACTGTTTATTCAAGTCGATAAATTGCATGGGGGAAACTCCCGAGTTAGATTCAAATTAGGCTAATTAAATTAAGCGGCAAAAACGAGTTTATGTTTAGGCAACATATTGCGAGTGTCCACAATGGGGACTCCCACTGCTAAAAACTTCTCTGGAGAGAAACATTTGTGATCTGTCGCCAAAATAAAGCAATCATACTTTGCTGATGGCTCATGACTCTTGCGCCCAGCCAAATCAGCATGCTCACGTGTTCTAGGAATCTCAGGGATAAGAGGATCGTGGTAGTCAACGATTGCCCCTTTTTGCTCGAGAAGCGTGATCAACTCCAAGCTTGGACTTTCGCGCAGATCATCAATATTTGGCTTATAAGCTAGACCCAATATCAATATGCGACTTCCTCTTACAGGCTTAGAGAAGGTGTTTAGACAATCTTGCACCTTTTCAATGACCCACTTCGGCATCGATCTGTTGATCTCGCCAGCAAGCTCGATGAAACGAGTAGAAACGCCCGACTCTTTGGCCTTCCATGTCAAATAGAATGGGTCAATAGGGATGCAATGGCCGCCAAGTCCTGGTCCTGGCCAGAAAGGCATAAACCCAAACGGCTTAGTCTCAGCAGCTTTGATCACTTCCCAGACATCAATGCCCATTTTATCAAAGATAACCTTGAGCTCATTAACAAGGGCGATATTGACGCAGCGGAAAATATTTTCGAATAACTTAGCCGACTCAGCTACTTGCGTGCTCGAAAGGGGTACCACTTCAGTGATTGCCAGAGCGTACAATGCATGGGCAAGCTCAAGACTTTTTTTGTCTACGCCGCCGACGAGCTTAGGAATTGTTCGTGTCCCATATGAAGGATTACCTGGATCTTCTCTTTCAGGGCTAAAGCAGAGATAAAGGTCCCGCCCAACTTTAACATTCCCTAATCTTTCTAAAATTGGCTGAACGATTTCGACTGTTGTCCCGGGCCAGGTCGTGCTCTCTAAGGAAACAAGTGTATGGGGACGGAGGTAAGGGGCAATTGCCTCGCAAGTCTCTCTGATGTAACGAAGGTCCGGTTCGAGGTGATGCGTAAGTGGTGTAGGAACGCAGATGATCAGCGCGTCACATTCAGCAACTCGCTCAAAGCGGGCCGTTGCTGAAAACATTTTTTTGCCAACTGGCCCATCTAAACGTTCATCAGAAATATGGCGGAAATAACTTTTCTTATTTGCAATCGCCCTAATTTTACTTTCGTCGATATCAAACCCTACAGTCTTAACACCCGCCTCAGCAAAAACAAGTGACAAAGGAAGGCCGACGTATCCTAAACCAATAACTCCAACCGTAATTTGGCGAGTGCGGATACGCTCTAAAGTAAGCCCTAAGCCTGCGGCGCTCACTACAGCCTCACGAGCCCGGGTGTGTTCCAGCATGATTTCGAGTGACATCGTCATAAACATTTCCTCAAACTAGCGTTTCAATTATTCACTGACTTTAGAAAGCGTGGACATTAGCAAATGAACTAATTGTCCTCAAGTGAAACCCAAAAAAAACGGTCTTAATAAAGAGCAGTAAGAAGATGTCCGAAGTATAGCAATGTCTCAGAGGAACACGGCATTGTTGCATAATTGCAATTGCAGCCTTACAGGCTGCGTAGGATGTATTCGCTTATACCCAGGGCGCTGCCCTTACGCTGTTTGCAATTTACAGCCTTACAGGCTGAGATTTTAATCAAAAGACTTTAACTACTATATAAAACCACTTTTAGGGTTCAGCCTGAAGGGCTGAAAATGCACACAGCCCGGGGCAGCGCCCCGGGTATAAGTGAATGTATCCTACGCAGCCTGTAAGGCTGCTACTCTTAAGGGGCTGTAATTATGCAACAAAGCCGAGGAACACTAGGATAAATATTACCCACTAAAGACGGTTTAGGCAGTTGCGGGTGGCGTCGAAGCCCAGGGCAATCGCATGAACTAAGAATCTACGCGAAGCGAGGCTCTTTAGACCAAAAACGCGTAAGTTATTAGTAGGATCGAGCGAAGCTCGATCCTTGGAGTGCCGGGACTTGTCCTAGCCTTGTTAGGACTCAACATGTCGAGTCCGTTCAGCTTTAGTAAGCAACAGTTTCGTACAGTCCTCGACATGTCGAGGACTGATAAAAGCGTTGGACTTGTCCCAGCACTCCAAAGAGCTGCGCGCTTGCGCGCTTGCTCCTTAAAAGATCACGGGGCCGAAAATCTTCCGGTTCTAAGAAGAGCGGTACAGAATATGGTAAAGTTGGATAAGTCTCGGAAATTAAGCAACGCCTTTTCAACTTCGAAGTGCGACAAACGCAGGCTCTTTTCTGCGCTCATTAAAGATCTCTAGGGGTATGCGAAATTCTATCACTTTCCTTGGTCGGTTGTTAAGTAGATTCTCGATCTTCCCTACAGTCTCATCAGACACCGCATCTAGTTGTTGATGCTTAGAAAGATACTGCCGTACAAGGCCATTGGTATGCTTATTCAGGCCCCTCTCCCAAGAGCAGTAAGGGCGAGCAAAGTAGACAGTTGCACCTAACTTTAAGGCTATCGTTTGGTGGTTTGCAAACTCTTTCCCATTGTCAGCTGTGAGAGTAAGTACGCAGTCTGATATCTAGATACTTAAGCCAACAACGTTAATTTTGAATGCCTCTCTACCATCGACACTACAGCACCCCTGTCCTCAGCTCCTATGATCGTATCAATCTCCAAGCCGACTTTTCTCCTCCACAATCACAGGTCTTTCCGAAATGTCAATCCGAATTATGAGTAGACGTTCCGCTACATTTTAAAGCGTACAACTGGCATCTTTGGTCTCTGGTCAGATGATGGTAGCCTTTCGGCATACGCTTCTCCTAGAATGTTCTTTTTGCTAAAAAGCACCCTAGGGATCGCAGCCGTCTCTGACCTCTTTATTTTTTAATCTTTTTGTCGCACTTCACTGTTGAATGGGCCATTTCTATTGCGAAAGCTTATAACTTTTAGTTTCTTTTCAATGGATCGCTTCCACTTTCTAGGATTTTTATAGGTCCATTTTGTCCATAAGTTAAAGAACTTTATTAACGAAACTTCCCGCTTTCCTTTCCAGAGGAGCAGTCTATCGGCAAGACTGAAAAGAACCCTCTCTTTAAAGGTCATTGGGCCGCGCACGACATTCTGTGAAAGCTCCCTAATATGGGAAATAACTTGATCAGCAAATGCCCTGTAGGTGTACTTCTCAGATAAAATCACGTCCCTGTAGGTCCTTTCAGCCATTTGTTCACACAAGGCTTTGTCTTTAACTTTTTCCAGGACCTCAGAAATGTTGCTAAAGTCCTTCTTTAACTCAATAAAATGGATGTCCGGAAGAAACACCCCGTCGTAGTCCCCTTCAATAAGAACCTGGCATGTCTTCGTCATGGCACACTCAAAATGGCGTGGCGATAACGCAAAAAGATGGAGGTCATTATCAAGGCCTGGAAAGCAAGCCTTCTCCACCTCTTTGAAGCCCGCTTCAGGGTGTAACTTTACATATTCCTCTACTTTATGCCGGATAACCCCTTCTGGGTCGTGAAGACTAGCCCCTCCAAGACACCCGAGAACCGTGCGGCAGCGCAGTAAGAAGCGCATCCAATCCTTTCCATAAAACACATCGCTAGGGCGTGTAGAAATATCTGAGGATATAGTAGCAAGCCCTTCATGCGCTAAAAAGGCGTCTGCCACATCACCCTTAAGCTGTCCGTGACTTCCTAACCAATATGGAATGCGGCGCGCGCGGTAACCCATATCTATAGTTCTGGGAGCACCCTCTTGATGCAATGTTTTAATTGAATCCAAAGTTTCTTCATCAACAAAGCCCGTATAGGTTGTAAAGTAGTGCTTTAACCCGCTCTCTTCTCGTGGATAGAGCTTCTGATAGTCAATGGGATAGGCGCATGTGTAAATGGACTCGACCCCTATCGCTTTAAAGAGTCTGTTTAGTTCGTTTGTATGGGCATACTCATCTTGCGGAATAGCAACCTTGACTCCGCTAAGATTCGCTATCTCTAGACAAGCTTTGTGATAACGATGAGCCCAATAACCAAGACACCACCGCTGCGCTAGCAACGTATAATGGAGAATAATTCCATCATACTGAATCCACTTCAGGTAAAATGGGAGGTCCAAAAGCACATTACAATAGTAGAATGTCACCCCCTCCACATATTTTTCAAAACAGTGAAGATGATCATCTATCGTCTTTCTTCTAGAAAGCTCTGGATTCGTATAAAGAACGAGGACTCTCATATTCGGTGCAAACACTTTTGTAACATGTTAAAACAGTAAGCATTAGAATGCTTTTTTGTTGCTGGCAAGGCAATTTAGCTTGTGCCAGACCGGATGTCAAGGGCAATTCAAAGGCAATTCAAGAGCAAACCGCCCGTAGTGCTGGCAGCCAGCTTGTCTTTAGTGGGTTACCAGAAGAGGTAAGGCAGGCCGTCTCTGTCCCCTATTTACACACCTTTGCTTTGACAACGTTTGCCCCCTCCAGAAGGTAACCAGACCGTCCCGGTCTGGTATCTAACCTTCTAATAAGCAAACGTTTGCTGTAGGCCCCGGTCTGAAATCCCAGACCGGGACGGTCTGGTTACCTTCTGGAGAGGGCCGCATCTTGGAGTGGGCAACCGCTTAATTGCATCATAACAAGCAGCAGGGTAAAGTATTGGATGAAACTAAGCGGGGTAAGAGGTTATGGGGCGGACTGTGTTGGTTACTGGAGCAGCGGGATTCATTGGGCACCATCTTGCCCTGCGTTTACATGAACGTGGTTACCAGGTCATAGGCTACGACAACTTCAATGATTACTACGATCCTAATCTCAAGCGCGCGCGCGAAAAACGGCTTCAAGAAAAAGGGATCCCCGTTATTCAGGGAGATATCTGCGACAGCAACGCTCTTGAGCAGCTTTTTGTCAAATACCACTTTACGCATATCGTCCATTTAGCAGCGCAGGCAGGTGTTAGATACTCATTAGAAAACCCTCAAGCTTATGTCACCGCAAACCTTCAGGGGTTTGTCTCGATGCTAGAGCTGTGCCGTCAACAGCCCCACATCCGCTTTATTTACGCCTCGTCTTCTTCCGTTTATGGCCTGAACAGCAAAATGCCCTTTTCCGAAAAAGACCCTACAGACAGCCCGGTAAGCTTGTATGCAGCGACAAAAAAATCAAATGAAGTGCTAGCCCACTCTTACCACCATCTCTACGGCATTCCTGTAACAGGCTTACGCTTCTTTACCGTTTACGGCCCATGGGGACGCCCTGATATGGCCTATTTCGCCTTCACAAAGGCTGTCCTAGAGGGCGCCCCCATAAAACTCTTTAATGGCGGACAGCTGCGACGCGACTTCACTTACATCGACGACATCGTAGATGGAATTGTGGCAGCAGTTGATCTTGCGGCCCCTTACGAGATTTTCAACTTAGGAAATAACAAACCCGAAGAGCTCGGTTACTTTGTAGATCTTATTGAAACCGCTGCTGGGAAAAAAGCGATTAAACAGCAAGCCCCGATGCAAGCCGGCGATGTTTTGTCTACCTATGCAGACATCTCACATAGCGCATCAAAGCTGGGCTACAGCCCCAAAACACCTTTAAGCGAAGGCATTCCAAAGTTTGTAGAGTGGTATAAGGAATATCTGAAGCTTTAGGTCGCTCCTTAAGGAAGCCAGGCGAGGAATTATGTCTGAGGAGTAGAAGTTTCGAGGGTGCTGACACTATTTTTGATCCTTTGCTCAAGCTCGCGAATTCTCGCGTCTGTGTAAGCTTTTGATTCAGCAACAGCTTGTTCGACAATGTCTTTTCGACCTCGATCTTGGTCGAGGTGAAAATGATCAAGAGATTCTTTAATGATGCGTTGACGACCTTCGGAACCGATGTCGTCAGCGGTGCTTGCTTTAAGCGCGTAGCCCGCAGTAGCAGACCCTGCTGCACAGCCGTGCAGTAAAGTTGCTACAAATACTAAACAAAGGACCGTAATAAGCCGTGCAATTTTCATTTTTAAAAACCGTCTCTTATTAAGATTATCCTACGTTAAAGGGATGAGCCTTGATGGATTCGAACCATCGACCCCTTCATTAAAAGTGAAATGCTCTACCAACTGAGCTAAAGGCTCTTTAAAACTTTGACCCCAACGGGATTCGAACCCGTGTTGTCGGAATGAAAATCCGGTGTCCTAGACCAGACTAGACGATGGGGCCAAACAAACTACATAAAAAGGATAAAGAATGACCTATGGTATATGTCCTGCGTATTTTCCGCAACGGATAATTGGGAATATAATCACAAAACGGAAAATATCACCTCTTCAGATACACACAGAGCTGTTTTCCATCAGGAAAATAATGCCTAATTACGCCCCATTACAGCTTATTTAGCACTCTAATTAGAGGGGAATTAAGGCTAGCCCAACCCGTCTTTCCCTCCTCAATCTTCTGGACACAATCTAACCGTTTATTAATCATATAAGGGCTAATTAGGAGCTGATTTTAGAAAAAACAGGAGCTTTTGTGACCACAGGAATCCAAGAATTACTTGACAAGCAGAACCAAACCTTTTGGAACGGACTCTGCGGAAGCCACCTCGCAAAGAAACTCGGGGTTACCGATCGCTCTATAGAATCGCTAAAGAAATTTGATAACGGCTTCTTTACCTCTTATCCCTACTTGCACTCGATCATCCCCTTTCAAGAGATGCGCGGCAAAAAGGTTCTAGAAATAGGGTTAGGCTACGGCACAGTAGGGCAAACAATTATGGGAGCTGGCGCTGATTACAGCGGGCTTGACATCGCTAAAGGCCCTTGCGAAATGATGCAACACAGAGCGCGTATGAACGGCTTTAGCGCGGATGTCAAAACGGATAGCGTTCTAAAAGCCCCTTTTGCCAATGAAAGCTTTGACTACATCGTTTCTATCGGATGCTTTCATCACACCGGAAACATGCAGCAAGCTGTAAACGAAACCCATCGGATGCTTCGTAAGGGGGGAACTGCCATTATTATGGTCTACAATCAGTTCTCTGGAAGACAATGGAATAGATGGCCTAAGGCATGCTTACAAGCTTTGCTGCACCAATCTGGACTAAAAAAAGCAGCCCCCATCTCGTCAACCTTGCAAAAAGGAGCTTATGATGCGAACACAGAAAAGCAGGCAGCACCTGAAGTTGAGTTCTTCTCTTACACAACCCTAAAACATATTTTTGCTGGGTATCCGTCGATACGCTTAAGAAGAGAAAATATGGACAGGCTCCGCTGGATGGGACTGCGCGTTAGCCGCAAGCTTCTTTGCAAGACAGTCGCCCGCTGGATAGGCCTCGACATCTATTTAACCGCAGTTAAATAGGCTGCACTTTAGACGTTTTTTTTTGATTGGCGAAAAAAGGAAATATTAAAGATTTTCACCACAGAGGCGCCGAGAACGCAGAGAAAAAATGCTGAATGCTTTTTAGAAGACCGCGAAAGCGGTAACTAAACGGCAAAGCCGTGACAGATGTTAGCCGTAGGTGACCGTAGGGAACCTACGGAATAACCAGGCATTAATTTTAAGCCGCGGACAGCGGCGACACCTGCTCTACAGGAAGTGTCGCCGCTGTCCGCGGCTTAATTTTTTTATGTACATTCCCGCAGGTTCCCTATAGTCACCTACGGCTAACATCTGCCACGGCTTCGCCGCTTGATTACCGCTTCCGCGGTTTTTTTTAAGGTGTCAAAACAAAAGATACGTAAATAAAAACCAGACTTTAGCCGGCGAGGATTTCTTTTTCTTTTGCATCACTCAAAGCCTCGGCTTCTTTGCAGAACTTATCCGTTATATGCTGAATCTCTTTCTCTGTCCTCTTGAGGTCATCTTCTGTGATCTCTTTTCCCTTTTCTTGCTTCTTAAGTGTGTCGTTAGCCTCTTGCCGAGCCTTACGGATGGCCACTTTGCAATCTTCTAGTTCCTTTTTGCACAACTTAACCACTTCATTGCGGCGGTCTTGAGTCAGTGAAGGGACATCAACGCGCACCACTGCACCATCTGCACGGGCAGAAAGACCAAGGTTTGCCACTCCAATTGCTTTTACTATAGCATTTACTTGTGTGGAATCCCAAGGCTGAATCGTCAACTGGCGGCCATTTACTGAAATATTAGCTATCTGAGGAAGAGGCGATGTAGTCCCATAAACTTCGACCTTAACGTCTTTGACCAATTCTGACGTGGCCTTTCCCGCACGAACGCCTTTAAGGCTCGTATGAAAATGCTCTACTGCATTCTTCATTTTTTCGTTAGCACTTTTTATCATCTTGCATCCTCTCCTTTCGATAAAAACAACAATCGCCTTTATAAATACCACTGCTCACGGTTCGTTAGCAACAGGATTTCATCGCCTATAGAAACAAAAAAAGGGATTAGACGCTTGGCATCTAATCCCTTTTGAGAGCTGACAGAAGAAGTAACTCGCTAGAGCTTACTTTTCAATAATTCCACCTGTTGTACCTAGCGCCCAACGAATAACTCTCTTAACTGCTAAGTGCTTTCCTGTCTCTTTAGAGCGCGTTGCAATCACCTGTGCAATGCTCAGCGCATCATCTTTAATGAACGCTTGCTCAAGCAAACAAGTTTCAGCATAGAACTTCTTCAACATTCCAGGAATGATCTTATCAAACATCTTCTCAGGCTTGCCCTGCTGCAACAACTTGCTTTTATGGATATCTTCTTCACCAGCCTTAACTTCAGGAGGAACGCCCTCTGGAGTCAAGTATTGAGGAGCTGATGAAGCAACCTGCATTGCAATGTCGTGTCCAAGTTGGCCTTCGCCATTTCCATGAGTGAGCTCAACAGCTGTAACAAGAGCACCTTTCCCGAGGTGAGAATAGACACAAATTAGACTATCAGCCGCTTTTTCTAGGCGGATCAATCGTTTAATTTGGATGTTCTCACCAAGCTTCAACATCATGTCGCTTTGACGATACTGATCAATCGTATCTGAAGGATGCTGAGGGTGCTTTTTTACAACAAAGTCTTCTGCAGAAACTGCCTTTGTAGTCAAAGCTGCATGAGCCATCTCTTTCACGTAGGCCTGGAAGCCTTCGCTTCTAGAAACGAAGTCTGACTCGCAGTTGATTTCGACGATAGCAAAAGCAGAAGAGTCTTCAGCATAGCCAATAACCCCCTCTTTTGCTTCACGTCCTTCTTTCTTCCCTGCTGAAGCGAGCCCTTTCTTGCGCAAGACAACAATCGCTTCTTGCATATTCCCGTTAGTTTTAACTAACGCTTTTTTGCAATCGGCCATTCCCGCTTGAGTCGCTTCACGAAGAGCTTTTACAGCAGTAGCTGATGTATCACCACTCATTATAGTCTCTCTATGCTCTTATTATGCGCTTGGTTGCGCGACTGGTTTTTCGTTAGAAAAGCTATGCCTGCGAGGTGCACCGTGTCTTTTCGAAGCTGCAGCTTTGCGGAAGTCCGCATCTTCTTGGTCCTTCTCGTCGATCTGCTCATCCCCTTTAGCAAAAGAGATGTTCAGCTCGTTTTTCTTGTCGACGATTGCTTGAGCAAGAGTCTGAACAATCAGTCTTACGCTCTTTACAGCATCATCGTTACAAGGGATAACGTACTGAATAGGATCTGGATCACAGTTAGTATCTACAAGCGCAATGATAGGAATGCCAAGCTTATTAGCTTCAGCAACAGCAAGTGACTCGTGGCTAGGATCGACGATGATCAACAATCCAGGAACCTTTGACATCTTACGTACGCCTGACAAGCAGTTGTCAAGTTTGTCATGCTGCTTTCCTAGAACAGAAATTTCTTTCTTTGTTAGGCCAGCAATGATCTTCGATGCCGTCTCAGGAACTTTTACAACTTCTACTGAATCAAGAACTTCTTCCTGTTCTGTCTCAAGACCTTCGGCAGCACGTTGCTCTTCACGCTCCATCTCTTTTGCTGATGCGCCAAAAACAGTCACGCCAGAAGCGATCAACTGCTTTTCAATACGATCAAGCTTCTTTACTGACTGGCGAATAGTTGTTAAGTTTGTGAGGAGACCCCCGAGCCAGCGCTCGCATACGTAGAACTCGTCAGACTGCTCTGCACACTCACGAACAACGCTTTTCGCCTGTTTCTTTGTGCCGACGAACAAAACTTTTTTCCCTTCAGCGATAACTTCTTTAACAGCTTCGACAGCTACTCGCACTTGGTGCAAAGTCTTTGCTAAGTCGATAATGTACAGTCCGTTGTGCTCTTTAAAGATGAATCTCTTCATCTTTGGATTCCAACGGTGTGTCTGGTGACCAAAATGGGCGCCAGCTTCTACTAGTTCTTTTATAGTAATTTCGTGTGCCAAGCCTTGTTCCTTCTTATGTTTTTGACGACGGCAT
Organism: Waddlia chondrophila WSU 86-1044; assembly: GCA_945882915.1. Classification (GTDB taxonomy): domain Bacteria; phylum Chlamydiota; class Chlamydiia; order Chlamydiales; family CAMCWV01; genus CAMCWV01. The sequence continues at coordinate 8,416 of CAMCWV010000025.1, read as the reverse complement.
CCCACCCTAAGGGTAAGATTTCGGTCTTGGTTATTAGGGTGTTTATAACAAAATGAGCGCCCGGTCAGAATCGAACTGACACTAACAGCTTGGAAGGCTGAAGTTCTACCACTAAACTACGGGCGCATAATGGGAAATAAATATATCCTTCCTTGGGATTTTTTCACAACCCAAAAGTTGCAGAGCGGAAAAGCGCGTAAGCAGAGCAAGCAACAAACAAGAAAAACACCCTAATTTAAGCGTTTGCCCTCTCCGGAGGGTAACCAGACCGTCCCGGTCTGGGATCTAACCTGCCACCAAGCAAACGTTTGCTGTAGGCTTCGGTCTGAAATCCCAGAACGGGACAGCCCACGTTACCTTCTGGAGAGGGCAAACGCTAAGGCAGCGCTTTCTCATAAATGAGGAAGAAACTAGAATTAAAGGAATCCTCCTCTTAACTGAAAACGGGGCTTTCGCGCTAGCCCAAATTCCCGTTTTCAGCTACGAGGAGTATATAAGCTTTTTTTATCGATGAACCGGCAAATTATGTCTAGACGGCAACACTCCCGCCACCACCCTCGCCTTCCTGAACTAGACGTCCCCGCCAAGGTTAATCGGATTTTGAATTTATTTTTAATCATCATGATCCTGCTGATCATGCGCCTTTGGCAGCTTTCAATCTTACAACATGATGAAAGACTCGAGAACTCTCGCAGACCTCAACAACGGGTGATTATCGAACCTGCTGAACGGGCAACCATTCGAGACCGCTTCAACACCCCCCTAGCCATCAACAAAGTACAGTACCACGCAGCCATCTCCTACTGGCAGATCAGGCAAATCCCTACAGCCGCCTGGGAACCTAACGCCCAAGGCAAACGGGTCAAGCACTTCAAACGGAAAGAGCACATTCAAAACCTTTCAGAGCTCCTTTCCAAAGAACTCAACCTCGATGCTGGCCGGATTGAAGATCTCATTTATGCCAAGGGGCCCCTATTTGACAGAGCCCCTCTCCTAGTTAAAGAGGACATTACCGAGCAAGAGTATTACCGGCTCAAAATGCTCGCAAAAGACTGGCTAGGACTCCACCCCCACAGAGCCCCAAGGCGCTACTACCCTCTTGAAAAGGTCGGCGCTCACGTCATTGGCTACATGGGAGCCATTAGCTCGACCGAATACCAACAAATCATGAGAGAGAAGTCCTTATTAGAGGACTATGTCACTAACAGAGACCTAGGAGTAGCCATCGAACCTCCCACAGGATACTCCTCTCACGTAGAAGCCCGCCGCCGCTTAAGAGAGCTACAAGAACGGGCCTACTCTTTTACCGATTTTGTTGGAAAAGGAGGGGTTGAAGCCTTTTTTGACGAACACCTCCGCGGCTTTTATGGCAAAAAAAGTTTTTATTCAGATGCCTACGGAAACTTTTTAAGAGAGTTGCCAGGAGCTAGAGCCCCTGTTGCCGGTCAAAGAGTACTCCTGACAATTTCCTCTGAACTGCAAGACTTTGCCGAACAACTTCTTGCCGAGAACGAAAAGATCAGAGACCGGCGGAGTTTTCAATTCAACAGGCAAGGCTTTAAGCTATTCAAGCAACCATTTCTGAAAGGAGGCTCAATTATTGCAATGGATCCAAACACGGGAGAAATTCTAGCCTTTGCCTCCTATCCAAGATTCAATCCAAACGACTTCATCCCCTCCGGAGACCCCGACACAGCTCAAAAAAAGAGAGCCGCCGTCCACCGTTGGCTTGAAATTGATGAGCACATCGCCTCACTTTGGGATCAAAAACAGCTACAAGAAAGGGAGCTCTTTTCAACAATTACCGGCAGATACGCCACTGAACGTACCGAGATAACCTGGGACAACTACCTGAACATTATTCTCCCTTTAGACAACCCTGCCAGAAAGGCCCTAGATCAATTTAACACCCTTTCCCACGCTAACACCTTCCAGACAAGTCTAGAAACGCTCCTCTCCATGAGCGAGCAAACTGATGCCCGCAAGCTTATCGATGTGCTCTATAGCGGCCCCGAACACATCCCCTACTACAAAACAATCCCTTCGTGGGAACAGGAGACGATACTACAAAACATTTCAGAAGCCGGCGCTGAAGGGCGGCGGCACAAAAAAACACTCGACCTCGCCTTGCAGCGGATCCCCTCCACCTACAACAAAGTCTTACTGCTCGACCTCTATCGCATTGCTTTAGATGCCTCAAACGCCTCTCCTGAAGCCCTGGCTATACTAGGAAACGAGAAAATCTCGAACTACAAAACCATTTGCGCTGCAGCTTCATCCATTGGAGAGGCCGTGTACGGCCTTACCAAACCAGTCTTTCAGGCAACCACCTTTGCTAAGTGGAGAGAAGAAAACGAAAAGAGCTTTCTGCAAGAAAAACGAACCTGGGAAACCGCAACAAAACACTACCGCCGCCCCTACACCGACTACCTGACACAGCAAGAGCAGATGATGTTCCGCTCTTTCTGGGCAGAGCACCGCTGCAACCTCATCTTGGCCTTTCTCATGGGAAGTAGGGCTCTTCCTGAGGCAGCCGTTAAAGAACTTGCCCCCTATCTCGAATCCATTGATCTATGGCAAGAGGAGCTTGCCGCAGGGGCCCACCAAGCCGCTTCTTGGCACATGCGCTACAAACAGCTACGAGGAGCACTAGCAAAACTCCCCCCAACAGTTGCTTTGGAATACCTCGGGACAATGCGCTCTTTTTACGATCTCACCCGTCCCCTGCTAGCTACCTATCCCCATCTAAAAAATGCCCCCCAAAACAATGGAACCAAACTCCAGCAGGAAAAACATCTTGCAGCTGCCTTCTATCCCATGCATGGATTTGGCTATACTAGATCCCACGCCTACAGGGAAGCCGCTCAACAAGGATCGATCTTTAAACTGGTTACAAGCTACGAGGCCCTCCGTCAGCGCTATCTCAAGCTCAACCATAAAAACCCCTCTATAGCAGAGCTGAATCCTTTTACAGTGATCGATAACTTGCAGCCACAAACAGCTGACAGAGACAAATGGAATGTCGGCTCGACTCTAGAAGGGAAGGCTATCCCCCAATACTACAAAGGGGGGCGCCTTCCACGGAGTCAGCACCACAATATCGGAAAGGTAGACCTCATCGGGGCTTTAGCCGTCTCGAGTAACGTCTACTTCGCTCTAGTTGCAGGAGAGGTTCTCGACACGCCTGAAAGCCTCATTGAAGCTGCCCGCTCATTTTCTTACGGCTCTCAGACAGGGATTGACCTGCCCGGAGAATACTCTGGATGCCTTCCCAAAGACCTAGCAGTAAACCGCACCGGCCTCTATGCAACCGCCATTGGGCAACACTCCCTTGTCAGCACCCCCCTACAATGCGCCGTAATGATGTCTACGCTTGCTAACGGAGGGAAGGTTCTGAAGCCAAAAATCGTAAAAACAATCATTGGTGTAGAGCCCACCCGAAATGAAGAGCTTACGCTTTACAGGCAAGAGTACCCCTACAAAGAAAGCTTAGCCCTCGCAGGGATCCACTTCTCCTTATTTACCGCTGCAGACTCCCGTCAAAGCACCCCGCAAGTGACCATAATACCTACCGAGGTCAAGCGGGAGATTTTCTTGCCAGCTCCTATACGAAATGTCCTTTTGCAAGGGATGCGCCAGGTCGTCCTCGGAGCTCATGGAACAGCGCGCAAGAGCGTCATCTCCTCCTTTTCCCCCTCATCAAAAGAGATGAGAAACTATGTCGACCTACAAGAGCAGATCGTTGGGAAGACGAGCACCTCTGAAATCGTTGAGAGGATTGACTGCGACCAGGTGAATGGAACTCACATGTATACCCACATTTGGTTTTCAGCCATCTCATTTACTAAGAATAAAGGAGCTCTTTCCCCACTGCCGACCTCTCAAGCTGACCTTTTCAGCCGTCCCGAGCTTGTCGTGGTGGTCTACCTCCGTTATGGCGACTACGGAAAAGAAGCCGCTCCGCTAGCAACTCAAATGATTAAGAAATGGCGCGACATCAAAGCAAAACAGCCGCAGTAGCGCAAGGGGCCCAGCCCTTAGATGGCTTGCTCTTTATACGTAGCAGTTCCCACTAAATATTTTTCGCGCAGATCGAGCATAATTTTGGGCATGGAAAAAAACGGCTTCATACTGTTCTTGCCACATTGATGATGCTGGATTAAACGTCGTCAAGCAAAAGACGCCTAGGCAAAGAGGAAAGTGGTAGGTTTTGGAGCAGCTGGGCTGCGCGCTCTTTGCAGGAAACGCTCTAGCTGATGGAGGCGCTCTTCACTAAGAGTCACTGCCGCAACATCTACAAGGTCCAAAAGCTCTTCTGCTGCAGGATCAACAACAGAGGTCGTTGTTGTTAACAACACATAGTCGTACTTGTACTGGTACTTACTCAAGAGCTCCCTGTAACGACTAGAGAGAAGCAGCTCCGTAGCATACCGAGTGTACCCTCCAGAAACGACAAGGTCATACCCCTCTTCTTTGAAAATATGAGGAGCAGAAATAGTCCCTTCTAAATACTGCAACAGCCCTTTCTCTTCTTCTTTAAAGGCCTGGTGACCAAAGCCCCCTTGCAAGACGAGCACTTTCTTTCCGGTCTTATGCAAAAGTGCAGCTAAAGAAGGAGTATAATCAGAGCCACTTCCGAGGAGGCAAAGAAGCGTTTGCCCCTGAAGAAACCCCTCCTCCATCTCGGGCCCAGAAATCTTTCCATGCTGGCTTAGAAAGGCCATTAGAGAGCGGAGCGTTCCGAGGTCACTATTTGAAAGAGGCATTGAAGCTCGCCCTGAAAGCCCCCCTGAGACACTCTCTCCTTTTAAAGCAAGATTCTCTGGAGAAGCCCTGACACCCCCTGCCCATGTCTGAATGAAAAGAGCACTCACTGAAAACATACACCCCAAAGCCCCTGCTAAAACCATATAACGGATAAGCGGCAGCTCTTTAGGGGACAAAGGAGGGGCCGCATACGAAAGCGGCCTAATTCCCGTTGCATCTAAATCATTAGAATGGCTCTTAACTTCGACACAAAGCGTTATTTCTTCTGCCAGCTTCAAATACGCAGTCGTCCAAAATTTAAGCTGCTGTTCAGAAATCCATTTTTGAGGAAGATATCTCATCTCTTCAGAAGAATCCTTAAGCTGATTCTGGAGTACCTGAGCCTCATATTCAAGACGTGTCTTCCGAACCTCTTGCAAGCCTTTTATTTTCTGACGAATAACTTCTGACTGCAAGCTATAAAGCTCAATGGTGTTGCTAATGTGTTGAGCGATAAACTCTTTTTGCATGGCTAATTGATTCTTAAAACGCCCTTGCTCCTTGGCACTTCGATTATTTTGATCTAGCCCTTCAAGAAGGATCTTACTTGAGCCTTTAATTAACTCTTGACTGACCGAATCCTCCAAGGCATGCACTAAAGAACTCATTTCAAACTGCCCCTGACGCATCTGTCCTGCTATCGATCTTAGCTGATGCATGCTGATTTCCAACTTATCAAGCTGCTGCTGATAGGTAACATAGAACTCTTTAATTGTTTGGTCGTCGATGCCCTGAAAATCTGCACTTGTTGTCTCTTTAGACAGACGCTCTTCAACCAATTGCTTCCGCACATCCAGGAGCCTTATTTGATAGTATAGATAATTAATAAACGCCGTTTTTTGCGCCTGATAATCGCTACTCTTTTCTAACGAATCCTTCTGCGGAGCTCCTTCACGAAGACTAAACCAAGAAACTCTTAATTCGGAGACCCACATCTTATTAACTGGATGACTCTCCTCTCCGTTCAAAGTAGGCTCTTCATCCTTTTGAACAGAAACTAAAATCGTTTGTATACGCTCTAAGTCTTTATGCAGAGCTTCCAGATTATGGATTTGCTGATCTCCAGTCTCAATGACTCCGTCTACCAGCTTTCTCTCTAATTCAATCTCCGCCAGTCTACCTTTAATTTTTTCTTGGGTTTTTGCCAGGAATTCCAACTCTCGACCGATTTCAACAAAGCCCCCGCCGTCAAGCCTTTCTTTACTCACTTCAGCATGGGAAACTAAAAGCTTCTCTAATTTTTTAGCTATCTCTTGCTGTCTGCGTTCAAGATAGAGGAGCTGCTCGTGAGATTGACGCTCGTTTCCTAGCCTTACGTGGTCTTGATAAGCACACATGAGAGCATTTGTTATTTTAGCTGCTAAATAGCGATTAGGATGGCTATAGGCAACCTCAAGTATTTGTTGACTCTCCTTTGCGTTTGCTATCTGAACGTCATGGCCAAGAGACTTCACCACGTCAGTAAGGGGCTGCAGCGTAACCGTATAATGTGCTCCTGTAAGTGGCTTTGATGAAGATCTAATAAAGGTGCCTACAAAATCAGGCCCATAGACTTCCTCTCCGAAATGCCCTTCAATAATTTGCACACCATCTCCATCAATAAGCTCAAACTGCTCTTCTGATAAGAAGTGCATATCAAAAGAGGCGGTCAAATCGCCTTTATAAGTCAGATCCTTAAACCAAAAATCAACTGAGGCACCTGCAATAGGGCTGCGGTTCGAGTGACGCCACTTAGCCCACTGCAAACGGACGTTTTTTTGAATATACTGCCAGACCCCTGTAGAATCCTCCGAAGAGCTAATGACAGCCTGAAGTCCAAGCCTCTGAATCATAGGCTCAACCACGCAGTCCAAAGTAATAGCTAGCGCAAAGCCACTTGTTTTGGCTTTTAAGCTCTCTCCGGAAAAAAGGCTCTGGGCACGCTCTGCAAATTCATTTTGCTTTTGGCCCCTTTCCTCCAGCAGCGCTTCTGCCCTATAAGTGACGGGACGGGAAAGGGCGTAGCACCCACCAAAACAGGCGCATACCACGGACGCAACTACAACTTTGCGCCAGTGCCTTTTAAGCACATTCCAATAGTCAGACCAAACGATGACCGTCTCTTCTACGTCAGGCTTTATGCTCATTGCGTTTTTCCTATGATCTTCCCTGTGGCATTAATAACCTGAACGCCCCCAAAGCTTGGGAGTAGCTGCTCAATAAAACGGTTCCATTCGGTGATTGGCTTAGCTGCGATGTAAACAGTGTCTCCGGGCATAAGCAAGAGGCTGTCGTTGGGAAGATGGAGAATTTGCTCCCAGTTTAAAGTGTAGACCTTTGGGCGCAAAATGTTGCCACGAATGACTTGAATGACGCTCTTATCCCCAGTATAAGGGATGCCCCCTGCCATTACCAGAGCCTCTCTTAATGACATATAGCCATGATGCAGTGGAAGTGCCTGAGGCGCGCCAACTTCTCCCATAACCATAACGGTAGCGGATGCTGGGTCGGCAATAAATACTTTATCACCTGCCCGCATGACCACGTTTTGGCTCACGTCCCCTTCATGCATTAATTTATACAAATCAACAGGAAGAAGGTGTCCATCGCGAATCACATAACTCATGAACAGGTTCGCCTGCGTAGGGACTCTGGCCTGAGCAAGGACTGCATAAAGCCTGAGCTTTCCGGTCACAGGAATTTCAGGAACTGAGACCATTCCAGTAAGCTCAACTTTTTTTGCTAAGCGTGTTTTGTAGGCAATGAAGACGTCAATATCCCGTATTTGCTTGAGGTATTCGTTTTGGATTTTAACGCGGGCCTGCTCTAAAGTAAGGCCATCTACTTCGACAAGTCCCAGGTCTGGAACAACGATCTGCCCTTCTGTCACGCGGTAACCCATTGATTTACTGATAGCGCTAACAGCCTCTACAATATCTCTTCTAGAGGGGTGGTAAATCGCCAGCTCTAAGATGTCATCATCGTGAATGACATCTTGATATTCTTCGAGAAGCTCAGGGGAAAGAGTAGCGACAGGCCTTCCCTCCATCTCGAGAATAGAGAACTTTCCTTCCCGGATTTTATAGGAATCAACGACAAAATCTTGAGCCTTCTGGGCGCTGTAATGATAACCTACCCGCTCGCAAGAGACACAACAAACTAAAACGCAAAGGCCTAACAACAACCTAACCATACTACTCCTACCTGTGCTAAAGAGGTCTATTGGGTTGTTTTTGTACAGGAGCTACCGTTTAAATGGAATCCTTTTTGCGCAGGGTATTAGCTCACACGTCCGGACATGCGTGCAGTAAACAATATGCGCCTTTTCAACTTCGACGTGCGACAAGTGAAGACTTCGATGGGTGTACGATATTGTAATACGTTTCCAAGTCGGTTGTTAAGCAAATGTTCGATTTCTACTATTACCTCATCAGTTATCTACTCCTCTTAGCTGAAAACGGGAATTTGGACGGCGCCAAAGCCCCGTTTTCGGCTAAGAGGAGTATAAATCAAGTAGGCTAAGTGGGTTGCCACACACATAAGCATACAAGTTGGCCCCATCAACAAACCCCTTCGGGTCCATCGTGGTCCACTTTCCAAGGTCTGGGGAGTAGTAACGTCTACCAAAGTA
>CAMCWV010000024.1 GCA_945882915.1 Waddlia chondrophila WSU 86-1044 | reverse complement strand
GGTGTCGATGAGTGTAACAAGCTTGGCGATGTTGTGGCTTGTGATGCCGATGTCGCGAAGGTTTTTGCCAGTGTCTTTGAGTCTGCCGGCAAACTCGACGGTGATCCAGTTGCAGAGACTGCGGGCGTTGCCGCAGATGTGGAGGCTTTCTTCGAAGTAATCGGCGAGGGCTTTTACTTCTGTGAGAAGCCCTGCAGAGTGTTCAGTAAGTTTTAGCTCATTGATGTAGCGTTTCTTTCGCTCGTAGGGGAGCTCTGGAAGGTGCTTACGTACCGATTCGATGTAGTCTTTAGAGAGGATGATGGGGACGAGGTCGGGCTCGGGAAAGTAGCGGTAGTCGTCGGCGTCTTCTTTGCGGCGCATCATGACGGCTTCTTTCTTTTCTGGATCCCATCTGTAGGTGGCTTGGGAGATGACCTCTTTGTGGTCTTTGGTTGGGTTTTGTGTGTATTCGCGGATTTGTCTTTTGACTTCTGCCTCGACCGCCATTTCCATGTTGGTGAAGGAGTTCATATTCTTGATTTCGATCTTGTTGCGGAAGCCTTCTTCTCCTTTTTTGCGAACGGAGATGTTGGTGTCAATACGGAGAGAGCCTTCTTCCATTTTGGTGTCGGAGGCGTCGAGGTATTCCATGATGGTCTTGATGGCCATGACGTAGGCAGTGGCTTCTTTTCCAGAGCGAATGACGGGCTCAGAGACGATCTCGAGGAGGGGGGCGCCGGCTCTGTTGTAGTCTACGCCGGCGGCTTTGCTAAAGTGTTGGAGCATGCCAGCATCATCTTCGAGGTGAGCTCTGTTGACGGCGAATGTTTTTGATACGCCTTCGACGTCGGCGGTGATGGTGCCGCCGATGATGATGGGCTTATCGAACTGTGTGATTTGGAAGTTGCGTGGACTATCTGGGTAGAAGTAGGACTTTCTATCGAACTTGCTGAATGGGGCGACGTGGGCGTTGATTGACAGCCCAAACTGGACGGCTTTGCGTACAGCTTCCTTATTAAGAACGGGAAGGGCTCCTGGCTGTCCGGTGCACACTTCTGTGATGTTGGTATTGGGCTCATCCCCGAATCTGTTGGGCGCTTTGCTAAAGAGCTTGGACTTGGTGTTGAGCTGAACGTGGACTTCTAGCCCAATGATTGTTTCCCAGTCAGAGGTGTGGTGTGCTGTTGAATGTGTCATAATTTACCCATTTATTCTAGTACTGGAAGAACTTTGTTATGTCCTGTTGCTTGTTCGTAAGCGTCCGCCACCTTGCAAACTCTTACATCTTTTAGCTGCGGGCCAATGAGTTGGAGGCCGATGGGCTTTCCGCCTCGGCTGAAGCCTGAGGGGACGCTGATCGCTGGCAAGCCGGCGAGGTTTGCTGAGATCGAGTAGATATCAGCGAGGTACATCTCAAGAGGGTCTTTGATTGCCCCAATTTCAAAAGCGGGGAAAGGGGAGACGGGCATGGCAACGATGTCACACTTTGCAAACGCCTGGTTGTATTCGTTGATGATGATCTGGCGCACCTTTTGAGCTTGCTTGTAGTAGGCATCTTGGTAGCCAGCAGAAAGGACGTATGTCCCTAGGAGAATGCGTCTTTTGACTTCTGAGCCAAAGCCCTCTTCTTTTGAGAGGGTGTAGACGTCTTGAAGAGATTGCGCACGTGTAGAGCGCTGGCCATAGCGGATGCCATCGAACCGGGCAAGGTTTGTTGCGGCTTCGGCTGTTGCCAGGATGTAGTAGACGGCGATGGAGTGGGATAGGGTTTCTAGTGAGACGTCAACAACTGTAGCTCCGAGCCCTTTTATTACATCAAGGGCGTTTTCGAAGTTGGCGCGCGCTTCTGGTTTTAAATCAGAAAGGAACGAGGAGGGGACGCCGATGCGCATGCCACGGATGTTGCCATCGAGGTGTTCGAGGTAGCTTTCTCCGGCCATTGGGATGCTTGTGGAGTCGTTTTCGCAAGGGAGCCCTATTACTTCCATTGCAAGAGCGATGTCGGCTGTCGTTGTTGCGAAGGGGCCGATTTGGTCTAACGATGAGCCGAAGGCGACAAGGCCGTAGCGAGAGACCCTTCCATAAGTAGGCTTGAAGCCAACAACGCCGCAGAATGATGCTGGGAGGCGTATGGAGCCGCCGGTATCACTTCCCAAGGCAAGTGGGCAAAAGCGTGCGGCAACAGCTGCTGCCGAGCCTCCAGATGAGCCGCCAGGAGTGCAGTTGAGATTCCATGGGTTGCGTGTCTTTTGAAGAGCAGAATTCTCTGTTGAAGAGCCCATGGCGAATTCATCGAGGTTTGTCTTTCCAATGAAAATAGCATCTTCAGCTTCGAGAAGTTTTGCGACCGTCGAATCAAAGGGGGCGCGGTAGTTAGTCAAGAATTTTGAGGCGCAGGTTGTAAGCTGCCCTTTGATGTGGATGTTGTCTTTGATGGCGATGGGGACGCCGGCGAGCTTTCCGAGTTTTTCTCCGCGCGCCCTTTTTTGGTCAATGCGTAAAGCTTGCTCCATGGCTTTATCGGCAGAAACCCTGAGGAAGGCTCCAATTTTCGGGTCATGCTTGTGGATGCGATCAAGAAGGGCGCCGGTGATAGATACGGCAGAGGCTTCTCCTTTGAGGATACGGTCGCGGATGGTGCGTGCAGAGAGTGTGTGCATAGCGCTTAAAGTTCCTGGAAGTTACGGGGAGGTTTGTTTGATGACAGTAGGGACGAGAACGAAGCCCCCTTTATGAGAAGGGACGTTAGAGAGGAAAAGGTCTCGAGAGAGTGTTTCTCCGACGACATCTTCGCGCATAGCGTTGGCGATTCCTTCGAATACGTGGTTGCAGGGTTCTACTTCAGAGGTGTCGACTTGTCTGAGTTTTTCGAAGTGGGAGAGGATTTTTTTTAGGTCACCGAGCAGGGCTTCTTGTTCTTCGTCTGTGCAGCCGATGCAGGAGAGCTCTGTCAGTTTTTGAATAGTTTTTTTGTCGATTTCTGCCATATTTTCGGCCTCGTTTAGATGTGCGCCAAAACTTTAGCATCCAGCATCATAAATGCGCAATGGCTTCGCCCGAATAAGGCTTCGCCTTCAGCTACGAGGAGTGTATACTTCTCGTAGCTGAAAACGGGAGCTTTCGCGCTAGTCCAAATTCCCTTTTTCAGCTACGAGGAGTATATGAAGCAACCGCACGTTCTGATCATCACGCCGGCGCTGGCCGAGGCCAACAACGGCAACTGGCAAACTGCCTGGCGCTGGTCGCGCATGCTGCGCCCGCTGTTTCGCAGCACCATTGCCAGCCAGTGGCAGGGACAGGACGCCGACGTGATGCTGGCGCTGCACGCGCGCAGATCAGCGCCATCGGCGCAGGCCTGGGCGCAGGTCAAAGGCGTTGACCGTTTGGCTGTGATTCTGACCGGTACCGACCTCTACCGTGACATTGCAAGCGACCCGCTGGCCCAACGCTCCCTCCATTTGGCCGGGCAACTGGTAGTATTGCAGGAACGCGGGCCGCAGGCCTTGCCCGAAGCGCTCTGGCACAAGACCCGCGTCATTTTCCAGTCGGCGCCGAGGCGCCTCACGCTTGCCAAGCCGCACCGTCATATGCGTGCCCTGATGGTAGGCCACCTGCGTGACGAAAAAGACCCCTTAACTTATCTGCGCGCTGCAGCCCGTCTGGCTTTCAGACCCGATATCTATCTGGACCACATCGGTAACGCGCTGGAGCCTTCGTTAGGGCAAGCGGTGCAGGTGGCCGCCAGCCGCTACCCGCAGTACCGCTGGCTGGGTGGCCTGGCGCATGGCCCCACGCGCAGCCGCATCCAGCGTGCCCACGTGCTGGTCCACCCGAGCAAAATGGAAGGCGGCGCGCAGGTGATTCTGGAAGCGGTGCAAAGCGGCACCCCGGTGCTGGCCTCTCGCATTGAAGGCAATATGGGCATGCTGGGCCCGCACTATGCAGGGTATTTCGATTTGGGCGATGATGCGGCCTTAGCAGCGCTGTTGCAGCGCTGCCGTGACGATGCCGATTTTTTACCGCTGCTGCGCGACCAGTGTGAGGCGCGTGCCCTCCTGTTTGAGCCGCCGCGCGAGCAGGCCTTGTTGCGACAACTGGTAACGACGCTGGCTGGCGCGTGATCGGCAGCAAAGATAACGACTTGACGATTCAACTGAAACTAACAGGAACACTCCGGCAGTGTTCCGAGCACGCTCTGCAGAAAGTCGCTTATGTCGGAAATTTCCTGCGGATGCATGCTGTGTGGCATGGGGTAGCTGTGCCATTGCACCGGGTAGCCCAGACTGCTCAGGGTCTGGTGCGAACCTTTGGCGCTGGCCAGCAGCACTACCGTGTCCGCCACGCCATGTGCCATGAAGATGGGTGTGTTCTGGTTGGCGGCGCTGCGCTCGGCAGTCACGGTGTGGGCCAGCGGCAGGTAGCCCGACAGCGCCATGATGCCGGCCAGCCGTTCACTGTGGCGCAGGCCGGTGTGTAAGACCATGGCACAACCTTGCGAGAAGCCTGCCAGTACGATGCGCTGCGCCGGGATGCCGCGCCCGACTTCATGGGCGATCAGGGCTTCGAGGGCCCGGGCCGAGTGGCGAATACCAGCATCATCTTCGTCCTGACTCAGGTTGGCGCCACGGATGTCATACCAGGCGGGCATCACATAGGCGCCGTTGACTGTGACCGGAATGCTGGGCGCATGAGGAAAGACAAAGCGGATAGGCGGGCAGCCCGACAGATCGAGTTCAGGCACGATGGCGGCAAAGTCATTGCCGTCCGCGCCCAGGCCGTGCAGCCAGATGACGGCAGCCGTCGGGTGGGGTGCGCTTTCAAGTTCGAGGCGATTCAGTAGTGTGCTCATGGTGATGCGGTCAGGAAAGTGGTGAAAGTGATGGGTCAGGATACTAGGCCAGCACGCCGCCCTTGGCCATGCCGCCCTTGCACGCCGCCCTTGCACGCCACCCTTGCACGCCACCTTGGCCATGCCATCAGCAGCGCCGTCCAAGTTCCCATTTTCAGCTACGAGGAGTATATGTGCAACAAAACTTTAGCATCCAGCATCATAAATGCACAATGGCTTCGCCCGAATAACAGCAGTTCCCACTAAATATACTCCTCCTAGCTGAAAACGGGAATTTGGGAGGCGCACAAAAGAAAAAAAGAGAAGAAGCCCGTAGCAATTAAAGGGTTACCTTCTTGAGAGGGCAAACGCTAAGGCCGCGGGAGCTTTCGCGCTAGTCCAAATTCTCATTTTCAGCTAAGAGGAGTATATCTTAAACTGAAGAAACGGAGGCCCAGTAGTGGGAATTTTATGATTTTAAAGCTTGATGGGGGCTACCCGGTAAGCCCCGATAAAGATGTTTTGGATTTCAATAACAAGTGGTATGTGGTCAATAAGGGCAAGCTGCTTTCTTTTGATAAACCCAAAACGTATGACGATCGGCAGAAGACACATGCCGAGATTGAGGGGAGCCGTGTTCGAGAAGTCGTTAAATTTATTGGAGACAAACTTGCTGAGCAAGGGAAGGGACTAGAGCTTAGAAAAGAGGAGCTCAAGCAAGGAGACCCCGATTCTCTCCGCTATCTGGCTAACGTTAAAGAGCTCTCTAATTTTCAGTTTAAAAACAGCAGGCTGCAAAAAGTTATTTATGTGAGCTTGACTTGTCTTTGGCTTTTGACAAGAGTTCTTTTTCCTTTTCGTCCTATTTACAATTGGTTAGATCGCTATTTCTATCCGCTAGAGACAACCTGCGTCAAGATCGCTCCCAAAATCGCTCCACCTCCTGTTGAGGCTCCTGTCGCTTTAGGTTTACCAAACCTTGGGGCTACATGTTGGATGAATACCGGATTGAAGGCGATCGCCTTAAATTACGACAGTTTCTTTGCGCCTGTTCAGGCAGCTCTCGATAAGATCACAGCTCAGGTTGCAATTCCTCTTTCAGCCGATCCATTGGTTGCAGCGCCCTTATTAGCACCCCCTCCTCCTCTAGATCCTGCAGTGCTTGCTCAGCAAGCAGCTGACCGGACCTTGCGCTGCAAGGCGCTCAAAGAAGGTCTTACAAAAATGGTTGCTGATCGTAAAAACCTGCTGCTTTGCATACCCGCTTTCGTTTCCAAAGTTCAGCAGTTTATTGATAGTCCAAGCAATGTCAAAATTGAAAATCTTGAGCAGTTCGTTGCTATGATTGGAGGTCAGGGCTCTGGAGTAGCGCTGTCTAAGGAAAGGATTGTCTCAGACCATTTCGCTCAGGCAGTCATCTTCGAAATGGATAACCATCCCGAGAAGTCAGCAGAACAGATCGTTACCGAATTAAAACAAAAGAGGTTACTGAGCTTTAGCAGTCCTTTAAAGGCAATAATTACAGAGTTAAGAGATCCGAAGTTGCATGGGAGATCTATTTCTAATGAGCGTTTGCAAGAGTTTATAATGGCTCTTGATCAGATGGACACGCCGGTTAAGTGGTCTCAGGGGCATCAGGATGCCTTCGAATTTATAGAAAGCGTGATGCGCTGGCTTAATGTTGATAAGTACGCTGACAAAGAGACTAAGGTTGAGGTTGGAAATAGTTATGAGCCGACTGTTCCTGCTGACGTTATGGCGACACCGGCTTACCCCTCTTCAATTGAATCTGAAAGGCAAAATGTCGTGTCTTTAAGTTTCCTTCCACCCTTGCAGGCTTCACCATCTGATCTAACGACAATCCCTACTCTTTTTGCAAGTCCTGCGTCAGTAGAAGTTGCGCCGGTCCAGGGGGAGGATAATTTCTTATATAATAAAACATCGGTATTCACACATATTCCTAAAACGATGATGTGCCATTTTAAACGGTTTGAGGGGAGCTGGAGTCCAGCTGGTTTGAACGCTTCAAAGATAAAAACTCCTGTAAGCATCCCTTCAGAGCCTTTTGATCTTATTGAACATCGGATGGAGGGAGGGGTTCTTGTTCCTAGTCAGCGGTGCAAAATGGAAGTTTCTTATGTCGCTTGTCACAGTGGAGGTTTACACGGCGGTCACTACTGGGGCTGGCATGTTGAAAAAAGCAGTGTGACGGGGAAGTTTGAGTGGATTCGACACAACGACAACGACAGAAACTTTTCTCGCCAGCAGCAGAAGCCCACTGCTATTGACGCTGACGCTTACTATGTCATTCTTAAGCGCGTTAGCAAGGAGCCTGTTGCGCCTCTGGCGGGTATGCCGGCGCCAGCTTTGCCAGTGGAGGCTTTGCCTGTGGTGGATATGCCGGCGCCAGCTTTGCCAGTGGAGGCTTTGCCTGTGGCGGGTATGCCGGCGCCAGCTTTGCCAGTGGAGGCTTTGCCTGTGGAGGCTTTGCCAGTGGAGGCTTTGCCAGTGGCAGGCGGCGTCCCACCTTTTGTTGTGGCGGCTAAATCCGAAATTCCGCCTCCATCTAAAAAAGCGGACACCAATCCAGCCGCCAAGCCAACTGTTACTCCACCTGCCAAAACCAAAGCTGGGGGTAGACCCAGGGGTAGAGGCAAGGGTGGAGGTAAGGGTGGAGGTAAGGGTGGAGGTAAGGGTGGAAAAAAGTAATAAGCCCCTTTATTAGCTTTCTACGCAGTAACCAGACGGCGTTGATCGCATAATTACGGCCCTTTAAGAGTGGCAGCCTTACAGGCTGCGGGACCTTATTCGCCTATACCCAGGGCGCTGCCCTGGGTGTAAGCGCACATGTTTTACGCAGCCTGAAAGGCTGCAATAATTATGCGGGCAACGCCGTTTTGCTGCTCAACCTTGCCCTTTCATTCCTATTCTCTGTTTAAAAATAATATTTATAAATCGTGCCATAAAGTATTATAATGAAGTAATAAGGGTTTATTTATGTGAAGAGTTTGGAGGGGATATGGAACAACCTATAACAGGCGCTCCTCAGCAACGGCTTTCATTGCCGCAGGTAGACAGCTCTCCCGGGCTTCTTCATCGATTCAAATCAGCTGTTTTTGGCACTAAAAACAAAGGTTTAAGCGACACTGTTGCGCCTCCAGGGGTTGTGCTGTTAAGCGCTTCTGCGTCTCCCGCTCACGCAGCTGGGTTTAGTTCGGACGTTTCCGCAGATCGTCAGAAGAGTCTTGAGTGTGCTGGAGCGAATACAAGTGGGTTGGTCACTAATAACAGAGCCCCCTCATTCTTTGGGCAGCTAAAGGATGTTGCTAAAGCATCGCTTATTGCAGCAAAAAACAAGATCCAAGTGGAGTATGCTCAGCCGGGATTTTGGAAGAAGTTAGCTGTGGGGATTTTAGGTGCCGTTTTAGGCTATCTGCTTGGCACTTTAGCAGTTGGCTTTGCTGCTGCAAAGGTGACCTATGATGCGCTAGACAGTAAGAAGGATCACTCAAGAATTGTCGCCGGGGTTTTGAATGGCGCTCAGGTTATTCTGACCGTTGTTGCTTTCTTTGTAGGTGCTAGTGCAGGTGCCACAATTAACGGTTTAAGCTTAACGCTTGGTAATGCAGCCAGTGGAACTGCGGGCTTTCATATCGGATGGCAAACAATGGGCGCCCACATTCAAGATCAGCAAGATAAGCAGAGACGGCTTTTTGCGGTCTAACCTTTCGTTTCCAAGACCTTCATTCCGATGGCCATTAACTGCTCTTTAATGGCCGTATAGCGCTTTTTGACCTCATCGTTATGGACGGCAATGCTAAGCGCTTTTGTGGTCCCCACGATAACGACGAGCTTTTTGCCACGCGTGACACCGGTGTAAAGGAGGTTGCGGTGGAGGAGCTTGAAATGGGTCGTGTGGAGGGGGATAATGATGCAAGGGCACTCGCTCCCTTGATATTTATGAACCGAGACAGCGTAAGCTAAAACAATCTCGTCGAGATCAGAGAATTCATAGACAACGCCTCTCCCATCGAAGTCGATAATCACCTCTTGCTCTGCCATGTCGATCTCTGCAATTCTGCCCACATCCCCGTTATAGACCTCTTTGTCATAGTTGTTGCGCATTTGCATTACTTTATCGCCGATGCCGAACTTCTTGCTGCCGCGCAAGAGGGTGTTTTCTTTGTGGTTGAGCTTCTCTTGCAAGACAACATTTAGGTTCTCTGTCCCAATTATGCCTCTTTTCATTGGAGCGAGTACTTGGATGTCACTAAACGGGTTAAGGCGGTACTTCTTAGGGAGCCTAGTGGAAACGAGCTCTACGATCTCGGCCAGGATATCTTCGGGCTGTTCGCGGTAGATAAAGAAGAAGTCGTTAGAAGGCTCATTTTTAATGTCAGGCATAACCCCTTCGTTGATGAGGTGGGCATTTGTGATGATTTTAGAGCCAGCTGCCTGTCTAAAAATCTGTGTGAGCATCGTAACGGGGAGGCATTCTGAGGAGATTAGATCTTTGAGGACGTTGCCAGGGCCGACACTTGGGAGTTGGTTGATGTCTCCGACAAAGATCACTCTTGCAGGAGCGGGGATTGCCCTTAGAAGCTGGTACATCAAGACGGTATCAATCATGCTTGCTTCGTCGATGATGATGAGGTCGCACTCAATAGGGTTTTCGCGGTTTCGTTTAAAGCCGCCCGCCTTAAAGTTGTATTCCAGCAGGCTGTGGATGGTGGAGGCTTTCTTTCCGGTGATCTCACACATCCGTTTAGCTGCCCGTCCTGTGGGGGCGGCGAGGGTGATTTTATCTGTGAGTTTTTCTGTGATTGCCAAGATTGCCTTGGTGATGGTGCTTTTGCCGGTTCCTGGACCGCCTGTAATGATCTGCACCTTGCTAGTTAGCGCCTGGGAAACGGCATCTTCCTGGTGCGTTGCAAGGGCTATGTGGAGCTTTTCTTGTACCCATGCAATGGCCTTTGAGGTGTCAACAGAGCGGAGAGTGGATCTTGCTTCTATAAGCCGGATCAGCTCGCGAGCGACCCCTGTTTCGCAGATGTGAAGCATCTTTGACCAGATAAAGAAGCGTTCATCTTCTGCTCCGGGAAGTGGCGCCCTGACGATCCTTCCTTCTTTTTCTAGAAAGCCTAGCCTCCCCTCGACAAGCTCGACGGGGACTTCTAGCATCTCTTGGGCAATTGGCAGAAATTCTTCGACTGGGTGGCAGGTGTGGCCATCGTCAGAGAGCTCCGAGAGGACGTATTGGACCCCAGCTTCGATCCGCTTGGGGGAGTCATTTGGCATCCCAAGCTTTTTGGCGATAGTGTCGGCAGTTTTAAAGCCAATGCCGTGGATGTCTGTAGCGAGTGTGTAGGGGTTGTCAGTGACCTTTTGGATGCTTTCTGCGCCGTATGCCTTAAAAATTTTTTGCGCGTAGGTGGGACTGACGTTGTACTGCTGAAGGAAGATCATTACGTCCCGAATGGCCTTTTGGTCTTGCCAGCAGGTTTTGATCCTTTCGACACGCTTTTCGCCAAGACCCTGTACGTCGCGGAGTTTTTCGGGTGTTTCGTCGATGACCTTTAGCGTATCTATGCCAAAGGCGGCAACGATCCGCTTGGCGTAGGCGGGGCCGATCCCTTTGATGAGACCCGACTCGAGATACTTCTGGATGCCGATAATGTCGGAAGGGGCCTCCATGTGACATTCAGCAACTTCAAACTGAGCCCCATGCTGCGCGTGGTGCTTCCATGTGCCGCTGCACCGAACGCTTTCGCCAGGCTGGAGTGCTGGGAGGACACCTACGAGGCAGGTGAGGTCGTTTTTACGAGGTTCTTTGAGGCGTGCAACTGTAAAGCCGCTTTCTGGGCTGTAGAAGGTGATCCGCTCGATATAACCAAAAACTTCTTGCATGCTTTTTTCTTCACCACTAGTTGGCGCCGCCCAAATTCCCATTTTCAACTACGAGGAGTATATACTCCTCGTAGCTGAAAATGGAAACTTGGACGGCGCCAAAGCCCCGGGGCTGAACGATGGCAAGTGCCCTTTGTATTTCTAATACTAAGGCACTTACGATCGTTCAGCCGCGGGAGCTTTCGCGCTAGCCCAAATTCCCATTTTCAACTACGAGGAGTATATTTAGAAGGCTCTTCTGCCAGCGAAGGCTTTGGCGAGGGTGCCGCCATCGACAAATTCCAATGCACTGCCCATCGGCAACCCAAAAGCAAGCCTCGAAACTATTAGCTTTAGCCCTTCCAGCTCTCTTTTAAGGTAAAGCGCTGTAGCATCCCCCTCTATTGTCGAATCGAAGGCGACGATGATTTCTTTGAGTGTGGGGATGCTTTGAATTCGCTTCTTAAGCTTGTCGAAGAGGAGGCGCTGGGGGCCGCGTCCTTCAAGAGGGGAGAGTGTTGTTCCGAGGACATGGTAAAGGCCGGTATACTGGCGAATGTCTTCTACAGAAAAGACCTCTTTGGGTGAGGCTACAATGCAAAGGATCGTTTGGTTACGTCTTGTGGGGTCGCAAAAGGCGCATTTGGCTGAATCGGTAAGGCAGCCACATTGCTCACATCTTTTGAGGTGCTCTTTCATCTGAGAAACGGCAGTAGCAAGCTCATCTCTTGCGTTATCGGGCCAGCTAAGCAGGTGAAATGCGTACCGTTCGGCACTTTTCGTTCCCACGCCGGGGAGCCTTTTCAGGGCATTGATGACCTTGAGTAAGTGGATAGGATAAGACATGAACGAAGGATAAGCATAACTGACAAAAAAAGAAAGGCTTCGCCTGTCCGAAGATAGGCGAAGCCTTTCTTTAGTACTTCTTTTTGCCGGTTGTGAGCTCGACTTTGCCGGTTGTGAGCTCGACAAGGAGTTTGTTGGCTCTGTTTTCGATATCGCGGTATTGGTGATCTTTTTTTGCGATCTCGATGGCCAGTTCTAGCGATTTTATAGCATCATCTCTTTGTTCCATGTGCAGGTAGCAGGGGGCTGCAAAGAAGTGAGAGGTCGGGTCGTTGGCATCGAGTATGGCAACGACTGAATAGGTGACAGAGGCGGCGTCATAGTCGCTGGAGCGCACTTGTGTAGCGCCAAGGGCCATCCAGTATTTTTTTACGTAGGGGTTTAGCATCGTTAAGTAGGTAAAGCCTTCGAGTGCATCTTTGAAGTCCCCACGATGGTAGCAGTCGTATGCTTTAGCGTAGCGAGCTTCCATCATTTCGTCGGTAAAGCCAAACATATCTTGGAAGACGCCGCCATTATTCATGTACTCATTAATGACGTTGGCTCCTTCTTGATTCTTTTCATCGAGAAGTTCTTTTAACGAAATTTTCTTCTTGTTCTTATCCACGCCCCACCTCCGCTTTTCATGTTTACCCCTTATAATTAAAATACTAATACGCTCGCCTTGATTTGTAAACAAAAATATTCACTTTTCGCTTCCAAAATAAAAATATATTCAATACAATCAAGATTTAAAAGGTAGTTCGTGTGAACACATTAAGGAGTTTTCTTATGGCCGCAAGTTTCCAGCCCATCCCGTCAGCATCAGGTGTTGGGCAGCCCCAGATACCTACTCAGGGAGGACTAACAGTAGCCGAGACTGCAAGCGGTGCTGTTTTTGAATCAAAGAATCGGGGTTTAAACGATTCCCTGTCGGCCCCTGCATCGTCATCAACAGCCGCGGCAAATCAATTTCCCGCAGCAGGCTCTGGTATCAACTTAGAAGCAGTGCCTGCAGTGCAGGCGCTGCGGGCGGCGGCCGGGGAAAATACTGAGGTTCTTGTAAAGAATGAGAGCGCCACTTCTTTTTTTACAAAGATTCGTGATGAGTGCAAGCAGTTTTGCACAGACCTTCGTACTGGCTTGAAAGAAGAATATAGCAAGCCCGGATTTTGGAAAAAAGTAGCTGCTGCTATTTTAGGAGCTGTTGCATTCCCTTTGGCATTTGCCATGAAGGCTTATAAAGCGGCAGGTGAGGTCTTAAAGACGCATAAAATGGATGATGGATTTATGAAGTCTGCACTTAAAGTCTCAGCAGGCATTGCGGGCTTTGTTGGTGCGATGCTGTTGGCAGTTATACCTAAAGTAGGTTTTGTCGCTGGTATGGGTGGGGGCGCTATTATTGGCTACCAGGCCATGGCACGGAAGCTCGAAGCAGAGCTCGCAGCTACAGGAAACAATGGACAAGTAAACTCTATGAATAAAGTTTAAAAAGGGCAGCGAGCTTAATTCATCAATCTAAACGTGGCATTCCTGTCGCGTTTTTTTTCACATAAGTTTTTTAATTCCCTCAGTAGTTAAAGCCTTTTGCATAAAACCTGAAGAGTAGCAGCCTTACAGGCTGCGTAGGCTATATTCGCTTATACCCAGGGCGGGTGCCCTTACGCTGTTTGCATTTTCAGCCCTTTGGGCTGAATTTCTCAAACACAAATACAACCATCCAAAGCTTTTGCGAAAAAAAAACAGACCGTAGGTCTGTAATTGCACACAGCGTAAGGGCGGGCGCCCTGGGTATAAGCGAATATACTCCTCTTAGCTGAAAACGGGAATATCGACTTTTACGAGAGCGGCTCGAAAGGTTTTTCGAGGCTCTCTCGTGGCACGCTTTTCTTTATTTCGATAGAAATAAAGAAAAATCTGAAGAGACAGAAACTCCACACCCCCACAACACGCTACCAAGAAACACCCACTGCACGGGGATTGCAAAGGGGCCAAACCCCTTTGCTGGGGTGCAGGGGCAAAGCCACTGCCTTGCCTTGTTGCCTTTCCCCGCCTGCCGCTATGGGGCGGCTTTGATGACATCCCAGGCGGAGTAGTAGAGGCGGGAGTCGGCGCCGAGGTCTTTGATGACTTCGGATTGGCGGAGGATGTCGGCTGAGGGGATGAGGCCTGGGTTATTTTTTAGTTTGGGGGGGAGGAGTTCGTAGGCGGCGATGTTGGGGCTGTAGAAGAAGACGTGTTGGATGTTTATGGCGGCGTTTTCGGGCTGGAGCATGAAGTTGATGAAGTTGTGAGCGAGGTCGATGTTTGGGGCGCCTTGGGGGATGGTGAGGTGGTCGACGCCGATGAGGGTACCTTCTTTGGCGTAGAGGATGGCGACGTCGGGGTTTTCGTTCATGATGCGGAGGAGGTCGCCGTTGTAGCCGTAGCTGAGGAGGAATTCGGCGCTGGCGAGGCCGCTGGAGTATTGTTCACTTTCAAATTTGCTGAGGTTCCGTTTCCAGCCGATGATTGTTTGTGTGGCTTCGTAGATTTCTTTTGCGCTCCGGCTGTTGGCGCTGTAGCCGAGGAATTTTAGGGCGGCGCCGATAATTTCGCGGGGGTCGTTGAGCATGGTCATGCGGCCGCGGAGGTCTTCTCTGCTGAACATGGCCCAGGTGGGTTGTGGATTTTCTACGCGATCTTTGCGGTAGCCGATGCTGGAGAAAGCAACGTGAAAGGGGATGCCTTCTTTGAGTGGGGGGACGCCATCTTGGGGGAGGAGGGAGAGGTCTATGTATTTCACGTTGGGGATTTTGGTAAGGTCTAGCTCGTGGATCATTTTTTGTTGAGCGAGGAGGTCGAGTTGGTAGCTGCTTGGAACGATGATGTCGTAGCCTTGGGC
The DNA here is from genome assembly GCA_945882915.1 of Waddlia chondrophila WSU 86-1044. GTDB lineage: Bacteria > Chlamydiota > Chlamydiia > Chlamydiales > CAMCWV01 > CAMCWV01. The sequence goes on along the minus strand of CAMCWV010000024.1, from coordinate 7,081 downwards.
GCCGGCTTTTAGTTTGGCGTACATGGACTCGTTGGTGTCGTAGGTGTCGATGACGATCTGGCAGCCATATTCGGCTTCAAATTTTTCTATGAGGCTGGGGCTGATGGTGTCTGCCCAGCAGTAGATATGGAGTTTTTTACCGTTGGATGTGCAGGAGGTAGCGAGGAGTAGAAGGGTGCAGGAGAGGAGGGCGACTATGCCGTTGGATAGTAGTCTAAAAATATTTCTCATCGTTTCCTGAACTCCATTATAAAACGTTGTGCGACTGCCACCACGGCAAAGGTTATCAACAGAAGGAGTGTTGATAGTGCGTTGATCATGGGGGGGGCGCCGAATTTAATCATGCTATAGACGTATAGCGGAAGAGTTGTTGACCCGGCACCGGCGACGAAGAAGGTGATGACGAAGTCGTCGATTGAGAGGGTAAAGGCGAGGAGGCCTCCGGTGATGATTGCTGGGGAGAGGGCGGGAATTAGGACGTGCCAGATAACAGCCCATGTGCCGGCACCGAGGTCTTTTGCGGCTTCTACGGTAGAGTAGTCGAAGTTTTGCAAGCGTCCGAGGACGACCATGGTTACGTAGCTTAGGCAGAAGGTTGTGTGGGCGAGGAAGATCGTTACGAGTCCTAGGGGGAAGTTGATGGCGACAAAGAGGATGAGGAGGCTCATTCCCATGAGGATGTCGGGCATGACGAGTGGGGCGTACATGAGGCCTTTGTGAACCTTTTGGAGCCAGCCGTGGTAGCGGTATAGAGCAAAGGCGGCGATGGTTCCGAGGACTGTTGAGGCGATGGTTGCTGAGATGCCGATGATGAGGGAGTTTGTTAGGGCATTCCAGACGGCGCGTTCGTGAAAGAGCCTTTGGTACCATCTGAGGGAGAAACCAGCCCAGGGGCCGCCGAAGCTTGCGCCGTTAAATGATTGCACGACGAGGCAGATGAGTGGGAGGTAGAAGAAGGCCAGGACGGTGAGGGTTATGATGAGGGGGAATTTACTGCGCTTTTGCATGGAGCCTCTTACTAGTTAAGGGCTGCGGGGCTTTGGTGGCAGATCTTCTGGTGCGAATGACCCAAACGGTTAGGAGGGGGATGAGGACAGCGAGTGTGAGTAGTGCAGAGAGGGCGCTTGCTTCGGGAAGGTTCCGTTCGAGAAATATGCGCTGCGCAATTTTGTTACCGATCATTTCGCTTTGGGTGCCGCCGACAAGGTCGGGGATGACGTAAGAGCCGAGGGCGGGGATGAAGACCATTAGAAGAGCGGACATGATCCCTACACGTATGCCAGGGAGGAGTATCTTAAAAAACGTTTGAAGGCGTGTGGCGCCGAGGTCGAGTGCGGCTTCGAAGAGGCGAAAGTCAAACTTCACCATGGCTGCGTAGATGGGGAGGATAGCGAATGGGAGAAAGGAGTAGACGGTCACCAAGACAACGGTGCCGGAGTGGTAGAGCAGAGAGCTGTTTGGGGAGGCCAGATGGAGATAAACCAATATGCCCTTCAAGACACCTTCTGGGTGGAGTAGTGATTTCCAGGCAAAAATGCGGATGAGAAAGCTGCTCCAAAAAGGGACGATGGTAAGCAGTAAGAGGATCCTTTGAAAAGAGGGGCTTGATCTGGCGATGTAGTAGCCCATGGGAAGGGATAGGACAGAGCAGATGGCTGTACTGATCGTGCTAATCCAGAGGGTGCGCCAGACGACGGCTCCGAAGTAAGGATTAAAAATTCGTTTGAATCCATCGAGGGTCCACTCTTTGCTGACACCTCCGTAAAGGTCTGGAGCGCGAAAAGCGATAACAAAAATAATGATTGTGGGGATGACGAAGAAGAGAATAAGCCATGGAAATGAAGGAGCGGTCATCAGAAGTTGTCCGGAGAGGCTTCCAGATAGTTTTGAACGCAAAATCAGCTTGCTGCTTCTCTTCATTTAGGTGCCACCGGCAGCTGAAGGGCTTGTTCGTGTGAGGTTTGGTCTTGGGCGCTGTAGCGTTCGAGCATGAAGGCATCGTCTGCGTGCCACCACATCCAAACGGTATCTTTCCATTTTAGAGGTTGTTCGTCGAGGAGAAACCTGCTGTGTTGTTTCATGACAGCGATTCTGTGTCCTTCAGTGTTGACCCAGTAGCGTGTGTGGTCACCTTTGTAGATGATATCTTCTACGACGCCTCTTAAAGAGTTGAATTTTTCTTTCTTTTCTGGGGGTTCGCGGGAGATATGGATTTTTTCTGGGCGGACGCTTAGGTGGATGTGATCGCCCATAGAGAGCTGTTTGTCATTGAAGCAGAGAAGATCGGGGAGCCCTTCGATGGAGAGCTTGCTGTAGTCTTCAGACACCTTTTCGGCGACGGTGCCGTCGAAGAAGTTGGTGTCGCCGATGAAGGCTGCAACAAAACTGCTTTTGGGTGTTTCGTAAAGTTCGATGGGGGAGCCTATTTGTTCTAGGCGTCCTTTGTTGAGGACGGCGATGCGGTCGCTGACGGCCATTGCTTCTGTTTGGTCGTGGGTTACAAAGAGGAATGTGATGCCCACTTCGTCGTGGATGAGGTCGAGCTCTAAGAGCATTTTTTGGCGAAGCTTGAGGTCTAGGGCGGCTAGGGGCTCATCGAGGAGGAGAACGCGAGGTTTATTGATGAGGGCTCTGGCTAAGGCGACGCGCTGCTTTTGGCCGCCTGAAATTTGATCGGGACGTTTGTGTGCATGATCTTCCATTTGAATGAAGTGGAGCATCCGATCGACTTCTTTGCGGATGTCACTTTCAGCGCGTCTGGCAATCCGGAGGCCAAAGGCGATGTTGTCCCAAACGGAGAGGTGGGGGAAGAGGGCGTAGTTTTGGAAGACGGTGTTGATGGGACGCTTATTGATTGGCAGGTGAGAGATGTCTTGCCCGTCGAGGAGGATGCGGCCGCTGTCGGGGTGTTCGAAGCCGGCTACAGCGCGTAAGATTGTTGTTTTTCCGCAGCCGCTAGGACCGAGAATTGAAAAGAATTCCCCTTGACCGATGGAGAAAGAGACATCTTCTAGGGCGGTTGTCTCACCAAATTTCTTTGATACTTTATCGAATTCTAGAGTTCCTGCCATGGCACCTAACGTTTTGTAAGGAGAAAATACAGCAATAAGCATAACGCGTAGAAGAATTCCTGAAAAACTAATTTTCGCTGAATTTCAAATAGGCTTCGCCTTCGGAATGGATGGGCTGGCTTTGCCTGCCTATGGACTGAATAGGCAAAAGCAATGGATAGGGGAAGGCGTCGGCTATTAATAAAATTTCGCGCCAGTTTTCGATTTCTTTTCTGATGTCGATTTCGTCCATTTAGTCCATAATGTCCACATCGTCCATTTTTTTAGGAGGCGAGAGACGTGAAGCAAGAGACTTTAGAACCTCCAAACGGCGAGCAACCTGTTTTGCTCCATTCTTGCTGCGCGCCGTGTGCTGGCGAGTTGATGGAGGCGATGGTCGCCTCGAATATTAAGTTTGCGATTTTCTTTTATAACCCGAATATTCACCCGCTCAAAGAATATGAGATTCGAAAGCAAGAAAATATTCGGTACGCAGAGCAGATGAGGATCCCATTTATTGATGCTGATTATGACACCGATAATTGGTTTTCTCGCACGAAGGGGATGGAAATGGAACCCGAGCGTGGCAAGCGCTGTACGGCTTGCTTTGATATGCGCTTTGAAAGGACGGCTTTGTATGCGCACGAGCATGGGTACAAAGTAATTACAAGTAGTCTTGGGATCTCGCGCTGGAAGAATATGGAGCAGATCAATGACTGCGGCGTGCGCGCTGCTGCTGGTTATCCAGGGATTACTTACTGGACGTACAACTGGCGAAAAAATGGTGGCTCATCGAGAATGTATGAGATCGCCAAGCGCGAGGAGTTTTATCAGCAGGAATATTGTGGATGTATCTACTCTTTGAGAGACTCCAACCTTTGGCGCAAGCAAAAGGGTTCAGAAAAAATTCAAATCGGAAAGAAGTTTTATGTCAGCAGCTCTAGTACTGAAAGCGGGTAAAGATAAAGCGGTGCGTCAAAGGCACCATTGGATTTTCTCTGGTGCGATCCATCGCATGCCGGATGTTGATGCTGGGGAGCTTCTCCCTGTCGAGTCGCGTGAGGGTGAGCGTCTTGGGTGGGCCTATTGCAACCGGAACTGTTCTATTGTTGGGCGGATGGTGAGCTTTGGAAGTGACGAGCCGCTTGCTGCAATTAGAAATAATATTGCCAGCGCAATTGCTTGCAGGGCGCAGCTTTTTGATCCCCAAAAGACAAATGCCTACCGCGTTATTCATGGCGAAGGGGACACACTTCCTGGGCTTGTTGTTGATCGCTACGCCGATGTTTTGGTGGTTCAGGTTTCGACAGCTGGAATGGAGATGCTTAAACCTCAGATCTTGGAGATGCTCCGTCAGGGGATGCCCAGCTGTACCACAATTTACGAGAAGTCGCGGATTCCTAGCCGCCGCGAAGAAAAGCTCAGAGACTTTGAGGGGCATCTTTGGGGAAAGGCGGTAGATGAGGTTGCTGTTCTTGAAAACGGTCTTAAGTTTCTTGTGTCGTTGAAAGATTCTCAAAAAACAGGGTTTTTCCTTGATCAACGAGAGATGAGAAGTTGGGTGGGGGCTTGGTCGAAAAACAAGCGCGTTCTCAATTGCTTCTCTTATACGGGAGGTTTTTCTGTTTACGCCTTGTGGGGTGGGGCTACGCAGGTAGATAGTGTAGATATTTCTGCTGGCGCTATCGTCTATGCTAGAGGCAACGTTGAGCTGAATGGGTATACCACACAAGGAAATCATTTTTATGCAGAGGATGTTTTCACGTTCTTGCGTGAACGGCCACTGCCTTACGATATGGTCATTCTTGATCCTCCAGCGTTTGCTAAGAGGAAAGAGGATGTGATCTCTGCTTGTAGAGGTTACAAAGACATTAACCGCATTGCAATACAGAAGATGCCTGCTGGGTCGATGCTTCTGACGAGTTCTTGCTCGTATCACGTTGACGAGAAGCTCTTCCAAACGGTTCTTTTCCAGGCGGCTGCAGAAGCTGGCAGGACAGTCCGGATTATTGGGCGTCATCGCCAGGCAATGGACCATCCCATTAACATTTACCATCCAGAAGGTGACTACCTCAAGAGCCTCCTCCTCTACATTGTCTAGCTTTGTAGCTAGTACGCCCGGAGCGAACGAGGTGAGCTCTTTGGAGTGCTGGGACTTGTCCTAGCTTTTATTAGCCGGGACATGTCCCGGCGTACGCGCTCGCTGTATTAGCAAAGAGCACACTTCACTCGCTCCGGGCGTACTAACTACAGTTTTTCGTTAAAAGCATTTTAATGCTCCATCTGTTAAAAAACAAATTACAGGAAAAACCCTTGTGATGGAAAAAGATGGACGCTTTCCCCGATATCAATCTTGCGGTGAACCTCCTTTTACAGACGATCCAAAACTCCAACTTGGATCCAAATGAGAAGGCTGAGCTGGAGGCGAAGGTGAACGCCATCGGCAAGACAAGCCTTACTGAGATGATTGTTTCAAAAGATGGCAATCAGCTTATCAAGAAGTCATTCTGGAATCGATTCAGCTACGCTTTGGGGTTTGAAAGGCTTTCTCAAGACACGAAAATGGGCGAATTTATTAATGGCATTGTCGATAAATTACAGACCCATTTAGATCTTTTTCAGAGTACGGACCAAAAAGAGGCGTTGAGGACGCTTGTTTTTAATAAGCTTGGCGCCTTGAACAAACAGCAGTTTGACCGTGGTCACCTCAGCAAAGAGATGCAACATCTTCTTAGCGAAGGGTTAAAAGATGCTAGGGAAAAAAATACAGTTCTTAAGCAAGCTCTTAGGGCCGATCCTACAGTTTCCCCTGAAGGGCTGCTAAAGGCTAAATACGAGAGGCGACTTGAGGTTATTCATTTAGCTTCTAAATTAGGCATGGAGGCTATCTCTAATACGGCGAGAGGAGCAACCTCTTTTAGATTTTGCAACCTCAAGGGCAAAGAGATTGCCATCTTTAAGCAGCGCGATACCGGTTTCTGGAAGGCCTCTTTTGTTAAAAAAATGGGGATCCTCTACAGGCGGGCCATGGGTTACCGCCGCCAGTCTGACTTGGTCGCAAAGCATAGAGATCCTTATTACACTGAAGTTGCCGCATGTTTTGCCGATCGTTTTTTTGACATAGGGCTTACGCCGGAGACACACATTGCCGATATCAAAGGTGTTAAAGGCTCTTTACAGGTATTTGTGAAGGGGTATTTTACGGCCAAAGAGACTAATTTCAAACCTCTTAAAGATGCAACGTCAGAAGAAATTAGTCTTTTTCAGCGCTTTGTTATTTTTGATTATTTTTTGGGGAACCTCGATCGCCATCTGGGAAATTGGTTGGTAAAGCCGGCTGAGGGAGGGAAAGGGATGGCTAATATTGCGTTAATTGATCACGAACACTCCTTTCCAGAAGAGCAACCCACAGGTGCGCGGAAGTATAACTATGCACGCAAGCATCAGTATGAGTGGGCAGACCTTCCTTTAAGCAAGGCTTCTTTTACAGAAGAAAATTGCTTGCTCATGAAAAAGATGGCTTCAGAAGTGGAGAAGTTCATCGAAAGTACGAATAACGATCCAGAGCTTACAGGTTATTTTAGCGAAAATATGCTTGTCAATCTTAGAACGCGTGCACGCGCGCTTGAAAAAGCGGCCATGAGTCCCACCAGCACCCCCGCCATGCTCCGCTCCGCAACTAGTTAGCCTTAGTAAGTAGCTAGCTAACGGGTCCGGATCTAGTGTAACGAGCTCTTTGGAGTGCTGGGACTTGTCCAACGCTTTCATCAGACCTCGACATGTCGAGGTCTGTATAAATTTCTTCTCGTTACAAACCGTATAGGGACAAGTCCCAGCACTCCAAAGAGCTCACTTTGTTCGCTCCGGATGCGCTGCTTTATCAGGACTGCGCGGAAAACCCCGGCGTTCAGGCCGGGGATGAATAGCGCGGGTGGCGTAGCCGCCCATGCAATTAGTTCTTGACTTACTGTGAATTGGGCGTATACTAAAGCCATGTTAACAGCCACAAAAATTCGCATCTACCCAGACTC
>CAMCWV010000023.1 GCA_945882915.1 Waddlia chondrophila WSU 86-1044 | reverse complement strand
TCCCTCTCTATTTTCTCTCACGTTCTCTGTGTTTCAAAAATATTAATACCAGTTTTTTTTTAACCACAGAGGCGTGAGAGAACGTGAGAGAAAATACAAAAAAGTTTGTAACAGTTCACATGCACCGACGAAGGAGGGGTATGTGAACTATTACTGGATTTAGCTTTTTAAGATGGCTTTGAGCTCGTTGCAGATGCGCTCGACATCTTTTTTATCCAGCTGATAGTACATCGGAAGAGAAAGCGCCTGGGAATAATATTTTTCCATAGCAGGGAACTGCTCTACTTTATCGCCAAACTTCTTAACAAAAATCGGGTGGCTATAGAGAGGAATGTAGTGAACCTGTGAGCCGATTCTTTTTTTATTTAACGCTTCCATCACAGCGCTGCGAGAAGTTTTATAGGCAGCGTAGTCAATCTGGGCCGGCATTAAGTGATGTGCTGAACGAGCATCACCAACAGGTGAAAACAGATTGACATGGGGCATGCCATCTAGCAAATCGCGATACCAGCTCATGATAAGGCGTCTCTTCTGGAGGAACTGCTCGACTCTTTGCAGTTGAGACAGCCCAAGCGCTGCTTGAATGTCTGTTAGATGATAATTTCCTGTAATTTCTTGCACTTCGTAGTACCCAGGGCCTGAATTGCGAGCCATATATTCAGGATCACGCTCAATCCCGCTAATACGAAAGCGGCGGAGTCTACGGCACAGCTCTTTATCATTAGTCGTGACCATCCCCCCTTCGCCAGTAGTCATGATCTTCCCTGGGTGGAAGCTAAACACTGCCATGTCACTCCACGCGCAGCACCCTACTCTCTGCCCATCGCGATACATTGCGCCAAAAGCATGTGCAGCATCTTCGATAATCATCGTCTTCTTACTGGTTATGTTTGACTCCAGCCGCCGCATGTCAACAGGATTTCCTGCAAAGTGAACCGGAACAATGATGTGCCTGCCTCGAGAAAGTGGAGTTTTCAGCTCAGCTCCAACATGGTCAAGGTCCATATTGCCGGTGGCTGGGTCAATATCGACAAAAGAAGGCTTAATCCCCACTTTTACAGCAGGAGCCACCGAAGCTACGAAAGAGTTGACTGTCGTGATCACCTTGTCATAAGGGGAAACTCCTGCAACATGGTAAGCCCCTTGCAAAGCAGCTGTCGCATTACAAAAAGCAACAGCATACTTAGCCCCGCAGTAGGAAGCCACAGCCTGCTCAAAAGCTGTTACTATAGGGCCACGCGTGATGATTTCTTGGGACATCGCCCTTGTAACCGCTTCGATATCAGCAGCATCAATATGTTGACGCGCACAAGGGAGGAAAGCGTGCGATTCAGAAGACATGTAATTTCGCCTATAATTTGTAAAATCTATTGAGAACAACAGTCCAATCTTTTTTGCGTTTGGCCTTAACTATACTCCTCTTAGCTGAAAACGGGAATTTGGACGGCGCGAAAGCTCCCGCGGCTAAGAGGAGTATATGGGGTAACAGTTCATGAGTGCAGCTATTTGTACGCTCAATGATTTTGCTATTTTTTTCCTTAATGTGCAAGATACGCCTTTAAAACAAAAAGAGGCTTATAGAGCATATGTCTGATCAACAAGCACTCAACGAATACCTTCAAGAAGCTGAAGACCTTGCTACCAGAAGCCCTCACGACAAAACGGCTCTTAGCGATTTAACCTCTCTTATCTCCAGCTACCTTGAAAAACCACTCCTCACCTCCCCCTACAGATCCTTCTTCCAAGGTGAAAAGGCGTTTTTCAATGGCCAATACAACCTGGCACTAAAACACTATTCGTTGGCCAAAGAAGTCCCCCACTTCCTGTTCTACTGCCACCGAGCAACTGCTTTCGTCTATAAAAAAATTGGAAAAACAGCCGAAGCCATCCAATTTGCAAACAAAGCCCTCGAACTGCGCCTCTCCGACGATCTCTCTAAAAACTTATTACAAGAATTAACAACTGCGCCTACTTCACACCAAATGTCCGGAGCACCTACTGCAAACTCTTCTGAAGATGCTGAGCTCGATTCTCACGGCATCTCTCTTGGCAAACAAGAACTTGACGATCTCAATGAAATTTTCAATTACGGCAAAAACAGAACCCCTAAATTCGATATACTTTTTGAAAACACCTCAAGCTCTGCTAACCCTTCTGCGCTTTCTTGCGGCAATGTTGCAAGTGACGAAGATCTAGGGCAAACTCTCGATTCAGAAAAAATTTCTGCTTTAGAAGAGCTGCTCAAACTTGCCGCCGGAGACTTCCCTTCAGCCTCTTCAGCAGACACCTCTGCTTTATTTAGCAAAGAGTTCGAGCAAGAAGATCCTCACCACTCTTTAGAAAAACGGATCCACTCTTTCCAACAGCAACAGACAAAGCTGATGCAAGAATACGCCAAACGCGCACAGCAACGCTCGAAGCTCGAAACAAACTTCCTTCGGATTCTTAATGGATGGGCACAGAACGCACCTAATAAAGAGCTCAACACCCCCTATTTCGCCTCTGAGCAAATAGAGCGGCAAACAGGTGGGTACTATTTGAGATGGAACGGTTTTGGTATCGCCATTAACCCCGGGAAAGAGTTCTTAAAACACTTTCACCAAGCAGGGCTCTATATCCAAGACATCGACTGTGTTATTGTTACACGCGGCACGCCCGAAAGCTATGCAGACATCAAAGCTATCTACGACCTGAACTACGAGCTTAACAAAGTTCATGGCCAGCTCCATATCATCAACTACTACCTCAACCAAAAAGCGTACCACTCACTTGCTAGCACTCTTAAGCCAAGCTTTAAGCAAGAGCGCCGCACGGTTCACTGTCTAGAACTTTATATCGATTCCCCTGATATCGAATACATAGCCCTTGCTCCTGGCATTGTCTTCAACTACTTCCACACCTCCTCTTTACAAGCCGAGCTACGCGCAGAAGAGGGAATTACCGCTAACGGGAAGGTCTCCCCTTCCAATCTTGGCATTCGCTTAGAGCTCACAACAACAGCTATGGAAGGAAGCTGTGAGCAGGCGAAATCTTTAACCATTGGGTGGCTCTCAGGGATTCCGTGGTCACCTCTTCTGACCCACTATCTCGACAAATGTCAGGTGTTGATTGCTGGATTTGAGAAAACAGAAAACCAAGATTACAACAGAATTCAGTACAATAAAGACTCCTTAGGATACTTTGGGACCTATTCTCTTCTAGAAGCGATCCACCCACAGCTACTCCTGTGCAGTGAATTCAATGGAAAAGCAGGTGACATCCGCTTGGAAGTTATCAAGAAGATGCGCCAGGACTACAACGCCCCGCCCCAAAGCAGTACAACTGTTCTTCCTGGAGATACCGACTTCTATCTCGACCTCAACTCTCTCAAAGTGCAGTGTACTGTAAGCAAGGCTTTGATAGAGCCCTCGAAGATACGGGTAATCAAATCAGGGAATGCTTTTGCTACGCTTCAGTACTTAGCCCCAAGCTGCCTACTATAAAGAGCTTCGCAAAGCGCGTTTTTCCTGTTCGTAAGTTGTTCATAACAAGCAGCAACAGCAAGAGCTCCCTGGGGAAAACGAAAATAGGAATTTTTTATTTATTAACATTGCCCGCTGACAAGTTCCTCACACCTTTAACGAATGACTATGAACAACTTACATATTTCCGCGAACATATGCAGAACAATTTTAATTGCAGCCAAACGACTCAACTGTTAGAGTTTCGGACATCAAAACAGCTCCACAGAGCATTGTGGAAAGTTTGTTCACAATTCGACAGAAGGCATTAAAAACATGTTGACGGAAGAAAAAACCGATGCTTGGGTGACATTTCTAGAGTTCGCCAAGTCTCGTTGTTCATCGGCAGCGTTTGAAAATTGGCTCGCACCTATTCAAGTCTTAGAAACTACTTCTGAAGAAATTACGCTACAAATTCCCAATATTTTCGTAAAAGAATATCTGCTGGATAACTACCGGCAAGATCTGTGCTCTTTTGTCCCCTCGCAAGCCCCGGGAAAACCTTCTGTAAAATTCGTTATTGCAGCAACGCCAACCAAGAAAGCAGATCCATCAACTCCTGCCACTTCACCTCAAGAAGATCTTGCTGCAGAGACCGTTCTCCCTTACGAGCTGACCCTCAACCAGTACTATAAGTTTGAGAATTTCATCGAAGGACCATCGAACCAATTCGTAAAGTCTGCAGCTATGGGTGTTGCAAGCAAACCAGGTAGATCTTACAACCCCCTTTTCATCCATGGCGGCGTAGGACTTGGAAAAACGCACCTTCTCCATGCTATCGGTCACTACGTAAGAGACCACCAAAAAAAATTACGAGTGCAGTGCATCACAACAGAAGCCTTCATTAACGACCTCGTCGACAATTTGCGCAACAAGTCAGTAGACCGGATGAAACGCTTTTACCGAACCCTAGACGTCCTACTTGTCGACGATATTCAATTCTTGCAAAACCGCCTGAACTTCGAAGAAGAATTCTGCAATACCTTCGAAAGTCTCATCAACCAAAACAAACAGATTGTCATCACAAGTGATAAGCCTCCTGGGCAACTCAAACTCTCTGAGCGAATTACAGCACGAATGGAGTGGGGCTTGGTAGCGCACGTCGGCATCCCTGACCTAGAAACACGCGTTGCTATTCTCCAGCACAAAGCAGAGCAAAAAGGATTGCAAATTCCAAGCCGCGTTGCCTTCTTTATTGCTGAGCACATCTATAGCAACGTGAGACAGTTAGAAGGAGCGCTTAACCGTTTAAGCGCACACTCTCGCCTACTCAACCTCGACATCACTGAAGATCTTGTAGAAAAGACCCTCAGCGAAATGCTTCAACAAGCTCCAAAAGAGAGGATCTCTCTCGATCACATCCTAAAAAGTGTCGCCGCTGTCTTTAATGTTAGAGTTACCGACCTCAAAGGATCTATCCGCACAAAAGAGATCGCACTTCCAAGACAAGTTGCAATGTACCTTGCAAGAGAAATGATCAATGAATCATTGATGATGCTTGGGGCATCTTTTGGGAAAACACACTCTACAATCCTCCATGCGTGTAAGAATATCGAAAAGAAAACCGCCTCTGATGAGATGCTACGGAGGCAAATTTCGATGGTCCGCCGAAACATCGAAACTTAAAAGGCAACCCTTTGTGAGCAGCCTCTTAAACTCTATAGTAACAGTTCACATACCCCTCCTTCGCCGGTACATGTGAACTGTTACAAACTTTTTTGTATTTTCTCTCACGTTCTCTCCCGCCTCTGTGTTTCAAAAAAAAACTGGTATTAATATTTTTAAAACACAGAGAGAAATAGAGAGGGAGGAAAGCGGGCAATGCCACTTCAATCGTAAGGCTGCCAAAACACCCCCCTATAAGCGTCAAATCTTTCTTGACAAAATCGCCCTGGGCATGTGAATTATTACGCTTTATAGTTGATTACGTTTAAAATAACAGGTGATCTGTGCGCATAACCATTATTGGATGTGGGACAATCGGAGGGGCGCTTGCAAGGCATTTTTCTAAAAACCACAAAGTAACGCTATTTGACCAGATCACACAAACCGCAGAGCACTTAGCCGCAGAAATCCACGCCGAACTCTCCCATCACATTCTAAAGGCAGCCTCCCACGCCGAAGTCATTATTTTAGCAGTAAAACCGCAAGACTTAAGTGACCTTGCAAGCTCCATTGGAGCCCTTTGCCGCCCCAACCAACTTATCATCAGCTCGCTTGCCGGCGTAGAAATGCAGACGCTGCGGAAGCACTTTCCGCAAGCCCCTTTGCTGCGAATGATGCCCAACCTCCCCATGACTCAAGGGGCCGGGGTCATCGGGCTTGTCGAAAGTAGCGAGCTTAGCGGAACGCAAAAAGAGGAGGTCTCAGAACTTTTTAAAGGACTAGGACTTCTTCTCTGGATGCCTGAAAATAAAATTGATGCACTCACTGCCCTCTCAGGCTCTGGGCCTGCATTCCTACTCGTTATATTAGAATCTATGATAGAAGCGGGCATAAGCATGGGGCTTACCGCCGCAGCTGCACTCGATATCTCTTTAAAGACAATGGAAGGAACAGTTGCTCTTGTGCGGGGAGAAAAGAAACACCCCGCCGAAATAAAGTGGAAAATAACCTCTCCAGGAGGGACAACAATCACAGGATTAGAACAAATGGAACGTTCTGGCGTGCGAACTGGAATCACACAAACCTTTCTTGCAGCATATGCAAAAGCAAAACAACTAGGCTAAACAGTCATTATTGAGGATAACATGTTCACAAGAACCACTAAGAATCCCTTTGAAAATACAGGCTTATCAGCAAAAACCGAATCAGAAAACACCGCCGCAGGAGTGATGGCTAGAACAAGACGCCTTCTACCTACGCCGCCAAAAGAAGAGGGGTTTAATGAAGTCCCCCCACGCCTTTTTGAAGAGCGCTCTTCTATTCAAGACTTTGAAAGTGGCAATAAAAATACAACTGCGCGTGAGCGCGAGGAAGGGTGGGCAAATGAAACTTCCTCATCTCCTTTTGCTAACAAAGCATCGCAGCAAACAGATAATGACGAACCTGAGACAACGCTTGGTGAAGGGGTCTCCTTTAAAGGACAACTCAGCTTCCGCCGCCTCCTGCGCATTGATGGCAGCTTTGAAGGGGAGCTTATTTCTGATGGAAAGCTCCTTGTGGGTCCAAAAGGGAGTGTGAAATCAAATATCAATATGCGTGAAGCTGTTATTGAGGGCACCGTACAAGGGAACATCACTGTACAAGAGAGACTTGAGCTCCGCGGCGATGCTGAAGTGCACGGCAACATCATAGCAAAGTACCTAAGCGTAGATGAAGGAGTTACCCTCATCGGCAGCGTCACCGTAAAGCCCCGCGATGCCGAAGATTAAGCATATACTCCTCGTAGCTGAAAATAGGAACTTGGACTAGCGCGAAAGCTCCCGCGGCTTTGGCGTTTGCCCTCTCCAGAAGGCAACCCTTTAATTGCTACGGGCTTCTTCTCTTTTTTTTCTTTCGCGCTAGCCAAAAGTCCCGTTTTCAGCTAAGAGGAGTATGTTTTGCGTAGAGAGCTTCGTAGAGAGGGATGATTTTGCTACAGGAGAATTTTTCTTTAGCGATTTCTATCCCTCTTTCGCTAAAGCGCTTGTAGAGGGGCTCGTCGGTGAGCAGCTGCACTGCATACTGCGCCATTTGATCGACAGCTCCAACAGGAGATAAAAACCCCGACTCTCCATGCTCAACAACTTCAGGAAGACCGCCAACATCCGTTGCAATAACCGGCACGCCGTAGGCCATGGACTCTAGAGCTGCCAGACCAAAGCTCTCTTCAGCGCTTGGCAATATAAATAAGTCAGCGCTTGCCAAGTACTCATCCACATATTGCTGTTGTCCCAAAAATAGCACATGCTCATACAAGCCCAACTCTTCGATATAAGAGCGAACCTCATCCAAACCAAGCCCCGTACCTAGAAAAACCAACTTGGCAGGGAGAGTTTTTTGAACCTTAGCAAATACCGCTACAACATCTTTAACCCGCTTAACACTCCTAAAGTTAGAACCGTGCAAAAGAACCTTCTCCTTTGTGCGGCCATTTGTACAGCTCAAGGCTTTCCATTTAGGCTTTTTACCGACAAGCTCAGGGATCGGCTGAACAAAGTTGTAAATGACTTCAATTGGTTTAGAAATTGAGAAATCCTGCAAGGTTTTGGCGCGCAAGTTTTGAGAAACAGCCGTTACGCCGTCGCTGTTTTCGAGACTAAACTCCACGATAGATGCAAAAGCCGGGTCATGTCCTACAAGGGTGATGTCGGTCCCATGCAAAGTCGTGATAACAGCTGGCTTAGAGGTCTTTAAAAGCTGCTTAGCCAAATAAGCACTTATGGCATGAGGAATTGCGTAATGAACATGTAAGATGTCCAAGCTTTCCCTCTTAGCTACTTCAGCAATTTTTGCTGCTAACGTGAGGGCGTAGCTAGGGTATTGAAACTGCTCATACTCACCCGTTCCCACTTCATGGAAAAAGACCCTTTCCCGCTCAAGGTCAAGCCTAAAAGGAGGCTCATAAGCCATAAAATGGACATCATGCCCGCGAAGGGCAAGTTGATGTCCAAGCTCGGTAGCAACAACGCCACTTCCCCCTTGTGTGGGATAACACACCATTCCTATTTTCATTAAATCTCGCGGCTTGTTTTGGCTATAGTCATGATGTCAGCAATCGCTACAGGGTTTCCTTTAGTTAAGCCTTGAGCATATTCTACTCGAATGCCCACTCCTAAACAAGCAGCCCTTTTTAAAACCCAGTCGCTGTAGTTATTAGCTGTGTGCTGACTTTCATGTGCTGCCATCATCTTTTTCCAGTTCTCTATATGAGACGAGACGTCTATTAAGAAGTCTGGCTGCATCACATTCCCATAATGCAAAATCCCTTCAGGCCAGTGAATGGAAAGCTCTGGGAGGAGATTCTTAAATCTTGCATAGCGGCAAGCATACCTTGCCATAACGCCGCAAGCCATGTGATCAGGATGGGTCTGTTCCCCTTTCCAGTAAGGAGCCAAGACCAGCTTTGGTTTGTACTTACGTATCACCTTCACAAGCTCCAGGCGCCCTTCGTAGGTATCAAACACTTCGCAGTCAGTGAAGTTGAGAAACACCCTTATTGCCTTAATAACTGCAGATGAAGCATCGCCTTCTTTTTGACGCTTTTCAGGTGTCCCATACGTCCCTTTTTGGCCCCGTGTCAGGTCGACCATGACAATGCTTTTACCCTCAGAAGCTGCGCGCGCTAAAATCCCTCCGCAACCAAACTCCAAATCATCCGGATGAGCGCCAAATGCCAAAATATCAATGCTATCCATCACTGCCATCACTCCTTTTATCTAATTTTTCCGTAACAGTTCACATACCCAGAGCGACTTTATCAAGAAAGATTTGACGCTTATAGGGGGTGTTTTGGCAGCCTGACGATTGAAGTGGCATTGCCCGATTTCCTCCCTCTCTATTTTCTCTCACGTTCTCTGTGTTTCAAAAATAATAATACCAGTTTTTTTAACCACAGAGGCGGGAGAGAACGTGAGAGAAAATACAAAAAATTTTGTAATGTAACAGTTCACATGCACCGACGAAGGAGGGGTATGTGAACTGTTACATTTTTCCAGTACAGAGACCTGAAAGAAGCTTACTGGGTTCCGCAGGCAGCAAGGGCGTAGATGTTTGCCGGATGTCCCCCTGCAAGCACCTCAGCGCACCTGCGCAGCGTCGCACCTGTCGTCAAAACATCGTCTATAAGCAAGATGTTCTTATCGGCGATACTTACGTTAGACTTCAACTGAAAGCTTTCTAAAGGCAGATCCATCCGCTTTTTATAACTTAAGCCCGCTTGTGGAAGATCCCCGCTTCGCCTTCGCAAAGGGGAAACAACAGGGCAGCCTAAAAGCGCGCCCACCACTTTACCCAATAATTCACTTTGGTTATATCCGCGAGTGATCCACCTATCAAAGGATTGCGGAACGGGCACAATAAAATCAGGAAGCTCTACGTCAAGCCTTAAAAACTGTGCCGCCATATAAGCGCCTAAGCCTTTGGCAAGATGGGGCTTTCCTCCATACTTCAACTCTTTGACAAGTGTCGATGCTGGCCCAACATACTCTAAAGCAGCGCCAATGCGGCTAATAACAGATGGCCTATCCGAGCAATCTTGACACTGGCGCCGCACTTTAGAATAACGATTAGAAAAGCAACGAGGACACTTCCCCTCAAGCTCAATAAGCATTAAAAGATCGCTGCATGCCAAACAAAGCACCTTTCCTGACTCTTCAACAAGTGCTTTGCAGTGAAGGCACAGGGGTGGATAAACGAAGTTAAGTAAAATTCTACTTCCCCTCTGGAGCCAATTCCTCATCATTTTCATCACGTTCCACAGCTTGTCCTGGAGGGGGTTTGAGAAGGTCGTATGTAGGGTTTTGTAAAGTCCCTCGAATTGAAACAATAAACAGCTCCGCAAACTTCAAAATGATGTTGTACTGCTTCACGCGGAAGTTAATATTAATGTTACCGTCAAAATCGATATAAGGATTTTCATCCCCCTTTGCCAAATAGAAGCGGGACTTCTTCTCTTGGCTATAAACATCTTTGAACTTTGGGAAGGTTACACGTGCATCTTTGATTGCATAATGAATCTGCCCCATTACAGGAACAAAGAACCTGCTATCAAGGCCTAACCTAGAAAGAACATCTCTTGGAATTGCCCATAAAGGGTTTTCTAACGTCTTATTTGCTTGCCTTGAGAAAATAAGCTCTCCAGAACCTGTAAACGTTTTAGAATCCGAAAGGTCTCCACGGAAGTCTTTAAGTTCCACAGAATCAACCAAAAGCGGCTTCAAACCAGTCTTTGAACCATCTACAGGCTGCAGAAGGCTAGGACGCAAATCCTTCACCTCAACAAGCGGGATAGCCACCATCCAATGATCTTGAGCTGCCTCCTCTAATTCAGGCTCCTGGCCTATTGGCTGGCGGGTAGATTGAGCAATTGGTTTATTAATTTCTGGCTCTACCCTCTTCTCCACAGTAACTGCTTGGCAATTGAGCTCTCCGGCAACATCATTAATTTTAAGCCCTGTCACACTCAAAGCCCCAGAGCCATATTGCACTGCTGCTGTCAGGGTTTTGAGTTGATAGCCAAGCAGTTCAAAATCCTTGCCTCCAAGAGTCCCTTCAAAAGAGATCTCTTTGAGAGCGTCTTTTAAGGAGTCTTTAGGGAAAGAAAACTGCCCAATAATCTCATAGCCCTTTCCTATCTGCAACCTGCGGGCTAGTGCCTGTGCTTCCTGAGGAAGCAGCGCCTTTAACTTGGTAGCATCGACCCCAATTTTACCAGAAAGGGCAAGCTTGCCAGGAAGAGAGCGCTCCTTATCTAAGTGGAGGTTCAAGTCCATACCAGTAAAGACCCCCTCCATGGATTGAATAGTAAACGTTTGCTGTCCAGACTGGAGATCTCTGCGATCCCATTGAATTGTAAGTGGAGTTTTTTCCCCTTCTTTAAGCGAGAAAAGGTCACGATCACTTAGAATTAATGTCCCCTTTTCTAGCGTGTCAGAATCAGACTGCAATGAGACCCAATAATCTACATCGCGGTAGTGGTAGCGAGTATCGACCTTAAAAAGACGAGGCGATCTGTGGAAGGTAAAGTCTTTAAGAAAACGCTCCCTTCCCATGATATAATAGTGGTCATCTGCAAGGGTCAACATAAATGAATCGTTATCCGGAAGAATGGCAAGGCTTAAACTTCCAGCCACCTCTCCTTCAGTCTTTAATGCCGGCAAATATTTGCTTATTTCAGGTGTGATAACTTGCGGAAACCATTTATAAAGCTCTCCTGTTACCCAGCCAAGACGTCGAGCTGGAATGGCAAATTCCATCCGATTAGCAACCCATCCCTGTTTCTCAAATTCATAGCTTATTTCGGGGATTCGTATCTGCACCCCTAGCGAATCATCGACAGCTGAGCCTACGGTGACATCGATCCCCTCAACGCCAAAACCCTCTTCTGAAGAGTATCTAAAGTACACTTCATCTTTGCCCTGGACGTATAGATCCCCTAAAACAAGCCGCTTAAATGACCCATCCCAATGAACCAAGAAACGCCACCAGGGAGCGCCCTTAAGCAATAAGACATCAACAGTCCCAATGCCGTCAAGCTTGACCTCTGGACGCCACTGGGGAGCGATGTGCGTTAACATCGGAAGTTCATTGATATGACTAAGATCGATCTCTGAATGTAAAACCGTCGCCTGAAGACGTCTCTTTTCAGGATAGAATTCTCCTTGCAACTCCCCTGCTATAAGCTGTCCGTAGCGCATAGCAAGCGAGTTGACATGCCACGACTTCTCTTGGCGCCAGAAGTTTGCTGTTAGCGATAAATTATCTACACGAAGCTGATCAATGCGCCATTTTCCCTCATGCATCTGCCCAACTAACGTAAAATCATTAATCCGCTTTGTATTGATGGCGACATCATCTCCTAAGAGGCGCACCTGCAAAAGCGATGCATAAGCGTCGTATGTAATGGCTGTTTGCAATTTGCCTTGCAGTTGCAGATCCTTCCACTCTTCGACCTGCTCAGCTGTTACAGGTAAAATCGCCGCCACAGCAAGCCTCTGCAGGTCATCAACTGCTGTTTTAAGGTCTACAGAGGCCTCTGCATCGAGCATCATGACCGTTTCCCAATCCTTCACCACGAGTTTATTGATGTTAGGCTGGATGTGCCCAACATGGCTCTGTTTATCAAAGGAAAGGGCAGTACACTCCTCACCGCTTGGGCTCATCCACGGATCCCCTTGTCCAATAAGGCGGACAACATCGTGAGTTTCATCTTCGATCCGAACATCGAACTGAACCCGCTGCGCTGGGAAATCATAGACCTTTGAGTTTGGGCTGGTAACTGTGTAGGTGTTCATCTGAGAACCCTTACCGACCTCCAGCCTTCCATGGGCATCAGAAAGCTCTAGGGCATTAGCTTTTGAATCATAATAAAACTTCATGCTCAGGTCGTCAAAATGGAGCGGTGCCTTTGCAACTTGAACCTCGCCAGAAGTCAGCATCCCTCGAACTTCGACATCGACATCGGTCGTTGCCGGCTTGAAAATAGCTTTGAGGCGGACATCTCCAGGAGAGGTTGCAATGTTTCCTTGAAGAGGCATCTTCCAGAAGTAAGAGTTGCTAAAGCGAGAAAAAAGCCGCTGAACAGCAGCTGTGGTTCCTTCAGCTTTCTGTGTGGCAACTTCAAGTTTTATGGCATCAAAATCTGAAAGATCAATGTCGACTCGACCAGCAAAATGGACCCCATCAGACATCGCATCGGCATTAAGAATATGAACCCGCTCCCCTTCTAGAAATACGAGTACGGAGGCATCGACAAAATGAAGGTCTAAAGGCTTATCCCAAAAGCTGCCTTTGCCGACAGGGATAAACCCAAACTGCAGGTTCTCTTGAATGTCAAAATAATGAAGCGCCTGCCACTCTTGCTTTTTGAGGTTTCCTGAAGCAGGTGGACGGCCTATCTCATCGACGCGCACCTCAAAGAGCCTGCTGTCCATAAGAATGTCTTTGGCTTGATACTGGAGAACGATTGTCCCCTCGTCAAGAAAGCCATTTACAGCGCCGCGCCCTGTGAGCTTGATGTCAGTCCCTTGAAAAAGAAATGGTGAGACGTACTTCTTAAGCGGTAGATCCTCTCCAGAAAACCATCCATGACGCACAACAAGGCCGCGAGCCCCAAATTCATAATCAAGCCAATCGGCCATGAGTGCAGTGCTTGGGAGCGCTAAAGCTGGGGACATCTGTTTGAATGTTGCAAGGGCGGTATCAAACTGGACGCGTATTTCGGGCTTATTAACAGGCCATTCTTTCCAAAGAGCCCTGAGAACGTGCTCTAGATCAAAACCAAAACGAATAACATTGGACTGTACAATGATTGTCTCATTGCCATTTTTAGCGCCATTGACGGCATCTTTAATCTCGAGGTTACCGACTACCTGCAATCCATTTTTCTGCCTTCTTACATCGGCAACAAGAAGCAAGTCATCATCAGGAAACCCTTCCTTCAGCCCGTTCTTAATGCGGTCAGGAAGCAGCAGCGTAAGATCTTTGCTATTACCTGAAAACATCATGTGCAAAATGGTGTCTGGAGCAAACCAATCAAGCTCTACAACTCCTTTGAGCCCTGCCATTGATGTGGCAATTGTCGACTTCTGGATCACCCCTTTTTTGATGATCACTTCCGCTTCAATATCCGAAAAGCGAAGTGGCATCTGCCCAGGTTCTGCGTGTGTGACTTCGCCTTGCGTTACAACAACTGAAGTGTCAAGCACAGCTAGAAGATTTGACGAAGAGGTATTAGCAGCCCAGCTCCCCTTCACCTCACCAATTTTTCCATAAATAAATAAAGAGGGGAGGTCGAATCTAACATCCTTCAGATAAATGTTATCCAAAGAGACATTTTTAAGCCGTCCATGATCTAGCTGAACAACGAAATGGCCATCCAGATTCCCCTGAGGGACATGAAAATCCTTAAATTCAGGGAAAGACACCGAAACGACATCTTGAACGATAAGATACTCTTTTGGCCCGAGGCGCTCTAGTTCCAGCTCTAATAGGTCGAGCCCCTTGCCTGCTTTACGCCATTTAAGCGCTGTTTTCGTGATTCCAGCTTTTGCCAAATTATCTTTGCCCGTCTCTTGAATCCGGGCAACAAGAGAGCCTCTGGCCTGATCTTCAAGCAAAACAGATGCAGACCCCTCAATATTTAAGCTTGATCTATCTTCGCCCACCATCAAGACGCCTGTTAGGGCAAGGCGCAAGTCATCAAACCCTTGCCACTCAAGCGCTCCGGCAAGCTCCTTTCCTCCCCAATAACAGCTCCCCATACGTATACGGGAGACTTCTGCATTTTTATCTAGGTGGGCAGTCCCGGCAGTCCCCTGCCATATCCTTTGTAAGATTGATCCTTGAAGCGGAAGGGATCCTGAAGAAAAAACTTCTCGCTGCCACAGTTCAATACCCAGCTCGGGCAGATCAACGCGGAGAGAAAATTGAGGCTGGATAATCGTCATCTCATTTACTTCAATTTTCCCTTTCATGTAGGGCTGACGACCATGGGGGAATGTTATTTGCGTCGTCCCTGACACTGTCCCTTCTATGACTTCCCAAGCGCCCCGGTCTCCGCCCTGAAAAAACCGCAATACGCGGTAAGCCTCAGCCCCTTCTAGGCTATCTAGGCGGACGTTGCAATTCATTCCCTCGGGTTGCTGAGCTACCTGAATCACCATTCCATTTTTAGAGGGAGAAAAGCGATCGAAGTAGATGACGAGAGTCCCCGTAATGTCCCCTTGGCTTGGCTGGTCGAAGTCAATAAAGAAGCGTTGGATCGTTCGCCGTGGAATAGACTGATCATCAAGCTCTACCTGCCCTTCCTGGACGGTAAAGCGGAGGTCAATGGGAAGCCACGAAGCTTTTGAACCTTGCAAAAAGGCAGGCAGAGGAAGCTCTGGATCCTTCTTAAGAATGGCTATTTTTGGTTGTAAGAGGGAAAGGTGGATGGCAAGTTTCCACTTAGAAAAATCGAGAAAGCATTTTATGGCGAGCCTTTCTGCACTTGCTCTAAGCTCCCCTGAAGAGGTCTCTTCTATCGAGGGGATAAGCGCTGGACTTGTGATGACAATAGCATCATCTTCCCACGATGCCTTGCCATAGCTTAACGTTTGCCCGAGTTCTTCTTGGGACCAGACCTTTAGCTGCCTTTCGACAATAGCAAGCGTCAATGGTTTCCAAAAGACCATGCCAAGCACGGAGGCAAGCAGCAAGAGAATTAAAGTAATCAGCTTTTTCATGGAGATTTAATCGACTATAAACACGGTTAATTATTTTTCAGACATTAAATCTGTCCATTTTGTCCATTGCTTAGGCGGATCTCCTTTATTTTCCCGAGAGGAATTCAGGTAAAAGCTTTCAGCACAAGCTTCTTCACAGCAAGCACCTCGTCGAGCCGCTTTCGATAGGCTGTGTGAGGCGCTGTCTTCACAAGCTCAGGTGTTGAATTGATTTCCTCGACAATCTTTTCTAAGGTGCTAACGAAATGATCCAGGGCAGCCTTTGATTCTGTCTCGGTAGGCTCAATAAGCAAGCACTCCTTAACAATAAGCGGAAAGTAGATGGTAGGCGCGTGGATGCCGTAGTCCAAAAGACGCTTGGCAATGTCCAAAGCCTTTACTCCCTTATAAATGAAGTTGTCAGCCTGAACAACAAACTCGTGCATGCAAACCTGCGCATAAGGAATTGTGAACCACTTACCCAGCTTTGCTTTGAGATAGTTAGCATTCAAAACAGCATTTTCGGCGACCTGGCGAAGGCCAAAATGACCATGAAGCTTAGCGTAAATATAAGCGCGGAGGCAGACACCAAAGTTACCAAAAAAAGAAGCCACTTTGCCGATACTCTTAGAATCTTCCCAAATGGTCTCAAATCCTGCAGATTTTTTCACAACGCGCGGTGAAGGGAGGAATTCTCGTAATTTCTCGTGACAAAGCACAGGGCCAGCACCAGGACCGCCGCCGCCATGAGGCGTTGAGAATGTCTTGTGAAGATTGATATGCATAATATCAAAGCCCATTTTAGCTGGGCGAGAGACATTAAGGATCGCATTCATGTTGGCCCCGTCGCAATAAGTGAGGCCGCCGTGTGCATGGATAATATCTGTGATTTCTTGAATTGTAGGGCTGAAAAGCCCTAAAGTATTGGGGTTTGTTAACATCAATCCGGCTGTACGATCAGAGATTTTACTTCTCAGGTCATCGAGATCCATGTCCCCACGAGTATTGGTGCGAATAGAAACAGCTTGATAGCCCGCCATTGTTGCCGTTGCTGGGTTAGTCCCGTGTGCGGTGTCTGGAACGAGAATTTCTGAGCGATGGGACTCACCATGCTTTTTGTGGTAGGCGCGCATAAGAAGAAGACCGGTGAACTCCCCTTGAGCTCCAGCATTAGGGCAAAGTGACCCACCTGCCATTCCAGTAACCTCGCAAAGTATCTGAAGAAGCCCATCCATAACGGCTAAGCACCCCTGCACGGTGTCGCTTGGAGCAAGTGGATGTACACGGGAAAATCCAGCAAGAGCGGCTACCTGTTCATTCACACGCGGGTTGAGCTTCATTGTGCAGCTGCCCAGCGGATAAAAATGGGTATCAATGCCGATGTTGTTGCGTGCTAGCTGACTAAAGTGGCGCGTAAGATCCAGCTCAGAGACCTCTGGAAGAGGAAGCGTTGCTTTTCTGAGCAAGTTGGAAGGAGGGGCAAACAAGCGAAAAGCCGCATCATCTTTAGGCAGGCTATAAGCGTGTTGCCCTTCTTGAGACTTATCGAAAATGGTCTTTTCATCTTTCACAGCGCATGCTCCAAAACAACGATAAGTGATGTGGGTGGGATTAAGTGGAGTATATACTCCTGTTAGCTGAAAACGGGAATTTGGGTTGTACCAAATGGCGGGGTTTGGATTGGGGCCTGATTTAGTCCGTGGTCCTGATCATGTACTCAATAACTCCGTCTGCAACTTTTGCTTCTTTTAAGGAAATGATATCGGCTGTAGAGAGAGTGTATCTGCTCTTTGTGCTGCGGATCTGACTCATGATGACATCCTCACTAAGATCCTCGGCTGTAAGTTCTTTAATTTCTGAGATGGTAAACTGCTCTCGTCTGTGCCGCTTGTTATTTCGCTCGCGCCTTTCGCTAGGGCATTGGCCCTTCATCTGATGCTGCCCATCGGCGCGGTTTGCTGCTTTCTTGTCAGAACTATCTATTTCGGCGTTAATCAACTCGTCAGCAATAAAATCGAAGGTGCCCCCGACAAGGGCGCCCTCGGGTCTACTTGAAACACTCGCACCTGTTTCTGGGCTGGATGCGTATTGAAGGGCACCAATAATGCTGGCTGCGTGGGTTATAAGCAAAAGAAGCGATAAAGAAATCACTTTCAAAACATTTTCTTTCACAACAACACCTCTAAATTAACGAATTAAGCAAGCGGCGACAAAAATTCAAAATTAAGTTATGTGAGCCAAATGTTCGCAAATAGTAGACACGTTAATCGCAATTGAATTTCATTACCTTCTGACTGTAGGCGCGCAAGAAGCTCAAAACCGCCTCCCCATTGAGTCTTAGAAGCACAGATAAGCTCAGCAAATGCCGTTTTCTTAACTGAACTTTCTATAATAAGAACTACATCACCTGGCTTTACTTGTAAAGAATGAATATTTTGCAACTGCTCATGAAGTTGAGGTAACTGCCTCATTTTCAGTGTAAAAAAAAACAGACAAAAATCTTTTACGACGAAAAATATCTTTTGGATTGAGCGGCGCAGCCGTGGCAGATACTAGCCGTAGGTTGGGGTGTAAACTTTGTACTGTTTTTCATTTAAATTTTTTATGGTATCTCCTTTGTAGCAAAAGCTTTGGGTGGTTGTGGTTGAGAAATTCGGCCCAAATGGCTGAAAATGCAAACAGCGTAAGGGCGGGGTTTGGATTGGGGCCTCATTTAGTCCGAGGTCTTGATCATGCACTCAATAACTCGGTCTCCAACTTTTGCTTGTTTTAAGGAAATGAGATCGGCTGTAGAGAGAGTGTAGCTGCTCTGTGTGCTGCGGATCTGACTGATGATGACATCCTCACTAAGATTCTTGGCTGTAAGTTCTTTAATTTCTGAGATGGCAAACTGCTCTCGTCTGTCCCGCTCGTTATTTCGCTTGTTATTTCGCTCGCGCCTTTCGCTAGGGCATTGGCCCTTCATCTGATGCTGCTGCCCATCGGCGCGGTTTGCTGCTTTCTTGCCAGAATTGTCTGTTTCGGCGTTAGTCAAGTCGTTAGTAATATCCTTGAAGGTGCCCTCGGGTCTACTTGAAACACTCGAACCTGTTTCTGGGCTGGATACGTATTGAAGGGTACCAATAACGCCGATGTCGTTTATTATCAAAAGAAGCAATAAAGCAATCACTTTCAAAACATTTTCTTTCACAACAACACCTCTAAATTAACGAATTAAGCAAGCGGCTACAAAGATTAAAAATTAAGTTATGTGAGCCAAATGTTCGCAAATAGTAGACACGTTAATCGCAATTGAATTTCATTACCTTGTGGGTAATAAAATTCAATTCACCACCAAACTCACCTTCTGACTGTAGGTGCGCAGGAAGCTCAAAACCGCCTCCCCAATGAGTCTTAGAAGCGCGAATGAGCTCAGAAAATGCCATTTTCTTAACTGAACTTTCTTTAAAAGTAATTACATCACCTGGCTTTACTTGTAAAGAATGAATATCTTGCAACTGCTCATGAAGTTGAGGTAACTGCCTCATTTTCAGTGTAAAAAAAACAGACAAAAATCTTTTACGACGAAAAATATCTTTTGGATTGAGCGGCGCAGCCGTGGCAGATACTAGCCGTAGGTTGGGGTGTAAACTTTGTACTGTTTTTCATTTAAATTTTTTATGGTATCTCCTTTGTAGCACAAGCTTTGGGTGGTTGTGGTTGAGAAATTCGGCCCAAATGGCTGAAAATGCAAACAGCGTAAGGGCGGGGTTTGGATTGGGGCCTGATTTATTCCGAGGTATTGATCAGGCAGCTAATAACTCGGTCTCTAACTTTTGCTCTTTTTAAGGAAATAATATCGGCTGTAGAGAGCTCGTATGGTTTAGATGCGCTGCTGATCTTAGTAATGATGAGATCATCACTAAGATCAGCAGCTGTAAGTTCTTTAATTTCTGAGAGGGTAAATTGGCTTCGGCTGTCCCGATCGTTATTTCGCTTGTTATTTGGCTCGCGCCTTTCGCTAGTATGCTGGCTACCAATCTCATCCTGCTTCCGATCGGCGTGCTTTGCTTCTTTCTTTTTAGAAGTGTCTATTTTAGCGCCAGCCTTCTCGGAATCAATATGATCCAGCTTCCCATCGAGGGCTTTTTCTGTTTTTTCTTCAGAAGTGTCTGTTCGAGCGTCAACCCCGTTGCGATCAATCTGATCCTCCTTCCCATCGGGGGAGTTTTCTGTTTTTTCGTCACAAGTGTCTGTTCCGTTGCCAAGCAGCGCGTCCTTAATAGACCCGAGGATGCCTTTGCCGGAGGCACCATCGGGCTTACCTGAAACACTCGAACCTGTTTCATCGCCATGTGAATAGTGAAGGCCACCCATAAAGCTGACTGTGTGACTGCCTTTCTCGCAACCTACAGTTAAAAAGGTTATAATCAAAAGAAGCGATAAAGAAATCAGTTTCAAATATTTTGCATTCACAACAACACCTCTAAATTAACGAATTAAGCGAGCAGCGACAAAAATTCAAAATTAAGTTATGTGATCCAAATGTTCGCAAATAGTAGACACGTTAATCGCAATTGAATTTCATTACCTTCTGACTGGTAAGTGCTCAAGAAGCTCAAAACCGCCTCCCCACTGAGTCTTAGAAGCACAAATAAGCTCAGCAAATGCCGTTTTCTTAACTGAACTTTCTTTAATAAGAACTACATCACCTGGCTTTACTTGTAAAGAATGAATATTTTGCAACTGCTCATGAAGTTGAGGTAACTGCCTCATTTTCAGTGTAAAAAAACAGACAAAAACCTTTTACGACGAAAAATATCTTTGGGATTGAGCGGCGGTCTTTTAGATCGCTGCCCATTACTATAGCCTAAAGTAGTTCAATGCAGGGCAATCGCACGAAAAATTTCCTTGACTCTGTATAGATTTTTTTTTGGTTATTTAAACCGCGGCAGCGGTAATTAAGCGGCGACACCCTTTCTGTTAGAAATGTCACCACTGACTGTGGCTTACTATTGAGGGAATTGCAAAACTAGAAGGGAAAAATCACTTTTTCGCTTCTAGTTTTGCAATTCCCTCACTTTAATGCCGAATTTTTGAAACACAGAGGCTTGAGAGAACGTGGTAAAAAAAACAAGAGAAAAGAGGTGAGATATTTAAAATAGATGTCCCAGAGGGACATCTGGACTTAGCCAGGTGGTGAAGTGCGAAGCATGAGAACCCCTGGTATAGTCGATTAAATCTCAAATGACAGGCTGAGACAGCGCCAAAGCTTGCGGGATTAAACGATCGTAAGCAGGTCAATATTAGAAATACAGGCCTGCTTACGATCGTTTAATCGCGCGGCTTTCGCGTTGTCTCAGCCTATCATTTGAGATTTAATCGACTATAACGCTCGTATTCCACCGCCTGGCTGAGTCCAAGTGTCCCTCTGGGACACAATGTAAAATGTAGGGCGCGAAAGTGTTCAGACTGCTTATAAATTTCTTGACGCGATTTCCCTGCCAAAACACCCATCTGTGAGCGTCAAATCTTTCTTGATAAAAGCGCCCTGTCTCTCAGGAGTTAAAAAATAAACTTTTAGTGGGAGCTGCTGGTCTCATAGCTATTTGTTAGACAAAAAAAAGATATAGGTAATGCTAAGGGTGGGGTTTGGATTGGGGCCTGATTTAGTCCGAGGTCTTGACCATGTAGTCAATAACTCTTTGGCTAACTTTTGCGTTGTTTAAAGAAATGATATCGTCTGTGGAAAGATTGTATACGCTACGTGTCGTGCGGATCTTACTGATGATGACATCATCATCAATTCCGTTAGCAGCAAGCTTTTGGATCTCGTTTATAGTAAGCTTTTCTGGCCTATCCTTCTCTTGCCTATCCCTTTCGCTAGCTCGCTGGTCATCAATCTGCTGCTGCTGCTGATTGGCGCGTTTTGCTGCTTTCTCGTCAGAATTATCCATTCCGGCGCCAATCAGCCCGCCACCAATAGCACCGAGGGCCGCCCCAATAAGGGCACCCTCTGGCCTACCTGAAATAAGCGCGCCTGTTGTTGCGCCGAGAGCGCCGCCAGCAAGTCCCCCCGTACCGGCTTTTGTCTCACAACCTACAGTTAAAAAGGTTGTAGTCAAAAGAAGCGATAAAGAAATCACTTTCAAAGATTTTGTTTTCATAACAACACCTCTAAATTAATGGATTAAGCAAGCGGCGACAAAAATTCAAAATCAGGTTCTGTGAGCCAAATGTTCGCAAATAGTAGACACGTTAAGCGCAACTGGATGTTTGGTTTCACTACCCTCTGGATAATGAATAAGTTTACCACTAAACTCACCTTCTGACTGTAGGTACGCAGGAAGTTCGAAAGCGCCTCCCCACTGATTCTTAGAAGCGCGGATGAGCTCAGCAAATGCTGCTTTCTTAACTGAACCTTCTTTAACAGAAACTACATCACCTGGCTTTACTTGGAAAGAACGAATATTAACTCTCTTTCCGTTTACTTGGATGTGTCCGTGAGATACGATCTGTTGAGCCGCAAAAGGTGTATGTGTTAGGCCTAAACGGAAAACAACAGTGTCAAGACGGCACTCTAGAAGGCGTTGGAATACATCAACGGTATTACCTTTGATTGCCAAAGCTTTTTTGTAATAGTTAACGAGTTGCTTCTGAGAAATCATCCCATAAACAGCTTTGAGTTTTTGTTGCTCTTCAAGCTGCATGCAATAGTCTGATTTCTTCTTGCGGCGTGCTGCGCCGTGCATTCCTGGAGGATGCTGACGGATTTTCTTATCTGGATTAAGGTTCTTTTTAGCGTTAGCTGTTCCAAAAAGATTCAAGCCAAATCGGCGAGCGATGCGCTTTTTAGGACCTGTGTAACGAGCCATTCTGTCTCCTGCAAATACTTAAAATAATAATATAGGTAATGGTGTGAATTACCTCGCCCTAAAGGACGAGGCTTCTAACTTCAACGGCGACAGCGAACACAGAGGACTTTCGTCCTTTGCCCCGACTAAAATTGCCTCGGTTAGCAGTACCGGCGATTCCCGCCGCTATCATCCGATGGGCTTCCAGTCGGATATTTTTGGCAGCATTGATGTCTCTGTCGTGAGACGTGCCGCATTTATCACATCGCCAAGAGCGGATATTCAAAGGCATGGAGGCTTGAGCGTGCATACAGCAAGAACAAGTTTTACTAGAGGCGAAATAACGGTTCACCTTGATGAATCCTTTGCCTGCTCGCGCAGCTTTGTATTCAAGAAAGTTGGTGAACATATCCCA
>CAMCWV010000022.1 GCA_945882915.1 Waddlia chondrophila WSU 86-1044 | reverse complement strand
CAGAATAATCTTAAAATGACACCCAAGCTGATCAGCGCTATTGACGACAAGCTAAGATTGCAGTGGAGTCCTGAGCAGATTTCCGGATGGCTTAGGAGGCAGAATAGTGATGGGTGTGTGAGCCATGAAATCATTTACAGGCATGTCTGGAAGGATAAACTGGAAGGTGGAAACATCTACAAAAATCTGCGACACCATGGAAAAAAATACAACAAACGAGGGAGTGGACAGGGTGGTCGAGGACACATCCCATGTCGGATTGACATTTCGGAAAGACCTCTGATTGTGGAGGAGAAAAGTCGGCTTGGAGATTGGGAGATTGATACGATCATAGGAGCTGAGCACAGGGGTGCTGTAGTGTCGATGGTAGAGAGACATTCAAAATTAACGTTGTTGGCTCAAGTATCTAGGAAGACTGCTTTAGAGGTGGAGGGAGCTCTGACTAGGAGGCTTGGCGACATATCAGACTGCGTACTTACTCTCACAGCTGACAATGGGAAAGAGTTTGCAAACCACCAAACGATAGCCTTAAAGTTAGGTGCAACCGTCTACTTTGCTCGCCCTTACTGCTCTTGGGAGAGAGGCCTGAATGAGCATACCAATGGCCTTATAAGGCAGTATCTTCCTAAGCATCAACGACTAGATGCGGTGTCTGATGAGACTGTAGGGGAGATCGAGAGTCTACTTAACAACCGACCAAGGAAAGTGCTACAATTTCGCACACCCCTAGAGGTCTTTAATGAGCGCAGAAAAGAGCCTGCGCTTGTCGCACTTCGAAGTTGAAAAGGCGCTTTTTCCAGCAGTAATTGCAGCCCTACAGGCTGCGGGGAGCATATTTGCTTATACCCAGGGCGCTGCCCTTACGCTGTTTGCATTTTCAGCCCTTTAGGCTGAGATTTTATATAAAAAGTTTTAACTACTATAAAACCACTTCAGCTTCTCAGATTCAGCCTAAAGGGCTGAACTTCTCAAGCACAACCACAACCACCCAAAGCTTTTGCTAAAAAAACAGGCCGTAGGTCTGTAAGTGCAATAGCCCAGGGCACCGCCCTGGGTAGGGGCGAATAAGGTCCCGCAGCCTGTAAGGCTGCAATAATTACCCAGGGCGCCCGCCGTTTGCACTTGCAGCCCTTCAGGCTGCGGCGGCTGGGCCCGCCCATACCCAGGGCGGGTGCCCTGGGCTATTGCTTTGCTGGAAAAACAGGCCGTAGGTCTGTAAGTGCAATAGCCCAGGGCACCGCCCTGGGTAGGGGCAAATAAGGTCCCGCAGCCTGTAAGGCTGCCACACACTACTCAGTCCCACACATATTTCTCATCAAATTCAATCTCGTATTTTTTCAAAAACAAACGATATTCATCTTGAAATGACACTTTTTGGTGATGCTCACGTTGGCCTTGAATATACTTTCTCAACCCATCAACACCCGACTGTCCAATAGAAAAAGCTCCATATCCACTTTGCCAAGCAAATTTCAAATAAGAAGCCCCCTGCATTTTAAGCCACCTTGAAGAGCTCTTTTTAATTTCTTCAACAAGTTTGCTAACAGACAGTGTCCTGGGCAAAGAAACTAAAAGATGAACGTGATCCTCAACACCTCCTATTTCGTAAACATGGGAGTCATGTGACTGAGCAATACCGGCCATGTAGCTGTATAGATCTTGGAAAGCTTTTGATTGAATCAAAGGTTGACGAAGCTTTGTGCTAAAAATAATATGGATGAGAATACAGGAAAAAGATTGGGACATAGATACTCTCTTGCTGCCTATTTAGGCTGCCTTTTATCAATTAAGCGTGCCATGGCGGTGCCGTTATGCTAGTGCACCTGCAGCCCTTCAGGCTGCCAGAGTTATAACAAGTTTAATGGGGAAATGCAAAAAGCCGCTTTGCGCGGCTTTTTGTTTGAGGAAGGGTTTCGGGGTAGAGGGATTCGAACCCCCGACCTACTGCTCCCAAAGCAGCCGCGCTAGCCAAGCTGCGCTATACCCCGTTAAAAACATCCGCGACTATACCCATCTTCCCCCTTTTCACTCAAACAAAAAAGAAAGCGCTCTTAAAATGGGCAAAAAAAGGCGCCCTTTGAGTGCTTACACACCCAAAAGACGCCTGTAGTACTGAGCCCTAAACAACTAAACTTCTGCTGAGGGATCAATTCTCTCAAGCCAATAGACCCGCGAAAGAAGTTTTTCTTTGAAATCTTCACTAAAAGCATACTGGGTTGGCACAAATTTTACTTTAGGCTGATAACTATCAAAGATATGTTTAAGCTCTTCCCTTATGGCAGTCTGCAACCTTTCAACTTCTAAAGGATCTTTAGTAGCTGTATGGCTAATCTTAGTGCCACTTAGGCTTTGTAGTCTCCCCTTAAAGATCGCTATTCTATTCTCAACAGCCCTGTTAACTGCTTCTTCTTCAGCTAGAGACAGCCGGCCTGTGCTGATAAACAAAGCAGAATTGGAGAGCCCGGCTTTTGTTATACAGCTCACCATCTCTTGTCTTAACAGTACCTTGCGCGCTTCAACAGCCCTGTCGATAATCTGCTGAGTGACCGTAACTGAAATGCCAGCCGCGGCACCCCCACTAGGAGATATTCGAGGCGCCGAGGACCGTACCGGCCCTCCGGCAGTGGGCGCGGCGGACGCTTTTTCGGCCACTACGGACGAAGTCGCTGCTGGGCTTAACGCGCCGGCCGATAGAGCATCCGCCACTACCTCTTCTCGTCGCAAAAGCGGCGTTAACGCCCTAGAGGCATTCCTAGAGGCATTCTCAGCAGCACCCTCGTTGAGTGGCCCTTCTAGCGCATAAGCCTCCGTTGCAGCTGCCGCGGGCAAAAGGCCTGGTGCCCCCCCCCCGCCCCCTCGGGCGGATTCCACCAGTCACGCTTCTTTTACCACCGGCTTCTTCCAGGCCTTCACGAGCTCAGCCACAATCTGCGCAGTAAATACTGCTGTGCTCCTAGCAACCAGCTTAGTGTGCGCTTGAATATCGGCCTCTGTAGCCCCTTTTGGAGGCATTTGAGCCTTTAGCATGTACATCCCATTTTGAAATTTCTCTTTAAGAGCCCGGCCCTCCGGCTGATTAAGGAGCTCCTCAAGCCTGCCGCCATCGACTTCCGGGACTTGCCTGACCGAGTCGACTACCGAATCTAAGGCCTTTTCTACCTTTTCAGCTAGAGCTCTAGTTGCCCTCTCGACAGCCGCCTCTTTAGCCCTGACTGCCGCCTGCGAGGCAGCATAAGCTTGGGGCGCAACCGCTTTGTAAGCCCTTGACAAAAGGCTTTGGGGCTTCTCAGCGTCCCCTTCAGAAACAGAATCTGTCGGAGGCTCCGAAGCGGGCCCTTCCTCTAGAAGCTGGGCGGCTTTTCTTTCAATGAGCGCGTCTTTTGCGGCCAGTGCCTGTCGCGGAGTGGCGTTCTTTGCGGCATCCAGAATGGGGCCGTCTGCAATACGAGCTATTTGAACCTTCACCTGCGCGTCCACGATGGCTTTAACACTCGCTTCAGGTAGCTTGCTTGCCTTTGCAGCGTTCCGAGTCAAAGCCCTCAAGCCCCCCTCCCCGCCAACCGCCAGAGCCGCAAGGGCGACAGCCGACATACCTTCAAGCTCCCTTGACACAAACGCCGCTGCTAGCTCAGCGCGGGGCAGAAATTTCTGCTGCAGCTGCTCTGCTTGCGCACCTATATTTTCTAACTCCTCCTGACGATACTGATACCCATTAGTAATCCTGGCGAATTGCGTTTCCATATCGCCGCCGGCATTCACGGCGAGCGCGGCGGTTACTAGCTCCTTAGCGAGCTGAGGATTTGCATAAACCTTTGCAAGCTCCTCGAGTTGTGATAGACCCCCTCTAATTTCAACAACCGCTGCCTCCTCAGAGTCCTTCAAGCGAGTCTGAAGGTCCTTAACAAGGGCGGCTGCCTTTGCTGGATCCCGTTGGATGTCTGTGAGCCGTTTGGCTGTTGCCCCCGCTTGAGAGAACTGAATTCCCAACGCCCTAACGCCTGCACTAAGGACGGCTGCACCCTCTTTAGTACCTGCAAGTTGAGTAAGAATCTCACTACTCATTTCTTTGATTAGGTCGCCAACAACCTGCTTGGCTTCGGCGCCTGAGGTTACAGCAGTGATCTCTTGTTTCTTTAAATACGCTGCCAAAGCTTGTGCTGTCGCGCCCTGTACTGTCAGCTCCGTACCTACTTCAACCGCCTGAGCGGCCAGACCCTTTGCTAAAGCAGCGGCTGTTTTTGCAGCCCCCTGCTGCAAGCTCGTGAAGGCCTTCTCGCGGCCTTCCGCTTTCTTTGCCTGGGATTCTTGTATGCCTTTATCTGTGCGCCAAACGGCGTTTGCCAGGGTATTCCACTTTTTAGCGACAGCCTCACCAAGGCGGCTGGCGGCATTGCTAACAGACGAACCGAATCCTGATGAGCGGTTCCAAACGGTTTGACACTTGAGATCGGTAATCTTGACACCAAGCGCTTTAACATACGCTTTGATCTCTTTGGATTGCTCAATTTTTTCGTTCCACTCAACCCCCAGATCATCGAAGTCGGTAGAGTCACTGTCTATGAATACTTTAAGAGCGGCAAGTTCAGCTTTAAGCCGTCGGTTTTGATTTTCAAATTGCGGTGCTACGGCACCGGTGTTTTTGAGGCTCTTTTCTAGGCGGGCATACACCGCTTTTAAGGCCTCTCTTTCGGCGGAAAAGGCAGCGCTCAAAGTCCCTGGAAGCTCAGCTGCAACTGTCTGACGAGCGGCAATCTGCTTTTTAAGCTCCAGCTGTTTAGCGGCTGGTTCAATAAGGCGTTCGGCTTCAGCGATCAAGTCCCGTGCTAAGACGAGCTGCTCACTTAACGGTCCTTGTAAACCTTCAGCTTGTTTAGTAACCTCAGAAATGGCAGTAGCGTATACTTCTTTGGAGTGCTCATTCATTTTGGCAACAAGCGCGGCCCCCGGACCTTCTAGCCCTTTAGTAAAGGTATACTTCCTTTCATCGATGGTGGTCTCCGCAGCCTTTTTCCTTGCGCCCGCGATCACCTCATCAAATTTTTGCCGGTTCATCGCCGAAGATTCGGAGGAAGCCGACTCGGAAGCTTCGCTTGCCAATGTAGAGGGAGGGCTTCCAGTCCTGAGCTCTTGAAGCTCTTGAACTCTTGCTTGCAACGCCGCAAGCCCTGCGGCCGCCGCCGCCCTCACGGCCACCTTACCTTCTTCACGGCCAATCATTCCAATAGAGCTCTTATACTTAATAACCAACCGCATATTTTCGTCTAGTGCGTCTTTTGCATCCGATTTCGTTTTTTCTAGCTGGCCAACGCCCTCAGCGCTCTCCGTTTTTAGGGCCGTGATGGCCTTTTCCACACCCTCAAGCTTGCCTTTCATGGCCGCCAGCCCTTCAGGCAGGCCCTCGCCTTCCTTAAGCTTAGCTTCAATGGTTGCTATCTGACCAAGCTGACGATTGACCATGACATGAGCGTCATTCAACCTTACAGTCGAACTATCTACTTGATTCAAAGCTGCGCGCGCCGCCTTTTCTTCCCGAGTCTCCTTTTTAGCCCCATACAAAACCCCGCTCATATCAAAGCCTAGGAGTGTCCCCTCCCTGCGCGTGCCGCCCGCCACGTTCCACTTATAAGTTCTTAAGCTGCTTATGGCTTTTCCTAAGCGTGTTTCGTTAAATTTGTCAGTAACATTCTTTCTAAACGAGGCGCCAATAAGGTTAAACAATCCACGAGGTCCGCCGCCAACAGCATTCTCAACACGGGCCGCTAAGCTACGGAATGCTGAAGTTTTTTTGACGGGCGCGTCTCCTTCAGAAGAGCTTCCTTTAAGCCACGATACGAGCCTTCCAAACAACGAGCCGTTAGCCCCGACGGTGGCGCCGAGGGACTTACTAGGGTCTGCAACTTGAGACGCTGGATTTAAGTTAACTTTTGAATCTGACATATTGTCTATCCCCCGATAGTTCTTAATTTTTTATGAGATTTTTTAGAACTCGTCCTTAGCTTGGCAACAGCCCGTCAATTTGAGGCGGTTGGAATGTTTCACTATGTTGCTGTCCACCTAAGAGTTATTGTATTTTTTACTATGTAATGATGTCAAACTTTTTTGTATACCTTTCTCTGCAGGAATGGAGTCCTACGAGGAGAAATGGCAAAAAATAATTTTTAGTGGGCATTAAAAAAAAAGGAGCCATTAGGATATAAATTGCCCCTAGAACACGCCTTGCTTTTTAATAGGAGAAAGGATATGTTTTTTGCTCATCACGGTTTATCCCGAGGAGCTGCAAGGATGGCAAAGATTACTTTTAAAGATTCGCAAGAGCAGGTAGAGTTCTCAGACGAAGAGGACTCTCCTATCGCAGAAGCCTGTGAGAATGCCGGAGTCCCCTTCGCTTGCACAGAAGGCGTCTGCGGAACGTGCGTTATCGAAGTTGTCCACGGAATGGAGCACCTCACCCCTTTTACCAAAGAAGAAGGAGACTTTCTCGGCGAGCCTTGTCACGAACGCCTTGCCTGCCAGTGCAAAATTAAGAAAGGTGGACACGTCACTCTGACATTCTAAATTGTAACAACGAGGACTTAAGACATGACAGCTACGATCCAACAAGAAAAAATCCACCGCGCGATGACTATCGAGCAGATCCTGGGCAAATTCCCCCACAAAGCGCAGCGTCTCTCTCAAGAAATCACCAACGCCGGATTGCACTGTGTAGGCTGCCACGCAGCCACATGGGAAACACTCGAAGCCGGAATGCTCAGCCACGGGATGGACCTCGTAGCTGTAGAAAAACTCGTTGGCAAATTGAACGCCCTTCTAGAAGAAGAGGTCAACCTCGAAACAATCACCCTAACCCCAAAAGCCGCTCGCAAGTACCAAGAAGTGCTCGCTGAAGAAGGCAAACAGGGCTGGGGCCTCACTTTTTCAGAAAAAGCAGCTGGCTGCAATGGGCTTGAATACGTTCTTGACTACGCAGAAAAAGCAACAGAAAGCGATGTCACCTTCGAATCTGAAGGGGTAGAGATTTATGTGCCTAAGGTGATGCTGTCAAGGCTTATTGGCTCAGAAATCGACTTCGCCGATGGTCTACACGGCGCAGGGTTTAAAGTATCTAACCCAAACGCCAAGTCAGCGTGTGGTTGCGGAACCTCACACGGTTATTAAGCAAACATTTTCTTAAGTAAACATTTACTTAAGAAAAATAGTGTTTAAGTTTTATTCCGCAATATGAGTATAGTATTGGGGAATTTAGCCCAGGTGGTGAAATGGCAGACACGCCAGATTTAGGTTCTGGTACCGCAAGGTGTGGGGGTTCAAGTCCCTTCCTGGGCATCACTTAAGTTCAAAACGAAAAAGACGTAAGCTTCACAGCTTACGTCTTTTTTTTTGCACTAAGCGCGTAATTAAGGAGCTAGCGCGAAGCGCGAAGCTCTTTGGAGTGCTGGGACAAGTCCAACGCTTTG
This sequence comes from Waddlia chondrophila WSU 86-1044, assembly GCA_945882915.1. Taxonomy (GTDB): domain Bacteria; phylum Chlamydiota; class Chlamydiia; order Chlamydiales; family CAMCWV01; genus CAMCWV01. Next base: position 15,660 of record CAMCWV010000022.1, on the reverse strand, counting down.
TTAGGACTCGACATGTCGAGTCCACTCAACATTAGCAAGCAACAGTTTCGTACAGTCCTCGACATGTCGAGGACTGATGAAAGCTAGGACAGGTCCCAGCACTCCAAAGAGCTTCGCGCATACGCGCTCGCTCCTTAATTTAGTGGGAGTGGGGGGCGTCTGGTCGGATTTGGGGCGCCATGAGCGCTTTGAAAGCTTCGAGCGAGTCTTTGAGAGAGCCTACTGCAGCTTCATCAGGAGCCTGCTTCACCTTCATTGCCAGCACAAGAACTTTGTGCGCCCCTGCTAACTTCTTCTGCAAATCAGGGTCATCCATCTTAATCCGCTGCTGCAAGAAGTACTCAGAGATCGTATGTGCGATCTTGTCGGCATAGGTGTCTTTGTTTGTCACAGCTCTTCTGAACTGATTCCTTAAAAGTACTTGCGACTTTTTGGGGCATTCAGACACGTTCATCATCTCTACCATCTTAGCAACCGTCTCGACATCCTCATCTAAAACATGAAACACCATGTCGTCGTGGTAAATGCCGCACGGAATCTGGCAGTGGGCCTCTGCTAGCTGAGGAGAGGCACTCCACAATACCGCTACAGCCGCAAGAGACAACAATCCTTTCTTCATAAACAAGCGCTCCTTAATAAATATTACGAGAGTAACTATTATAAACGACATTGCCCGCATAATTGTAATTGCAGCCTTACAGGCTGCTACTCTTAAGGGGCTGTAATTATGCAATAATGCCATTATGAACGAGTGTTCTAACGGAAGTGCTAAATAATGCCAAGCGCGTTGAGGAAGATGAGAATAATAAGAATAGGCGCCACGAACTTTAAAGAGACGCGAAAGTAGTTAAAAGCGAGCTTGGAAAGCATTGTAGAGGCTGATTTTTCATCAACGCCGCCAAACGTTTTGTAAGCGCGAGCAATCCCCCACTTCCAAGCAACGACCACAACAACAGCAAAACCGCCAATAGGGATCATGACGTTGACAGCAAGGAAGGAGATCATATCAAAGAACGAGTAGCCAAACACCGTGAAGAGCTGGTAAGTCTCGTTAGAAAGGCAACTAGGAACGCCGACGCAGAAAGAGGCAATACCGCAGAAGAGCACAGACCTGCGGCGAGACCATTTCTTTTCATCGACAAGATAGGCGATGAGGGGCTCCATAGCAGAGATCTCTGAGGTAATAGCCGCTAAGATAACGAGCAGGAAGAACAGAACAACAAGAAGGTGACCAAGAGGGAGTTTTGCAAAGGCAATAGGTAGCGTGCTAAAAATCAGCGCAGGCCCTTCTGTAGGAGCCATGCCGACAGCAAAGACCGTTGTGAACACCGCAATACCCGCAAGGATAGAGACACCTGTGTCTACAAGAGCAATAGGGAGGCACGTTGTGGGGATGCTTTCTTTCTTAGAGAGGTAGCTCCCATAAGTGATCATCGTCCCCTGCCCTAAGCTAAGGGTAAAGAACGACTGCCCAAGAGCGATGATAATCGCTGCAGGAGTGAGAACCGACCAATCCGGAGAGAAAAGGAAGCCAAGCGCCTTGCCTGTTTCTGGCAGCGTAAGCCCTTCGATAACTAAGAAAACAAGAAGAATAATCAGCAAAGGCATGAGAATCTTATTAAACCGCTCGATGCCGTTTCTTACACCTGTATAGAGGATAAGAACGCTTAGGAGCATAAAGCCAAAGTGGCACCCTAAGCTCCAGACGGGCTTGCTCACAAGAGACGCGAAATGCGCCGAGGCCTGCTCGGCTGTTGCTATTTGGGAGAGATTCCCTTTTATAGCCTCAACGAAATAACCGGCAATCCACCCTGCAACAACACTATAGAATGAGCTTACGATAAAGCCCGTGAGGATGGCCAGCTTCCCCGCAAGGCCCCAGTAGCCACCCCCCATCTTCTTAAAAGAGCCGTAGGGGCTGCTTTGGGCTTCTCTACCAAGTGAAATTTCTGCAACGAGAACAGGGAATCCTATTAACACCAAGAAAAGTAAATAAAGAGCGATGAATGCAGCGCCGCCATGCTCCCCTGTGATGTAAGGAAACCGCCAGATGTTGCCGAGCCCGACAGCAGAGCCTACTGCTGCAATCATGAATCCTAGGCGCGACTTCCAGCTTTCTCTTACTACCTTCGTTTCCACTTTACTTTCCCAATCTTAAAATAAAATAGGGAAAGTTTAACAAACGGCGGCTCTTTTAAGCAATCGGCTAGCCACCCAAAAAAAAGAGATGACAGGAATGGGCCGGTATTTATACAACCTTAATATAAGACTCGGTTAACTAAAACCTGTTGGTTAGTTTTTTCTTTGGAATTTAGGGAGCAAGCGAAGCGAGCTCTTTGCCCCGCTTACATCAAATTAAGGAGCGAGCAAAGCGAGCTCTTTGCCCCGCTTACATCAAATTAAGGAGCAAGCGAAGCGAGCTCTTTGCCCCGCTTACATCAAATTAAGGAGCGAGCAAAGCGAGCTCTTTGCCCCGCTTACATCAAATTAAGGAGCGAGCAAAGCGAGCTCTTTGGAGTGCTGGGACATGTCCAACGCTTTGTTAGGACTCGACATGTCGAGTCCACTCAACCTTAGCAAGCAACAGTTTCGTACAGTCCTCGACATGTCGAGGACTGTACGAAAGCGTTGGATTTGTCCCAGCACTCCAAAGAACCCGCTTTGCTCGCTCCTTAAACGACGCTGACAACAAACGTTTGTTTATATAATTAATTATAAAGGCGCTTTACTGCTTAACAATAACAAATAATAACAAAAACAAAAGTGCTTGTAAATTAAAACAGCGACATAATATAACGTTTGGAAAGTGGTAATAGGTAGGCCCGCTCAGAGGCAACCCTCTTAATAGTTAGGAAAAGGAGACTTTTATGGCACGCGTTCAAACATCTCAACCAATCGATCTAGCTCAAGATCTAGACTGGATACGCGAACAGGCCCACCTCGCCTCTATCTCCTCCACAATGCCTTTTGGGGGCGCTGCAGCCGCCGTTCAAGCAAACAAAGCACTTGAAGGACAAACACTCAGCCAGAGAATGAATCTCGAGACAACTCAGCGCATTACCAAGCAAGTCATCGAGACTGCCGCCGCACAGCAGCTAGACCGCAAACTAGGCGCCCAAGCAACAGAGAAAGCTCTAGAGCGCACTCTAGACAAGCTCGGCAGCACAGCAGCTCAGTTCTCTGCATTCACACCAGAGCCTGTTAACCTTGGCGACGTGAAGACTTTGGCAAACGTTAAAGAAGCAAACAAACAACTCCTCAACGACTTCAAACACATGAAATCAGAGGCCGACAAGACCGAAAATCTTCTTCAAGACATCCCCCCCACTCCTCGCAAGGATCTAGACGGCAGAGTACTACAAGTCACGAAACTCTGGATCACCTCTGTCGAAAACAACATCCACAGCTACCTTGATGACATCGAAGCGAGACAAGAAAAAATCAAGAAGCTCCAAGACCTCTCTAAAGCAATCAACGCAGCCGCCGAAACACTCAAAGCAAAAGGCGTTGTTGACTGGAGCCAAGATCCTGAGATGAAAAAACTTCTCGATGAAGTTCGCGCCATCGACCCCACACTCTTTCCTGAAGGAAAGTACACCTTCACACAAACAGAAACAGTAGCCCTAACAGACAGCATCCGCAGCTCCATCGATGCTCAAGAAAAAGCAACGGCAATGGACAAGCTGTACCTTCAGCAAAATATAAGCATGCGTGAGCAGATCTACCACATGCTAACTAACTTCATGAAGAAAGTGCATGAAATGCGCCTTGCAATCATCTCACATTACAAGTAATAGGCGGTAAAACATGGCAATACACGCAGCTGCACCTATCGATCTAAGAATCCTGCAAATGACAGCTACCGGCATAGAGCTTAACTACGGCGCTACGGAACTTGCAGAGCACAACCTAAGCGCCCTTCACCAGAAAATGGTTTTGCTCTCAGCTGAATTTTCTGAGAGAGTCAAAGAAGGATGCAAACACGAAGAGCGAATTAACTCGTTCAATACCTACACCCGCGTCATTACCTACATAGCCGGCACAGCAAACATCGGCTTTGGCGCTGGGATGCTCAAAGCCGGCGCCACGAAGCCAGGCTCACTACTCCTAGCCTCTGGCATGCTCGCCATGGCAAACCAAATCATGGTTGACACCGGCGGATGGAAGGCTCTAGCCGGACGTGTATGTGATAAAAACGACCTCAATGCGCAGGAAAAATGGGCGGCAAAAGCTCAAGTGACCTGCCTAGCGGTGTCGACAACACTCGGCGCTCTTGGATGGTGGTATGCAGCTCCCGGACTTAAAGCCATGGGCGTTGCAACTGGCTCAAAAACAGTCATGGGCGTTCTTAGCGGCTCCGGACAAATGGCAAAAGCTGTGGGCACTGCCGCGCAGACTGTTAATACTTCTAACCTTCATGAAGTCACTGCTGCAAAGATCGAGCTCATGGGCAAGTTTAAGCACATCAAGGGTGAAACTGACGATCTCATGAACCGTCTTGAAGAGACGGTCGTTGCTGAACATGAGAAATCACCAAAAATAGCGATAGCTATTTTAGAGTCTAACGCAGTGATTGCTCAGCTTATTCGCGCTATTATTAAATAATTTAATTGTAACAACTAACTGGAGGCCACCATGGCAATCCGAGTCGCACAAAGAGAAGATGCTTCAACAGCACTTTACATGCACGCAGCACACGTTGCAAAAAATAACAACGGAGGAAACACACCTCCTCCTAGCACTAGAAACCTTCACGCCTCCCACCGCATTTTCGCTGTGATGGTCGCTGCCCAAGATATGCTTCACGAGCAAAAGAAAGTTGAAAAAGGGATGTGCCACCACCACAAAACACACCGCGCAGCGCTTCATGAGCAGAAAGCTGCTGCAGAGCGCTCACAAGGAAAAACTGTTCTTGTATGCGGCGCTATCGGCGTGTTTGCCTCTTTAGTTGGCGGCGGCTGCCTAATCAACGGCTCACACGGCGGTGGACAGATTGGTGAAGGACTCTCCCGCGCAACACAACAGATGCAAGAGTGGATGAATTCATCTACACGTGCAGACATGGGGCTTATTGAGGCTTCTTTAAGACTAAAAGAAGAAGACAAAGACAAAACTGACATCACTGTTCGCGATATCGTCGAAAAGAATGCAAAAGCAGAACGCCTTGCAGAAGCTATCATGGACGCCGAAAAGCAAATCAGCCGCAGCATCCATCAGTAGCAACAAAACCGCATTTAAGGTCGAAGCGAAGCGAGACTTTGCTCCGCTTACGCCAAATTAAGGAGCGAGCGCGTAAGCGCGAAGCTCTTTGGAGTGCCTCGACATGTCCAACGCTTTGTTAAGCCTCGACATGTCGAGGCTATACTTCGTACGCCGGGACATGTCCCGGCTAATAAAAGCTAGGACAAGTCCCAGCACTCCAAAGTCTCACTTCGTTCGACCTTAAACACACCTCCTGCGTTGAATATATTTGCTCTCTCGGCTTATACGTCTTAGCTATGAATGATCACGGGTGGCTAAAACTTTTCTGGCTGAATCTTCAGGTAAAGAAGCGCGGCGCTATTGAATTCTGTAGAGTTGTTAAACGCTACTACCACAACAAAGCCTTCCGCAGTGCAGACCTTCGTCTACGAGCTGCCTATTTTCTCAACAACGCCTTTAGCATCTGCAAACGCTACCTTACCGAACAAGGCGCCGCAGATGTCTACACCTACGGCGAGACCCCTCTTACCACCCTTGATGCGATTGTTAAAGAATGTGGCATCACAGCCCAAGATCACTTGTTTGACCTGGGCTGCGCTACAGGGCGCACCTCGTTTTGGTTAAACGCGCTTATTGGATGCCAAGTATCTGGCATCGAAATCATCCCCCACTTCATTTTTGAAGCTGAACAAGCAAAAACCAAGGAAGTTAAAGAAGCGCTTTGCTGGAAAAATCTTAATTTCCGCTGCGAAGACATCCTTAAAACATCCTACAGCGGCGCTACAGCTATTTATTTGTATGGAACGTGCTTTGATGACGCTTTCCTCGAAAAGTTGATCAAGCAGTTTAAAACGCTTCCTAAGGGGGCTAAAGTCATCACAGTGAGCTACCCCCTCACCGATCTTGAATCGGGAGCGGAAATCTTTTTGCTTGAGAAGCAATTCACAGCCCCCTACACCTGGGGCACTGCCAATGTCTACCTTCAAGTAAGAAAATAAAACATTTCTAGTGCACCGTTAAGAAGGGCATCGCCTGCATAATTGAAATTGCAGCCTGTAAGGCTGCTACTGGTCTATAATTATGCAACAACGCCAGCTAGCACTGCTTTGGGAAGTTGAAAGACAATGTCTTCAACTGTATAAACGACATCTTCTACTTCAGTAACACCAAGCTCCTGCAATTTTCGGATGCAGCGCTGAACAATATCTTCTGGTGTTGAAGCGCCAGCGGTAAGACCTATTGTCTTAACATCTTTTAGCCACGTCTGATCAATCTCTTTTTCGTCATTAATCAGATAAGACTTGACGCCCCTCTTACGAGCCACTTCGCAAAGTCTGTTGGAGTTAGAACTTGTGGGGTCACCAACAACTAACACAAGGTCTGTCTCGTCAGTAATCTCTGTGAGAGCGATCTGACGGTTTGTTGTGGCATAACAAATTGAAGAGCTTGGCAAAGTCTCGATATGAGGATATTTTGTTCTAAGAGCCTCTGTGATCTCTTTCACGTCATCGAGGCTAAGCGTTGTTTGTGTGAGGTGAAAGAGCTTCTGATCCGGAGCAAAGGTTAGGTTCTTTACATCTTCAATAGATTCAACAACTGTTGTTGAGTTAGGAGCCTCTCCGACAGTGCCAATGATCTCTACGTGACGGCGATGGCCAATCAGGACGATCTGATACCCTTTGTCAGCAAAACGCTTGGCTGCTGAATGGACCTTTGTGACTAAACCACAAGTTGCATCAATCTCAATCAGCTGCCGTTTTTTGGCTTGCTCACGTACAGCCGGAGAGACACCATGCGCTGAATAGATTACCCGCGCGCCAACAGGGACCTCTTCGAGGTCTTCAATAAACACAGCACCCTTTGAGCGGAGGCCATCCACAACGTATTTATTATGAACGATCTCGTGCTTAACATAGACCGGAGCACCCCAAAGAACAAGGGCTTTTTCGACAGTTTCAATCGCACGGTCTACACCAGCACAAAACCCACGAGGCTTAGAAAGTAACAAACGCATAATTACATCCAAAAATAACACACATCCAAAAATAACAATCCCAAAAGAGGATCAAGAATAATGGATTGGTATTTTTATGTCTGTCTAGAAAATTTGCTTGAGGAGCCCTTTACAAGAATCGTGGATGATGTCGAGGACATTAGCAAAGCCAGTTTCACCGCCATAATAAGGATCGGGAATCGGCTGTCCTTTGTAATTAGGGCTAAAATGGGTGATAAGATTAAGTTTTGGGTGGGCAGAGAGGGGCGCTAAATCAAGAAGGTGTTTTAGCATGTTCTCATCAACAACGAGGATATGGTCAAATGTGTCAAAAAATGAGTGCAAGAATTTTTGGGCCTTTCCATCAAGGGTCACCCCCCTGCTTTGGGCCGCAAAGCGCATCCGGTAGTCGGCAGGCTCGCCAACATGCCAGTCCCCAATCCCGCAGCTAGCAACGTGCAGACGGCTGGCATACCCTTTCTCTGCTGCTAGATGACGCAATACACCCTCGGCTGCCGGAGACCTACAAATATTGCCTAAGCACACAAATAAAACAGAGACCATCGGGCTACCAATAAAATTTATAGTTTATATACTCCTCGTAGTTGAAAACGGGAATTTGGACTAGCGCGAAAGCTCCCGCGGCTTTGGCGCCGTCCAAATTCCCGTTTTTAACTACGAGGAGTATGTTTAAGGGATAAGCTCGGTTAGTTTAAGACCATAACGCTCAGCCACCTGAACAACCGTCCCTTTCGCAAATTTTTTGGCATTAACATACAAATGAGCCGGAGAGCTAACCGGCTTATCGAACGTCAAAATGCTGCCAGGGCTTAATGACACTAACTGCCCTAGGTTCATTTGCTTTTCCAAAAGAACAATCTGAAGGTCGAGCGTCGTTGTCTTCAGGCTATTCAAAATAAGGGCTTGAGTACGGGACTGCTCTTCTGTTGCATTCTCGAGTATATTCGTTTTCATTTGGCTCCTCTTTGACATCCTCCCCTTCCTAAAGAAAGGGGATTCCTACGGCGTTCAGCTAAAAATTAGCTGACTCACTTCGGCGGGTTCCTGCTTCTTCGAGCGGCTTATATGCACCATCTCTCCACAGGCTAACAAGCGATGTCCTCGCTCTAAAATATTTATTGCAGAGGCAACGTCGGCATTGTTTTTATATCCACAAGCAATGCACTCAAATTGAGCTTGCGTCTTGCGGTTATCTTTAGAAACATGTTCGCAGTAGGGGCATGTTCTACTTGTGTTTTGTGGTGGCACTGCAAGAAGCTGCCCACCATTCCATTTCATTTTGTATTCTAACTGCTCCCGAAACAGGCCCCATCCTTGATCCAGAATGCTGCGATTTAGCCTAGACTTCTGGCCTACTTTTTCACCTGGCTGTTTGGCTGTTCCTGCTGCTGATTTAGACATCGCGGACACCTGCAAATCTTCAATACATACAAGCGCGTGGTTTTTGCTAATTGTTGTCGTGATTTTGTGGAGGAAGTCCTTACGGACGTTCGCAATGTCTGTGTGGATTTTTTGAACCTTCTCCTTTGCTTCTTTCCAGTTACTGCTAAACTTAACTCTACGACTCATGCGCCTCTGATGGACCTTGAGTCGTTTTTGATGTGCTCTAAAACTATACTCCTCTTAGCTGAAAACGGGAATTTGGGCTAGCGCCAAAGCTCCCGTTTTCAGCTAAGAGGAGTATATGTATTAGCGCGATGTAATCCCCGTTACTTAGCGTAGCAAAACGAGTGATGCCCATATCGATTCCTATCGCAGTTGTTGCAGCGGACACCGGCGTGGGAACCTCACGCCGCGTTTGAATCGACATAAACCACTTCTTGCCACTGCTAGATATCGTCACGTTACGCAGCTCGCCTAGTGCATCGCGACTATTGCGGTAACGGACCCAGCCAAGCTTTGGCAAAAAGATCCGACTATTGTTTGAATCTAACTTGAATTGCTTTGAATCTGGATAGCGAAAACCGCCGCCACCCCCTTTCTTTTTAAAACGAGGAAATGCAGCGCGTTTTGCGAAAAAGTTTTTGTAAGACCTTTCTAAATCTTTCAAAGCATGCTGTAGAGAATGACAGGGGGCCTCTTTAAGCCAGGGTGTTTCGGTACTATTTCGCCATTTCGTAAGCTGCCCAGCCATCGAAACGTAGCTGACAAACTTATTTCCCGCCTCGTGAGCTTCTTTTTGAAGCGCTAACGCCTTATTAAACACGTAACGACAGGCACCAGAGAATTTACGCAAGCTGCGTTCTTGCTCTCCATCCGGCTGCAGTTCGTATTTAAAAGCTTGTATTCGTAACATAGCTCAACTTATACTTTGGTCGATGAAAAAAAACAACGATATTAGGCATGGTAGACATTGTGTTTTTCTAATGCATGTTCACTTGGTCTTTGTTACAAAATACCGCAGAGAAGTTTTTACAAGAGAAATTCTAGACGCAATGCATCCAATCTTTTCTAGTGTTTGCTCAGGCTTTGGACCTCAACTTATAGAATTCGATGGAGAAGACGACCACGTCCATTTGCTAGTGAATTACCCTCCTAAAGTAGCTGCTTCCAAATTAGTAAACAGTCTAAAGGGTGTGTCAAGTCACTTAATTCGAAAAAAGAAATACCTTAGTATTCGCAATAAGTTGTGGGGCAATGCTTTGTGGTCACCCAGTTATTTTGCTGGTAGTTGCGGTGGAGCCCCAATTGCACTTATTCGTCAGTACATTGAGCAGCAACAAACCCCTCACTAGTCTAGCCGCGTAATGCGCTCTTGACCCCGCCCTAAAGGACGGGGTTTGCCGTGCACTGGATCAAAACATTGCAATGTGTTTTTCTTAGCAGAGCGCACAAAATAAAACAAACAGGGCTTTGCTATTGGCTGAGCGCTCAGCAAATTAAGGAGCGAGCGGCAGCGTTGCTCTTTGGAGTGCTGGGACTTGTCCAACGCTTTGTTAGGACTCAACCTGTCGAGTCCACTGAACCTTAGCAAGCGAACGTGTGTGTCTGGCCCTCGACATGCCGAGGGCCAGTGAAAGCGTTGGACATGTCCCAGCACTCCAAAGAGTTCGCTACCGCTCACTCCTTAAACCCCACTGAGTTAAACGTTATCTGCCAGCTCTATTTTTTAAAGTAAGAGTCCCAGCGCTCTATTTATATACTCCTCGTAGCTGATTATATACTCCTCGTAGCTGAAAATGGGAACTTGGGCTAGCGCGAAAGGTGTTGTTAGCCGGCGGCGCAGCGGAAGCCGTAGGTGCCGTTGACCGTGCCGGGATTATTGCGGTGGCGATGAGAGCAGCGCAAGTCCTCTTTCAAACTCTTCCAACATCCGCCACGCAAGACCCTGTAAACCCCCTGCACTGGCCCCTTTGGATTGTCAGGCTCTTGCGCTGACACCTCGTAATACGTGTAGCTGTACCAATCTTGGCACCACTCATAAACGTTCCCCACCATGTCATACAGGCCATACCCCGTTGGGGCGTAGCTCATAACGGCCGTTGTATCGGAGCTAAAGAAGTTAGCCTGGCTCTTTTCAATTTCCTCACCTGTTGCATACATCGCGTTTTCGCCAACTCCACACGAGGCTATTTCCCACTCAGCTTCTGTAGGAAGGCGCTTTCCTACCCACTTTGTATAGGAGACAGCGCCGTACCAAGTAACACCTACTACAGGATGCTTTGCATAACCCGACTCAATGCTCAACTTGCCAGAGCTTCGCTTAATTCGAGACTCTCGCAGGCGGATAAGATCGTGATGCTGTGCATCTTTCTCGCCCCCTAATATCTCTAGGAAGCGGACAAACTGCTCGTTTGTAACAGGGTGGATATCCATCGCAAAATCTTCTAGAACAACACGGTGCCGCGGCATCTCGTCGCGGTTCCCGTTAGGGCTTCCCCTGTAGAAGGCCCCCCCTTTGATTGTAACCATGTCGGTGAGGATTGGCTCGATAACCCTAATTTCTCTGTGCTCGGGCTGATATTGAGTGACGTGGTTGTCGATTGTAGGAAGTATCACACCAATAGAGTCTTGTGAGCGCATGATGATCGAAGGCTTATCTGATGGCAGTGTCAGGAGCCGAGGAGGGACAACCATCTTAAACCCAGGCGAAGATGGTGTTATTTGAGACTCCTCCATGACGCGCGGAGGAGCTGCCACACCCGCCATGGCAAGTTCTGCCTTAAATTCGGCTTTCTCTTGTTGTGGTTCTGGTTGTTTAAGAATAAAAGGAACAGTTGGCTTAATGAATGGCTCAGGAGCTTGTATCGGGAGTATCACTTCAGAAAGTGGGATCCGTGCCCCTAAAGGAGGTGTCGAAGGAGCTACCAGAGGAGCTACCAGAGGAGCTACTAGAGGAGCTACAACTTGCTTTGTAACCTGGACAGACGCCACATCTCTATCACTTCGCACATTATGAAGCAATTCGTCCATTGCCTGCAAAAGGCATCCAGGGCGCTTTTTAGGATTGCTTTGTAAGCACGCCTTAACCAAAGCATCCCAGTTGAGTTGATGCTGAGATGCCACCTCTGAAGGCATCTCGAATACCCCTTCTGGATACTCTCCTGTAATCAAGAAGTAAGCAAGCACACCAAAAGCATAGACATCTACTTTAAGGTCTGTAGAGCCCTGGCAATCAATCAACTTCTGCTCAGGAGCTAGAAAGTGGTAGCTCTGCAAAAAGGCCTGATGAAGCTTTGAAAGCTTAGCAGAATCTATAGGCGCTGAAGGGTAAGTTTCTTCGTCAGTTGCCGGATTAACAATTACGGGAATAATGCCCAAAGCATCGGCTACAGATTTATAAACACGGCTAAGAAATGCGCCCGTACCCACAATGCGGGTCAGCCCAAAATCAGAAAGAAAAACTTTAAGAGTGCTTTTCTCGTTGCTAATGAGAATGTTGTTAAGCTTTAAGCCCAAATGAACAAGAGGCCCTTTAAGCGACCCTTTGACTCCAGAATCGCGAATCCCCGAATCCCTGCTATGGGCATAGTCTAAGGCATCAGCAATTTGTCTTAAAATGGTTACGAGGTCGTTTTCTGAAAGGCGCTGATGACGATCGGCTATGTATTGACCAAGGTTCGTCATCTCCCCGATAGAATCAACAATACAATCGGTAACCAAGAAATAAGTCCCTTGAGAAAATGAGACATTGTGAATTCTAACGATGTGAGGATGCTGCAAGGAGGCAAGCTGCTGGACGCCCTCTTCAAAACGTTGAACAAACGAACGATCAGAAGAAAGCTCTTCAGGAAGCGCCTTGAGAAGATAATGCTTTTTGATGAAGCGGTGCTCTGCGAGGTAGACAGCGCCAAGAGTCCCCTGCCCCACCTGCTTTACTACATTGTAATCACCAAGAATAAACGTGTTCATAAATCCTCAAACAATATGACTGCAAAACAAGATGACTGCAAAACAAGGCTGCCTGTCGCCGCTACGATCGCAAATACCCTTTGCATATCTAATACTAAGGCACTTGCGATCGTTCAGCCGCGGGAGCTTTCGCGCTAGCCCAAATTCCCATTTTCAACTAAGAGGAGTATATATATCGATCGACATGCTAAGCTATCAACCTTTACATTTCTAGACAAATTTATAACCTTACCCTCTGGATTTACGGACGAGATTTATGGATAAAAGAACACTTCTTTTTATGCTGTGTATGATGGGTGCATTATTCGCGGCCAATTGGTATTTTGATAACGAAAGGGAGCAAGACCTCCTCACCCAAAAAAGGCGCCAAGAGCTACAAGTTGCCAAACAAAACGAGAAGCTCTCAAAAGAAGTTTCCACCCGCATCGCCAAGTCAACCGACCTCCCACTCGTTAGCCTCTATAGCGACGAACAAGGCCAGCACCTCCTAGCCACCGGAATCCAATCAAAAGATGCCATCCTGACCTTCTCCTGGTCACAAGAGATGCCAGCTAAAGTCTTCTCAAAAAAGCGCGACACCTCTGATACTCTTCAAGCAGTTTCTTTGACTCTGCCTCCTCAAGCAGTCGGCACCCCTGCCCTCTACGGCAAAAACAGCTCTTCTAAAATTGACGCCGCCATCCTTCCAGAATCAGGCACTCTCGACATTCAACTCGTCTCTCTTCCTGCTGGCAGCGAAGAACCTTCAATAAGCTTAGGGCAGGTCGCCGATGGCACCTTCCGGCCGCTCCTCTCTGCCCCAACAGCACTCTCTGTTGGACTCGCCAGGATTGGAAATCAGTTTGTCCCCGCCGGCATTTACGAACCATCAGAGCAAAAGCTTGTTCCTTTAGAAGTGGTGCCGCAACTCTCTTCGTTTATCACCCAAACATCTTTTGGCCCAAATCCTGCACACCATGTAGAAGAGCGTTTTTATGTTCTTGAGAACGATTACCAACAGCTCGTGTTCTCTAGCTACGGCGGAGCGCTTGCAGAGATCAACCTCCCCTTCAAAACAGAAGAAAACACGCACAGCGTCGTAAGGGAAATCGAGTTCGACCGGACGATGGTAAAAGATCACGTTCAAAACGCTCTTTTCCCTTCCCATCCTTACTACTCTCCAGGAGAAGCTCCTACTGCAGCGCCGCTACTTAACTCAGAGCTCAAAAAAGGTGGCTACTACCCTCTACTCAGAAGGAACCTCATCGAAGCAAAGCCAGCCAAGCCCTTTATTATCGCCCCTCGCTTCTACGCTTTGAATACAGTATCTGAGTACCCAGAACTAGCCAAACTCCCCTTCGAAGTTAAAGAATTTAGCAAAAATAAAATCGTCTTCGAAGCAGTTCAAACACACAGAAGAATCACCAAAACCTTCTGGTTTGACGAGTCAGAGCGTCCCATTGCCACCTCCGAGCCTAACTCTGAGCAATCAGAGAAGCAGCCCACTCCCTACCTGCTAAACATGACAATCAACATCGAAGGGGATAGCAAAGGGCTCTGGATGACTTCTGGCATTCCTGAAGTCGAACTTATTACCGGCTCTTCAACGCCTACTCTTCAATATTACATGACCCGCCGCAACAAAGGCGAGGTGGCAAAGATCGACCTTCCGAAAGACAAAGAAGTCGTCACAATGAACTCGATCTATCCAGATTGGGTATGCAACTCTAACGGATACCTGGGGATGATCATCAACCCAGTAACCGAAGTTGGATCCGGCTTTAAGGCCGAGTACATCCCAGGAACGCAGGCGCCCACTCGCCTTGTGGAAGTTGACCAAAAGTACAACCTTTACAAAGCAAAAGACTACCCTGGCTACAACCTCCTCCTCCCTTTGCGCAGCAGCGGCGGAACGATGACTTTTAGAGTCTTTGCAGGCCCTTTCTCTGAAGAGATCCTCAAAGTTATTGATGCCACACTTACTGATCCAGTGACCGGCTACAACCCTGATTACACGGGCTCCATGACCTTCCACGGCTGGTTCGCCTTTATTTCTGAGCCTTTTGCAAAGTTCCTTTTCATCTTGATGAGTTACTTCTACAAACTCACAAACTCATGGGGATTTGCGATCATCCTCTTGACGGTCGCCCTCCGCCTTATGCTCTACCCACTCAACGCATGGTCAATGAAGTCAATGCGAAGGATGCAGATCATCGCCCCCGATGTTGCCGCTATCCAAGCAAGAAACAAGAAAGACCCGAAAAAAGCGCAAGTAGAGATCATGGAGCTTTACCGCAGCAGAGGGGTTAATCCCTTTACCGGCTGCATTCCCCTACTCATTCAAATGCCATTCTTGATTGGGATGTTTGACCTTCTCAGATCAGCTTTTCCTCTAAGAGGAGCCCCTTTTATCCCCGGATGGATAGACAACCTGACAGCCCCTGACGTCATCTACTCTTGGGGCTACCCCCTCTTCTTCATCGGTTCGGACCTCCACTTACTACCGATCATGCTTGGCGGTGTTATGTACCTCCAACAGATGTTCAGCTCCACACTCCCTAAAGACCGAAGCCTCTGGACAGACCAACAGAGACAGCAAAAGTTTATGGGTAATTTGATGGTGATTATTTTTAGCGTAATGTTTTATAATTTCCCTTCAGGACTGAATCTTTATTGGCTTTCATCGATGTTGCTTGGTGTTCTTCAGCAGTGGATCACAAATAAGCAAATTAACAAGAGCAACCTCGTCATAAAACCGATTGTTCTAAAAGGTAAGCGCTAAAAAGATAAACGGCAGATTTTAGAGAGAAATTGCCGGATAATTGTAGTTGCAGCCCTACAGGCTGCGTGCAATATGTTTACTTATACCCAGGGCGCTGCCCTGGGCTGTTTGCAGTTGCAGCCTTACAGGCTGCGTGGAATATGTTTACTTATACCCAGGGCGCTGCCCTGGGCTGTTTGCAGTTGCAGCCCTACAGGCTGCGTGCAATATATTTACCTATACCCAGGGCGCTGCCCTGGGCTGTTTGCAGTTGCAGCCCTACAGGCTGCGTGGAATATGTTTACTTATACCCAGGGCGCTGCCCTGGGCTGTTTGCAGTTGCAGCCTTACA
>CAMCWV010000021.1 GCA_945882915.1 Waddlia chondrophila WSU 86-1044 | reverse complement strand
GAGTCTGGGTAGATGCGAATTTTTGTGGCTGTTAACATGGCTTTAGTATACGCCCAATTCACAGTAAGTCAAGAACTAATTGCATGGGCGGCTACGCCACCCGCGCTATTCATCCCCGGCCTGAACGCCGGGGTTTTCCGCGCAGTCCTTATAAAACAGAGAGAATGGCCTTTATAACGCAATCGATGTTTTCTTGGTTAAGACCACAAATGCTAATCCTACCATCGTTTGTCATATAGATCCCATGCTCTGTCTTCAAGGACTCAGCCTGCTGTTTCTCTAATCCAGAGAAAGAAAACATGCCAGACTGCTTGCGGAGAAAGCCAAAGCTCTCTTCTCCCTTTTCAGCAATTAAGCCCTCAGCCAAAAGAGAGCGCATTCCGGTGATCCGTTCACGCATCCCAGAAAGTTCGCTAAGCCATTTTTTCTTAAGAGATTCTGTTTCCAGAATCGTTGCTACAATGCGCGCTCCGTGGGTAGGAGGGTTTGAGTAATTATTGCGAACAAGTACTTTTAGTTGGCTTAAAATCGTCTGCGCCCGCGAGGCGTCTGCAGCCACCGCAAAAAGAGCCCCGACACGCTCCCCGTAAAGGCCAAAATTTTTGGAATTGGAGGTGACAACGATCATCTCATGCCCTTGCTCGGCAAAATAGCGAATGGCTCGGGCGTCCTCTTCAACACCCGCGCCAAACCCTTGATAAGCAAAGTCAAATAACGGAAACATCTCTTGCTTTTTGATGAGAGCCGAGAGCTCTTTCCACTGCTCGAATGTTGGGTCGCACCCTGTAGGATTGTGGCAGCAGGCGTGAAGCAAAATTGCAGATCCCTTTGGCATCTGCCCGATGGCACGGCACATTGCATCAAAATCAAATCTGCGAAGCTGCGGATTGTAATAAGAATGGCTTTGCACAGTCATCCCTGCTCGGGTAAATGTAGGATGGTGGTTTGCCCATGTAGGGTCTGACATGTAAAGCATTGGCTTAACAAATGTCGCCAAAAACTCGCCGGCAAGTCTCAGACCGCCTGTTCCCCCAACTGTTTGAACAGAAGCCGTTCTTGCAGAAACTCCGGCAATGAGCGATTCTCCAAACACGAGCTGCAACGAGTGACTTAAGAATACAGGAAGGCCGGTAATGGGAAGGTATTCTTTGTTGTGCTTGACGCCTGCTGCTCTTTTTTCTGCTTCAAGAACGCTTTCAAGAACGAACGGCTTTAGCGCCTCTGTTTTATAAGCGCCTATGCCTAAATTGACTTTATGTCCCCTGTCATCGCTGGCAAAATCGGAGCTGAGGCGAAAAATAGAATCGTCAGGCGCCATTACTATATTATCAAAAAAACCCATCCTATCCTCTCTTTTAAAGAAGCACATTGCGCAAATCGCTTACAGAGAATATATAGAACGGGATAATTTTGCAATTTCTGGTAGATTTCAGGAGAAATCCACAGGGAAATAATAAAAAAATAAGAATAAGATAGCTAGTGGTCTGTTCTTGAATTTCTTTTTTCTTTGCAATTTTGCAAATACAATCAAACTTAACTATACCCAGTTTAAAACATGCTTCGCATTCTATTCTTTCTTGCGGTTTTGTACTCTAGCACCCCTACTGTATTGCAGGGGCAAAACGAAGGCTGCCCCACAACCCCCTTCCCAGGAATTACGCAAGAGTGGACTCAGCATGTCAACAACGTCCTCAGCATCGACCAAAAGATTGGACAGCTCTTCATCCTCCCCACAACATCGACTCCTACATCCAGCCAGGTAGTTAAGCTCGAAGAGCTTATACAACACTACTCGATCGGTGGACTCATCTTCATGCAAGGGACTCCTCAAGAGCAAGTTTGTTTGGTTAACCACTACCAGAAAGTCTCTAAAATACCGCTCCTCATGGCTCAGGACGTGGAATGGGGCCTTTCTATGCGCCTAAAAGACACCATGCGCTTCCCTAAAAACATGACTCTTGGCGCCGTTCAAGATATAAAGCTCATCTTCCTACTTGGCAAAGAGATCGGATCCCAATGTAAACGAGTAGGCATTGGCCTCGACTTAGGCCCTGTTGTGGACGTTAATACAAATTCTTACAACCCGATTATCCACAATAGATCTTACGGAGAAAACCCCAAGAAAGTCGCTGAAAAAGGCGTTGCCTTCATGAAGGGCCTGCGCGAATCTGGAATCATCGCCTGCGCCAAGCACTTTCCCGGATATGGCAGCATCAGCACAGACCCCCACTCTGGGCTGCCGACACTCACGCACTCACGCGAAAGACTCGACGCAGTCGATCTTTACCCCTTTAAGCAAATGATTGGAAGTGGCGTTCAAGCCGTGATGGTTGCCCATATGCTCACTCCTTCACTAGAAAGCTCGTCTAACATTAAATCTGACTCCGCAGTTAGAGCCAATCTAGCAAGCCTGTCTCCAGCAATTACCAGCGCTCTTCTAAATAAAACTCTTGGCTTTCAAGGTCTAATCATCCCAGACGCCCTTAACATGAAGGCGATCTCCCAAAACCATTCCCCAGAAAAAGCAGCTATGGGCGCCCTTATTGCGGGCAATGATGTTCTTCTATTTGCCGACCACAGACCTGAAGAGATTGATAAACTCATCGAGGCTGTCCCCAGAATCATCCAAGCCATTAAACTTGCCATTAAAGAAGGAGCGCTTTCTGTGGAGTTAATCTCGCAAAAAGCAGAAAAGATGCTCCTTGCTAAAGAGTGGCTCGGTCTTAACAAAAAGCGGTTTACCCCTTCTCTAAACTCTCCTGAAGCTCTTTTTTCTAAAGAAGCTATCGCACTTAACCGCCTCCTCTACCAAAAAGCGATCACCCTCCTTAAAAACGATGACTGCGTGCTCCCTGCTACCAAAGGGAACATAACAAAAGGGAACATAACCAAAGTAAACGTAGCTCCCTCAGATCTCATTGCCTATGTCCAGATTGCCGAAGCACCAACACCTTCGTTCCACGACGAACTAAAACAGTTTAATGAGATCAACGGCTTCTTCCTGAAAGCGAATGCAACAGAAGAGGAAATGAATAAAGTTCTAGTTGAGATACAGGATTACCCATTGGTAATCGTCGGCGCCTATGAATCTGCCCTTTCAGATGTGATTGAAGAGCGGCACGCGCTTAAATCAAAAGGGATCACCCCTCAAACCATCACCTTTCTCCACAAATTAGACGAGAATGGACAGCAAACGGTCCTTACTCTTTTTTCCAGCCCTTACCATCTCAAACATTTCGGAGAAGAGACCGCGATTGTGATGGCCTACGAAAACACTCCTGAAGCCGAGCGGGCAGCAGCAGAAGTCATCTTTGGAGCCATTGGCCCCGAAGGACGCCTCCCCGTCACCGGCTCGCCCGAGTTCCCCGAGGGCTCTGGCATCTCCTACCCCTAACCGCGAGCCCTAGATAATGAGGGCATTGCAAAACTAGAAGCGGAAAAGCAGATCGAGCGTAATTTTGGGCATGGAGAAAAACGGCTTCATACCGTTCTTGCCACATTGATGATGTTGGCTTTTTTGATAGATCAAGTCCAAGAAGCAGCATGTAGCCTGCTTCTCTCAGGACAGGGCGGTTTTATCAAGAAAGATTTGATGCTTACAGGGGGGGGCAGGGCAATCGCATGAAGGATCTTCTTGGTTATTTAAACCGCGACAGCGGTTTAAATAGCCCGTCTTTTCAAAAATGGAGTGCAAAAATTGAGTTAGAAAAAAGAATAGTCAGGTGATGAAAAAATCTATCGCCTAGATCTTGAACCTGCTCTAGCCTGTTGACAGCATAGTCTCAACGCGTATTGCTCAATCCGGGTTAGAAGTATAGGGCGACTTGCGATCGTTCAGCCCCGGGGTTTGGCGCCGTCTAAATTCCCGTTTTCAGCTAAGAGGAGTATAGTGTTTTGGCTTCTTTGGTTTTTGCGTAACAGTTCACATGCACCGACGAAGGAGGGGTATGTGAACTGTTACCTTTTTTGCTGCTTTTTATAAAACCGCGAAAGAGGTAACCAAGCACGAAGGTCTGTAAATAGGAAGCTGAGGCGGCGGCCCGCCTTGCCCCAAGCACCTGAAAAGAGAAGTTTAAAAAAAAATTTGACTTTCCGTCGATAATTTCATACAATAAACATGAGGGTGCGTTTTATTGCCATAAGATGTCGCCGAAGGATCCTCAGCACTATTGCCAATTTTGAACTGAAGGAGAGGGGAAATGCTTACTCAAACACACGATGCTTTCGGAAACAAAATCGACGAAACCAAACTTGCATCGCCTAATCCTGCACCGTCTAATTCAGTTCCCGAATCATCAGACCCTCAATCAAAAAGATGGAAAGAGACTTACCTCCGCTATAGCGAAGGGTTAAAAGAAAACGCCTACACGCTATTGGAAAAGGCTCGCCACTCAAACGCATACAGAAAGTCCCATGAATTTTATATGACCCGGCGTGCCGAAGCTCTTCTGGGGATTTTAATCGTCATCGGCCTTCTAGCAAGCTTTTACAGTATGCTTATTGGCGGCGTAATCATTGGGGGCGTTCTTGGCTTTTGCTTTACAGGCTCAATCGTCCACTGCGTTAAGAACCTAAAAACATACGTCTCATTTGTCGGAGGCTTTAAATCGTTCTTACTCGCCTGCTTGCTTGTAGTAGGGCTGATTGTGGCGCCCACGCTGATTATAGCAACTGCGCTTGGAACGATCATTACCTACACAGTAAAACGAAAAGAGTAATGCGAAAAGAATAATTAACAAATAACAATACATGAGTGGTGATCTATGGCTGACTCAGTAAGTTCATCTCCTAGACCAAGCCCTCTGCCATTACAACCATCAAAGGCGCCCACAGGTGCCAGAGCCGCCTGGGTGTCCCCAGGCCCTACGATAGCAAGCCTTTTGCGGACACCTTCTTCAACACTCGCAGAAAACCTTCCTCAACAAGCAGCCCCACAGCCATACCACGGTCACAAGGTGACATATCCTCCAGAAGGAAATGCCATGCGAGGAGCAAAAAAAACAGATATCGCCCTAGGGGCTCTGTTTGGAGCTATAGTTGGCGCTGCTGTGTTTGGGCCTATTGGAGCGCTTGTAGGAGCTATAATCGGCGCGAAAATGGTAGCTGATGACGGATCTGAAGAGAGTGGCAGCTCAGGAGGAACAGGAGCCCTTCCACCAAAACCAGGCGAAATCGTCTCCACTCCAGAAAGACGGCCCCCTTTAAAGGAATCCACTCCTAGAATTGCTCCTCTGAATGACGCGGAGAACGGGGACTACAAGGCTGCTCTTGCAGAGGCCGCCACACAACTCGACAGAGAGGCCGCCGCAAAAAAAAACCTCGCCAAAAAATGACTAGAGCCCTAAATAACACCCTAATTGCATGAGGCGAAATCATAATTTCCGTCTGAAAGAGCCCTTTTAAGAAGACTCAAAGAGCAATGCTACCCCTCCCTCGCTCCTCCCCCTCCTCCCTATAAATAGTACTTGGCACGCCCCTTGCATTAACTCCGACAAGTGAACGGTATTCCACTAAGGAGTTAATTATGTTAGCAGGTTTCTATTCGGGAGTCTCCGGCATCTACTACAACGAGCAGAAGCTTGGTGTTGTGTCTAACAACATCGCCAACGCCGAGACAACAGGCTTCCATTCTAACTACTTAATGTTCCGAACACGGAAAGAACAGCCAGGGACTGCATGGATCGATCCCGCAGCAAAAAAGCGCCTCCCTGATATCTACGGGATGCAGCGTGAAGCTGTCTTCCAAAACACAGCATCAGGCAGCATTCAACAAACTGGTAATCCCCTCGATCTAACCCTTGCCCCAGAGTTACAAAACGCTTTCTTTAGCGTTAAACGAACAGACCTTAAAGACTCAGAAACCTACTACACCAGAAACGGCACCCTCTCTGTAGGGAAGCTTGATGAAACAAATCCAAGCAGCCCAAATATCCTTCATATCGCAGGAAGCATCGGCACTGACTCAAATGGGCAACCCATCGTCATCAACCCACAAGCAGGAGCTCTCTCAGTTGGTGCAGACGGAATTGTTCGTCAAGGAACTGCCACTATTGGACAGCTCGGCATCTACCGCTTAAATAAAAGTGCCGATCCTGCCGAAATAACCCCCGCTAACCTCCAATCACTCGTCCGCATGGGAGACTCTCTCTACCAAATCCCTCCACTCCTAACAAATGAGTTCCATCCCCAAATAATTGAAATTGGGAAGAACAACGTCAACCGGATCGTCATCCAAGGCGCTAGAGAAAGCTCTAACGTGAATATTATGAATGAACTTGTCGAGACCATGAACATAACTAAAGACGCGGCCGCCAACCAAGCATCCATCGCAATGCAAGCCGACAGTCTAACCAAGCTATTTCAACTTGTAAGATCTGGATAAACTAAAAAAATAAGCAAAAAAAAGACAACCCAACAGGAGCACTCGTATGATTCGCGCACTATGGACAGCCGCTACAGGCATGGGAGCCCAAGTTACTAACTTAGACGTTATCGCCAACAACATCGCCAACGTCAACACAACGGGCTACAAAAAAAGCAAAGCAGGATTTCAAGATCTACTCTACCAAACACTACAGGCGGCAGGCTCTTCGTCGGGCCCTGATACGACAAGACCAGTAGGCCAACAGGTTGGATCGGGAACTAAAGTGGCAAGCATTTCAAAAGAGTTCTCTCAAGGATCCATGATCAACACCAGCCGCGAACTCGATGTTGCAATCGCTGGAACAGGTTTCTTTCCCGTAACTGCAATAGATGGCACCACAGCCTACTCACGCGACGGTTCCTTTAAGCTCACAAACAACGGAAATATCGTCACCTCTGATGGCCTTGCAATCCTAGGCATCGGCAGCGTTCCTAGTAACGCTAGAGCAATTAACATCGGCCCCACAGGACAAGTTTCCTTCATCGATCAAAACGGCAACGAAAATAACGTCGGGCAAATCCAGCTAGCGATGTTTACTAACCCCTCAGGCCTTGATGCAGCCGGCAATAACCTCTTCAGACAATCCTCCGCCTCAGGGGATGCTATCCTCGTAACACCAGGCCTTGAAAGCTCCGGAACGCTCCAACAACATTATTTAGAAGGATCAAACGTCTCAATCGTTGAAGAGATGGTCAATATGATCACGGCACAGCGGGCTTATGAAACTAACTCTAAAGCCATTCAGGCAGCAGACCAAATGCTAGCTGTAGCTAACCAAATCGCTCGTTAATTAAAGGAGGGGGAGTAACCGATGAATATCATCCATAAAATTCTTTTCGGAGTCGCGCTACTCGCCCTCCCTTCCTTTGGAGCCCTCCAAGCCGGAAGCTCCCCATCTAAGGCTGCAATTACTGCAGAAGTACGGCTAATTGATGCCGTCTCAGTAAAAGCCCCCTCTGTCACGCTTGGCCAGATCGCAAGCATCACAACAAATAACGAAGCCTTGCGAGCCCGTTTAAACGCCCTCACCATTATGCCCGTGCCTAACCTCAGCGCTCCTGGTGTCGTCTCTGCCTACAAAGTAAAAAGTCTTCTCGAAAGAGAAGGGCTAGGAAACTCTACCATTGTCTATGGCACTCAAAGTTTAGTGACAACAGAATGCAGAGAAGTTAACGCAATCGAACTGCGCGATCTGATCACCATATGGGTGAAAGCAAACAGCAGCAAAGATGTCGATAGCGAAATTTCTTTCGACTACATCCCAAAGAAATGGAAAGTCCCCTCGGATCACGTAGAAATTGATATTAGCAACGGCCGAGGCCCGCTCAGAGGCCCCGTAACTTTTAGCATACGCGCTCTTGTTGCTGACAAAGTAATGGCAACAACACAAGTCCGCGGGTCGATAGCCATTTTTAAAGAAGTCGTCACCCTCAACCATTCTCTGCAAAAAGGGGAAAAACTTTCCGCCGCCTCTTTGAAAGTTCAAAGGGCAGAGGTCACCAAACTCGGTGGCATGGAAGTGGCTAGTAGTGAAGATGTGGTAGGGATGGTAGCAAAAAAGAACCTCCCTCAAGGGCAGATCATCATCAAAGCCGACTTCGACCAGCCAACTTTGATTGAGAAAGGAGCCCTAAGCCGGATCATAATAGAAAATGGAGATCTTAAGATGAGCATCGTCGGGGCGCAAGCGCTGCAGAATGGAAAGAAAGGGGATGTCATCCCCTTCGTTAACCCACTGAACAGCAAAGACACCCTGCATGCCCAAGTTGTAGAAGTTGGCGTAGCTGTAATTCGCCTAAATTAAGGATCAGGAGAAAGATATGAACAAGTTAATAACAGCCTTGAGCATCAGCCTCTTAAGTCTTAGCTCAGTTGCAACTTGCTACCCTTCTCTCTACGAAGTGTCTAGCTCTCCTTACGCCTCTCGCATTGCACAGGCACCCGGAGACATCCTCACCGTCATCGTAAATGAAACAGCTTCTACGCTTGATGCTGGGACAGCTAACGTAGACAAGAAGGACAGCATGGACATCGCCCTCAACAAGTTCTTCACTCCACCTTTTAATCCTACTAAAGGCTTTAGCGCCATCCCTGGCGCAGGAACTGCTCCTGGCCTGGATTTATCATCCGAACACAAGTTCCAAGCTAACGCACAGTTCGACTCGAACAAAGCATTCTCAACAACATTGCAAGTGAGAATCATTGAAATAGAGAAAAACGGACAGTACGTCATTCAAGGTGAGCGCAACCTCATGATGAATGGCAAAAACACACGGATCACTATTAATGGAGTCATCAGACGTGACGACATCACTCCAAACAACACCATCAACTCTGCACAAATTGCCGATGCGCAAGTAGAGATTGATGGCGAAGTTGTAGGGAAAGATCTCCAGCCAGGCTGGATAAGCAAATTCTTATCAAAAATCTTCTTTTAAGAGACTAAGCGTATGAAAACATCACTTTGGTTATGCATCGCCTGCTCCTTCTTAGCCCTGAGCTCAACAACCCTCCGTGCACAAGGAGCTCCTCAAGAGGAGGTTACTCTTTATGGGGGATTTGGGAGCAAAGAATACGATGCCAAGATGGCGGAATACAGGCAAGCTGCAGGCCGCGGGATGTCTATACGTCTAGGAGACCTTGTCGACATCGTCGGCGAAGAAAACATCAAGCTCACAGGCTTTGGTGTTGTGACTGGTCTAAATAAAACAGGAGATAGCAACCGCTCCGTAGCTGGATTAAAGATGTTGCTAGAGATTGCCAAAAAGCAAGGGATCCTTATTGATCCAAACGATGTAAAGCAACAAAACGTTGCTTTGGTAACGATCTCGGCTAATGTTAACCCTCATAAAAGAACATTCGACATCGCTGTAAAGTCTATGGGGGATGCTAAATCCCTTCAGAACGGCTACCTAGAAGGCTCTACACTAAGCCCTATCGGCAGCAATGAAATTTACGCTGTAGCCTCTGGAGCGCTTGCTCTTGGGTCACGTTACTTCGAATCAACACCTGCTCAAGGAACTGTCGGGGGGGTGGCATCACTCACAATTGGACACCCAACAATGGGCTACGTTCTAGATGGTGGCCAGCTTGTTAAAGAGCTCCCTTCCAAGCGCGTACAAAACGGCATCTTATCCCTCATCGTAAAATACCCCAATGATCGCACAGCAACAAACATTGCTAACGCTGTTAACCAAGTGATGGGCCCTTTTGGAATACAAGCGCAGCCAGCTAACGCGTCAACCATTAACATCTTTGTTCCTAAGAGCTTCTTTAATAAAGACGGCGAAGTTACTCGCCTTCTTGCTGACCTAGCCGACCTTCCCGCAAGTGTAGGGCGCAAGGCAACCATCACAATTGACCAAGGCTCTGGAGTTGTCGCGATGACCGAAGGGGTGAAAATGGAACCAGGCTCTATCTCAATTGCCGGCCTGACCATAACCGTATCCTCTGACATCACTCCTATTACTCGCCAAGGCCTTCTCAATGGAGACACAAAGTTCATCGACCAGCCTCAATTGCAAGTTGCCAAGTCACAGGCAAACTTTCTGACTGTCCCAGCAGGAACAGACCTTCGCAAAGTACAAGAGACGCTAAATGCCCTTAAACTGAACCCAATAACTGTTATCTCGGTCTTCATAGCAATGCACAATGCAGGGATGATTCACGCCGACATCATTGTGATCCCTAGATAACCAGAATAGATAAACAGAATAGAAAAAAAAGGAAAAGTGCCATGCAAATGCCAACCATAAACGCAATGTCCTCTCCTTCAGCTGCTAAGGCGGAGTCATTCTACTCCAACCAGTTCTTAAAAGGGAGCGACGCTCGCAGCCCTACAAAAGTAGGGCGCGCCTTTGAAGCCATCTTCTACAGGATGATCCTGAAGCAGGCCCGAGAAACAGAACTTGCAACGCCTCTTCTCGATAGCCCTGCAATGAAACAGATGAGAGAGATGCAAGAAGATGAACTAGCAACCCAACTAGGCAATCAAGGAAAGTTAGGAATCGCGAAAATAGTTGAAGACACACTCCTCTTAGCTAAAAACGAGGAGTATAGCATTAAGAAACAACAATCAGGCCTTCTCAAAGGATAAGGAGCTTATGACAAATATCACTCAAGATCCAATCCACATGCATCATGTGCAAGACGAAGCCACTAACCTCATGCAAAGAGAAACAGTGGTCATGCGAGAGATCCTTTCCAGCATGATCGAAGAGCATGACGCGCTTCTTACTAACGACACAGCCAAGCTCAAAACCATCATTCATGCTCGCGAGCTACTTGTTTGCCTAGCCGGCCAGCTACGCAACAGCCGGATTACCAAGGTTAAAGAGCTCCTGCAACTTCTTGGGCAAGAAGTTCCAGGAAATGGCCAGCTAAATGATTCAGTCTCTTTAGACATCCTCTTTAACAGCAAACAATTTGAAAGCTGCGAGATCCTCTGTTTAAGAGACCAGATTCTAGCCCTGGCAGACGGAATGGCAGTTCAGAACGATCGCAACAACTATCTGATCAAAAGCAAGATCTCTTACACGAAAGATCTAATCTATCATTTGAGTCTTAAAAATCAGTATCCTACTTACGACCCTAAAGGCGCTGTTAACGCGTCCAAAAAGGTCCAGACAATGACGATAATTAATCACGAGGGGTAAGCACTATGGGCGGACTATTCGATACAATGGCGGTGAGCAAAAGTGGAATGTTTACCTCGCGCGCGCAAATGGCTGTGACAGGAAACAACATCGCTCACGCATCAGATCCAAACTACACGCTTCAAAGAGCAGATATCTCTTCACTAGGGAGTCTTGCTACTGGGAATCTTATTCTTGGAGAGGGCGTAAAGATCGATGACATCATTCGCGTTCGGGACACCTTGTTAGATGTCCAGCTTCGCAACTCCACATCAACACAAGCAAGTTATGCAGGCCAATCTTCTTGGCTATCCCAGATTCAATCGATCTATAACGAACCTTCAGCAAATGGCATTAGTTCGGCTCTCACAAATCTTTGGCAATCCTGGTCACAGCTGGCAACTAATCCAGAAAACACTGCAGCGCGCGCTGCAGTCCTTTCGAGAACAAGCAATCTAGCAACGCTTATTCAAGGGGCCCACTCAAAACTTAGTGTCCTACAAACTAATGTCAACCAAGCCATAGGGCAACAAGTCGGCGATATCAATGGGATTACTACACAAATTGCCAACCTAAACAAACAGATTCTCACTATTGAAGCAGGTCAACCTCAAAAGGCTAATGACCTCAGAGACAACCGAGATGCAGCCCTCGACTCTCTCTCTAAAAAAGTGGACATCACCTATCAAGAAGGCTCCAACGGAATGGTCACCGTCTATATTGGAGACCATCCCGTTGTTAACTTAGACAAATCAGAAAATATCGTTTTGGGCAAAGACCCTCTTGATAACTCAAAGCTTAAACTCTCTTGGGCGCTCGGGGAAAACCACGTCGATGTCTCTGGCGGAGAGATGGCCAGCCTTCTCAACATCCGCGACAGAGTAATCCCTAAAAATCAAGCTGACCTTGATTCTTTTGCAAGTACGCTTATCACCCAAATTAACAATATCTACTCAAAAGGTGTTGGGTCGCAACCTTCAACACTTATTCAAAGTAGATTGGGGTATCAATCGCTTGGAGTTCCTAACGCACAGACAGCATTAAATCTAGCTCCAACAGGACAGCAGAGAACCATTCACGTCTCCTTCTACGATTCTACTAACGCCATCACACGCGCAGCCGGGATTGTAATCGACTCAACAGACACTTTAGATGCCGTGCAGATCAAACTGAATGGCATTCCAGGAATTACAGCAACGCTTATTGTAGATCCTGCAAACCCATCTGCAGATAACAGATTAAGCCTTAAAATGAACCCTTGGACAGCAGACACCGGAGAAGTGGCTTTTGCTATTAGCGATAATACAGGCAGCTTTGACACAAGCTCATTCCTTGGCCTTGTAGGGTTCAATCAAACAGCAAAGACGCAAAACAATGCCACAACCACACAGCCCACTTTAACAGGTGTTGATCTAAACACACTTAAAGCGCAGTTAGGTGTCACCTCTGTTGCTAACGTGATGTCTAAACAGTTGAACCTTTCAGGAACTTTCACAATCAACGGTTTTGAAACCCAAACAGAGTCAGGCGTATCTCCTTCCGTTATCTCTGACGGGCACAACATTCAGCAGTTAAGCATCAACGTTACAAGCACAGACTCCATCAACTCTATCATGGCAAAGGTCAACGCTCTAACGGTCAAATATGGAGTGAGCATGGGCCTAAACGGCTCTAACCAACTAAAGCTAACAAGCACAGCCAAAACCGACGCTGCAGGAAACTTTACCTCAGCAAGTGGCGCTACAGGAAATAATTTCCTTAGACTTTCATTTGCAAATACTTATCAATTCCCAAGCATTGCTAACGACACTCCTCCTGCAGACTATAATGGTCTTGGAGACAACAGTAACCTCTTCTCTAAAATGCAACTAAACACCCTTCTACAAGGGTCTGATGCCTCAACAATTGAGATTGACTCTCGCATCACTTCCCCCTCGCAAATGAACGCTGGGTACAAACTTCTTTCAGGTGATAACAGCATGGCTCTGGATATGACGAATCTTCAAAGCCAACTTGTTGCAGGAGGCGGTCAATATACAATTAGCGGAAACTACCAAAATATCATCTCTGGCGTAGGAACAAGTGTTCAGCAGAATAAAACACTCACCGATAACGAAACTGCAGTGCTTAAGAACTTCGTCTCCGAGAAGAACTCCATCTCTGGGGTAAACCTCGATGAAGAGCTTGCAAATATGATCCAGTATCAGAGGACATTTCAGGCCAATGGAAAAATGTTCAGCACTGTTGATCAGATGATTCAAGAACTTTTAGGCTTGAGCAGATAGGTCTTCTAGAAATAAAGTAAAGTAATTAGTATGTGGAGGACACATGGACATTGGACGCATCGGAAATAATCAGCTAACAAGCAATATTCTTTCCAACCTCCAGGGCCTGCTGCAAAGACAAAACCAGCTGTTTAGAGAAATCTCTTCTGGGAAGAAAATCTTGCAAGCCTCTGATGACCCGCTTGGAACAGCGCAAGCCCTTTCCTTACAAGATCAACTCAGCCGCAATCAGCAGCAGCAAAATGTTGTAATAAGTGGGAACACTTGGACAAACATTACCAACGGCGCTCTTAATGACGCTCAGGCTACCTGGCAAAGGGTAAGTGAAATTGCAACCTCTGCAGCTGATGGAACTAAGTCTGCCGCAGATCTCACCTCTATGGGCTTAGAGCTTGATCAACTGCTCAACCACCTTGTACAGGTAAGCAACACAACCAACGCCGGCCTGTATGTCTTTGGCGGTGGGAAAACAAATACCCCAGCCTTTAAGTCAGAGGTTAACCCAAACACCGGTAAAATAACCGGCGTGTTTTATCAGGGAGATAGTACTGTTCGTAGTGTGGCAACGCAAGACACAGGAAAAGTCCCGCTGAATATCCTCGGATCTAACGCAGGAAACCCAGGCGCTCCAGGAAGTTTTGTTGATAGCAGTAGTGGAGCTGATGCCTTTAAGACAATGATTCAACTGCGCGACAAGTTACTAAGCAATAATACAATCGGACTCTCGGGGTCAGGCGGTCTTTTACAGCAGGTAACCACTATAGGCAACAATCTGACCGCTTCCCAGTCGCGCCTAGGAGGAAGTCAAGAGGTTCTCGATCTTGACATAAACCGTCTCATCTCACAGAATTCAAATGTGATGCAGTCTCTTTCAGAAGTGGAAGATGCAGACACGGCCAGGTTAGCCTTAGAACTCAATAACGTTCAAAACGTCTATCAAGCAGCACTCGGATCAGGGGGAAGGATTCTTCAGTTAGGCCTTCTTAACTACATCTAAGGCATCTGGAAGGAGTAAGAGGAGTAAATACTCCTCTTAGCTGAAAACGGGAATTTGGACGGCGCACAAAAGAAAAAAAAGAGAAGAAGCCCGTAGCAATTCCCGTAGCAATTAAAGGGTTACCTTCTAGAAAGGGCAAGTGCTTGTTTAGGATAATTTTTCCCGTTTTTAGCTAAGAGGAGTATATGATGCAACCCCTGGTAGCAAATGTCGAGCAAGAGACAGTTCTCCAAAAGAGAGAGAAAATCTATTTTTCCGAAGGGCTCCTCGCATTTGAGAACATAAGAGAATTTGAGCTCGTTGCTAACCCTGATGAAGCTCCTTTTTTATGGCTTCAGGATGTTAATAATTCCAAATTAGCATTCATTACGATCGATCCTTTTTTGGTATTCCCGCGCTATCGTCCAGATATTCCGGCAGAAGACCTTGAAGCGCTAAAGATCAGATCGCCAGGTGATGTCTTCATCACCTGCATCGTCAATATCAAACATGCCAAAACACAAGGCGTTACTGCCAATTTAGTTAGCCCCGTAGTTATCAACTGGAAGGAAGGGATTGGCAAGCAGATCATTCTCGCCAACTACCAGCACTACCTCGTAAAATTCAAAATTAGCTAAGCCTAAATTTCAAACCCACATTGAGCAATTCGCTTTGAGACTATGCTGTCAACAGGTTGGAGCAGGTTCAAGATCTAGGCGATAGTTTTTTTTCATCAATTGACTGTTCTTTTTTTTAACTCAATTTTTGCACTTCATTTTTGAAAAGATGATTCTTCATGCGATTGACCTGCCAAAATCGCCCTGTATCTCAGGAGTTAAAAAATAAACTTTTAGTGGGAGCTGCTGCTTTTCTTGACGGGCCATCGCTTAAATAACCAAATGTTGGTCTAATGACGTTTAGAGTGACCAAACGCCAGTGATGATAGCATGTCGTATTGAACCTCCCCATAGCTAAAGCTAGGGGATTCCGGATGGGGCTTACGCACACCTCTCGAGGCCCATTCCAAGCCAGACAAGGAGATTATTGATCGCAGCGTTTTGGTCGCGATCATGGAGAACTCCACATCCTCTGCACTCCCATTGTCTTACCGACAAGCCTGCCTTTCCTGTAGGGCCTGTCCGGGCCAAACAGTGCGCGCAGGTCCTGGTGGAACCTTTGGAATCAACTTCAATATACCCTCTACCGCTTGTAGTGCATTTGTACGAGAGCATTTGGCGAAGTTGGTAGTGGCCGGCTTCGGCCACTGATCTTCCGTGACTTCTTGAGAGTCCTTTAATGTTATCTTTGCTGAAGATGATTGTCGCATTGTTCTCGACAAGCTTTCGTGACAACTTGTGATTGTCGTCTTTACGACGATTTTGAAGACGCTCTTGCAATCTAGCTGTTAATTGTTTGCGACGACCTCGCTGTGCTTGATCTTTCCGTCGGGGATTTCTTGCTTATATACTCCTCGTAGTTGAAAACGGGAACTTGGACGGCGCCAAAGCCCTTGTCATTACCCAAATTTTAGACCCTTTCTTTTCTCTTGTTTTTCTCTCATGTTCTCTCACTCCTCTGTGTTTCAAAAAAACAGATATTAAGATTTTTTGAAACACAGAGGCGAGAGCTTTCGCGCTAGCCCAAATTCCCGTTTTCAGCTAAGCGGAGTATATGCGTAAGACATCTAAGACCCCACGCTCCAGGTGATCTGCCGTCACTCTAGGAGCCGCGTTTCCAAACGCACCTGACGGGGCATCTACAGCCCGCTTGAACAACTCCTTTACGCGCCTTTGAGCCTCTACTCCTAAGAACCGGAGGGCATCGCGCGGAGCCTCCTTCGCCAAAGAGCTCTTCGTTGATGACCACTGTGACCGCTGCTGGTCGAAAACTCCATTAAACTTAACAACTGCCCTATTAAGAGCCATTCTAGCCTGATGTAAATGCTCTCTAGTGGCTTCATCGTTGTAGTCAGTATCAGTATCATACTTAGCCCGGAGCTCTGCCGCCATATCCTTTAAAGCATCACACACACCTATCCACCGAATAGAGCCGTGACCTTTTGCTTCTGGATTAAGGTTCTCATTAAGCTTGCCACGGCACTCCTTAACAATTGCTACCATCTCCCCCGTCCACTCTTTACCAGAAAAAGCCTCATCTAAACACCGGTTTAATGCAGTCACTACTTTCTTGGTATCTACTATAGGATCCATGGCATGGATGAGCATCACTGCGCTAAGTATATAAATAGAAATCCCTATTGCCATTCCAATAGCCCCTACAATGACTAAAGGAGCTGCAGGGGTAGGAGCAAACAAACTAAGAAGCATCCCCACTTCAGAGCCTGACATAAAAAGAAGGCCTGCAACAGCGGCTGTCCCCATAAGCACGGGGCGCTTCTCTGCAAAGTCCTGAATCTTATCAATCATTTGAAGGAGCTTCCCCTTCATCCCGTGGAAACGGTAATTAGAGATGTCTAATGTCGTTGTAGGGGATGTCTGAGCCATTTTAATTGCAGCATCAACTTGCGCCTGATCTGGACCCTTGGGTTTGAAAAGAGCATCACCTGCCTCTCTAAACCCGTTTTTAATTGATTCGGCGATGGCCTTGACCTGGTTAAGAGCTTGAGAAGAACTAGATGACGCTCCTCTTGAAGGCTCTACAGAGCTAAGCCCCATACTACCCCCTCCCTAATCTAGATTTTTTGATTTCCTGGAGGAGGGTGTTTGCCCTGTCCTCTAAAGAACGATGCGTTTGATTGCCACTTACTCTTGCCACGTCAATACATAGCTTAAGTGCTTGTTCCGCCCTATCATAGTCATGAAGCATAAAATAACCGTAAGCTGCCAGAAAGCAGGGCTCAGGATCTTTTTCATCAAGCGTAGAGGCAAGCTCATAGTTCAGCGTTGCAGGAGCATAATCCTCCATCGCCATGTAAGAAGCTGCCAAAGCTGTCCAGTATTTTTTTGTGTAAGGGTTGAGGATTGTCAGCGAAGTAAAAAGCTCGATAGCCTGCGGATACTCTTGCCTCTCAAAGTGATGGTACCCTTGCGAGTACTTTGCTTCCATTGCGCCATCATTAATGTGAAAGAGATCCTGGTAAACCCCTCCAGAGGATAAATAATCGGTAATCGTCTTACCATTTTTCTCCATTCTATCTAAATCGAGAAGATCACCAATGTTCAAACTCTTCGGCATTAACCACCTCCAATTGAAATTCTGACTTTACAATCGGAGGCAATTAAACGCAAAGATGCCAAATAGCAGAGCTAGCGGATGGGGATGACCCTTTTTTTGCCTTACTGAGGGTTAATGACCACGGCTCCCAGGGTGTCTGTGGTGGTAGCTCCGCGGAGCAGGATGCGCCGAAGGGGGCTCAATCCACTGCAGCTCCCGCCCAATGTGCTTAAGAATAGGCTGCACTGCAGGCATGTCTCGATCGGTCACCAAAGCAACCGACACCCCAGCTCTACCTGAACGCCCTGTACGTCCTGATCTATGAACATAAGCTTCTGGATCGCGAGGAAGGTGGTAATGGAATACGTGTGTCACACCAGAAAAATCTAACCCCCTAGCAGCTACATCCGTTGCTACTAAAAGATGCGTTTTTCCTGAGCGGAACCGCCCCGTAATCGAAGAGCGTTTTTCCTGAGCAAGTCCCGCATGTAAGTACTCAACATCTCTGAAAGAGCGCTGCAAGTCACGGCACACCTCTTCGACCTCATCACGTGAACGGCAGAAAATCAAACCCTGTTTAGGCTTAAGCTTGTGCAAAAGTCTTTCGAGATCTTCCAGCCGCTTACGAGGGTGCTCGCTGTAAGAAAAGAAATGTTCAATAAGAGCAGGCGTCTTCTGGCCTGCATTGAGGGTCACCTCCAAAGGATCCTTCATATGCCTCATAGCAATTTCTCGGATTTCTTTGGGCATTGTCGCAGAAAAAAGCAGAGTCTGGTGCTCGTGAACGAGGCAGCTCATGATAAACTCAAGATTATCATAGAACCCCATGCCCAGCATCTCGTCAGCCTCATCAAGAATGATCGTTTCTACGTTAGTAAGATCAATTGAGCTTGAGTAAATGAAATCGATAAGCCGCCCTGGAGTTGCCACGCAAACGTGTACCCCATGCTTTAGCTTCGACTGTTGCAGTCCAAGATTTTCTCCTCCATAAACGGCAAAGGTCTTAACCCCCTTTACATCTCCAATCTTTTGGGTCTCAATAGCATACTGCAAGGCCAGTTCCCTCGTCGGCACAACAATAAGCGCCTGAATAACAGGGCGCGAAGTGTCTACGCGGTCACAAATAGGGATAGCGCAGGCAGCCGTCTTCCCCGACCCAGTCTCTGCCAAGGCGATGAGGTCTCTTTTTTTCTGAATAAGAGGGATTGCTTCTGCTTGAATGGGGAGCGGTTCTTTGAACCCAAGGATCTCCAAGGCAGTAAGGATTTTAGGATCTAAATTATAATCAGCAAAATTCAACACAATATTCTCCGGTGACAGCTCAAATCCCCACTTCTAGCATTGGGGCATTCGAACTGTTAATAAAAAAAACAACTTCGCGCCCGTGTCCATAACCGTGCCCATACCCGATTTTTAAAGAGGCTTACTTGCTTAAACGTTTTTTGATGCTGCGCTGAACGAGCTTCCACACCAACCTTTGTGGTAAAAGATAGAGTGTAGCCCACCAACCAAGCTGGTAAGGCCAATCAAAAATATGAACTTTCTTTTCCTTAACAACCTGCTTCCAGATCTGCTCTGCAGCATACTCAGCCGTCATTATCCCAGACGCCTTACGTGGCACTCCACCTGACGCCCTGTCCTGAAACCCAGTCTCAACAGCTCCTGGGCAAGAAACGAGTACTCTTACGCCCTTTTCCCTTAGCTCTTCATCAAGAGCCACAGAGAAACTATAAATGAACGCCTTAGCCGCAGCATAAACGGCAAATCCAGGAAACGGCACACACGCGGCGGCAGATGCGAGATTAACAATCACTCCTCGAGTCGCTTTTCCAGAGTCGCTTTTAGACTCTCGAGCGATAAGCGCTTTTGCAGCCTCTATAGAAAGTTCAAGGGGGACGGCTCCATTAATTTCTAAAATCCCAACCTGCGCCAAGGTGTCGTGATCAAGCACAGAGCCGTACAAACCAAACCCTGCATTATTAATCACCAGATCTGGCGCCTGAGAACGGACCTCGGCAATGAGCTTTTGCATCTGCTCTGCAATAGACAAGTCTAAGGGATACAGCTGAACAGAGACCTTTTGACGGCACTTACTCGCAACCTCTTCAAGCCGCTCGGCATCCCGCCCTGTAATAAGAAGCGAAATCCCCTGATTTGCCAAAAGAGAGCAAAGAGCCCGCCCAATCCCAGAACTGGCTCCCGTTACAAGAGCAAGGCGAAAAAGACCTGTCATGGCCTATGACCAGCAAGCCGTTTGGGATACTTAATACGAGCATGGCCAGAAGCAACAAGTGTCTTCACCATTGCACGCTTGACAAGCCCAAGCTCCTCAAATGTGAGTAAGCA
Source organism: Waddlia chondrophila WSU 86-1044 (assembly GCA_945882915.1). GTDB lineage: Bacteria > Chlamydiota > Chlamydiia > Chlamydiales > CAMCWV01 > CAMCWV01. The sequence continues at coordinate 5,755 of CAMCWV010000021.1, read as the reverse complement.
TGTATCAAGCTGCCCATCTTCGGCCTTTTCACGAACAAGCCTGTCAACAAGCTCCGTCAACGTCTCGTCGTTAAGCTCCTCAAGTGATCTAGAAGCTGCCTCTACAGTATCAGCCATCATGATAATCGCCGACTCCTTACTGCGAGGTCTAGGCCCTGCATACCGGTAGTCACGCTCTGGCACTTTAGAGCGGTCTCCCTCCATTCTCTCTAACTGCTTGTGGTAGAAATAATAGACGAGTGTTGTGCCATGGTGCTCTTTGATAATATCGATAAACTGCTCAGGAAGGCCTATACGGCGCGCCATTGCCACCCCTTCACTCACATGAGAGATAATCACCTGCGTCGACTCAAGAGGCTCCAAAAGCTGATGCATGTTGACGCCTGGAGGCTGGTTCTCGGTGAAGAAGTAAGGGTTCACCAACTTTCCAATATCATGGTAATGGGTAGAGACTCTGCAAAATAGTCCGTTAGCTCCAATCGCAAGAGCTGCCGACTCTGCAAGATTCCCCACAACAATCGAGTGTTGATAGGTCCCTGGAGCCTCGTGCATCAGACGCTGCAACACCTCATTGCTAGGATCCATGTACTCCATTAAAGTGATGTCTGTCATGATCCGGAAAAGAGACTCAAACAGCGGAAGAACGCCAACCACCAGCACCGCTGTCATCAACATAAACGCAAGCGTGCTGAAAAGGTCGGTCACAATAATCATGTTCCAGCCGGCATAGTCGTAGAGGTTAAAAGCAACGACAATGACAATGCAAATTAACCAAGCCTTCAAGCAAACAACAAACACCTCTTTGCGCTTACGCAGGGCATGCATACTCAGAATAGCCGCGATTGCCGTAACCAAGTTAATGACTAAAAATCCGATGTGGTTCACCGCAAGAGTCATTGTGAGTACTACAACAAGGAAGCCTGTAGCCGCTGCAGCAATACGGGGGTTAAGAAGGCTCGTCAATAAAATGGCGGCAAAGGGGACAAGAAGAGGGTAGCGGACAACGTCGATAAGGTTGCTTGTATTCCGTAGGAGGAGATATTCGGTCATCTTAGAAAGCGCTAAAGTCAGAATAAGCACTGATACAAGTAAGCACGTTTTACGATTCGATGTATAGAGCTCTGCGTGGTACGTATGGAGGTAGGCAACCCCCATCCCCACAAAGAGAAGCGCCATAATTAAAGAGCCCGCAATAGTCACTGGATGCCACAGATTTCGACTCTTGCTTAGAGCCCCCTTCATCGCCTGAAGCATCACCATGTGACGCGAAGTGACCTTTTCCCCTTGGTCAATAATGCGCCTCCCAGCAGTTACGTGGGTATATTTTTCTGGAACGTGAGCCTGTACAAGGCGCCTTAAGGAGCGCTCTGCATGGAGATCCTCTTCTGGTTCCCACTCTTTGCTCTTAAAGGTGTCGGCAATAAGAACGATTGTTGTAATGGGGAGCACTGCCTCAGAAAAAGCGATCGATTCAATCGTCTGCCAGATCTCTGGAGGCAAAAGCCTGGCACGTTCTATTGTGGCAGGAGCAGTCGTGAGGAGTCCTAATTGGTAGTTAATATCAACAAAGTTGACATCTTTCATTTTCTGAAGAGTGCGCGCATCCGTAAAGCGGGCCTTTAATAAGGCGCTTTCAAAGAGGTCTATCCCTTGAGACATCTCATCAAATGTGCTGTCAGACAGCTTTCTCCACCCCTGCTTCTGGACAAGGGCAGTTTCAAAGTCTTGGCGACGTTGACGAATTTCTTTTTCATCGATTTTGTAAACCTTGCCAATATCTCGTACAGCTTCCTGCTTAAAAATCCCCGTTGCTTCTTCGTCAGGGAAATCAAAGTCGACTTGAGCTACCACATAGCGCTGAGCGATGGTATTAAGCTCTAGGATGTCAACGCGAACTTCCCGATAATGTAGAAACAAAAAGAGACAGCAGGTAAACAAGACGCCGATGAGCAAGCGAATCACAGCGCTCTGGTCAAAAAAACCACGTTGCTGCGAGAAGCGTAACTCCTCATCCATATCAAGGCTTATCGATGAGGGTGAATTATTTTCCCCCTCTTCGCTTTTCATTATAAGTTCCTTTAGTGAGATATACTCCTCTTAGCTGAAAACGGGAATTTGGGCTAGCGCGAAAGCTCCCGCAGCTGAACGATCGCAAGTGCCTTAGTATTAGAAATACAAAGGGCACTTGTGATCGTTCAGCCCCGGAGCTTTGGCGCCGTCCAAGTTCCCATTTTCAGCTAAGAGGAGTATAAATTCAAACCCAAGTATTTGACATCCTGGTATTTCTTCACAATTCTTAATCCTACAGGAGTTTTGAAAAAAACGGCTGTGAGCAATCGATAGCCCGTGCTACTATACTCCTCTTAGTTGAAAATGGGAATTTGGGCTAGCGCGAAAGCTCTCGCGGCTTTGGCGCCGTCCAAGTTCCTATTTTCAGCTACGAGGAGTATATAAGCCCCTGAAGGATTGTGGCGCCTGAGAACCTATTAAAAACAAAAAACGCCATTTGCCATGCAACTTACTATACCTCAAAATCCTATGACAACAAAGAATATTCTCGTCGTTGGGGGAGCCGGTTATATTGGCTCGCTTGTCAACAAAACACTTCATAAAGCAGGTTACCTCACAATTGTACTGGATAATCTAAGTAGCGGCCGCAAAGAAGCTATCAAATGTGGGACATTTATCCTCGGCGACTGTGGGGATTCTGCCTGCTTAGACACACTCTTCCAGACACACTCTATTGATGCTGTAATGCACTTTGCTGCCTACACCAATGTAGGCGAATCGGTACTCAACCCACAAAAGTACTACACTAATAACGTGATAAATACCCTTACCCTCTTAAACGCCATGGTGCGCCATGGCGTGCAGCGCTTTGTCTTCTCTTCTTCAGCTGCAATTTTTGGCACCCCCCTCACTCCCGGTCCTATTCAAGAAACTCACCCTTGCCGCCCTATTAATCCCTACGGAGAGACCAAGTGGGCTGTGGAAAAAATCTTGCGCGACTATAGCGAAGCTTATGGCCTCCATTACTGTAATTTGCGCTATTTTAATGCTGCAGGTGGTGACCCTGAAGGGGAAATTCTTTCCCAAAACAATCAAAACCTCATTCCGATTATTCTGAAAAATCTTAGAAACAGACAGAAAACGACTATCTTTGGAACAGACTACCCAACGATTGATGGCACATGTGTACGTGATTATATTCATATTTATGATTTGGCAGTCGCCCATCTACTTGCCCTAGAAAAAACGCTATCCAACGCTCCCTCGAGCGCTTATAATCTAGGCAATGGGCAAGGCTTTAGCATAAGGCAAGTCATCAGAACAGCAGAAAGCGTGCTGAAACAACAGATTCCCTTTAATGAAGGGCCAAGGCGTGCGGGAGACCCCCCTGTTCTTGTAGCTGACGCTCACAAAGCACACGCAGAGCTTGGATGGAAGCCAAAATATTCAGATCTGGAATCAATTATTTCACATGCCTGGAAAGCCTTCTGTTAAAAACCAAAGATAAGCCGGTTCCCCTACAAACGTAGGCCTGTATTTCAAAAACTCGAAATCAAAATATTTGAAACGCTGAGACGTGAGAGAAATACAATAACAGGATAGGGAGGATCAGCCTTCGGCTGTCAGGATAAAAAACAGGACAAAATGGGTTTTTAATTTTTTAAACGAAAGAGAACCCGGAATGTAACCAGACCTTAGACGGCCCACGTTACCTTCTCAAGAGGCCAAGTGCTTATTTAACTTATTTTTATCCTGACAGCCGAAGGCTGATCCTGCCCATCCTGTTCTTATATCTCTCTGTTGTTTTTAGTGAATTATGCAATTTAGGAGTGCCGATGACAACTTCAGCTACACCTTACCAAGTTCTTGCACGCAAGTACCGCCCACAATCGTTTGCCGATGTGCTAGGGCAAGAGGCCGTGGTCACAACTCTTAAAAATGCGATTAAAAACAACCGCCTTGCTCACGCTTACCTATTTTGCGGTGCACGGGGAACAGGCAAAACAACGCTTGCCAGGCTACTTGCCAAACGACTAAACTGTCAGAGCCCCACCCCAGAAGGAGAGCCTTGCAACCAATGCTCTTCTTGCAAAGAAGTCGCTCACGGCAACTCCCTAAACGTCCTAGAAATCGACGGCGCCTCAAACCGCGGGATTGATGACATCAGGCAAATCAACGAAACAGTCAGTTATGCGGCAAGTTCTGGCGGGTACAAAATCTACATCATCGATGAAGTGCACATGCTCACCAAAGAAGCCTTCAACGCATTGCTTAAAACGCTTGAAGAGCCACCTCCTCAGGTAAAGTTTCTATTTGCAACAACAGAGCCTCAAAAACTCCCTTTAACGATCCTCAGCAGATGTCAGCGCTTTAATCTTCAAAGAATTCCGACTCAAACGATTATCAAGAAGCTGCGCCGCATAGCAACCGAGATGAGTATAGAAGTCTCAGACGAAGTGCTTTACCTCATCGCTAACCTCTCAGAAGGGTGCCTGCGCGATGCCGAATCTCTATTTGATCAGGTGATCTCCTTCCATGATGGAGCCATCTCTATAGAGTCTACCTCGGCAATTTTAGGCGTAGCTCCCATGGCCTATTTGTTCGAACTTGATGCTGCAACAAAAGCAGGCAACCTTACAAAAGCCTTTGAAATTGCAAAGAACCTTTTAAGCGAAGGGAAAGATCTTCTCCATTTCATTAACATGCTCACAGAACACTTCCGCAATATCCTTCTTTTGCAGCTCGCAGGCGCTAGCGCCCCATCGCTATCGTTTCCAGATGGCGTTAAGAAACAATACATTGAAGCGGCAACCATCTACAATCAAGAGCAGTGCGCCTGCCTTCTAGACTATCTCGCAGGGGCTCACGAGCAAATCAAAAATAGCCCGTCGCAGCAAGTTGCTCTAGAAATGATTTTAATGCATGTGATTCGAAGTCGCTATCGCTTGCCCATAGAGACCCTTGTTCGTAGACTCTCAGATCTAGAACAGAAAATCAGAGCGCAGCCGGCAGCGCCTCCGCTAAATTCCCAAGAAGCTATTAAGCCGCAGGCGCCAAACTCTGAGACGCAGGCAAAACCCGCGCCTATTGCAGCGAAGGCTCCAGCAGAGCAAGCCGTAGAAGCAAAACTTCCGGTACAAAAGAAAACCAATCTCTACGATACTCTCTTGCAATTTGCAGCCGTAGAGCTAGAAGGAACATTAAAAAAGCAAGTTAAGGAGATTTGACCATGGGCACAGGATTTGCCAAGAAAAGGAAAGAAGCACGCGCGCTACAAGAAAAACTTAGCCAAGTGCAACAACAGCTAAAAGAGACAACAGTGACAGGAAGTGCTGGTAGCGGCCTTGTGACAATCACCATGAACGGCGATTACGAGATCAAAAAGCTAACAATTAAGCCTGAATGTGTAGACCCAAATGATGTTGAAGTCCTTGAAGATCTCGTAAAAAAAGCATTTAACAACGCCTGCGAGCAAATCAAAAATGCCTCTTTCGGAGGAATGGAAGGGATGCCTTCCTTTGACCAACTAGGAAGTCAATTTAGCCTCTAAAAAATGGCTCACCTATATACTCCTCTTAGCTGAAAACGGGGCTTTGGACGGCGCACAAAAGAAAAAAAGAGAAGAAGCCCGTAGCGATTAAAGGGTTGCCGTCTCCAGAAGGTAACGTGGGCCGCCTAAGGTCTGGGATCTAACCTGCCACCAAGCAAACGTTTGCTGTAGGCTTCGGTCTGAAATCCCAGACCT
>CAMCWV010000020.1 GCA_945882915.1 Waddlia chondrophila WSU 86-1044 | reverse complement strand
TCCGACTGGAAGCCCATCGGATGATAGCGGCGGGAATCGCCGGTACTGCTAACCGAGGCAATGTTAGTCGGGGCAAAGGACGAAAGTCCTCTGTGCTCGCTGTTGCCGTTGAAGTTAGAAGCCTCGTCCTTTAGGGCGAGGTAATTCACCCTGTTTTGTTCTTTTTAAGAACCGCGCTAAAAAGAATGTAGCTAAGCAAAAAATAGAAAGCGCAATGACAGGAACATCTCCTGCGTAAGTATAAAGAGTCTTGTGCGTCTGAATAGGGACCTGAACAAGCAGTGAGTCTGACAACCACTGCCCTCCTACCCCTTCAACGTCAAGGGCTTGCACAACTCTTCCGAAGCGATCAACAAATCCCACCACCCCAGCGTTAGCTGATCTGACTAAAGGGACTCCATTTTCAACAGCTCTAAGCCTTCCTAAAGCAAAGTGTTGCTTAGAGAGCTTAGAGTGTGGGTACCAGGCGTCGTTACTAATATTAACAAATAACTGACTTCCCAAAAGGCGCTGCTTCCGGATTAAATCCCCATAAATGTCTTCAGAGCAAATCGAAATGCTAAAGGGGATCTTTTTTACTTGAAAGACTTTTGCCTCGCGCCCTGGGGTAAAGGAATCAAAAATCCCGTAGCTTGCCAGAAACGATTTAATCCAAGAAAGGGGGATGTATTCTGCCATGGGAAGAAGGAGTTGCTTTTCGTAGCGCAGGCGCTGCTTTGCATGTGGCTGCAAGAAAAAGGCCGCATTGTAGCTATGGGGCTTACCATCTCCAGCAACTTCAGCAGCATCAAAGCTCGAAAGCCCAACAATAACTGGCGTATTAAAGGCATTGCTAAGCATCTGCGAGAAGTAAATATTCCCACCTGCCCACACATCCCCATCAGGAGTGTTTACTAGCTGAGCTGCCGGAGCCTCTAGAGGGGGAAGTCCCTTCCCTACACCACTTCCTAGCACCCCTTCAAACACTCTTGAGACGTTATTGATTGAGCAAAACGGCGTGTCGGTCCCAAAAGGGACAACAGCCTCTGGAAGGATGATCATATCAAGAGAAGATCCTTGCTGCTTTTTTAGGAGCTTAAGAATCCCCTCCCACTGGCGCGCCGGTGACAAGCTCACCCCCTGAGAAAACGCTTCGCTTTTCTGCTCAGGAGTCAGTGCCGTCTGCACTAAAGCAATGGATAGCGTAGGCGGCGAAGACAAAGAATCTTGCCGCTCATAAAACGTCACATAAGCAAAGCCAAAGAGATAAGGGAAAAGCGCTGCAAACACAAAAGTCCAGCCAAACAAGCCCCAGCGCGCGGTTACCAAAAACCGCAAAGCAAGCAAATTAGTGAACATCACCCAAAAACAGGCCCCATAAATGCCCCAAAGGGAAAATGTTTGCAGAGGAAACAAATGAGCAGAAAGAACAAGCCCTGAAGGGCTCCAAGGAAAGCCCGTAAAAATAAATAAGCGCCCCCACTCCATAAGAGTCCAGGCGCTAGCAATGACAGCTATCCGCTTCATGGTAAGTGGTGAAGAAACAGGAATGAGCAAGCAAACAAGCCCGAACTGAAGACCCATCCCCAAACAGAGAATCCCATACAAAGGATAGGCAGGAGCTCCTATGTACGTATTGGAAAGGACCCAAAAGAACTGTACTGCCTGCACCGCCGCAAACCACACAGCGGCCATCCATAAGCGCTTTTTTGCAGTTGGAAGCATGAGCATCCCCTTCCAAAAAAGCGCATAGCCAGCAATGCCAGCAACAAGTCCCAGCCATCCTATCCAAACAGGATGCCCAAAGGCCACAATCACAAAAGAGAAGAGGAGAAGCAAAAGAAAAAACAGGCCTTGACGACGCATTGTAAAAAACCACAAAACAAGGGCGGGGTTAAAGCAGGATAAAGCAAGGGGTGAGCGTTATATACTACGAGGAGTATATACTCCTCGTATAGTCGATTACTTCGAGAGGCTATAGTCACCAGGGCCGTAAACAGCAATATAGAAAACGCCGCCAAGTGCAGAAAGTGTTCGGGTAAACTCTGCAACCTGAACGGAATAGTCAGTGGATATAAATGCAGCAATCGTGAAGGTTAAACAAGTCATTGGAATCAAGTAGAGAATCACCAGAGTAGCGCCAATCCGAGCGTTCCATCCAAGCAGGATGCAGAGACTGCCGAGCACTTCAAAGACAAGCGCAGAAAAAGCCCAAATTTCTACGTGAGTCAAACCAAGTGAAGAGAGGCGTTGGAGGGTTGCTTCCCAGTGAACGATCATCTCACAGGCAGAAAGAAGAAGGACAAGTGCTATAAGCACCCGACCTATTAGCGTTAAAGTGTTATGAAATCCTTTCATTAAACCCTCCCCGCATTGAATCTTGCGGCCAAGATGACTTGAACATCCACCGAGTTTCCCCGACTAGAACCTGAATCTAGCGCGTCTACCATTCCGCCATGGCCGCATAATGCCTAAGAAGTATAAAAAACAGAAGCTTTTGGGGACAGTTTTAAAAAAAAGAACACTTAACCAACAAGCGTTAAACAGGTTAAGCGTTCTCTGGCTCTAAAAAATAGAGCTGGCAGATAACGTTTAACTCAGTGGGGTTTAGGGAGTGAGCGAAGCGAACTCCCTGGAGTGCTGGGACATGTCCAACGCTTTCACCAGCCCTCGACATGTCGAGGGCCAGACACACACGTTCGCTTGCTAAGGGTCAGTGGACTCGACATGTCGAGTCCTAACAAAGCGTTGGACTTGTCCCAGCACTCCAAAGAGCAACGCTGCCGCTCGCTCCTTAATTCGCTAATGCTCGTTCCTTAAGCGGGCGCTAAGCTAAACGCTGTCAAGCACGAGGGCATATACTCCGCTTAGCTGAAAACGGGGCTTTGGCGCCGTCCAAGTTCCCATTTTCAGCTACGAGGAGTATATATGCCCAACTTCCGAAAAAGCTCTTCTGCATGATCTGCTTCGACAAGATCTTTACCTCTTTCAACATCTGAAATTGCTTTAAGCGTTTCTTTATTTGGAGAATTAGCACTGTAAAGATGTTTGTGGATCCACTCAGAAACAACTTCCCGCATGCTTTTCCCTAGAATCGCAGCTAACGCTTTAAGTCTTTTATGATCTTCTTCAGGGATATCTATTGTCATCCGTGATAAATGGCCTTTTGTATTCATAACCTCCCACCTTCCTATTGAGCACCTTATGCCAGAAATAAAGAAATCAAGCATTTTAACTCACTAAACCTAAGACAACTGCACAGACATTTCAGCATAATTCATTAAAAACAAAAATCCATTCCATCCTGTTTTTATCCTGGAAGTCCTGGTTATCCTGTTCTTTTTTAATTATATTTTCTGTTTGAAACCTGCGTCTTAGGCGACGAGTTGGCGGGAGAGGTGGTGTTCGCTGAGGGGGAGCTTTTTGCGCAGAGCGCTCATTGCATGGTAACGGCGGACTCTTGTGGGCTTATCATGACTACGCGCACTCCAAAACGCGGACGGGTAACCTAAATCTATGAATGCCGCTCTGCCATGACTTTTTTAGGGCGTATGGTAGAGAGTGTTTTTCCTAAGCGGGTGATCCTAGATTCAAAGGCCCAGTAGAAGATGAGGGCCACTAAACAAGCCGCTGCAGCAGCCTGCCACCAAGTGAACCCCTGCATGAGCATAAGGATCGTAACTGGTCCATGGACAGCGAAGAGGCTATAGCTAGGTTTTCCTATCCACGCCAACAAGACCCAGACACGAGCAGCACTTCTATCGAGCAGGACAAAGGCCCAGCCAATAGAAAAAGCAAATAACACCTTACGCATCTCTGAGGACAGGAACTTAAGGGCAGAAATTTTCACAAGATCTTGCACCAAGAAGAGTGTACACACCATCCACGACGCGAGGAGTAGATATCGATAGCGATGAACTCTCTCAAAAAATGACGCATCGACAAACTTTGCACCGATCCACCAAAACAACAGAAACGAGAAAAAGCTCCCGTTATTCCACCAACCCATCTGTTGCGTGAACTGGGAGGCACAAGAGCCAAGAACCCATGTAATGATCAGAAGCTTCCAAAACAAGGATTCCTTGTTTTTCCGCATGGTCCAATAGGCAATAAAAGGATAGGCGACATAGAGCCAAATCTCGACCATAACAGTGTGCAGAGGGGCATTCCCCTGAAATGTCACTGTATGCAACGAAGGGATGAAAGCAGAAAGGCAGAGAACTCTCGAGATGCCTGCAAATAGCGAGAGCTCTGCCGTCGCCGTCAACTTCTGAGTCATCGCAGCATCAATGGAAGAACTCCATAGATAGCACACTCCTCCTAGCAACGTGGCGAGAAGGTAGAGCGGATAGATGCGAAAGAATCGCCTAGTAAAATATTTTTTTATATCGAAAGAACCTGCCCTAAATCCATTGCGATGGATGCAGTAGCCGCTCAGGACGATAAAGCTCAGGACCGCTGGATGCACCCCCCCACCCCCTTGTTTGGAAGGTAAAGATGAGCCATTTTCCAGCATCAACCAAGAAGGTAGGAATAAACCGTGAGGAGTCAACTTGTTGCGCCCAAGGGAGACAATGAGCAAAGAGGACCCATAACGCAAAGAGACCGCGCGCGAATTCAATGCCCGCCGAATATTTTCCATCTCTTGGAGCACTAAACATCCTAACTCCCCGCTTCTATGGGTAACTGTTCACGGGGATCCGTTACCCGAGGGCGCAGCCGGTACAACAATGACATAGGTTACAGATTCAGGAGTAATTCCCACCAGCGCTTTTTCTCGTGTAAGTAAAATATTTATTTCACAAACTTTCGGGCCTCTATTTTTGTTTAAAGGTCCTTGTTATGAAATATACTCCTCGTAGCTGAAAACGGGAATTTGGGCTAGCGCGAAAGCCCCGTTTTCAGCTAAAAGGAGTACATCTTTAATCCTCAAATCAGGAGTCAACCATGGCCAAAGAATTCACAAAAGAATTCACAGACGCTAACTTTGAAAACGAAGTTCTTAAAAGCGCCCTTCCCGTTCTTGTTGATTTTTGGGCGCCATGGTGTGGCCCTTGCAGGATGGTGGGTCCTATTGTTGAAGTGCTTGCTGAAGAGTTTGCCGGCAGAGCCATTGTCGGAAAGGTCAATGTAGATACGTGTTCTGCTATATCACTAAAATACGAAATAAGCTCTATTCCTGCGTTGTTCGTGTTCAAAAACGGCAAAAAAGTAGGCACAAGTATTGGGACAAAAGACAAAAAAGCACTTAGTGACTTCCTAACTAAACACCTGTAACTAACAAATTCGATGACAGCGCCATATGTGGCTCTACTCGCCGGAGAAGGGAAAATGCCCCTTGTCGCTATTCAAGGCATTCATGCCAGCGGCAAGCGGGTCTTTCTTCTCGCGCTTCATAATATCACCTCACAAGAGCTTGCTAGCCTTGCTGACGATGTGATATGGCTACACCTAACACAACTTGGAAAAGCCATTCGAGAGTGCCGCAAAAGGGCCATCCATGAACTAATCATGGCAGGACGCGTCCCTCATACAAGCATTTTCTCTCTCTCCCTGCTCCGAATGGACTGGACAACCATAAAAACATGGTTTTCACTCCCCGACAAGCGTGGCGATACGATTTTAGGCGGCATAGCAAACGCCTTCACAAAGAGCGGCATTACCGTTATGGACTCCACCACCTACTTGCAGGATCATATGGCTAAGCTTGGAGTATTGACGCGCGCACGTCCCTCATCAAAGACAATGGACGATGTCTTCTTTGGTCTTAAACTTGCCAAGGAGATGGGAAGGCTAAATATCGGGCAAACCGTAGTGATTAAAAATAAAACGATTGTCGCTGTAGAAGCGATGGAAGGGACAGACAAGTGCCTAGAGCGCTCTGGCGAGATCGCCGGAAAAGGGTGCGTTGTTATTAAAATGCCAAAATCTAACCAAGACATGCGCTTTGACGTCCCTACAATTGGGGTAAATACAATCCACAAGCTTGCAAAAATCGGAGCTACTGCGCTTGCTATTGAAGCTGGAAAAACGCTTATTATTGATGACGAGACCATCGAAGTTGCCAACGGGCTCGGCATAGCTATTATAAGCATGAGTGCAGAAGAAACTGAAAATGGACAATAAGCCTCTACGCATTGTGCATCTATCTGATCTGCACTTTTCAAAAGTCACCTTTAACCCACTTCAATTCTTCTCTAAGCGGTGGGTAGGGAACTTTAACCTCATCTTCAGAAGAAAAAAAACACTCACCACAGATCACCTCCCAGCTCTTTTAGAGACATTAAAAGAGCGCTCTATTGATGTGGCAATGATCTCAGGCGATTTAACAACAACCTCGCAGCCTCCTGAATACGCATTAGCCAAACAATTCATTCACCAGCTAAACGCTATTGGCATAGAGACCTACACAATTCCAGGCAATCACGACCACTATACTCGCAAAGCCTGCCGAGACCGGCTGTTCTATCAGTTCTTTCCTGATAGCGCCCTCCCCCGCTCTTCCAATGCTTTTAACTACACTCTAAAAGAGGAGCGTATCGCCATAAGACCCTTAAATGAGCACTGGTGGTGGCTTGGCTTAGACACGACGATTGCAAGGCCCTTTGGCTCTGCAGAAGGGCTCTTTTCAACTGAGCTAGAGCAGGCGCTCGAAGAAGCTCTTGCAATCCTTCCTAAAGAAGCGCAAGTCGTGCTCGTCAACCACTACCCCCTGCTCCCAACAAAAAAACGGCAGAACGGATTAGATGGTCGGGAGAGGCTAGAAGCTCTTCTACAGCGCCGCCCACAGATTAAGCTCTATCTTCATGGACATAACCACCATCAGCAAATCCTTGATTTGCGCGGCGAGGGCCTTCCTATTACCTGCGATAGCGGAAGCTGTGTCGAGAAGAGAAAAGAGAGCTGCCACCTCATCGAACTTCAAGAGGCACAGTGCCGCATAGAAGTGTTGCAGTGGCATGACCGTTGGATCACGAGCGCAGCTCACGATTTTACCTGGAAGTAAGCACAAGAGGTTTTAGAACTAAGAGGGACGATTGAGGCCAAGGTCTTGTTTAATGCCTTCTACAACCTTCTTGAGGGCTTCAGTAGAGGGGTGGCTGGCATTTGCCATACGCTGCGAAGCTGCGCTAACTACATCATCTCTGATGTCTGGCATCTTCTTGAGGGTATCCACCCACCGACGCATTTTATTAGCCTCGCTTGATTGCGCGGAAATAGTAACAGCATCTTGTGGCTGCTGCTGAATTTTAGGGTCGTTTGGATTTTGCATAACCTTGTTATCCTTAGACGGACGAACTTCCTGTCCCTGCTTCAAGAGGGAAGGCTTCTTTATAGGCGATAAAGAAACTGCATCTGAGATGTCATCCATTAGCTTCTCCTTGTTAGATATCGACAGGGTCGCAAAATCATTAACAGGCCGCGTCTAAAAAAGAGCAAATTTCCATCCATTAACTCAAGTGCACCAAAGAGTTACAGAAAATTTACCGAAGAGCGTGCTGCTGTACTTCTTGAATACTTTTCTTCTTTTCTTGTTCCATGCCTGCCTGGTTTCTGATCGCTTCAACGTTGTGAACTCTGCTTGTAGCATAGCTCTGCGCGATAGAAAAGAAGACAAAATCTGTAAAGAATGTAGGATGGAACTGATTCAATTCGAAACGGTTAGAGCTTAATCCACCCGACTGCTGGGTGTTCCACCAGTAACGCATTCCATTCACAACATTAGCATCTGATGCATCAAAGATCTGATCGCAAGCCCATATCTTCTCCCCCGTTCGGGCGTCAATAAGAGCTGCTTTAACACTCATCCGCATAGGAGAAAAAGGACGATATTCACCGACAGAAACAACTAAGACAGCCTGAGCGTTGCGAGCCGCTGCAATAGCGCCCAGCCTAAAACGATCAATCTGTCCTGTTTCTATATCAGCAAAATCAAGCGTTTTAATGGTAGGATCGGGGTCAGTCTGAAGAGCAAAATAGTTGAACTTCCCAAAGTTGCGAAGTAGAGAAAGAAGGAGGTCTGACTTCTTTTGTTTAACGTAAGCATCTGCTACAGGATTCGCGACTGGCAAGACCAAGACGTTGACAAGATGGCTATAGTCATAGGCAGGGCTAGAATAGATATTTGTAAGCTGGATAGGGCTTCCCGTAGGGATTTCCTTTTTATGAGGGTGACACCCCGCGAGTCCCAACATAAGGAAAAAAACTGAAAGTGCCGGTAGGAGGCGAAACACCGTTTTCGTCTTTATGACCACTGGAAGCCCTCCTTAAAAGAGCATTTATATACTCCTTGTAGCTGAAAATGGGAACTTGGACGGCACCAAAGCCCCGTTTTCAACTACGAGGAGTATATACTCCTATGCGCTTTGCATATCGGAGGTAAATTCAAAACATTTCCATCACAATGGTCATTCTGCCGGTGCCCAAGAAAAGATGTCAAGACGGATCACATCCAATTGGCCTAAGATAATGATGATAATCGCCAAAGGAGCGACCCATCTGGTCAAGAACATCCAAGGCCAAAAAAGGAAGCGGAGCTTTGTCCCTGACATAAACTCTTTATAGGCAGCATCGCGAGGAAGAACCCAGCCCATAAAGACAGCCACCATGAACCCTGAAAGAGGCAAGAGCCACTGGTCGACCAGAACGTTCACCGTTCCGAAGAAATCTATGCCGTAGATCTCTTTCCAATGAACAAATATCCCTTGCGATCCTGAAAGAGCGCTCGGGATCCCAACAACAAAAGCGGCAATCCCCACAATAAGGGTCGCTTTACGTCTTGACCAATCGAAAAGGTCAATAAAGTTTGCAACAACCACCTCCACCAAAGCAACAGCTGAGGTCAATGCTGTAAAAACAAATAACGTAAAGAACAAGGTGGAAATAATCAGAGCCCCAGGGAGGCGAGCAAAAAGAACCGGCAAGGTTTGAAAAACAAGCCCCGTCCCTTGCGCAGGCTCAAATCCAAATGTAAAAATGATCGGGAAAATCATCAAAGCGGACAGAAGAGAAACCGCAATATCCATCCCCCCAACAATTAGAGCTGTCTGAGGGATATCCTCAGTGCTTTTCATATAACTTCCGTAGGTAAGCATAATCCCCTGACCAAGACTTAGCGTAAAGAAAGAAAGCCCCAAAGCCTCTAGAGCGCCCGTGAGGGTGAATTTTGAAAAGTCTGGGTAGAAAATAAAATGTACAGCACGGCCGAATCCATCGAGAGTCGTTGCGTAAATAAATAGGCCAACAAACAGAACAAGGAGTCCGGAGGTCATAATGCGACTCCAGAACTCAATTCCTTTACGAACACCTTGCAACACGACAGCTACAGTAATGGCCATGAAGATAAAATGCCAAAGCATGCAAATATCGCCTGACTTATGCAACAAGTCGAATACGCCATAAATCTCCTCGGCAGATCTATTCACATAGAATTTATTGAGAGACATCAACACATAGTTGAGCCCCCAACCTGCAACAACGCTATAATAGGAGATAATCAGAAACGAGACGATCACGCCAAGCCAACCCGCTAGCTTCCAAATTGGAGAATGGTTTGCCAGGGACATAAAGATCCCCACAGCGCCCCTTTGGGCCTTTCTTCCGAGCATAAGTTCTGCAACAAAAACAGGGATCCCAATAACAAACGTACAAAGCAAATAGGTTAAAACAAAAAGTCCGCCACCATTTTGTCCTGTCATGTAGGGGAACTTCCATAGCGTTCCAAGTCCGATAGCCGAACCGGCAGCCGCCATAATAAAACCTAAACGAGATCCCCAATGCTCTCTTTGTCTTTTCATATTTCCTCAGGAAATGGATTAATGGGTTTTCCACTTTAAGTTAAGCCAACTACTCCCAGCTAAAGCAGGGAGCTTGCCCGTAGCAGACGCTCGGGCTTCAGCGAACATTGACGGGTGCGCACCGCCCCGTAGGACGGCAAAGCGAGACAAAATATTTAAAGAAGCGTTGCGGTCAGCACAATCATTATGAGAACACGAAGAACAACTAAATTTAGAGCCATTACGATCGCCAAGCAACCCGCATTGATTGCAGATTTGGCTAGTGTACGCAGGATTGACAAAGGCAATTGCCAGACCATCCCTTTCGGCTCTATTAGTTATGCTTTGAATGGAGAGAGATTCGCCTCTTTTATTCGGCAGTAAATAGGCGACGTGTTGTCCCACCTTCTCCGACAGGCTCTCGGAGGTGGGCATTACACTTAGGACAACGCCCTTCATAATGTTGCTCTTTACGTTAGACACGAGAAAACACATAACAGCATTTCCAATAGATGCTGATATACTCCTCGTAGCTGAAGATGGGAACTTGGACGGCGCCAAAACCCCGCGGCTGAACGATCGCAAGTGCCCTTTGTATTTCTAATAATAAGGCACTTACGATCGTTCAGCCGCGGAAGCTTTCGCGCTAGTCCAAATTCCCGTTTTCAACTACGAGGAGTATATATCGCTTCTTGATTACTTGACGGTTAACAGTTTCTTTTTGTTTCTCACGAAACTCTTCTTCATCCATATCGACCATAATTAAGCCCCATCAGGGTAGCATAGCATTAGAAAAGTTGACAAATGGTTTTTCTCTCAATAAGATTGCCCAACTATTTCTAGAAATAAAATATTTTTAATTACGGCGGAGGCCAGAAAACATGGAACCCCTAATAATGCTAGGCGAAATTGACGCAGAGCCCGCCGTCATTGCCATTACCTGCGTCATCTTTTTAGGCCTGATGGTTTTTGCAGGTGTTCGGAGCGTTCTTAAAGACCACCGCGACTAATCATTGCCCGCATAATCCACTAAAAATAACAGGAAACTTTTTTTCGTATTTTCTCTGTGTTCTCTGTGTTTCAAAAATTCAATATTAAAACATTTGAAACACAGAGACACAGAGACACAGAGAGAAATAGAGAAAGAGAAACCCGGGCAAAGAATTATAGAACAATGCCCCGCGACTAATCATTTAAAAAAAAATCTAACACAATGCAAGAAAACTCCAAAGAAGAAAAGCCCACCCCCGAAAGTCCTTGGTACAAAAACGGCGTCAGGTTCGGCTGCACCGGATGCGGCAAGTGCTGCACCGGTCAGCCTGGCTATGTATGGGTGTCAGAAAAAGAGATCGAAGCAATTGCAGAGCACCTGAAGCTTTCTGTAAAAGATTTTGGCATGCGCTTCCTTCGGCTCGTATCGGGAAGGTATTCTCTGGTAGAATTCAAAAAAAACCACGACTGCGTCTTTCTGAAAGAAAAACAATGTTCGATTTATCCTGTCCGACCGGTTCAGTGCAGAACATTCCCTTTCTGGAAAAGAACCCTATCTTCACCTGAAGCTTGGGCTGCCACCGCTACGGACTGTGAAGGAATCAACCACCCAGATGCCCCGCTCGTCCCTATCGAAGAAATCGAAAAGCAGCTACAACTGTATCCATAGTAGTCAAAAAAAAACAACCCATAAACGCAGACAAAAACCCCTATGCAATTCGATCCTCAAACCCAAAAAAATGTAGAATCCTGGCTATCTGGCCCCTACGACGAGACAACCAAAGCCGAAATACGGCAGCTCATCATAGGTCATCCAAAACAACTCGCTGACGCCTTCTACACCACTCTTGCCTTTGGAACCGGTGGAATACGCGGTATTATGGGCGTGGGGACAAACAGAATGAACCCCTACACCGTAAGGGGTGCAGCTCAGGGCCTGGCTAACTACATACACAAACAGCCCCAGACCACCCCCAATCCCCCATCTGTGCTTATTGGCTACGACTGCCGACACCACTCTAGGGAATTTGCCGAAGAGACCGCCATGGTTTTGGCCGGCAACAACATTCACGTCTACATCTTCAAGAAGCTCAGACCCTCTCCTCTTGTCTCTTTTGGCTGCCGCTATAAACACTGCATAGCCGCCATCATGATCACAGCCTCTCACAACCCTCCAGAATACAACGGGCTAAAAATTTATTGGAGCGACGGAGCGCAGGTGCTTCCTCCACACGATACAGGGATCGTAACTGAGGTAAATAAGATCAAAGAGCTCTCTCAGGTAAAAGCGGTCTCTTTTAACCATCCGTTAATTACCACCATCGACCATGAGATTGACCTCGCCTACATTAAAACCATCCACTCTTTGCAAAGCTATCCCGACCAAAACAGCCAGCAAGGCTCAAAACTTAAGATTGTTTATAGCAACTTGCATGGAGCTGGAATCACAATGGTTCCCCAGGCACTCAAAAGCTGGGGCATGACTGAGGTGATTGATGTGGAAGAACAAAAACTCCCAGATGGGAACTTCCCTACTGTCGCCTTCCCTAACCCAGAAGAGAAGGGCGCTTTAAAGCTCGGCATCAAGCTAATGCTAGACCAAGAAGCCGATATTCTCATTGCAACAGACCCTGACACCGACAGAATGGGCGTTGCTCTCCGCCATCAAGGAAAGGCTGTCATGCTCAGTGGCAACCAAATTGCCTGCCTTTGCCTGTATCACATTTGCGAGGCACTCACAGCGCAGGGGAAAATGCCAAAGAACGGGGCATTCATTAAAACAATTGTCACAACGGAGCTTTTTAAGACAATTGCCACCTCCTACAAAAAACCGTGCTTTGATGTCCTAACAGGCTTCAAGTACATCGGAGAGAAAATACGGCAGTGGGAAGAGGCTCCTGACGGCTATCAGTACCTCTTTGGAGGAGAAGAATCTTACGGGTACCTTTTAGGGACTCACGCAAGAGATAAAGACGCTGTGGTGTCAGCCTGTCTCATCAGCGAAGCTGCGCTAAACATGAAGCTCAAAGGGAAAACGCTTATTGATCTGCTCTACCAAATATACCAGGAGCATGGAATCTACAGTGAGAGGCTCCTCTCCCTCTCTTATCAAGGGAATGAAGGGAGGGAAAAGATCTGCCAAATGATGCTGCAGCTACGCACACAAGCCCCTATGGCATTTGCTGGAGTAAAGGTCGTAGCTATTGAAGATTACAAACGCTCGATAAAAACGTGGATCCAGAAGAACTCCACAGAGACGCTAACCCTTCCAAAATCAGATGTTTTGCTCTTCTGGTTAGAAGATGGAAGCAAGCTCGTCATCCGCCCTTCAGGCACTGAGCCTAAAATCAAGCTCTATTGCGGCGTCAACAAGAAACACCTCCAAGAAAACTTTGAGACGCTTGAAAAAGAGATCATCTCATGCGACACCCATGCTAAAAAGCTCCTAGAAGCACTTAAAGAAGCACTTTCATGATGCGTTTAAGTTAGCTTTCACAGACCCAATCCCAGCAGGCTCGACAACCTGTTGACGAGGTAGAGGGGGACGGAGAGGATTTTGTTGTGAAGAGAAAGTGGATGCTGGGAGATGCGTATGCCAAAAGGAGGTTCTCTCTCGTGGAGGAATAGCGCGAGTGAACCTAACCTTCCAGTACTGCCCGACTTCACCTCCACAAGTACTATGCTGCTGCCCACCTGAAGAAGATAATCCACCGCAGCGCATGAATCGCCTGCGGACACGCCTGAATCTCATCCAAAAACAGCAACGTGCTCCCTGGCACAATCCGCTGCTTTAAAAAGACTTCTAAACGAGAGCAAATGATTCTCGGGTCCAAGCTCTCAAAGCAGCGAGTAAGCTCCGGCCGAAACTCAAAGTTAACTACAGCCAAATCAGCAAAGCTTTCCCGTCCAAATTTTTCAATGACAAAGCTCTTACCAGCCTGCCGAGCACCACGCAAGATCAACGGCAACCGATGGCGACGCCCCTTGACGTAACCAAAGACCTTGATGCAGAAGCACCCTTTTCAGCCCCCATCTCTCAGTCAACGTTAGATTCCATCGACTACAAAAAAGCAAATAGCTCACTGCAGAACTCTCGAATAAAAAAGGTAGCTGCATGCGCTCCTGGACTATACTCCTCGTAGTTGAAAACGGGAATTTGGACTAGCGCGAAAGCTCCCGCGGCTGAACGATCGCAAGTGCCTTAGTATTAGAAATACAAAGGGCACTTGCGATCGTTCAGCCCCGGGGCTTTGGCGCCGTCCAACTTTCCATTTTCAGCTACGAGGAGTATAGATTCTAAAAGGAAACGAAAAATCCTCATCTCGAATAGCAAATTCAAGTAGTGACCCTGCAGCGATTAAATGTAATTCTGGCAATACCTCCTTAAAATAGCGAAGCGCCTGCAGAGCTTTGGGGCATTGCTGGATTTCATCGAGAAAAAGCAACGTTTCTCCTGGAATAACTTTTTGCTGTGAAAGGAGCTCTATCTGACTGATAATTAAACGAGGGTCCATGACCTCAAAGCAGCCCTGGGCTATTTGCATTTTCAGCCTTTCAGGCTGAATTTCTCAAGGACAACCACAACCACTCAAAGCTTTTTCTAAAATTTCTTCGCATTTTGTATGAAATAGGGGGGGTGTTTTATACAAGCAGCGCTTTGGGTAGGCGTTCACTTTCTTGTAGTTGCTCTTTTGCCTGCAACTGAGTAGCTTCAACTAACATCTAAAATATTTTTAAATGAGAAAATTATGAGCACATCTAATCGTTGGTTGGTTTTGGTAGGCGGTGGGGGCTGCGGCAGGTGGCAAGCTGGAGCTTTATCTGCTATTTACAACGCCGACCTTTTAAAAGGGCTAACTGGCATCGTTGGCACCTCTGTTGGCGGCCTAAATGCCTGCGTCCTTGCCCTGGGTATCAGCCAAGGCAAGGGAGATTCTATTTTAAAAGAGGCTTGGAGTCGCATCCAAAAAAACACTGACATTTACACTCCTAGCTTGCTCCCTTTTCCCTCTTTTTGGAACCCTATTACACTACTAACAATCGCCTACAACACTCTTTTTGGCCCTGGAATCTGCAAAATAAAAGGATTGCGCCAACTTATAACGACATTTTTTGGCGAGTTGACAACAGATGATATTCAAAAGGGGTGTAATATCACGCTCATGACCCGGGCGTTTAATTACCAAACAGGCTGCGCAGACACGCTTCAAGGACGCCTTCAGGACATTGTCTTAGCGACATCTGCAGTTGAACTCTTATTTCCGAAGCATCAAGGATATGGAGATGGGGGCGTTGTGGATAACTGTCCAATTGATGTTGCCTTAGGTTGCGGGGCAAAGCAAATTCTTGTAGTTTATGCCCAGCCTGATACTGAAAAATTCACCTTACAGGCTCCAGTTATTTTGACTGGAAAAGGGCCAGAATCAAAGACCACCGCGCTTCAAGACGCTGTCAGCAACGCTGCCCGCTTGGTTTCTAATCTGATTAATGCCAATGAAGATATGGTATCCCAATCTGCTGCTAGAGCGGAGCAAAATGGCGTTGAACTGATTCGCTGCGTCCCTCCATCTAGCACCGGAGCGATCCTAGATTTCACCCCTCGGAACCTTTGGGAGCGCGGCGTAGCAGAAGCTGCCTTAGCAATCAACCAGGCAAAAGCCAAGGGCTGGTAATCCCCACCCAAAACAATTGCACACTTCCGCCCAAATTTAGACCACTACAAGCTCTTTTCATTACAAACCAATAAATAAAATATTTTTACAAAATATTTGAAACGCAAAGGGGTAAGAGAGCTAGAAAAAGAGAAACGCGGGCCAAGGAGGTGCGGTTATTTTTTTGTGAGCTGGCGCAGGAGGTAAGGGATTTCTGGGAAGAGGATGGCGCTGGCAATTACGCTTGCATGATAAGACCCCGGTATCGCAAAAATCAAACCGCGCTGACCTTTATGCTCATAGACCCCCCCGATAGGCCTGCCGCCAAGAGCGAGCGTGTGCTGCTCATTCAACGACACCTGCCTAAGCGATTCTGCCGCAAAAAGCATCGGATATTGGGTCAGTTCCTTTTCAAGATAGCAGGAAATGAGTTCTGGCGAATCGTCCGATGGTGATATGCCAGTGCCTCCAACGACGAGGATCACATCGACCCCTAGAGCCATATACTTCTGGATTGCACAATCTAAAGCGTCTCCACCAGAAACGCGCAGCGACTCTAGCAATTCGGGCTTTGACTTGTGCTTAAGAGCTTTTATGTACTCAGGCAGAAAAGCTGACGCATTGTTTTCGCGATCTGTTGAGGAATTTTCAATTAGGACAACCTTATAAGTAGTGCACAGCAGTCCGTAAGCGTCGCGCTTCTTAATGATATCATCAAGGCTTTTTGTTGCATCTGTCTGCGGAGCATTTTTCGATGCTGTAGACTCAGCAAATAATGATGCAATATTGAAAACGAAACAGGCGGAAAAGATAGCAGTAGCGATCCAATTTTTTCTCATGTGTTCTCCCAGTTATTTGTGTGTGGGTTTTGCCTAAAGCAGGAGTCGAACCCGCGACCTTCGCATTACGAATGCTATTCAAAGCCTTATATACTCCTCTTAGCTGAAAACGGGAATTTTGGCTAGCGCCAAAGCTCCCGCTGCCTTAGCGTTTGCCCTCTCCAGAAGGTAACACTTACTTATTCCTGTATCTATCCTGTTTTTTATCCTGCCCATCCTGTTCTTGTATTTTCTCTCACGTTCTCTCACGCCTCTGTGTTTCAAAACCTGTTCTTCTATAAGTGAGGTATATACTCCTCTTAGCTGAAAACGGGAATTTTGCAGTTCTTTTGCGGGGCACCTCTAAAGGGCTCTTTTATTGCCCTGTTTTTTCTACAGTTAGGGGAATTTGCGGACGTCGACAATGGCGCCGGTAAGGTGGGAGCTTTTTAGGAGAATGATAATTTGCAAAGCAACTTCCTGCGGAGAAAGAAGCGAATGGTCTTCATCATGAGGAAAGTTCCATGAGCGCATTTGCGTCCGTGTCCTCTGGGGAACAATCACGTTAATGCGAAGCTCTGGATGCTCTTCAGCAAGCGCCTGAGTGAGGTTTACAACCGCCGCCTTAGCACACGAATAGAGAGCATAATTTTTTCTTCCACGCACAAATGAAGAAGAGGCTATATTAACAATATGCCCTCCCGGTTTTATTTGCGCGCACTTACAACTATAAATTACGCCTGACAAATTAGTGGAGATGAGGTTCTGAATATCGGCAAAGGTAAGCCCCTGCAGATCTTGCATTTTTAAAATTCCCGCACTATTAATCAGCCCATCTATCGGACCAATATCCACATGGATTTGCGCAAAGACCCTCTCAACTGCCTGTGGATCTCGAATATCTAATGAGTACTGCAAAGATCGCCTAGAAAGAGGAATCGCCACAGCCCCCTCACGGCGAAGCTGATCGCAAACAGCCTCTCCAATTCCCGCTGTCCCTCCTATCACAACAAATCGCTTATCCTTTAAAGGCTGATGCCCTTTTATTTCCTGAGAACTTGTAAGAACATCTCTGTGCGTTCTATAAAGCTGCTCTGCAATAAACAAATCAAGCTCTGTCGTGATCTTGATGTTCTCCTCTGAGCCAAGAGCCACATGAACAGGACACCCCTCTTCTATGACCAAGCGGCAGTCATCTGAAATGTTTTTCATCCCCCTCTCGCATGCATTACGGTGCGCTTGTAAAATGAGGGAATACTCAAAACTCTGAGGGGTTTGCCCCCTCCAGTAACTACTGCGATTAGGAATATCCTTAATGAACCCATCCGAGGCCACCTGAACTATGGTGTCTGCAGAGGGAATACACGTATCTACGGCATGATACTCCACAACCTTGCGAACGTTGTCCAAGATGATCTCCTGGCTAACAAACGGCCGGACAGCATCGTGAATCGTTACAAAGTCTGTATTAGGACTGCACTCCAAAAGCCCTTGCAATGAAGACTCTTGCCGAGTACTTCCTCCAGAGACCACGTGGATGTTTTTATTCTTATAAGCCTCAATATCTAAAGTGACTGCTTTTATGAACTGAGGATGGGTTACAAGGATGATCTCTCGAAACACCCCCACGCTTAAAAACTTTTCAAGAGTATGCAAATAGACCTTTTTCCCAGAAAGGTTATGGAACTGCTTCGGGACCCCCCCCCCAAAACGCCCTCCAGATCCAGAAAGGAGAAGAATCGCAACAAAAGAGCTGTTTGCATATGTTGTCATTTTGAAGAGCTGTCTAAAGGACTCGTTACAGGGAACCTGTTTTCGACAACCTTAAACACACTGTCGTTAAACCAGAGAATGTCTGTCTTGTATAGATTTCCAAGGCTTATTTTATTTCTACTCTCAAGGCCTGTTCCATGAGGCTTATTGACCGTGCGTACAATATCGCCTTCGGCATTGTAACTCAAAGACTCCCCCGTGGGCTCTATAACAAAAGACTCATCTTGCTTATAAACTCTGTAAAAGATTTCTTTCTGCTTGTGTCCCCGCTCATCATACCACTTAGCCGATGTCGCTACAGGATGGTGATAAGGGATAGCATCAAGCTTTCGATGCGGGTCACGTTTCTTCTCTGAGGCCTTTGATTCCGAACCCTTCACTTCTGTTACCATCCACTCGGCAATACTATTTGGAAACTCAATAACAGCCGCAAACTGTCCATTAGGGTAAAATAAAGACCAAATACCAACAGGATAGCCAGCTGCATACCCCCTTTTCTCAACAACAACCTGCCTATTATTAAATATCGTCTGTACCCCATCTAGCTTGCCAGCCACCCATGTATAGTGGGTGAGTTCAAAACCTTCCGGCGAATAGGTGATTACAGGCCCATCAAGGATAAGCTGTCCATTAATAAGCTTAAACTGCTTCACCATCGAAAGAACTTCTTCTAGCCTTTCCTGCGTGGGATAAAACTCGAGCTCATAAACAACGCCACTTCTTGAAACCGTAATCCTCTGGAAATGACCATTAGGAAACCGCTCTACCTGGACCATCGGGCTATCAAGATCTATATTAATCACCTTGCCTAAAAGCGTAAGCTTGTAGGGGCGCAAGTTCTTTGCGCTCGGCGGCTCAGCAACAAAAACAGGATCTCCTCCAAAAACAAGCGCACTACTAAGACAAAAAACCATGCAAGCAATAATTACTCTCATTGGATAGCAACCCCTTCCAAGGCCGTATGGATTATCTGAGCCCTTCTTTTTGGCAGTTCTTCATTCTCTACCTCTTTATCAAGAAGAGCAGAAAGATGGGCCCGCCTGGTCGTAATGAATAATTCATTCAAAGTATCCAATCCCAAGCCTGAAACCCACCCCAAATCCACACCAAGCTTCAACCAACTAAGAGCATTGAGCGTCTCGATCGTACGAAGTTGGTAAGAACAACTAAGGAGCCCGTAAGATCTGCTTACATGATCCCGAAGCTCCCCATCCTCTTTTTTTTTAAGCTGCCCGCGAGCGCTTTTTTCTTTAACCATTAACTTCGTTGCAAAAGTCCTGAGAGTCCCAATAATCGTCTCTTCATTAACACCAAGCGTATATCCATTACTGATTGTCAACACGTGACCTACAACCTCTGTTAAGCCCCCTTGCATTCCCATGGCAACCACGTTCTCTTCTTTTTGCTCTTCAAGTACATCCATTAACTGCTCTAGATGAATAAGCGCAGGAAGGTGCAAATAGATCGACACAGAAAGAGCCGTTCCAGCAATCATCGGGTCTGAAGTCAAAAATCCAAAATGGGAAGAAAAAGCATACCGCAGAGAAGAGCCTATAGCCGTTTCCATTTTCACGAGTTTATTAAGGGACGTCTCTAGCTCCCCCTCACAATCGACAAGTTGAATTTGAAGGTGGTCTTGAATATTAATAAGAGCGAGAAAAGCCCCTGTTCTATCAACAATAAACCCTTCATTTCCATGAACTTGCTGAAAGCTACGCGCCCCTAGATAATGCTCGAAAAGATACTCCCTATCAAGAGGAGTCAGTTGATTGGCAAGAAGCAGCTCAGGCTTATCAAGCCCAGGAAGGGCAAGAACGCTATCCTTTAAAGCCTCAAGCACCTGCTGGCGCATTCCCACATTAAGCTTTGGAGGGAATGGGTGCTTGGCAAGATTGCGATGGATCCTAAGTGTGGAGGCAAGCCAGATGTTGTTATGGTTATTTGCCCACGGGCCTTGCCTAGAAAAGGGGGGCTTACTGCTGGGTTTCTCCTTCACTGGCTTTCCTCTTTAATGCTTTGATCTGATCCCGCAAACCAGCAGCTCCTTCAAAGTCCTCTCGAGCAACGGCATCGCTTAGAACGGCGTTAAGAGCGAGCAGCGCCATAGCAGGGTTAATCTCTGGAGCCTCACCAGGAGAGCGTCCCCTGTGAAGAGGCTTGTTTTTATTGGCAACAGCAATCCGCGACGAAATTCTGTTTGTGGCGAGTAGATCTGCGATGAGCACATCCCCAAACACCTCATAACATTGGCTGCATCCTAAAGGGCCGCCCACACGAACAGCCTCTAGCGTTGTGCCACAATCGCCGCAACAAAGGCCCGTTCCCTGTGAAACCAGAGCGCCGGCTTGGACACCCTCGACTCCCGATCCATAAAGGCGTCGTCCCAAGATGGGGCAATCAGCACAGTGATGGGTGCATGGAGGCGTGCCGTGCCGCAGCCCAACAATTTGGGTATAGACAACCGCAATGGGCTTTTTACATTCGCTACATTCGAGCGGTCTTTCCGCCATTTTAGGTGTCTCCGCTACTAACCAGATTTCGCACCTTGCCAATTTAACTAATAATTGTAAAGGCACTCCAAAATCCTTCAAACACAGAGGCGTGAAACAAAAAACAGAAAACAGAAAACACAAGAACAGGATAAGCAGGATCAGCCTTCGGCTGGCAGGATAGAAAACAGGATAAAAAAAGCGTTGCCCGCATAATCCACTAAAAACAACAGGAAAGCTTTTTTTCTGCATTTTCTCTGTGTTCTCTGTGCCTCTGTGTTTCAAATGTTTTAATATCGAATTTTTGAAACACAGAGGCACAGAGAACACAGAGACAAAACAGCAGGCTACACGCCAGACTCTATTAAAGGTTTTCTGGATACCTTGCTTTAATTTTTCATCCTGTTTTTTATCCTGCCAGCCGAAGGCTGATCCTGCTTATCCTGTTCTTGTATTTTCTGTTTTCTCTCTGTTTAGATTTTCATTCTGACGGACGTTAGGTGGATCCTGTTCTTTTTTTTAGGGTTGGTATAAGTTCGGCAATAACATCCAGTAACCCAGTAAAACGACCTCACCTATGTTAAGTTTTCGTAAAAAAATCCTGATCAGCTATTTAGGAACGCTCCTCCTCTTCTTCCTTCTCATTTTCCCCTTTGTAGAGCACCTACTCGAGTCAGTCGTCAAAAATGCAATGAGCCAATCTGACAAATTAGAACTAGCCAGCCTTATTTCTGATTTTGAGTATGGCTATTGGAGATTTGGCCTCATCATATTGGTCTTTTTTAGCCTGATGTCGTGGATGATTATCCGCCACTTTACAAAACCAATTCAAAGAATCATTGACGCCATTAAACCCTACCAAGAAGGCCTTGTCGATCACATTCCAAAGATTTCACTTGAAGATCTTGCAAGCCCAAACGAAGATTTTGAACAACTCGCAAAAACACTCAATTCCCTTTCTGGAAGGATTCAAGAGCAGATAGGAGCTCTCGTTAGAGAAAAGTCGAGCTACCAGCTTATCTTGCAAAAAGGAAAGGCTTTTATTGCCAACGCCTCTCACGAGCTAAAGACCCCTATTACAATCATCCGAGGCTTTGCAGAAACTCTTCACGACCACCCTAACCTATCAAAAAAAATAGCAACAGAGATCACCGACAAAATTGTGCGCAACTGCAAGCGAATGGATACTCTAGTAAAAAACCTGCTTACTCTGGCCAGCGTTGAAGAGCTCCCACTTTCCAGACTGGAAGAGTGTGATATAAACACGATTGCTGGCCACTGCAGAAGCCTAATCCTCACGATTTATCCTACAGCAACTGTAAATATTATTCAGGCAGAGAAACTTCATTTGACAGCCGACCCTGACCTTCTAGAAAGAGCTTTAATGAATCTTCTAGACAATGCTGCAAAGTACTCTAATGGCCCCGCAGAAATCGTCGTAACCATTTCTAAAGAAGATAAATGGGCAAAAGTAACCGTTAGCGACAAGGGGATGGGGATCCCTGAAGAAGACTTAGATCACATTTTCGACAGGTTCTATACAGTTAACAAAGCACATTCGCGCCATTTAGGCGGGTCAGGACTTGGACTTTCTATTGTGGAAACGATCATTGAAAAGCACCACGGGAAGATCTCTGCCCAATCTACAATTGGCCTAGGAACAACATTTATATTGCATTTACCACTACCTCTTGAAGAAGGCGCCTCGTAAACAACTCCTCCCTAAAGGAAGGAGCTTTTAGTTAACCCGCCTTACGCGGGCCACTAATTCGGGCCGGTTTACAGGCGGCCCCGCCTATATATACTCCTCGTAGCTGAAAACGGGAATTTGGGCTAGCGCGAAAGCTCCCGCGGCTGAACGATCATAAGTGCCTTAGTATTAGAAATACAAAGGGCACTTGCGGTCGTTCAGCCCCGGGGCTTTGGCGCCGTCCAAGTTCCCGTTTTCAGCTACGAGGAGTATATACTCCGCTTAGCTGAAAATCCTGGAAATCCTGTTCTTGCATTTTCTCTTGCTTGCTGTAGTTCTAGAGGGAGAAGTCGAGGATGGACAGGTAGCGGGAAAGATCTGCGCCATGCGCGCTTAAGATAGCGCGCACTTCATCTTCTAGAAGAGTGTAAACTACCAAAGCGCCATCTAGCGCGCCATCACCCTTCTCTTCTTTACTTTCGCTCAGGGCCTGCTCCTGCGCTGTCACTTCAGCCCTTTTTCTTAAAAGGTCATCGACAAGTGCATCATCCTGAAAGACCGCCTGAAGCATCTTTAACGAAGCGTAATGAAAACGAATTTTACGGCTCTTATCAATAACAACGTAATCGAGCAAAGAAGGGTATCCTTTTCCGGTCTGCCGCGTCCCCTTAAGCATCTTGTAGAAGACTCTGTGGAGCTGCGGATCGTCTAAATAAATGCTCCCGAGCTCTTCAACTTTAGAAATAGGCCCCTCAAAACCCTCCGTAGAGCCGCTACTCGCCAGGGCTTCTTTATCTATAAGCGTATTCAGGATCCTATATTCAGCGTTTGGAACCTCTTCAAAGAAAGCCTCGTCCGCATATAATCGCCTGATAAGCGCTGCGGCAATAGCATAAAACGGCTCATCTGGATTCCCCTTAAGAATAACCCCGAAGTTCAACTTCCCTTTATCACCTGCTGTCGCGAGATTAACTCTCTTTCTTTGCTGCCCAGCAAAAGCCTCCTCCTGTTTAGGCCTTTCTTCACCCCCCTCTTTAGCTATATCCTTGACTGGCCTGGCTCTTTTGCGATTATCTCTTTCCCACTCATAACGGAGCCTTTCTGCCTCATTTTGGTGGTCTCGAAGTAGCTGCACCTGCTTTAAGTAGCCAATCTGAATGGCTTGCCCATCCATAAAGCGCTTAAGACTGGAATAAGTAAAAATACTGAGAAGCATGAGTACGGTAATTGTAAGCAGAAGAGTCTTCATTTTCCAGACTCCTTAACCTTTACAGGCTTATCCTTAAGATAGGTGATTGTCTTTTCAGCGTAAGGAAGCTGAATGGCATACTCAGTAAAGTCCGGAGCTTCCGCATTCAAGTTTGCGCACCGCACAATCACCTTAATCATCGCAGGAAGCTCCCCATAACTCTGCCTCCAGCTAGTAAGCCTTCCTACTGGAGCCTCTATCTTATGATCTCCAGTATCGACACCCAAAGGGTTAACAGGCTTATCATCGAAGCGTGGCGGCACATAAAACTCAAAGGAAACGGCCAAAACGTCCTTAAGAAGGACCTCTGTCCTTACAGGAGGCTTCTCGAATGTCCAATGCGCCGGTGATGGCCATGTAGAAAGGCAAAGCTGATTTTGACTATCCATATAAATTTTGCCGATAACATCAGCAGAAAAATAAGGTTCAATATCTGGATCATGCGTGTATGTGAAGGTTAAAGAGCGCCCTTCTTCGTCTGTAAAAAAGAAATAAGCTTCTCGGTCTTCAGAAGCAGGCCCATTTTTAGCTCCAGGCTTAAGCCGGATGTCCCCATCTTGAAGATGTGCGCGCGTTAGAACATGCCCAAGACGGGCCTGCGCATAGCGCTGCTCATTTAACTCTCGCCTTGTTGTATCAACATCCAAAGAAAGAAGCGTAGCCTGACGAAGATACATTAAAAGGCCGCCGACAAGCATGACTGTAAGAGCCATGCCAATCAACACCTCCATAAGCGTCATCCATCGTCTCTGGCTTTTCTTTAAAGCCTTTGTCATTAAGAGACTCCCTTAGAAGTCCGCTCAAGAAACTGCAGATAAGTGTAATCGACACTCTCCTCTTTATTAGCGGGCTTAAAATGGATGGTAATCTTGATAAGACGGAACTCAGGGTCTGATCTTGCCTGCGATTTTTTCTCGCAATATAGATCAAAACTTCTCGCATAAATAGCAGTGGACCCCTTTCCGATCTTAATTGAAACCGGGGAAAGATCCTGCACAAGCTTATGCTTTTCTTTAGCTTTTCCGATCTCTTCCCAGCTAATTTTGTTTTCAAAAAGCATTTGCTTAACTTCAGCGAAGGCGACATCAGCAAGGCGCTCAAGCTGCAGCTCTTCAAGCGTTTTTATCTCCGCCCTCAATATAACAAAGTGGGGCAGCAAAAGAGGAACTGCACACATCGTCACAAATGCTAAAGAAATAAGAATTTCTATGAGAATGTAAGAGCGAAAGTAGCGAAGGAAACAAGTATGATGCTTCATCACTTGACCCCGCCATGTTTTAAAACTCCCTGAGGATAGGGTGGGTCCACCTCTTCAGAAGGAACTGGAGGATAGAGGGCTGCTTGAAGCGTCGAAGGCCTACCTGGCAAATAAACCCAACGTCCCTTACCAGCGCGCAGCTGTGGGGTATCAGGAGCAAGGTGCAATAGCCCCTTGCTCATAGAACCACCAGCCGAGAGGAACGTCAAAATAAGACTCTCCTGAACCTCTTCATCCCAAGAAACCGCCTTAACACCCCTCACAAATAGATGAGCCCTTTCTTTTAAGCGGAGAGACTCAAGAATGCCCGTCTCCACCTCAAGGAAGCACATCACCCCTTTTGAGTCAGTCGTGAGAGTCAAAGCTACATCTGTATTAAGATGAAGCATCAGCTCCTCAGCAAGCTGAATCTGATCAACAATGAGCGACACCCCTGACTCAAACCGTTGGCTGTCGACAGCTTTTGCTGTGCCAATACCTATCACCGTCGCAATTAGGCTAATGAGGACTAAAACGATCAGGAGCTCTATTAAAGTGAGGTATCGTCTCATAAAATTTGGTTAGTACCACTCATCTCCAGGCTCGATGGCGTTTGGACTTGGGTGGGCTTCTCTGTATTTTTGATATTTTTCCGAAGAGATAACGATATAATCATTCTGATAAGAAACTTTGAAAAGCTCTCCCCATCCATCGCGAATCAGCTCTTTCGGCCTTCCAGCAAGTGGGGAATTTTTTATTACATTTTCCCAATCCCCGACAACGCTCTCAGGAGAGCGTCCTTTAGCAATCTCAAGCGTTAAAATATTAGACACCTGTCTTGCTGCCTCGCGGCTCTTAAAAGCTTTACCCTCTTCCAAACTACCAGAGAGATTATAAGCCAATACTCCACCAATGAGTCCAATAAGCAGAATCACCACCATAATTTCTATCAGGGTGATTGGAAACATTCTCTTTGTGCGCTTTATTCTTTTTATATCACAATCCATGTGATGACTCCTTATTGTGTAAAAGCAGAAATGTCTGTGAGCGGTAGAAGAATGGATAACATAACCACCCCTACGATGGCGCCCATGACCACCAAAATAATAGGTTGCGCTAGGGCTGTAATTCTTTGTAGCGTTTTTTCGATATCATCTTCGTAGATGTCAGCGATCTTTCTTAGCATCGTTGCCGTATCACCTGTCTCTTCACCTACAGCAAGCATGCGGGTAACAAGCGGTGGGACAAGAGCTGACTGCTTGAGCTCTCGGCTCAAAGAGCTCCCCTCGATGATCCTGGCTTCTGCTTGCTCTACAACCGCTTCTAACTGAGGATGTCCGGTGGCCCTGCGTGCAATGCGCAAAGAATCGATAATCGGCAAGCCTCCTTGCTGAAGAGTTGCAAGAGTGCGCGAAAAACGTGCTAGCGCTGTCTGCAAGCCAAGAGTCCTTAAAACCGGCAACCTAGAAACTGTCATCAGAAGCTTCTTCTTCATTTCGGCAGATCGCAACTTAATGTAGGCATACAAACCAAGCCCACCAAATAGAGGGAGATATACTGGCCAATACCTGTTGAGGAAGTGGCTGACAGCTATGATGACGGCCGTAAATCCATTAACCTTGCGGTCTCCAAAGATAGACTCTAAAGAAGGGATCACAAAAGAAAGCAAAAGGAAAATAATGACTAAAGCAAATCCCCCTAAAAGGGCAGGATAGATTAGAGCGGTAATGATTTGCTTTCTTAACTTCAGCTGCCGCGAAATAAGAGCGCTCAGCTTCTCTACAACACTTGGAAGCGTTCCAGAAGCCTCCCCGGCCGCTACCATTGCAGAGTAGAGCGTGTCAAAACTACGTGGGGACTGGCTCATTGCCTGAGAAAGCGAATCCCCCCTTTTTATCGCCTCGCATAAACTCACAAGAACGGTGTGAAATTTCTCGCCACGATAGTGCTCTTCAAGAGAAGCTAGACTTTCAAAAAGAGGCATTCCCGCCTGGAGCATCTGTGACAATTGCATCGTGAATGTCAACAAGTCATCACCGCGAAGATGGCCGCCGCTAGAACTCGCACTTGCAAGTGAAAGGTTTTTGAGCATTAGCCCTTGCTCACGAAGCCTATCGCGCGCATTTTTCTCGCTATCTGCTTCAAGGGAGCCTTTCTGCAGCTTCCCCTTAACATCTAAAGCCTGGTACTTATACAGAGCCATGATATGACTCCAGCCGCATGCAGACGCGAAGAACTTCTGATACCGTGGTAATGCCCTGCTTAACAAGCTCTGCGCCATGATCATGCAGAGTCGTCATTCCCGTTTCGACAGCAATCTTGCGGAGCTCCACCGCGTCAGCGCTTTTAGAAATCTGCCGTTTTAAAGCGTTATTGATGACCATAAGCTCATAAATGGCGTGACGCCCCTTATATCCGGAGCCATAACATAAAAGACACCCAGACCCACGCTGCAACATACCGCTAAGCAAAGACGCCCTGGAAAGATTAAGCTCTTCAAGCTCTTTGTCTAAAGGCTCATACGAAACGATGCACGAAGGGCATATTCTGCGCACAAGGCGCTGAGCAAGCACTCCAATCACAGAGGAGGCGAGAAGATAAGGCTCCACCTTCATGTCGACAAGACGGGCCACTGCAGACGGAGCATCATTTGTGTGGAGCGTACTAAGAACTAAGTGACCTGTAAGCGATGCTTGAATGGCGATCTCTGCTGTTTCAGCATCGCGAATTTCACCGATCATGATTACATCAGGATCTTGCCTTAAAATATGTCTAAGCCCTGCCGCAAACGTAAGCTTAATTTTAGGCCGCACACCTATTTGAGCAATCCCAGAGAGCTTATATTCTACAGGCTCTTCAATGGTCATAATATTCACTTCAGCTGCGTTAAGGTCGCAAATTGCGCTGTAAAGCGTTGTTGTCTTTCCACTTCCTGTTGGGCCTGTCACAAGAATAATTCCTTCAGGCATATGAACAAGCCGCTGAAATTTCTTGAGCAGCTCCGGTGGCATCCCAATCTGATTGAGTCCTAAAGTAACATTCCCTTTGTCCAGTATTCTAAGAACGATCCTCTCGCCGTTTGTAACAGGGACAGTACTCACTCTAAAGTCAATCTCTTTGCCACCCATATTCAGTTTGCTACGCCCGTCTTGAGGGAGTCTGTGTTCGGCAATGTCGAGTTTAGCAAGAACTTTGATACGGGTGAGTAGCTGCGCCTGGTGCTCACGTGGAGGTGAGTGGCGGTTTTGAAGAACGCCGTCAATGCGGTAACGAACGCGCATATCACTTTCAAAAGGCTCAAAGTGAATATCTGAAGCCCCTTGCTGGATCGCCTCTCCAATAATTAAATTGAGGAGTTTGACAACAGGAGCTTGTTCGGTATCGTCAAGGAGATCATAAGAATCTTCTGAGCCTGTCCCTTCTAAATGGCGGGCACCTTCGCGCATATCGGCAATGAGCTGAGAAGCCGCTCCTTCTTCCCTGTGAAAGCAGGCGTCAATGGCAAGCAGAAGTTCTGGGGCAGGGGAGTAAACTGTTTTAATCGACTTCCCAAGCATCATGCGCAGCTCTTCGACTCCCTGCAAATTCAGAGGATCCGAAACAGCCACCGTTACAGACCCCGCCTCTTCTTTAATCGGAAGGATCACGTGCTGCTTGACGAAGGCATA
The DNA here is from genome assembly GCA_945882915.1 of Waddlia chondrophila WSU 86-1044. Classification (GTDB taxonomy): domain Bacteria; phylum Chlamydiota; class Chlamydiia; order Chlamydiales; family CAMCWV01; genus CAMCWV01. Next base: position 7,518 of record CAMCWV010000020.1, on the reverse strand, counting down.
AGGGATCTTCTTAATCACTTCCCTGGGAAGGTTAGAGACGATAAGGTCTGCAACAACTTCCATGCCCAGCTGAATTGCTAAGTCACGGCTAGACTCGTTACTGCTCTTGGCCATCATACCCCCCTCTCGTCGAGTGAGCGGTGTCATCGACATCAAGGATCATCCTGAGCGAGCCTGCCATGAAACGCCTTTTTTCTAAATCTTGAGCTTCCACAAGGCGCTGCAAGAACTCAGGAATATCTCCTGGACGCTTTGAAAGTTGCTCTCGACGGAGTTTTTCCATATCCTCAACCGGATCAGCAATGATCTTTGGCGTAATGAAAACAAACATCTCGATCTGAGAGTCGTTCATGACTGTCGTACTAAAGAGCTTCCCAAGCCCCGGGATCTCTCCAAGCATAGGTATCATGTCTTTATTGTCGTTTTTAGACTTCCTTCGAAGGCCGCCGATGATCACCGTTTCTCCATCAGCCACTCTCACTTCATTCGTGACATTGCGGCGCGTCACCTCTGGCCTGTTATCTTTGCTTGGCTTAGTGGTGTCAAAGTTAATGCTCGTATTGAGGGTGACATAGCTCTTGCCATCTCCCCCATCTTCTTCATCGGGAACATTGATCGTAGGGATCATCTCGATGATAATACCGTATTGAGCCCGCACATAAATATCCGAGATAATATCACTTCTAGTAGACCTATCTGCTCCTTGATTGATCGAGATCTCTTCTACAATTGCAATGCGCGCCTTTGTTTGGTTTACCGCCACAACAGAAGGACTTGCATTGATCTGCACATCTTCTTGAGTCAGCAAGAACTGGTAAGCAAGGTCGTAAGCAGGAATGCCGCTAGCTGTACGGTGGCGGCTGATGAGGAACTGGAGAATACCCCCCTGAGCTGAAGAAGGATCATTCCATAAAGCGCCCGTTTTATGTGTATCAGAGACCTGGTCGACCCTGCCGAGTCGAAGTAAATTCAGCCCAATGCGGCTCTGCCCTGTAACACGCTTTTCAAAAAGAAGTACCTCGAGCTGAACCATCTTTTTGGGAATGTCAATCTTCTTAATAAGAGCTTTGAGCTTAGGAAGCGCACCTTCTTCTACAATCATGATGATAGCGCCTGTCTTGTTATCGACAATGAAGCTCCCTTTATCATCCATTCTTGTTTCACGCTTAGTCGTCAGCCCCATTACAAGAGACTCAGGGCTTATAGGAAGAGTTCCCTGCTGCCGAGGAAGTCCGTAATGAGGTCTCTTTTCAGAGCTGCCCTGATCATCCGAAGAGCCTTTTGCATGCCCATCTGAGTCTTGAGCCTCTCCCTTGTTCCCTTCTACGCCACCAACTCCACCTCCCTTTCCACCTGCACCTTGCATGGAGCTGTAGACTTGAGAAAGGACCTTGGCAAGCTCAGCTGCCTCAGAATGCTTACAACTGTACCAATAAACAACCTTCTCGATCGGGTTTCTCATCTGATTTTCGAGGTTTTCGATCATTTGCACGGCCCTATCAATATCTTCCTGAGGCCCATAGAGAAAAAGTGAATGGGGAAGGCTTGACAAGGCAAGAATTCTTAAATAAACAGCTTCTGGAAACTGTGGAGTTTCAATAGAGCTATAGAAGATGCTGTTGAGCATCATCTCCATTTCTTTAGCATCAATCCGGTTAGAAAGAGAAACGAGGCGATAGCGCAAAGAGTCCTTACTTGTGTGAACGAAGTCGTATAACTTTAAAAGCTCTTTAACCTGCTCTACAGGAGCTGTGATAAACACGTTCTTCCCAATCATTTGCAAGCTGGTTGTCTGCGGGTTAGAAAAACGTTCAAGAAAACTCATCGCCGCTTTGGCGTTAGAGGTCTCGGGGTCTAGCACGTAACAAATTCTAGAGCGACTAGGAATAAGCTCAAGACTCTTGCGATCATCAGTAACATAAGAAACAGCAGCGCCATTTAGCTTCATCATGTAGAGCTGGCGAAGATAAGGATTAAGCTGTCTAATGCCTACCCCATTCTGAAGAAGAATAAGCTCAAGAAGCTCTCCACGAGCTTCTTGAGGAATAGGGAGATGAGAGCTTACTCCGATGCGAATAGCTGCAACTTCTGGGGGAACTGAGTAAACAAAACTCTGAGCGCCGTAGTCAATAACGAGCTGCCCAATGGTTGTCTCTGGCTGGTACCACAAGGTGTATTCTTCATTAGGTGCAAGGTGAATGGAGAGAAGCCGCTGCCTTTCTTGAATCTTCTGCAATATCTCTTGCTCTGCACCAACCTCTACAAGAAGCTGCTTATATTCCTCTTCGGCCGCCTGCTTAAGTTGCAGCTGCTCTCCTTGTTCATACAAGTGAAGCAGCGTATCTTTGTGCTCTTTTAATTGCTTATTTACTTCCTGAAGCTCAATCTGAAGCTGTTCTATAGGCGGGTAGATCCCTTGAGTTTGAGCCCCTTGCATTTGCATTCCTTGCGACTGCTGCTTCACAGAGGCCTTCTTTTCAGAAAGGGTCTGCGCGTCCACAGAAGGCGCTTCAAGAAGAAGTCCACAAATTACTAAGAGAGTAAAAAAATAAAGTTTCATTTTAGGCGGGTTAATCATCATGGTTTTAAAATAGGCCTCATGCCTTGAGCTGCAGCTTCGACAGAATGCCAGTCAGAAGCCCCGGATTGGACTCCGGATTGAGCACTGCCTCCGAAAGCATTCCCAAATGGACTTGTATGGAGCTGTGTAGAAGGATTTGCGGAAGGATTGGCAGGAGAATTTCCAAAGCACTCCTCCCCTTTTTCAGGAGCAATTTTGGCAATGGATGAGTTTTGTTGCAAGGGCAATTCAACAGCAAACATTTCAGTTCGAGGAGCGTTAAAAAGATGCCCCATAAGCACTTGCCGTCCGTCTCTATTTATCATATTCTCAAATACAAACAGTTCACCAATCAGCCTGCGTTCGGCATAATCATCAATCTGCTTAACTGTTTCAAGTCTATGCCATCCATCTGAAGTGTGAAGAAGCCAGTCTTTTGGACGGAGGATTATCCGCTCACCATCAGCCTGAACCATAAACTGGGTCCACGTCTTAGCGCCAAGAAATTTTAAATCATTTTGGAGATGTGTATGTGTGTTAGGAACCATCCCCTTCACAAGCGTCATCGGGACCTTTGCCTTACCTTCCACATCCCACAGCTCACAGTGCATTAGCCGCTCTTCAATACGTTTTAAATGCATCAGCGGATAGCCCTGAGAAACATCTCCAGGAAGTGCCGAGTGCCAACGATTTTCTTTCCAAATAAGATAGCTCCCTTCCCTGAAGTAGCAGCAATAGACAGCATCACTTTCCCCAAAATCAAGGCGATGGGTCTCGTCAAAAAAAGCCTGATCCTTAGTCTCGTCCCTGTCCCCGTGCTCCTTAAGGAAAATATCCTTACCATACCAACGTGCATGCTGACGAGCTAGAAGACTACTATCAACACGGATTTTACCAATCTCCCATCCAGAAGCCGGGGCTCCACGGACAACCTCTTTTTCTGTTAAAACAAACTTACTATGCGATTCTGGAGAGGTTACCAAAACACCTGCAGGATCGGTCATTCGAACATGAATCTCAAGCTTTGCCTCAGAAGGGTCAGGCTCAATCCAAAGAGAGGTCGGTGCGTTCTGCGGGCTAAAAAAATATCTTCCACCGGATCCATCTGCCTGGTAGCGAATATAGAGGCGCTCTTTGCTTGTGATCGATTTGATCTCTGAGAAACCCTTATTAGAATCTGATTTGTTAGTTTCACCTTTGAGCTGAAGATGGTATTGAGCTTGTTCAGAAGAGACGTCTGGCCGGCTATTTTTGCCATGAAAAACAAACTCTGGACGGAGGTCTGGCAGCTGAACGGCCGCAGGAGAAGAATGCAGGGCCAAGAGTGGACTTGTGGCTATCGCCTCATATTCATCTGACGCGCGAGAAAAAGAGCCGCGTGGCAGTGGAGTAGAGTGGGCGGCAAGGCCCCCTTGAAGGCCCCCTTGGTTATCCGAGGCAGCGGTGACCTGAGACGATGAACCTGCAAGCACAATCGTGCCTGTAGTCAATAGAACCAGCAAACACAAACCGCCAATACTAGCATTAAGATAGAACAGCCACTTCATCTAATCACTATATAGTTAATAACATGTTAAAACAGCGATTCATTATATTAAATATTGTAATAAACAGCAATGAAAGAATAACTAAGCAGGGCGCGTCCCTTGTCATTACCCACATTTTAGAACAACCAATTTGCCCTAAGATGCGGGCCGCCTAAGGTCTGGGCTTTAAATCTAAGCCTGTAGCAAGCGTTTATTATTGGCTCAGTCTAAAATCCCAGACCGGGACGGTCTGGGTACCTTCCTGTAAGGCCGCAACTCTTAAGGATCTATAATTATCCAGGCAATGCCCCAAATAAGACGCAATGTAGACCAAGCCTCTATTGAACTCAAGATAACAGCTCAAAAAGAAACCCTCTTTAAGCAGCTAAAAATCAACGACATAAAGATTTCCCCTGGACGCATTAATAAAACAATTAACTGTAACAATCAATTTGATTTAAATTATTTATTTGCATAAACGTCAATTAAGTCATACAATTAAAAACAGAGCGGATACGCTTTATTTACTAACTTCGAAAGAAGGGGGGAAGCAAGATGGGAAAAGAAACAGGTGTTAAGTTAAAAATAGAAACGGGGACTTCTGAAGATGCCACAGAATCACTCAACCCAACTCAAAGCGAATTAAACGGGTGGAAAGACGCCTACACTCATTACAGCAACAAAATCAAGAAAAAAGCAGCCACTCACTGGAATCGGTTGCACAAGTTAAAATGGGTTCATAAAGTCCACGACCTACATGTCTCCCGCACAACAGATGTTGTTGTCGGCTACCTCATGATTATCGGGGTCCTTCTTTCCTTATACAGCATGATGATCGGCGGCGTCATTATCGGAGCCATCCTCGGTGCTTATTTTGCGAAACCTATCGTAAGCGTCTTTAAAAACATCAAGTCTCACATCTCTTTTCATGGAAAATTCAAATCGCTACTCTTTTGCGCATTTGGACTTACCCTATTGATTGCAGCTCCAACACTCGTTGCAGCAGCAGCGGTTGCAGTTGGCGTGACGTATATGGTGCGGAATAAGTAGACCACCTGCGCTGCAGACATTCTTTGTTAAACTAAACTCATAGGCCTCGACGTAAAGTCGGGGCCTATTTCGTAAGTCCTTAACAAGCCTTAGCACAGGATAGGGCGACAGAACTTTTTAAGGACTTATGTGAACTGTTATGATTTTTGCTGAGATCCTTTTTTTTGCAACTACAACCGCAAAAAATAAAATTTACACAAAATTAACCCGTTATTTATAATAAGTTAATTTTATGGCATAATGGTTGGCAATAAACATTAATCAATTCCAAGAACTACAACATGCAAACATGCGCAACCTTCACAGACTTGGTAAACACTAACCGTTTTGGATACGATGGCGTTGCCGAAAACTGCAAACTCGCAGGAACGATTAGCCGCCACACTTACTACCGCGCACGTTTTGCAATGACAGGCTGCTTTATTGCCATTGCTAAAGTTGCTGACTTAGCCATTGGCACAGCGGCTGCAGTCCCTACAGTTGCCGCCAACCTCCTTTCTAACCTCATTGCTTCTCAATGGCTAAAGGGCGGCACAATCTGGCTAAATACATTCTCTGGGGAACGCTTAAGAGAGGTAGGCATTTACGACGAATATGCCGTCGCACTTAAAGTCCTCAACCCACAAGCAAAATTCTTCAGACAGAAACCTACTGAAGCTAATAATATTGCCGATTCAAACCACCGATGGTCCTACAACACACTTTCAGAAAAAGCAGGCAACGCCTACGCATTTAATAGGCACATCTTCTACCGCACAGGCTTTGCCCTCACCTTGTTAGAATGCGCCGCACTAAAGACTATTAGTACAGTTATAGGTCTAGCCGCAGCAGCCCTCTCCTTGATCCCTACAGCGGGCACCTGCCTAAAAGGAAAAGCACGTCTCCATACTCAAACAGCAAAACTATTAAATCCTACCGGACTACAGGACATCTTTGCCTGCGCCTTAAAGGTATGGAACCCCAATGCCGAGTTCTATCTCAGCAATCCCAACACCGTAAACTCCAGAAATAAGGACATTTACGGCGACCGCATTACCCGCTCTGAGATGAATAGCAATCTTCCTAATTCCCTCAACAACAAAACTTAAGGATTCAATACAATGGCAGCAATTCCTGTATTCAGCGATCTTACAAATCGTTACATCTACGATACAGTAGCCGCACGCTGCGACAAGGCCTCTCCGATCACACGCCAAACACTTTACCGCGGAGCCTTCGCTGCAACAGGCGTTATGCTGCTCGGCACTAAAGCCATAGACGGCGTTATTGGCGGAATTACTGGAGCCATTGCAGCTGCAGGTCACTTCATCACAATCTTTATTGCCCCAAAGGCTCTAAAAAGTGGCACAGCCGACCTAATAAACTTTGCAGCACCGCGCCTAAGTGCAGTAGGCCTTGGCGATGTCTACATCGCTGCAATGAAGATCCTCAACCCTCAAGTAAACACCTCGCTCCTCCACCGCCACGTTTGGAGCCGACTCGTCTACACTGAAGATGCAGCACTACTTGTCTTTGGAAAAATTACATGTGCGGTTTTGGGGACTTTTGGCGCAGCGCTCTCTCCCCTCCCTTTAGAGCAGAAAGTAGAAGGGGGAATATCCCACTGGCGCGCTAAGACCTCAATGATTTTAAATCCAAACGGCCTTGCAGACATCTTCACCTGCGCGCTTAAAGTACTCAACCCGAACGCAAAATTCCATGGTACCATTTTTCTTGCCGACCGCTATACGGAACAACTCCTAAACCGAATAACAGCTGCTAACATTTCGGCTTATCATGATAAAACTAATCGCCAAAGAGAGATCGCTAAACAATTAAAACAAATCAATACTGAGCTGTGGAATATCAATTCAAAATTCAGCGTTTCAATAACATACGAGCTTGACCAATTTCTGCTTGGCAGAACCGAGAATATAGTCATTTTCCGCAAGAACGTATCACAATTCTCACGGGGAAAGACCGGCCCTTGGGTAGCTACCATTTTCACTGTCCTGGCTTCCGCCGATAACACAGTCCTCTCTTATATTAAGTACTCCAATGCCCATAGCGTTGTGATTGAAATATTTTGACAGTCATTCGGTAATCAAAAAGTAACAGTTCACATACCCAGGGCGATTTATCAAGAAATATTTGACGCTCACAGAGTGGTGTTTTGGCAGCCTTACGATTGAAGTGGTATTGCCTGCTTTCCTCCCTCTCTGTGTTCTCTGCGTTCTCTGTGTTTCAAAAATATTAATACCAGTTTTTTTTAACCACAGAGGCGTGAGAGAACGTGAGAGAAAATACAAAAAAAGAACAGTCAAGTGATGAAAAAATCTAGCGCCTAGATCTTGAACCTGCTCCAACCTGTTGACAGCATAGTCTCAACGCGAATTGCTCAAT
>CAMCWV010000019.1 GCA_945882915.1 Waddlia chondrophila WSU 86-1044 | reverse complement strand
GATGCGTTTCTTCTTAATCGACTATACTCCTTGTAATTGAAAACGGGAATTTGGACTAGCGCGAAAGCTCCCGCGGCTGAACGATCGTAAGTGCCTTAGTATTAGAAATACAAAGGGCACTTGCGATCGTTCAGCCCCGGGGCTTTGGCGCCGTCCAAGTTCCCATTTTCAGCTACGAGGAGTATATATAGTCGATAAAGTCTAAAATGATCGGCTCAGATAGAACAACGAGAACGCATAATGACCATGCAGGCGCTGGATAACAAAACTTTGGATAACAAAATTTCAACTAATAAAGCCTTAATTAATGAAGTTTTGGCTAGTAAAGGACGTTCTGCCGACTCAAAGCTCCCTTTTCTTTTTAACGGATCTGGTCACGGAGGAAAGAAAGAGCGGCTAGTTATTGAAGTTAAAGGGGTTAGGATTGGCGGCGGCACCCCTGTTGTTATTGCAGGCCCGTGCTCTGTAGAGTCTAAGGAGCAGATTCATGAGTGTGCCCGTCAGGTTAAGGCGCTTGGTGGAACTCTTCTTCGTGGCGGAGCTTTTAAGCCGCGCACTTCCCCATATTCCTTTCAAGGATTAGGCGAAAAGGGACTCCGCTTTCTTGAAGAAGCAGGCAGGATCCATGGACTTGTTACCGTTTCTGAGGCAATGGATACCGAGTCGGTTGATCTTGTTGCAGCTCACGTGGACATCCTCCAGGTGGGCGCTCGCAACATGCAAAACTTTAGTTTGCTCAAGAAGCTTGGGAAAATCAATAAGCCTGTTCTTTTAAAGCGCGGGTTTGCTGCCACCTATCAGGACTTACTTTTAGCTGCAGAATATATTTTAGATGGAGGGAATTCACAGGTGATCCTGTGTGAGCGGGGCATCCGCACCTTCGAAACATATACGCGCTATACGTTAGACATCGCAGCTGTTCCTGTTCTGCACGAGCTTAGCCACCTGCCTGTGATTGTCGACCCTTCTCATGGCACGGGGATGCGGCAGCTTGTTATTCCGATGGCCTGCGCGGCGATTGCTGCGGGCGCTGATGGTCTTATGATTGAAGTTCACCCCAATCCCGATGCTGCTATTTCTGACAGCAAGCAAACGATCTCTCCCGCCGAATTTTCCACCCTTATGCGCCTTGTCAATAAATTGGCAGCGCCCGGTTAGCTGCTTTGGATGGTTGTGGTTGTGGTTGAGAAGTTCAGCCCAAAGGGCTGAAAATGCACACAGCGTAAGGGCGCCCGCCCTGGGTATGGGCAGACCTAGCCCACGCAGCCTGAAGGGCTGCAATTACAGATCTACGGCCTGTTTTTTTTAGCAAAAGCTTTGGGTGGTTGTGATTGTGGTTGGGAAGTTCAGCCCTTCGGGCTGAAAGTGCAACAGCCCAGGGCACCCGCCCTGGGTAAGGGGCAAATAAGGTCCCGCAGCCTGAAGGGCTGCAAGTGCACTAGCATAACGGCGGGCGCCCTGGGCAATTATTGCAGCCTTACAGGCTGCGGGGGCTTATTCGCCCGTACCCAGGGCGGTGCCCTGGGCTGTTGCACTTGCAGCCTTACAGGCTGTTTTTTTAGCAAAAGCTTTGGGTGGTAAAGGTAGTGTGATTCTTGCAGCCTTACAGGCTGCGGAGCCTTATTCGCCCGTACCCAGGGCGGTGCCCTTACGCTGCGTGCAATTACAGACCTACGGCCTGTTTTTTTAGCAAAAGCTTTGGATGGTTGTGTTTGTGGTTGTGGTTGTGGTTGAGAAGTTCAGCCCAAAGGGCTGAAAATGCACACAGCGTAAGGGCCCGTGCCTGTTACTTCTCGTTTTTGATGGCTTTGAGGACGTTTGCAGTTTCGATAGCAGCCTGGGCCCAGTTAAAGCCGAGGTTGCCTGCTTTTGTCCCAGCACGCTCCCAGCACTGCTCAATTGTTTCTGTTGTGAGAATGCCGTAGATTACAGGAACCCCTGTGTCAAGTGATGTGCGCGCAACGCCGCCAGCAGACTGCCCAGCTACATGGTCGAAGTGGGAGGTAGCCCCGCGGATAACAGCCCCTAAGCAGATCACAGCGTCATACTTTTTTGTAGAGGCAAATGTTTTAGCCACAAGAGGGATCTCCATAGAGCCTGGCACCCAAGCAACAGAAATGTGTTTGTCATCAACACCATGCCTTCTAAGGCTGTCTAGAGCGCCATTAAGAAGGCTTTTGGTGATAAGTTCGTTAAAACGGGAGACAACGATCGCAATTTTCAACCCTTGTCCCTGAAAGTCACCTTGATATTCACGCATGAGTTTTTTCCTTTAAGTCATCGGCAATGTCTAAGAAATGACCGAGTCTGTCTTGTTTGGTTTTTAAATAGTGTCTGTTTTCGCAGTTAGGGGCTGGTGCCAGGGGGACGCGCTCTGTAATGGTTAGGTTGTAGCCAGCAAGGCCACCATATTTTATTGGGTTGTTTGTGAGAAGGCGCATTGTCGTAACACCAAGGTCGGCAAGGATCTGTGCTCCGATTCCATATTCGCGGGAGTCTACAGGAAGGCCTAATTGGAGGTTAGCATCTACAGTGTCAAAGCCGGCGTCTTGAAGCTTATAGGCGCGAAGCTTGTGTGCAAGGCCAATGCCGCGTCCTTCTTGCCCGCGCAAATACACCACAACACCTTCTCCTTCATCGCAAATGCGCTCTAGAGCCAGGTCAAGTTGTGATCCGCAGTCGCAGCGGAGAGAGCCGAAGACATCGCCTGTAAGGCATTCGGAATGAACTCTGACAAGGAGGTTTTTCTTGCCGCAGATATCTCCTTTAACAAGAGCTACGTGATTTGTTCCATCGAGCAGCCCTTCGTAAGCATAGGCTGTAAACTCACCAAAGCGCGTGGGGATTCTGGCTTCAGAAGCACGCGTGACAAGCTTTTCTTGCTTTCTTCTGTAACGGACGAGGTCGGCAATGGAGATAATTATAAGGTTGTGTGTCTGAGCAAAAGTCAAAAGCTCAGGGAGCCTAGACATGCTGCCATCGTCGTTGACAATCTCACAAATAACTCCCGCCGGGGCAAGTCCTGCCATGCGGGCAAGGTCAACACAGGTTTCTGTGTGCCCAGCGCGCTTAAGCACGCCACCTTCGGCGTAACGCAAGGGGAAGATGTGGCCTGGGCGGCTGAGGTCGTGAGGGCGCGTCTTGGGGTTGATGAGGGCTTGTATCGTTGCTGCTCTGTCTGCAGCAGAAATTCCTGTGCTTGTTCCAATCTTGTAGTCGACAGAAACTGTAAAGGCCGTTCGGTGCGCTTCTGTGTTCTGTGAGACCATCAAAGGCAAGTTGAGCTCGTCTAAGCGCTCACCCATCATCGGCATGGTGATTACGCCGCTTGTGTAGCGCACCATGAATGCGATAGCTTGCGGCGTCACTTTCTCTGCGGCCATAATGAGGTCGCCCTCATTTTCTCTGGATTCATCGTCGACAACAACGACGAATTCTCCTCGGGCGGTAGCTGCGATAGCTTCTTCAATAGTTGCAAGGTTCATGGGGAGACCTCAGTTTTTCGAGGGTTTTAACAATCATATCTGTTTCAACGTTGACAGAGGCCCCCTTCTTCTTGTTGCCAAGAACTGTTACTTTTAGCGTATGGGGAATCATGCCAACAGAAAATTCGCCATCATCAATAGAGGCAATGGTTAGGCTAATGCCGTCAATAGCAATAGAGCCTTTGAGGATAATATAGCGCATGAGTCTTGGGGGGATTTGGAAGGTCATCCAGGCAGAGCCGTCAGGCTTGTTTTCTCGGTGTGTAATGGTGCTAATCCCATCGACGTGTCCTTGAATGAGGTGTCCGCCGACCCGTTCTCCATAGCATGTCGCTCTTTCTAAGTTGACAGAGTCTCCTTTCTTTAGCGAAGAGATGTCTGTTAGGCGGAGGGTCTCTTCGATGGCGTGCGCAGCCCACCATCTCGCGCCGGCTGGCTCTTTGCCTAGTTCTACAACGGTTAAGCAGCACCCGTTAACAGCAATTGAGGCTCCCACTTTAACATCATCGAGGACGATGTTTGCAAAGATCTCTATGCGCAGGCCCGACCCATCTTGGATAAGGTTTCGGATGGTTCCCATTTCTTCAACAATACCACTAAACATCAAGACTTTCCTTGCAAAGTGCTTTTATGGTGATAATCTGTGAAGTGATAATCTAGTCGAACAGTATCGTCTATACGATGGTGTTTTGACAAGTGCCATGCGATAGATTGCTTAATATTTTCAGGCCCATCACCTTGGAAGAAGGGGGTTCCGTGCTTTCCAAGAAGGTGAGGTCCCATATAAAGCGATAGTTGATTGACAAGGCCTTGCTTGAGGAAGCTGCTGTGCAGCAGGGCGCCTCCCTCAACAAGTACTTGCAAGATTCCCCGTTTGGCTAAGAGCTTGAGTGTTTCCTGAAGGCTTACCCCGTCAGCAGTAGCCGAGACGATCTCTATCTCTGCGCCAGAGGCGCGCCAGGCATTAACACTGCTTTTTGGAGCTTGAGCGGTTGTAATAACGAGTGTGGGCGCTAAGGTGAGGTCAAAAAGTGGGCCACTGGCACCCACCCGCCCGCGTGAGTCTAAAAGAACGCGTAGCGGCTGCTGAGGTGTTGGCAGAGGTGTTGGAGTGTGGCGAACAGTAAGTGTGGGGTTGTCGGCAAGCGCTGTGCCAGAGCCGATAATGACCGCTTGTGACTCTGCGCGTAGTTGGTGGACGTCTGCTCTGGCCTTATCCCCCGTGATCCACTGTGAAGAGCCATCCTTTGCAGCGATCCGTCCATCCATGCTTATGGCGCTTTTAAGGAGTACAAAGGGAAGGTTTGTTTCTCGTTGATGGAGGTAGGGGAGTAGCGATAGCCTAGCTTCCCTTTCGCAAACTCCGACCGTGACCTCTATGCCCGCTTGCCGCAAACGCTCGACCCCCTTGCCACTCACGCGCACATCAGGGTCCACGACTGCCACAACAACTCTGCTAACGCCCGCTCTAATGAGCTCATCAGCGCAAGGCGGGGTCTTTCCATGGTGACAGCAGGGCTCTAATGTTGCGTAAACCGTGCTTCCCCGGGCACTTTCTCCGGCGTCAGCAAGAGCAAGCCTCTCTGCGTGGGGAGTCCCTGCTTTTTTGTGAAATCCGCGTCCTGTAATGCGCCCATTACTCACGACAAGGCTTGCCACCCAAGGGTTTGGCGGCGCTAAAATGCGCCCATGCTCCCCAAGTGCAATCGCCTCTCTCATGAATGTTTCGTCTGTAGATTCCATACCACTGCCAAGCCCGCAATAAAGCTCAAAAGTCTACTCCATCCAGCCATTTAGTACCAGATCACAGGCACCCACCAGCAGCTCCCACAAAAAGTTTATTTTTTAACTCCTGAGAGACAGGGCGATTTTATCAAGAAAGATTTGACGCTCACGTTCTCTCACGCATCGTGGCAAGAACGGTATGAAGCCGTTTTTCTCCATGCCCAAGTTCTTGTTTTCAACTAAGCGGAGTATATACTCCTCGTAGTTGAAAATGGGAATTTGGACTAGCGCGAAAGCTCCCGCGGCTGAACGGTCGTAAGTGCCTTAGTATTAGAAATACAAAGGGCACTTGCAATCGTTCAGCCCCGGGGCTTTGGCGCCGTCCAAGTTCTTGTTTTCAGCTACGAGGAGTATATAGTGGGAACTGCTGCCTGTATTCGAGGTGTCTTGGATAGAGTCTACTTCTTGGAGGGGGGGGGGGGGGTACGGAGGTTTTTGATGCTCAGCAGCAGAAGCTTTTGCAAACCAAGCATGTGCGTGGATTCCTGAGCTAGCTAGCGCGCGCACTCGCCTCAGCTTCGCCACAAAGAGCGCACTTCGTTCGCTCTGGACTTGCTAGTCAGCAACGTTCTCGCTGGGTAAAACTCTTGAGGCAAAAAAAAACTCCCGCCCGGTGAGGACGACAGTTCTTTTTTTATTAGCGTGTAAGAGGCTCAGGGTCTGCTACCCGCTAGTGCAACGATTGCCCCAATCTAGCATTAAAAATATCATTCTGACCTAAACCTTCCTACGCGCAAGTAGAGGACCCAGCGGGCTTTTGAATACCCACGCTCTGGGTCAGTAAAGCATCTATCATCTCCTTCTTAGCCTCAGCCTTCTGCAGCGCCACAAGCTGCTCCGCTGCTAGGCTGTATGTGCAGGCACAACAGGTAGGGGCGGCGTAGGCGGCTTGGAGGGCGAAGTAGGCGTTGGCGGCGGCCTTGACGGCGGCATGGAGGGCGGCTTGGGCGTTGGCGGCGGCTTGGACGGCGGCGGCGGCTTGGACGGCGGCGGCGGCATTGGCGGCGGCGGCGGCGGCATTGGCGGCGGCGAGAATGAAGGCAAGGTTTGTCTGCTGTATTGTATCTAGATTGCTCATAGTACGCTCCTTAATAAGGTTATATTGCAACTACCAATAAGAATAAGGCAACTGCCACATTCTTATTTTAAAAAACAGAATATAATTTTTTATTTAATCTTCATTCATCGCCGATTCAATTATGAAGCGCACTAAAATAGATTAAAAAAAGCAGGTTAGAGATGGTCGAATCCCCATAGTGGTTTTTAACATAAACCGCCCCTATGGAAAAATATTATGCCCGAAGGCTGCCATCATTTGACCTATTCAGAGAAATGCCAGATCTGCGCTTTAAAAAAAAGAGTAGACTTGCAACTGCTCATAAAGTTGAGGTAACTGCCTCATTCCCACGATTATTTTCTTGGTTATTTAAACCGCGGCAGATGCTAGCCGTAGGTGACCGAAGGGGACCTACGGCTATGTGTATAAAAAAACGCAGGGCCGCGGCCAGCGGTGACACCCTTTCTGTGAGAAATATCGCCACTGATCGTGGTTTACTATACTCCTCGTAGTTGAAAACGGGAACTTGGACTAGCGCCAAAGCCCCGGGAGCTTTCGCGCTAGTCCAAATTCCCGTTTTCAACTACGAGGAGTATATAAGAATTGATTCTTGAGGGGTGAAGGGGTATCGTTATCTCTTTTTCAAAGCCGCCCTTCAAACCTTCACTAAGGATCTATTCTATGTTTCAGTTTCGTCATCCTACTCTGATCGTCATCGTAGGATTTATTTGGCTTGCTATTGGGCTTGTATTGCTTCTTTTGGGAATTCACTTCTTGATTGATATGAGCCCCGCTTTAGTCCACGCAGAAGGGTCTTCTCTTGTGAAGTGGTTAGCTGGGAAAGTTGGAAGTGGCGACAATGCCATCAGCCTTTTGCTAGCTGTAGGTCTTTTTATTGGTTACATGAAAGGGCGCTACGTTCTTGGCAGAGCCGCTCACAGAATTGCCGTGCGCATTGTTGCCCTTCCAAATCCAGTAAGCCTAAGCAGAGTGTTTAACAAAGGTTACTACATTCTTATCGCCAGCATGATTGGCCTCGGAATGCTTATCAAAGTGCTTGGCGTGCCCCCTGATGTTCGCGGGACAATCGATCTTGCCATCGGCTCAGCGCTCATCAACGGAGCCTTCATCTACTTCCGCTACGCACTCACAGTACGCCGCGGATTTCCCATTTAAATAATTATTTATCTTTATTTGTGGTAGGGGGAGCCGCGCGCAATTTCTGTCGCGCGGTAAACCTGCTCCACAAGAAGAAGCCTGGTTAACTGATGGGTTGTCGTTAGCGGAGAAAGGCTTAGCAGCGGGCATCTATTTCGGAGCTCATCAGGCAGCCCGTCAGCATCGCCAATCACAAAAGTAAGGCGCGAGCCCCCCTTTTCAATCGCTTCATAAAGAAACGCCGAGAACTGCTCGCTTGTCATCAGAGCTCCCTTAGGATCCAAACAAATCATATGAGAATCTTTAGCCACAAGCGCCACAAGCTGCGGACGGCTTTTTGCCCAAACCCACTCTAAAGAAATGACTTTGCTAAGCCGTTTGGCGTACTCCTCAAGGGCCTCTTCCAGCCACGTTTCTTTTGTTTTGCCTATCGACGCGATTTTCAATTTAATCATGCTACTAAAGTCCTTGTCTCTTAGAGCCTTCTACTTTATCATTAAGGGCCTGTTTTTATCGACTATACGGTAACCTAACTCTATGCTATTTCTTGCCTCGTTTTATTGGGATCCCAATCGCGACCTCTTTACCATCCCCCTCATCGACCGCCCAATCGGCTGGTACGGCCTCCTCTTCGCATTCGGCTTTTTCATTGGCTACTGCGTCATGCGCACAATGCTCACACGCCACATTGCAGAGAATTCCAAAAACACCTCCCCAGCAGCAGAGGCCGCAGTCCTCACCGACCGGATGCTCTGGTTTGGCGTCTTCGGAACCCTCATTGGAGCAAGGCTCGGTCACGTCTTTTTCTACGACTGGGCCGCGTACAAACAAACCCCCTGGGACATCATCAAAATCTGGGAAGGTGGCCTGGCAAGTCACGGCGCCGCCTTTGGAATCATCTGCTCTCTACTGCTCTTCCGCGCCCTCATCAAAAAAAGATGCCCCTCCCTCTCTTTTCTCACCATCTTAGACTACGCCGTCATCCCAGCCGCCTTCATCGGCGGATGTGTCCGCATCGGCAACTTCTTTAACCAAGAAATCCTCGGTACCGCCACAACCCTACCCTGGGGTGTTATCTTTGGCCATCCCATCGATGGCAGCTCCCACATCCCTCGCCACCCCGTTCAAATCTACGAAGCCGCCTTCTACTTTCTCGTTTTTGCCACTCTCTACGCCCTCTGGAAGAAAAGAGCCCTCATCGCCCGCCCAGGCGCCCTCTGCGGCCTCTTCCTCCTCCTCACATTCACCTTCCGCTTCCTCATCGAATTCTGGAAGCTCCCTCAAAGCACCCTCGAATCCACAACCTCCCCCCTCCTCATGGGCCAATACCTCAGCGTTCCCTTCATCTCCCTCGGCCTCTGGCTCCTCTTCAAAGCTCCACCCAAACCACTCCAACGCCGCTTTCCCTAATGCGGCAGGGGCCCCTGCCCCTGCACCCCGGCAAAGGAGCGTGGCCCCTTTGCAATCCCGTTCTGTGGCGCGTGCTAGGGGCGCGTGCTAGGGGCTATGACATTTGTGTTGCAGTCTCTTTATTCTTCGGCCCAGAGCTGCCGCTCTGACCCGAATAAGCCTCCTCCGGAAGGGAACACCCAAAACATATACTCCTCGTAGTTGAAAATGGGAACTTGGACGGCGCGAAAGCTCCATTTTCAGCTACGAGGAGTATATAAATAGAGCGCTGGGACTCTTACTTTAAAAAATAGAGCTGGCAGATAACGTTTAACTCAGTGGACTCGACAGGTCGAGTCCTAACAAAGCGTTCGACTTGTCCCAGCACTCCAAAGAGCAACGCTACCGCTCGTTCCTTAATTCGCTACCGCTCGTTCCTTAAGCGGGCGCTAAGCTAAACGCTGTCAAGCACGAGGGCATATACTCCGTGTAGCTGAAAATGGGAATTTGGCGCCCTCCAAATTCCCGTTTTCAGCTACACGGAGTATATGTTTTGGATATTCCCTTCCGGAGGAGGCTTATTCGGGGCAGAGCGGTAGCTCTGGCGCGAAAAATAAAAAACACAGCAACACAAACATCACGCCCCTAGCATACGCCATAGAGCGGGATTGCAAAGGGGCAACGCTCCTTTGCCGGGGTGCAGGGGCAGTGGCCCCTGCCTGCCTAACCCACGCCCTGTTAGCTGGTGGCTTTGCGGAGGATGGTGGCGACGGAGCCGGCGACTTCGGGGTTTTTGGAGTCGACGCTTTGTTGAATTTGTTTGATGCTGGACATGACGGTGGAGTGGTCTCTGGAGAAGATGGTGCCGATTTTTTTGAAGGGGATGCCGAGTTGAGATCTGCAGAGGTGCATGGCGATTTGGCGGGGGAGGGCGCAGTCTCTGCTTTGTGATTTGCTGAGGACGTCTTCGGGGCGGATGCCGTAGTATTCGGCGGTTGTTTGGATGATTTTTTGTGGGGTGAGGATGTTTTTCTGCTGTTCTTTTAGGAGCTCAGAGAGGTAGGTTTCGGCAACTTCGAGGGAGAGGGGGAGGCGTGGGGCTCTGCCGGAGCTTTCGTTTAGGTGGGTGCGCAGGATTAGGGCTTCGAGGGCGCGTAGGGCTGTTTTTGTGTTTGAGCCGAACTGTGTGAGGATGAACTCGATGACCTTTTCTTGGAGGGGGAACTTTAAGAATGTTCCGCGTTGGATGAGGGCTTCGCGCATTTCTTCACGGTTTAGGGGTGCTACTGGGAGGACGATGCCCCATTCGAATCTGCTGATGAGGCGGGGTTCGATGGCTTTGAGTTCTTGGGGGACGCAGTTTGCGGCGAGGATGATTTGTTTCCCTTCGATGTGGAGGGTGTTGAAGGTGTGGAAGAACTCTTCTTGGGTGGCGGCTTTGCCCGAGAACACTTGGATGTCGTCGATGAGGAGGACGTCTATGTGGCGGTAAGTTTTGCGGAAGAGTTGCATCTCTCCTGTGCGGATGGCACTGACAACGTGTTCGGTGAAGGTTTCGGCTCTCGCGTAGATGACTTTTAGGCCACGTTTTCGTAGGACGTTGGCGGTGGCGACGAGCAGGTGTGTTTTTCCGACTCCTTGGCTGCCGTAGAGGTAGATGGGGTTGAAGGTGCCAAGTTTGGGGGTGCTGGGGTTGGACAAACCGCCGGTTACCTCGGAGACGACCGTGATGCAGAGCTCGTTATTTTTCCCTTTGACGAAGTGGTCGAACGAGTGGTAGGGGTCGAGCTGATCGAAGGCGAGGGAGAAGGTGTTTTCGGGTTCGGCGGCTTCGTTCTTTTTATTTGCTTGCTTAGAGGTTGCTGATGAGGGGGCGGCGGAGTTTGCGATTGAGAGGTGGATTTTGATTCGCTTGTGGTTGTTGTTTACAAGCTTGGTTGTTGCTTGGGGTCTGATGTGTTCTTCAAACCACATAGCCTGGAAGGAGTCGCTCGCTTGCAGGTATAGATTGCAGGCATCGAACTTCAGCACCTCGAGTGTGCGCAACCATTTGGTGATGGTTTCGACGCCAAGGCGTTTTTCTTGGAAGGTAAGAAACTCTTCCCAGGCCTGCATGATATTTTCCTATGTTATTGACTGTAAAATCAGTTGCAACAAAAATCCTGCTTTGATAGAATTTTTGTCAATTTTAAACATTATTTAATAGCCATCTTTTATGGACAAAGACGAAGTCGTCAGTTTTTTTATTTGCCCGCAGTTCCATTCCTGGAACTCTTCGCAGGGCTGTGCACGCACTGCTCTACCTAGCTTTATTTCTTTGGTTTCCCGCCGCAGCATCCGCCGTCGCCTTGAGCGTATCTAATCTGCTCTGTCTTTCCTATAGTCGATTAAATCTCTAGTTCTTATCTTTTTCGGGAGACTTCTGTGATGTCAAATCTTTTTCGTTCGATGCTTTCTATTGGCGCTTTATTTTCAGTTGTGGTCACTCTTTTAGGCTGCTCCAAGGAGGCTGGCGCGCCTGCCTCTAAAGAATCTCAAAAGGCACTTGTTGTCGGTCTTAACGCTCAGTATCCACCCTTTGAAAGTGTAAACCTTCAGGGAGATGTTGAAGGTTTTGATGTTTCCTTGTCACATCTTATCGCGCAGAAGATGAGTCGCCCTTTAACAATTAAGGAAATGAGTTTTGATGCCTTGATTCTCTCACTTAAGCAAGGAAAAATCGATCTAATTATTAGCTCTCTGTCAATTACTGCTTCTCGTCAAAAAGAAATCACGATGATTCATTACTATGGCGATCCATTAAAAACCGTTTCTCTTGTTTTCTGGAAAGAGATCCCCGGAAATATTCACAGCCTAGAAGATTTTAAACAGCAGGCAGATTCGGGCTCCAAAGCTGTTGTTGCTGCCTGTTCGGGAACGCTTCAGGAAGAATACCTTGGACACTTTGCTTTTATTCGGCCAAAAGCGTTGGACCATTCTGTTGACCTTATGATGGACATTAAGTATGGCAAGTCAGTGGCAGCTCTTATGGAGCCGGCGGTTGCTTATCACCTTCAGGCTAAATATCCAGATCTAAAAATCCTCGATTTAACTTTGCCAGAAAGTGATCAGATTCTTGGGTTTGGGATTGGAGTGAAAAAGGGGAATGCTGAGCTGGGCGCTGAAGTTGAAAAGGTTATTGAAGAGTTTAAGGCTTCGGGTGAAATAGACAAATTAGCTAAACAGTGGTTTGTAGAAAAAGGAGGCGATAATGAGTGATTCAGTAGGCCATTCGATTTCTCATTTGGTAGTAGACATACTTCCTTTGCTGCTTCGGGGAATGTGGATAACAGTTGAGATCTCTGTTCTCTCTATTGTTATTGGGCTTTTCTTTGGGCTTATTTTTGGTGTAGCCAACTGTCAGCGGTATCGCCGGCCAGTATTGGGAAAGCTTATTGACGCCTACGTGCTCGTTGTCCGAGGGACACCCTTGTTCGTTCAGCTGCTGATTGTTTACTTTGCGCTTCCAGAGGTGATTGGCGTGAACCTTACTCCTTTTGCTGCAGGCGTTGTTGCGTTAGGGTTTAACTCTACGGCCTATCTTTCAGAGACCGTCAGGGCTGGCATCAATGCCGTTCCTGAGGGGCAGTGGGAGGTTTCGTATGCGCTGGGCTACAGCAGGCTCGAAACTTTGCGCTCGATCATCTTTCCGCAGATGCTTAGAATTATTTTCCCTGGGCTTACCAACGAGCTGACTTCTCTCATTAAGGAGACGAGTATTCTGGCTGTTATTGGCGTTGCTGAGCTTACTAAGCTTGGCAAAGATGTTGTCGCCCGCGAGCTTGATCCGATGACGATCTATTTGGTGGTTGCTCTGCTTTATTTTGTGTTGACCAGCGCTGTTTCTCTGGTCACTAAAACGTGTGAAAAGAGGATGGCTGTATGAAAGCTGCTGCGCCTATGGTTGAGGCTAAGAACATCTCGCTTTATATCGGCAAGACGCAGGTGCTCCATGATATTTCGTGCGAGCTTCCGACGGGAAGGATCACCTCATTTATTGGTAGGAGCGGGACGGGGAAGACCTCGTTACTGCGCTGCATGGCCTATCTCAATCAAGGCTACACGGGTGTTATCACTTGTGACGGGGAGTCGATAGCCTCCCTTTTGCCGCAGCAAAGAGCGTTGACAGTAGGTTTTGTTTTTCAGTACTTCCATCTTTTCCCTCATATGACTGTTTGGAAAAATTGCATGCATCCGCTACTTACTGTTCTTAAGCTTTCGAAAGAAGAGGCTTCTGAGCGGGCCTTCCAAATGCTTAAGCAGCTGGGCATTGACCATTTGAAAGACTCTTACCCTGCACGCCTTTCTGGTGGCCAGCAGCAGCGTGTGGCGATTGCCCGGGCGCTTGGTTTGCGGCCTAAGGTGCTTCTTTTTGATGAGCCAAGCTCGGCGCTTGATCCAGAAAGCACACAAGGGCTTATGCAAATCATTCGCGAGCTCTCTTCTCAGGGGGTGACGATTGCGATTTCCAGCCATGATATGGCTTTTGTTCGAGGGATCTTGGATAGAGTCTACTTCTTGGAGGGAGGGAAGGTTGCGGAGGTTTTTGATGCGCAGCAGCAGGAGCTTTCGCAAACCAAGCATGTGCGTGGATTCCTGAGCTAGCTAGCGCGCGCACTCGCCTCAGCTTCGCCACAAAGAGCGCACTTCGTTCGCTCTGGACTTGCTAATCAGCAACGTTCTCGCTGGGTAAAACTCTTGAGGCAAAAAAAACTCCCGCCCGGTGAGGACGAGAGTTCTTTTTTATTAGCGCGTAAGAGGCTCAGGGCCTGCTCTACCCGCTAGTGCAACGGTTGCCGCAAGTGCCATTGAAAATATCAAGCCGCTTTAGGAGGGGGCGGAGGGGTAGACCCAGCGCGTGCACTCTCAAGGGCGGATATCCTATCCGAGAGTGCCTTTATCGCATCCATGATGATGGGGTGGGATTGGGAAGGATCCATCCATAAGGCGGAGCTGCCACTCAATACAGCCTGATCAGATAGAGGCCCTTTTTCAGTTCCCCCTGCAGCTAGGGGGGACTGCTGAGCTGTAGCTGTAGGAGTTGCCACGACCGCGACGTCTGCGCAGAATCGGGGAAATCTATTCAGGGAGGGAAAGAAAAGGCTGGGCTGGGCCTTGCATAGCTGCTCCAGGCAGGTGGTTAAGGCGGCAGCGGCAGCGGCATTGGCGGCGTTGGCGGCGTTGGCGGCGTGGAGGGCGGCGTTTGTCTGCTGTAGTAAATCTAGATCGCTCATAGTACGCTCCTTAATAAGGTTATATTGCAACTACCAATAAGAATAAGGCAGCTGCCACATTCTTATTGTAAAAAAACAGAACACAATCTTTTATTTAATCTTTATTCATCGCCGATTCAATTATGAAGCGCACTAAAATAGATTAAAAAAAAATAGGTTAGAGATGGTCGAATCCCCATAGCGGTTTTTAACATAAACCGCCCCTATGGAGAAATATTATGCCCGAAGGCTACCATCATTTGACCTATTCAGAGAAATGCCAGATCTGCGATTTAAAAAAAAGAGTAGACTTGCAACTGCTCA
This sequence comes from Waddlia chondrophila WSU 86-1044, assembly GCA_945882915.1. GTDB lineage: Bacteria > Chlamydiota > Chlamydiia > Chlamydiales > CAMCWV01 > CAMCWV01. The sequence goes on along the minus strand of CAMCWV010000019.1, from coordinate 23,133 downwards.
TAAAATTGAGGTAACTGCCTCATTCCCACGATTATTTTCTTGGTTATTTAAACCGCGGCAGCGGTAATTAAGCGGCAAGGCCGTGGCAGATGCTAGCCGTAGGTGACCGAAGGGAACCTACGGAAATGTGTATAAAAAAAACGCAGGGCCGCGGCCGGCGGTGACAGCCTTTCTGTGAGAAATGTCGCCACTGACCGTGGCTTACTATTATAATTCTATTATTCCGTAGGTTTCCTTCGGTCGCCTACGGCTAGCATCTGCCGCGGCTTTGCCCCTTAGTTACCGCTTCCGCGGTTTTTTTAAGCTATCAAGCCTGTGTCCGATTAAATTTGTCTGTCAATGGATCGAGCTCTTCTTCCACCCGTGGAAAAGAAAGCCTTGATTTTTTCCCAGTATTTTAACATATGAAATAATTGAAGAAGAGGGTTTTCGGAGCTGTGGTAAGGTGTGCTAAAACAGACCCGAAAAACCCTTCCCTTTCGTTAGTTTTGCAATTTTCTGATCAAAATAACAATTAGAACAAGGAGTCAATCTAATGTCTGTAAAATACGCAAAAGGTCGTGTTCGCCGCTCTGACAAAGACCAACTGATCCGGATATCAAATCGACAACACAAAGCCCATCTCCAGGCTAAGCTTGCTGTTCCACCCCCTGCCGCGTGGGATTCAAGGATCCACAGGTGGGTGGGGGATATCAAAAATCAACAGCAATGCGGTTCATGCTGGGACTTCAGCGGGACCGGAATTGTAGAGATAGCCTATAATAAAGCAGGTGCAGGGGGGGGGGGGCTAACCTCTTCGTTCTTTCCGAGGAATACACATTATCCTGTTGTAAGAATGGAGGATGCGCAGGAGACGATAACACTACGGTACTTGAATATGCGAAGGCTAACGGACTGCCGCTACAGAAGGATTACGCCTCTGCCTATGGCCCATATCCAGGTCCAACCTTCACGATACCTACCTGCGCATGGAACCCTAACATGCCACTGTATAAAATCACCGATTGGGGATTCGCAGATGGAACGGTGAGTACTGAGAGCGTAACGCCAACACTGGCCATCAAATCGGCGATCATGAATTACGGGGCTGTTGGGGCTGGAATTGCGTGTGATGACGCATTCCAAAATATTCAACCTGGAACGGTGTTTAGTGGGAGCGGTGCAACCGCAATCGACCACGACATCATTCTTATTGGATGGGACGATACCAAGAAAGCTTGGTTGCTCCGTAATTCGTGGGGCCCTCAATGGGGGGACCAAGGATATTGCTGGATCGCTTACGGCGCGAACTGCGTCGGGACGGAAGCAGTTTGGTGCGAAGTCACAGGTGTGTGAGCTAGTCAGGAACAGTCCGGTTTAAAGAAACCTGGAGGAGTGGATCTCAAGGCTCCTCCGGGTTTTTTATACCTCACCTGGACTACCAGAGCCTAGAAGTTTACGAGAAATCTGCCGCGGCTCACTAAGTCGTGGGACCATCATCCATAGTTTATTTAACTTTGCCTTTTCAACTTCGAAGTGCGACAATTGGTAACAGTTCACATACCCAGAGTGACTTTATCAAGAAAGATTTGACGCTTATAGGGGGTGTTTTGGCAGCCTTACGATTGAAGTGGCATTGCCCGCTTTCCTCCTTCTCTATTTTCTCTCACGTTCTCTGTGTTTCAAAAATATTAATACCAGTTTTTTTTTAACCACAGAGGCGTGAGAGAAAATACAAAAAAGTTTGTAACAGTTCACATGCACCGACGAAGGAGGGGTATGTGAACTGTTACCCTTTGTATTTCTAATAATAAGGCACTTGCGATCGTTCAGCCCCGGGGCTTTGGCGCCGCCCAAATTCCCATTTTCAGCTACGAGGAGTATATAAATAGAGCGCTGGGACTCTTACTTTAAAAAATAGAGCTGGCAGATAACGTTTAACTCAGTGGGGTTTAGGGAGTGAGCGTATCGCCACTGTCGTGGTTCCGAATCTCTGGTTAAAAATCCCGTAGGTTTCCTTCGGTCGCCTACGGCTAGCATCTGCCGCGGCTTTGCCGTTTAATTACCGCTTCCGCGGTTTTTTTTAAGCTATTAAGCCTGTATCCGATTAAACTCGTCTGGAGTTGGAGCAGGTTCGTGATGCCATATGGACCCTATACCATTCGTTGAAGCCCTGTTCAGCTAAGAGGAGTATATCCCGCCCGCCGTAAGGCGGATCCTGTCTGTCCTGTTCTTGTATTTCTCTCATGCCCCCGTGGTCAAATATTGTGTTGCGTTTTCGTTGCAAACTTCCTTATAACCGCAAGGTATGCGTGTTGTAGTAATCGTGCAGGCGAGGATGACATCGACCCGTCTGCCAGGAAAAGTGATGAAAACCGTGCTGGGGAAGCCCCTTTTAGGCTACCTTCTCGAGCGTTTACTGCGAGCTCGCCTCGCTGATAAGGTCGTTGTTGCCACGACAATTAACGATACAGATCAACCCGTTGTTGATTATTGCAAGTCACTTGGCGTCTCTTGCTTCCGCGGTTCTGAAGATGACGTCCTCTCCCGCTATTATAGCGCTGCAATAGAACAGGCCGCTGATGTTATTGTGAGGGTGACAGGGGACTGTCCTCTCATGGACCCTGCCATCATTGATGCTACCATTGCCACCTACCACAATGCCTATCCTGAATATGAGTATGTCTCTAACACCGGAGACAGGTCATTTCCCCGTGGGATGGATGTGGAGGTCTTTTCTTTTAAAGCGCTAGAAGAAGCGCACAAAGAAGCTAAGACTCCCTATGAACGTGAGCATGTCACGCCCTACATCTACGGCCATCCAGAGAAGTACCGTGTTACAGGGGTAAGCAACCGCTGGACAGTTGACACCCCCGAAGACTTTGAGCTTGTGCGCCGCCTCTTAGAAAAGATCTATCCCGAGCGACCAGAGTTTTCTGTACACGATCTCTTTGCCGCTCTTCACGATCATCCCGAGCTGCGCTACATCAATTCGACGATTAAACAGAAAGGGTGTTGTGACCCCTCTCGCTAACCCAAATAGGCAATTTCCAATAGTGGTGAGTATATGATGGACAAAGATCAGATTAGCTTTGAGTGGGTGAGGCCTACAGAAGATCATGCGCGTCTCGTGATGGAATGGCGAAACGATCCTCACACCCTGAAGATGTCAAATAATAGCCAGCCCAAGCAGTGGCCCTCTTTTTATAGAGAGTTTCAGTCTGACTACTTTCTTATCCCCAATCTCCCTCCATTATTTGCGCTCCACCAAGGAAGGCGTATGGGATTCCTCCGTTTTCGCGAGGTCCCGCATCCTCAAATCCCCAATTGGCGCTGCTGCGAAATTTCGATCAACATTGCCCCAGAATACCGTGGCAAAGGGTTAGGGCGGCGTATTTTACTTGCTGTGCGGCCGTTGCTGACAGGGCAGGGATACGATGGGATCATTGCAGAGATCAAGCGAGACAACGTTATTTCGAGAAAGACCTTTGAAAGGGCGGGCTATCGCTACCTCGACGCCTTTGAGAAGGGGTCTGATGAGCGTGGACAGCCAGAAGTGATGCTCCGCTATGTAGCCCCACTCTCTGTAGAGTCTCACGAAAAAGACCCCGTCTTTATTATTGCTGAAGCGGGGTCAAACTGGCGCGTGGGTTCTCCGGACAGGGACATGGCAATGGCGCGCGCGCTTATTGACGTTGCTGTTGATGCGGGCGCCAGCGCTGTTAAGTTCCAGACCTATAAAGCCGCAAATCTTTACGTCAAGAATGCAGGAGCAGGTGATTATCTTTCCAAAGCGGGCATTTTGGATGACGTCTATCAGCTGATTGATGAGCTTGCTATGCCACATGAGATGATCGCTAAGCTTGCTGACTATTGCCGCCGTCAGGGGATTCAGTTCATGTCGACTGCTTTTTCGAAGGAAGACTTCGAGGCGGTTGATCCTTATGTTTCATGCCACAAGATCGCCTCTTACGAAATTAGCCACGTTCGCTTAATTGAGCTTGCAGCCAGATCAGGAAAGCCCCTTTTCCTATCTACTGGGGCAAGTGACGAAGAGGATATTCGCTGGGCGGTAGATACCTTCCATATTAATGGAGGAAGAAAGCTCACCCTCATGCAGTGCACAGCGAAGTATCCAACAGAAATGCACGAGATGAACTTGCGTGTCATTCCTACTTTAACAAGCTGTTTCAACGTCCCGGCAGGGCTCTCGGATCATAGCCGGCATCCCACGCGCGCAGCAATTGCAGCTGTGGCCTTGGGCGCAACAGTGATTGAAAAGCACTTCACCTTGCACAATAACTTGCCAGGGCCTGACCATATGTTTGCTGTGACGCCTCCTGAGCTCAAGAAAATGGTGAAGGCTATTCGCGAGACAGAGCAAATATTAGGAAGCGAGATCAAGCAGGTCACCGAAGCTGAGATGGAGCTTTATCATTACGCCCGCAGAGGCGTGCAAGCAATACGCCCCATTCGCAGAGGCGAGAAGCTTGAAGAGGGGATGAACATTGATATTTTAAGACCCGGCAAGCAGACGCTGGGCGTCCATCCTCGCTACCTCGTTGATTTAGAAGGAAAGTGTGCCACTTGCGACATCACTATTGGCAATGGCGTGCAGCTCTCTGATGTCAACGACGGTTCACCTCTTGAAAAAGAAGGCAAAACAAAGGAAGGGGCATGTTTGACTGGGATATAAAAGCAATCCCCTCAAACTTCTCCGTAGCCCTCCTTCCAGAAGGCCATCGAGAGCGGCCTCCCTACTCCGCCGCCGCCATTAAGCAGGTGGATCGTTTATGGGAGTTAGAAAAACAAAGAACGGAAGGGCGCTGTTTTAACGGCTCGTTATTTGCTTTTTCCCATTTGGAAGAGAGTGTTCTGTTTGGTTATTTTACAGAGTACAAATATTACCTAGCTCTCTGTCACGACCCATCGCTTGCTGAGGAGCTGAGATTCTGTGCAGTTGGCGTCAGCGGGATCACGCGGTGCGAGGGGAAGGTTCTTTTAGGAAGGCGTAGCTCTCGTGTAGCTAAGCTGGCTTATGCTTATGAGCTAGCCCCTGCAGGCGGCCTCTCACGCGAATGTGTACATGAAGGCCTAAAAGGAGCTACTTTAGATTTTCGGCAACAACTTCTTCTTGAGCTACGCGAAGAAACAGCTTTCTCATCGGATGATGTGATTTCAGTAAGCCCTGAAGCTTTGATATATGATGCAGAGGGTTGTGTCATCGATATTTGCGCAACGATTCAGCTCCACCCGCGCTGTTTAAGCTCTACATTAGCCGCTCAAGATGAAGAGTATGAAGAGTTGAAGTGGCTTTCGTGGAAAGAGCTTGAAGTATTAATTGAAAAAGAGCCTGAAGCGTTTGTGGTCACCACCCGCAAGCTTTTGCGCAAAGTGGTTTCGCCTATATAAAGGAGTGTTATGTTACGCAAGACTTTTTTCAGAGGATTCATGGCGGTGTTGCCCATCGCTATAACGGCAGCTCTTCTCATTTGGTTTTTTGATCTAATCGAGAATAACCTCGGCTTTCTCATCAAAAAAATCATCGGCCAAGCCTATTACTTCCCAGGTCTTGGCATTATTGTAGGGCTGATTTTGGTGTTCATCATAGGGATGGTCATGAATGCCTGGATTGTAAGGAAGCTGTATGACATTGGGGAGGGATGGCTTCAGAAAATTCCTCTTATTAAGTCGCTATACGGCTCTGTCCGAGATCTCATGGGCTTTTTTGGCCAGAAGACAGAAGGGCGTGTGGTGATGGTTTCTGTGATGGGCGTTCGGGTTTTGGGACTTGTGACGCGTGAAGTATTTGATGGACTGCCTTTGGGAATTGGTGCTGACAATGAGATCGCTGTCTACCTTCCGATGAGTTACCAAATTGGAGGCTTCACAGTGATGATCCCAAGATCTCAGGTGCAGCCAATCAACATGTCTGTTGAGGGTGCAATGCGCTTTGCTGTCACAGCTGGGATGCTCACCCCCGGCTCTAACACACCCAAAAGTCCCTAAAAAAATATACTCTTCGTAGTTGAAAATGGGAACTTGGACTAGCGCGAAAGCTCCCGCGGCTGATGAGATGGAGAGGGAAACGGGTTCAAGGCGCTTCAGAGGCAGGCCCTAGCAGTAGGGCAGCCGTTGTGTGGGTGGGGGGCTGTCCGCCCCGTTCTAGTTGGGGCAATCGCCACACGCTGCTGCTGGCCACCAGAAAGACGTGCAGGGTTAGAGCCTTTCAAATCAGCAGCTCCCACAAAAAGAAATTTTTATGCAGTCTGAATACTTTCGCGCCCTACATTTTACCAAGTGTCCCAGAGGGACATCTGGACTTAGCCAGGTGGTGAAGTGCGAAGCACGAGAACCCCTCGTAAAATAAGCGTTTGCCCAAGTGTCCACTTAAGGAGCGAGCGGTAGCGAAGCTCTTTGAAGTGCTGGGACAAGTCCAACGCTTTCACCAGTCCTCGACATGTCGAGGACTGTACGAAACTCTCGCTTACTAAGGCTGAGTGGACTCGACATGTCGAGTCCTAACAAAGCGTTGGACTTGTCCCAGCACTCCAAAGATCGAGCGATGCTCGATCCTTAAATATACTCCTCTTTTCTCTTGTTTTTCTCTCACGTTCTCTCACGCCTCGTAGCAAGAACGGCATGAAGCCATTTTTCTCCATGCCCAAAATTACGCTCGATCTGCGCGAAAAATATTTAGTGGGAACTGCTGGAGCGGAAGCGAAACGAAGCTCTTTGCTTACACAGCCCGGAGCTTCGCTACCGCTCGCTCCTGAAATTCAGACTCCGGACGGAGCGACAGGACTTAATTTGTATCGCCCCTCTGGGGCTTCTAATTTATTTACCTTTACCAGGGGTTCTCGTGCTTCGCACTTCACCACCTGGCTAAGTCCAAGTGTCCCTCTGGGACACAATTTAAAATGTAGGGCGCAAAAGTGTTCAGACTGCTTGAAAATTTATTTATGCGATTGCCCCGCCAAAACACCCCTCTGTGAGCATCAAAGCTTTTTTTATAAAATCGCCCTGTCTCTCAGGAGTTAAAAAATAAATTTTTTGTGGGAGCTGCTGCTGAGACAACGAATGGTATAGGGTCCATAGGGCATCACGAACCTACTCCAACTCCAGACGAATTTAATCGGACACAGGCTTGATAGCTTAAAAAAAAACCGCGGAAGCGGTAACTAAGCGGCGAAGCCGCGGCAGCTGACCCCTTCTCTTATTTTTGTTTTTTCTCTCTGCGACCTCTGTGGTGGCAATCTTGAGGCAAAAAAAAACTCCCGTCCGGTGAGGACGAGAGTTCTTTTTTTTTGTTAGCGTGTAATAGGCTCAGGGCCTGCTACCCGCTATAATTAACGAGCTCTAGGTGCTTCTTTTTGACCTGGAGCGGCTTTAGGAGCTGGAGTTTGTCCTGGACGCGCTGCTGGAGCTGCGCCTGGTTTACCTTTTTGTTGTTGCTTGCTCATGCTGTACTCCTTAATAAGGTTATGTTTTTTATTACAACGAACCGCTACAAATTTTTTAATTACGACTATTTACTTTTTTTTGCTGCTGTTTTTTTTGCTGCTGGTTTTGCTGCTGTTTTTTTTGCTGCTGGTTTTTTTGCTGCTGCTTTTTTTGCTACTGCCATCGTAAACCTCCATTTAGATTGTGTTTGATTTCAGTCGTGACGCTACCAAAATGATCAATTATTTAAAAATTTAATTTTTTTGGCTGCGTCATAAACAGACGAAATGTTCTTTAATGACTCCTGAGATAGGATTCCTAAAGCATCTTGAACGTAGCCTGGGTGGCGCATTCCGACGAGTACGCAGCTTACGCCCGGAGTGCTGCTCGTAATCCAAAGTGCTTTGCGAGATAAGCTCTCTTTCCTAAAAGTTTCTGGAAGAAATTGATCGATGGCAGAGATGACAAGCTCGCTATTTCTTTGATTATGAGATGTTGCCAGGCGTCTTTGTTCTCCTATGAGCGCCTCTACAGAGCCAAGGTAGCGGGCACGCCATGAACCCCATGGGTGTCTTGGATTAGCCTCCATGTACCGGTCTAGGGTGGCAAAGAGCTTCGTGAAGCTGTCTGAGAACAGCTGTGACTCAACCTGCTCCCAGTGGTCTAACGTGTAAGTTCTTGTTTTGAGCGCTTTGAGAGCCGATGAATAACGGAAGAAGTCTTTTGCCAGAGCGCCGCCCTCTGCAACGGTGAGGTGAGGAGCAAACTCAAGGCCCCATTCCTCTTCTAGCTTCAGAAGGGAGAGCAGTTCATTTTCATAGTTAATAGGCGTGTCTTTTGTAGAGAAATTAGCTAGCCGCACCATGGTGTCATTCACAATCGCATTCAGCGGCCTGTTGGTAAGAACGCCAATATTTGCTTTTTGAGCGGCTTCAAGGGTTGTTTTGCCGTCATGGTTTTTCATGAAAAACCCGAATGACTCCACCAAATTCAAGGGAAGCTGAAGGACGCAGAAGTGATGTTTTTGCTTTGGAGCTACTTGGCGTGCTGCATTTTCTGCCGCTTGCAACATGCTGAGCAAAGAGGTTGCATCTACGCAGGCAGGAGGCGTGGCTACGCTGTTAGAAGAAACTCCGTAGTACTGGATTGTTCCAAGCGAGACTTGTTTTTCTAGGAAAGCGAAGGCCTCTTGAAGCCTGTGGTAAAATTCGGCTCGGTGCTCTTCGAGTGAAAAAGAGGTGTCTTTGCACGCAACAGCGAGGTAGTACTCGGGATTATGAAGAAGCACCGCGTCGATTGTAGTGACTTGAAGGCGAGCAAGAGAGCGTTGTAGTTGGTCTTCTAGAAAGTCGGGATGGATGCAGTGCCAGCAACCATCAGAGACCTTAGTCATCTCTTTGAAGGAGTGTCCATCACGTTCTTTTTGTTTAGCGATATCGAGGTTTTCTCCTTGAACATAGCCAATTTTAGTGACAAGAATAGTTTCTGCTCGCTTAAGCTTGCCGGAATCTGTGAGCTGTTGCAGCACCCGTCCCACACACCTTTCGCTTGCGCCGTCGGTGTAGTTAGTCGAGGTGTCAATGAGGTTGCAGCCTGAAAGGAGCGCCTGGGAAAGGGCCTCTTCGTGCCAAGGGGTTTTGTCATCTATGCGGTAGCACCCAAAACCAAGCTTGCTCGTCATGAGCTTTGTTGCGCCCAGCTCCCGGTATCCATTAGCATGATGCTTTGCAGCATAGGTAGCCGTAGATTCTGGAGTCGCCTTTCCGGGAATGCGCGCTCCTGTAAATACAGCGGAAGTAGATCTGAGGGGTGCTTCTTTGCTATGCTGATTAAGTTTTTTAAGTATTGTCTCAAGTTGTTTTGGCTCTGTAATAGGTGCCTGACAAACAAAGCGGTGGCAAATGTGAATGGCCGGTTTTCCATTACTCAAGCCCCAAGCAATAACAACATTCGGAAGGAATTTAGCGCCCAGAGCTGCTTCTAGGGCTTGATTTTCTGTCTTTGGATTTTGTGGGTGATCAATTATAATTTCAAGAGGCCCTTCCAGCAGGAAGTTGAGCGTTGCGAGTGTATAGCAGAAGGCGTGTGGATATTTAGCAATGTCGCTTCCGTAAGTAGAAATGGCTTTTTCTGCTTCTTTAAGAAGGTCTGCTCTTTTAAAGTGGAACGAGAGCCTTGCAAGGACGCTTGCGGCAATAGCGTTGGGGCTGGGCGTTGCGCCGTCATTTCCTTGTCGGTGGCGGAAAAAGAGTTTTTCGTGGTCGCTGCTGGTTGTATAAAAGGCTCCTGTTTTGTCGTCGATAAACTCTTTGCACATGGTCTTTGCAAGTTTGAGAGCTGTTTGAAGGAAAGTTTCGTTTCCGGCTGCTTCATACAAAGAGATGAGCCCGTCCGCTAAGTAAGTGTAATCTTCTAAAAGTCCGGGGACGTGAGCGTGCCCTGCGCGGTAACAGCGCAAGAGGTGTCCATCGTGTGAAAGGAGGTTAGCAAGAATAGACGTTGCGGCGCGCTCTGCTGATTGTAAGTAGCGGGCGTCTCTAAGGACGCTATATCCTTTGGCCATAGCCCCAATCATTAGCCCATTCCATGAGACTAGGATCTTATCATCTACACCTGGCTTTTGTCTCTTTTGTCTAGCTGCGGCCATTTTCTCTCGACACTGCCGTAGAGTGGCAAATGGTTTGCTTGTAGAGGAGGCTCTAGGAATGCACTTTTCTTTTCCGGCGATTCCGTAGTAAGAGCAAAAACTCTTCCCTTCTTTATCTCCAAGAATGGCTGTTACTTCGCCTTCTGCCCACATGTAGTAGGCTCCTTCTCCTTCTTCAGAGTCGGCATCAGTAGCGGAGTAGTATCCGCCTTTTGGGTCAGACATCTCTGAAAGGACAAACTCGAGCGTGTCAATGGCAACCTGCCGGTAGAGCTCTTTACCTGTTACTTGGTACCCTTCCAAATAGTTTTGGGTGAGAAGAGCGTTGTCATACAGCATCTTCTCAAAGTGAGGGACGAGCCATTGAGCATCGACAGAGTACCTAGCAAAGCCCCCTCCGATGTGATCGTAAAGACCGCCGTTTGCCATCTTGTCTAGAGTAGCCACAACCATGTGGAGCGAGTCGTTGTCATTAGTACGGTGATGGTGTCTCAGAAGTAAATTCATTGCCCCTGTTGGAGGGAATTTCGGTGCTGTTCCAAACCCACCATTTTGGGAGTCGAAGGTTTTTTTGAAGTAGTCGACAGCCTTGTCGATCTGCTGAGCGTTGACGGGAAGCTCGGCTATTCGCTCAGAAGCCTCTTTTAGCAGCTGCGTGAGGGCAAGCGATTGACTGGTGATTGATTCTCTTTGCACTTTCCACGCTTCAGCTAGTTTTTGCAGGAGCGTTTTAAAGCCGATGCGCCCTTGCATGTCTTCGGCGGGAAAGTAGGTGCCTGTAAAAAAGGGGCGCTGATCGGGTGTGAGGCATACGGTCATTGGCCAGCCACCACGCCCTTCATTCATGGCAAGCGTTGCTGCCATATAAATTTCGTCGAGATCAGGTCTTTCTTCTCTATCTACTTTAATACAGACAAAATGCTCGTTCATCAGCTTGGCAACGGCGCTGTTTTCAAACGATTCTTTTTCCATCACATGGCACCAATGGCATGCTGAGTAACCAATGCTCAAAAGAATGGGCTTGTCGAGCGTTTTGGCTTTTGCTAACGCCTCAGAGCCCCATGGGTACCAATCTACAGGATTGTGGGCGTGCTGGAGCAGGTAGGGGCTCGTTTCCTCACTGAGGCGATTTGTGAGCGTGCGCTTTGCCATAGAATCCTTATTAGGGTTGAAAATCAGCTGTGCAGGGGATGAGCTAGGTGGCTGGTGTTGTTCCAGGTTTGCACGACGCGGACATCTCTTTCGTAACCTAAGACTGAAAGTGAGCCTGTAGAAAGAGCGAAGAGACGCCCTTCTGCAGCTGAAAGGCCAAGCCATCTGGCTGCTAAGACGCGCGACATATGTCCGCTAGAGAAAACAGCAACCTGTCCAGGAATAGCGAGGATCTTAGACAGGAATCTGTCAGCGCGCTGTTGTATCTCCATAATCGATTCGCCGCCTGGGGAGCCATCTTTGAAGACAGACCAGCCTGGATCTTCTTTGTGAATGTCAGCAGAGGTGCGTCCTTCATAACTGCCGTAGTTCCATTCAAGAAGGTCTTCGTCGATTTCCACTAGATCTTGAAGCCCTGCTAGGCAGCAGGTGTCGTGTTGTCTCTTGAGGGAGCTGCTGAAGGCTTTATCGAAGGTGTAGGCTTTTAGGGCAGCGCCCAGCTTCTCTGCTTGATCCCTTCCTTGAGGGGTTAAGTCGATATCTGTTCTTCCCGTGTGCTGCCCGGAGCTTGACCATTTGGTTTCTCCGTGGCGAGCGATAATCAGTCGTTTGAGGGGAGTGGGGGAGCTGGGCATAATGATCTCGCGTGTTAGAGTTATTAAATTTTCACCTACCCTACCGAATTTTACATAAAATAAAGTAGAGTTTTTACGCGATGAATTCTATGGTGTTCAATTTCTTAGATCATTATAAATTAAAGGCATACAAGACTGCTTAACAGGGCAGACGATTATGCTTATGCGGACGATTACCAAAACCCTTCAAGTTGCAAAATGCATGGTTATTGCAATAATCGGTTTTACCCTCGTGCTTCTTGGTTTAGTTTTAATCTTTACGCCATTTCCCGGCTTTCTTGTAGTGATTGGCGGCCTTGTTGTCCTTGCTGCAGAATTTGTCTGGGCAAGACGTCTCCTCAAAAAAGTCAAAAAGCAGGGGATGCGCCTTCGGGATGCCCTCTTCTCATTCGGCTCCAAAATCCGCCCCACAGTCGAAAGCCCCCTCCCTCCCAAAAAACACAAATCTCCCAAATCTCCCAAGTAACCTCTCGTCTTTTCAAAAATGAAGTGCAAAAATTGAGTTAAAAAAAGAATAGCCAGGTGATGAAAAAAGCTATCGCCTAGATCTTGGACCTGCTCCAACCTGTTGACAGCATAGTCTCAATGCGAATTGCTCAATCTGGGCAGTAGAAATCGAACATTTACTTTTAGTATATACTCCTCGCAGCTGAAAATTAGATTGCTGTGAGCTTACTGCTAACAGCCTCAAAAAAGTCTGGCGACCAGATCTCTACTTTTCTGGGGTCTTTCAGGAAGGTAATAACGTCTTCTTTGGCTTGATCAAAATTAACGGAATGGATTCTTTTCTTGAGCAATTTAAGAAGGGTTTCGCGGTTAAGAGTTTCTTTTAGAGGGAGGTGGCCTGTTTGTTTTAAGCGGAGCTCTAGATGTCTTAAATGAACAGGAATCCTCTGTTCGATAAACCAAAGAAAATCGTACCAGTCACGGCCTTTTATTCGCCCTTTCCACTCACGGCACAGTAAAGCATGTAACTTTCCTGCAAATAGATCAGATGGACTGTACGTTCGTACGGAAAATGGGCTCGGGGTCAAGAGGTACTTGGCTTCTGTTGAAAAGCCTTCTGGAGGGTCGGTGTCAATCTCTAAGCGGACCTTGAGAAGGTCTTCAGGATGGATTTTCTTTCCCATAGCCCGTGACATCCCAATGATGAGTAAGTGCTCCATTGTTGTTGTTTTAACAAAAGCTGATTGAATAGCACTTTCTTTGGTTTTCTCTTTGCGCTCAATAGAAACTTTAAGCCCAAAGCTTTCTAACTCATCGCTTATAGCGCCTAAATAGATGTCAATTTTAAAGGCGGGGTCTGGTGCAAGGAGCGAGAAGTCAAGATCTTCAGAGAAGCGATCTAGAGCATAAAGGATTCTAAGGGCTGTTCCTCCGTAGAAAGCAGCCTTTTCAAAGAACTTAGCTCTCCAGAGGCCAAGGAGGGAAATTTCTTGAATGACCTCCTTTAAGGCGTTCGCGTAATCACCTGCATTATGACAGGTGTATTTTTTGAGCATGTCGGATAGAGCTTCATTCATGACGCGAGTTTGGCTATAAGCTGAGGTAAAAGTGAGACTATAGGATGTTGATAGACTTTAGCAATCGCTTGAAGCTTTTTCTTGCCTAGACGCCTAAGCTGGGTTTCATCTATCCGTAAAGATACTGTTAGATACTCCTCTAAGTCTTCAACAGTTTTAATCTCTTTAACATCTGCAATTAGATCGGCCAGGGCTTTTTCTTTGGTTGCAATCAGGATGTGTTGATTTGAGCCGATGAGGACCCAAGCGACCCCTTCAGAATATTTATGTAAAGCTAGATGGCGATAGGAAAACCTTCCTAAGTCAGTTGAGAATATCTTGTTTCGCTTGGAAGTCATAGACGTTACGACATGCACCCGTTCGGGTATCATTCCATAAAAAGCCAGGGCGTATTCTTTGCTGATGTAAGAGGGGCCGTAAATGAGATTGGAGAGGATTTCTAAAGAATAGGGCCCTTTTTTATAAGCTTCCCCAAAAACATAAAGTCCCTTTTTTACACGAATAAGAACTTTGTTTTTCAGGAGCTGGGTGATTTTTTCTCTGGGGCGTTGATAATCAGCCAGGCAACCCATTAAAAAGTTGTAATCGATTTCTTCCGTAGGTGCTTGAGCGCGAATAAAAGCCATGACTTGACCACCTTAAGTTACTGAATCCTCACACCTCTATTACTCCTCTTAGCTGAAAACGGGGCTTTGGCGCTAGCCCAAATTCCCGTTTTCAGCTAAGAGGAGTATATTACGAGTATGTCGGTTTTTTGTCGACATACTGGTTAATTCTGAGGCTTGTCATTTCAGGAGTTACAACTCCAGGGTTTCGGGGAGGAAGCCGCCGGCTTGCATTTCCCACATCGTCGCGTAGTGCCCATTTGCTTTAAGAAGCTTGTCATGAGGGCCCTCTTCCACAACGCGCCCGTCTTTGAAAACAAGGATGCGATGCATGTCGCATAAGGTCGAGAGTCTATGGGCAATGACGACAGCTGTTTTGCCGTGCATCAGCTTTTTCAGTCCGTCCTGTATGAACTTCTCTGTGACAGAGTCAAGCGCTGTAGTCGCCTCATCTAAAATTAAGATTGTCGCGTTTTTTAAGATTGCCCGGGCAATGGCTATCCTCTGTCGCTGTCCACCAGAAAGCTTTGCCCCTCGCTCGCCCACTTCTGTTAGGTAACCCTCAGGAAGCTTTGAAATGAACTCGTGACAGTGGGCTATCTTCGAAGCTTCAATAACTTCCTCGTCGCTTGCATCGATCCGCCCGTAACGAATGTTATCCATTAGCGAGCGGTGAAAAAGAGAGGTGTCTTGAGGAATCATCGAAATTTGCTCGCGCACCGAATCTTGGGTGACCTTTGCGATGTTCTGGCCATCAATCAAAATCTGCCCTTTCTCGATGTCGTAATAACGAAGAATCAAGTTCACAAATGTTGTTTTTCCAGAGCCGGAAAAACCTACTAAGCCCACTTTTTCGCCGGCGTCAATGACAATGGTCTTGTCTTGGAAAATGTATTGGCTGGGAGTGTAGTAGAAGCTAACCCCTTCAAAGCGAATTTCTCCGCGAGAGACTTTAAGTGCAGCTGCGTTAGGAGCATCCATAACGCCGTGTGGCGTCTGAATAAGCGTAAGCGCCTGCCTACAAGCCCCGACCTCCTTTACTAGCCGGGGGAGCTCTATACCTGCTTGCCAAAGGATCGCCGTGATGTTCCATGTGGTATTAAAAATAAAAACCACAGCGCCTGTTGTAATGAGGTCTTGTTGCCACTTGACAAGCATAAACCAGTTAAGCGCAATTCCTGCCATAAGAAAGCAGGTGATTCCAAGCGCTGTCTGCATCTTCTCTCTTGCTAAGAGTGCGTGGTTGTTCTTGGCCTGCTCTTCTTGTTGAAAAAGTCCCAGAAAATGCTTTTCAAAACGATGCTGGGAAAATAGTCTAACGGTAGAACTATTCCCAAGGCTATCCACAAGCCTTCCAGACAAAGAGTTTTGAGCGTTTGCGTGTTGATCAGATGAGTTGACACAACGCTTAAGGCAGATGACGACAATGGTGATGTGAGAGAGGACCCACCCAAGCAGGATAACCGCAAAAAGTGGGCTAAGTCCGTTTAATAGAATGATTGCAATGATGACCCCTAAGGCGATGGGGATAATGAGTCTCATGATGAGATAGAGGATCGTGTTTGTTCCTTCGCTGACATCATTGATCTTGCCGGCGATGCTTCCGGCAAAGTGTGTGCTAAAAAAGGAGTGAGAGTGGCGCTGCACATAGTCGAACATATTCATTCGAATAGAAGCTTGCAGCTTTGGAAATAGACGGGCTGATATAAAACCAGAAGTTCGATAGCACGCTTCCGCCCAGATCCATATGATTGCTCCCGCCCAAAGAGGGGTGGCAAGGACCTGCCACATGTCAGCCTTATCGCCTGTGTAGTTTGCAAGAGCGTCTACAAAAAGCATGATAATGTAGGGCCAGATAGTGATGTCTAGCGCCAAGGCGCAGTAAAGTAGCTGCAAAATCAAGAATGTAGCCCAATATTTCTTGATGTAGTGCCAGAAAAAGGGGAGGAGAGTACCGGGAATTGTTTTAGATGGCGTGTTCATCCTGTCTTCGGCATGGAAACCCAGTGCTTCAGTTCTGGGAGGAAATGCCGCTCCTATGTTATGTCCTCAACCAAGATACTCGCTTAGCCGAGAAACGGTTAGAGTCTTTGGACTCGAAATTTAACCTAGCAGGCTTAAATCTTCCAGGCGGGGCCTTAGTAAATAGGCCCGAAATGTTCTGCCCGCAAGGGAATTTGAAACATAAAGCTTCTTCCTTTAGGAAGGGGTTATTTTACATCAAGGAATCCATTTCTTAAAAGAAGGTATGCGTTCAAGGAAATAATCGCAAAAAGGTATGATTAATGCCTTTGCATAACAGGAGATGTTTTGTGGAACTTTGGTTAGACACGGCAAACCCCGGGGCTGTTAAGTCTACTAAGCGCTTTGGAATACTCTACGGGCTTACAACAAATCCGACAGTTTTTGCCGCAGGTTCTAGAGAGTTATGCCGAGTTCCAGGGCTTAGGCGCCCTGTTTACCTACTAAAGACGGGTTAGTTCTAAGTAAAGGGGGGCGTGCATGAGCCTTAACGTAGCATTTGGAAAGATTGTCGAAGTTGCTGATCTAAAACAAATCAAGCAGACCTGCTTAGAACTAGACTCTAACGCACTGTCTCAAACCTTGGTCATCTTTGACGTCGACAGCACCCTTATTGTGCCAAAAGACATGAGCCTTAGAGATAGATGGGCAGACTACGGCACAAAAACACGGGAAGTTCTAGACAGGCTCCTCGAAGAAGAGCCTCTCGCCCGTAAGTACAACGAAGAAGTGTTAATGCCAGAATATGCATTCCCTCCTCGCATGATCACAGCAGCTCTTATGCAAGCAAAGCAGGAGATTATTGACCCCAAAAGCGTCACGCTTATCGAAAGTCTTGCCCATCGCAGCGTTAAGACCATCGCCCTAACAGCTGCTCACACAGGCCCCTTGGGTGTCATGCCTGCCATGGAGGACTGGAGAATCGACCACCTAAAGTCGCTGGGTTATGATTTCAGCCGCGCCTTTCCAGAGAGCAACCTCCTCTCTTTCCCCGAAATTCAAGAGGCACAGTCGACACCGATGTTTAAGCAGGGGCTTTTGTTCTCCTCAACTCAGCCGAAAGGGGAAGTGCTCGCTCACTTTTTAAAACAAATAAACTGGATGCCAAAGAAGATTATCTTTGTCGATGACAATCTAAGCTACGTCCAGTCTGTCGGGATGACAATGAGCGCACTTGGTGTCGAAGTCATCGGGTTTTACTATACGGCAGTGGATAGCCTGCCCAAAACGTTAGATCTAAAGCTCTGCGAGCTGCAGTTCCGCCATCTGATTGAGCGTGAAGAGTGGCTTTCCGATAAAGAGGCCGCCGGTCTGCTTGCAGTTGAATAAGCACAAGACTTGCCTGCAACGGGCAAGTGGATTTTTAAAACTTTGAAAGACAGGGAAAATAGAGATGGGGCAGCAAAGAGAGGGGAATGACTAGAAAAACAAAAACCAAAATTCTTCTCCTTTTTTCTCTGTGTATTTTCTCTGTGTTCTCTGTGCTTCTGTGTTTCAAATATTTTAATATCGAATTTTTGAAACACAGAGACACACAGAACACAGAGAAAATACAAGAAAGTGGCGGCGAAAGAGAGGAGAGTTCTGTGGTTACATGTTTTCAGCATGGAAAAGTTCTTCGGAATCACCAATTCATCCAAGAGGATCTTTGGGTGAAGAATGGGAAGATCGTAGCCCCTCAGGCGCATGCCACGCATAGTATCGATGCAACTGGCCTGTGGGTGGTTCCTGGGTTTATAGACCTTCAGCTCAACGGCGCGTTTGGTGTCGACTTCACAGGCAGCCCAGAGCGTCTCCTTGAAGCTTCTAAGCAACTTTCAAAATATGGCGTTACCTCTTTTCTTCCCACAGTGATCACCTCTTCTGAGGAGCGTTATAAGCAAGTCTTGCCTGTTCTTCAGGAGTTTGTTGGTAACACAGATGGGGCAGAGGTTCTTGGCTTGCACCTCGAAGGCCCCTTTATTCACCACGAAAAAAAAGGGTGCCATAATGCTTCTTCGGTTGCTATTTCCGAAGCAAGTTTTAGCAACGCACTCAAAAGATATGGTGCACTTGATGGCGTAAGGCTCGTGACACTTGCTCCGGAGCTTGCTGGGGCTTCAGAGCTAATCTACACGCTCAATAAGCAAGGAATTGTCGTTTCCGCCGGTCATACAACGGCTACAAGCGAGCAACTGCAAGATGCGCAAAGTTCTGGTTTAAAGATGGTGACGCACCTCTTTAATGCCATGCCACCACTTCTCCACCGAGAGCCGGGTATGATAGGAGAAGTCCTCTCTAACCAAAACCTCTTCTATTCCATTATTGTTGATGGCATACACATCCACCCACAAGTAGTCCGCTTTGCCTGGAGCCTCAACCCCTCTAAAATGATTCTAGTCACCGATGCAATAGGCGCCATGGGCTGTGAAAGCGGCTCCTATTATTTTGCTGGCATGGAAATAGAGGTTAATGATGACAGCGCCCGTCTAGCTGGGACAAATACCTTAGCAGGCAGCCTTCTTACCATGGACGCCGCTATTCGCAACCTCCAAGTATTTACTGGCTGCTCACTTGTAGAAGCCGTCGAAGCCGCCACCCTCAAGCCTGCTCAGCTTCTCGGTATAGCCGGCCGCAAAGGCACCCTCAACATCGGCGCCGACGCTGACATTACCCTACTCACTCCCACCTGCCACGTCCAATCCTGCTACCAGGGGCATCGCCTCTGGACCCCAGCAAAGGAGCAATAGCCCCTTTGCTGGGGTTTTTCATATTCCTTTGATTTTAAATATAAAATATTTTATACTGAGTTTGAGGACTAGGTGTTTTGTGAATGTGATTAGTAAACTTTAAAAATGTGAGGTGGTTATGTCGCCAGGTCATTATAAGTCTAAGCATCATCATAAGAATAAGTTGGAGACTCAGGGTGCGCGCGCGGCGTATCACCCAGAAAAGCTAAAAAAAGAAATTCCCGAAGTGAAGCCGGCTCATATGGATAAACCTTCAGTTGCCAAGCATTGAAGCACGTTAGGCTATATTAAAAAGAGGCGGTCTTTCAGACCGCCTCTTTTTATATACTCCTCGTAGTTGAAAACGGGAATTTGGGCTAGCGCCAAAGCCGCGGGAGCTTTCGCGCTAGCCCAAATTCCCATTTTCAGCTACGAGGAGTATATCTCACCTCTTTTCTGTGTTCTTATTTTGTTGGATGTTTGGTGTTTAGGGCGGATTCGAAGAAGGCTACAATACGCCGCCAGGAGTCACGGCTGGCGTGGTCATCTTCTTTAGGAGATCCTCCCATTGAGAACCAAAGACCGCCAAGAGGACGGCTGAAGGCTGTGCTAGGTGCGGGCAGAGGCAGAATGCCCACTTGATGACCTGCTTTCGGATAGTCAAGGTGAATGGGCGGGACGGATCCTTGGGCAGCCAGCCGCTCTTTGATTTTCTCACAAAAGAGCGTTGAGGGCCACATTTGGTCATCACCACCAGAAATAAGAAGCAGCGGGCAGGTGATCTTTTCAACAGGAATAGCCGCCGCAGCAAAAGTTTTAGGATCCTCTTTCATCCCCTGAATAAACTGCGGGGCGAGGATGATAGGGTTGTTGTGGTCAAGGCCAGCTTTTGGGTTGGGGCGGATTGATTTGATAGGCGCAGAAAGTCCCACAGCCTTACCTTGATAGGTCCAAGCAGGAGCCCCGTTAATAGAGCTGTAGATGACGCTACTTGGGACGCCCGATACGATGGCTTGAATTGAACCCGGGAATAACGTTCCAAGAACGAGTGACAACTCTCCTCCGCGAGAGATCCCATAGATGCCAATGCGTGAACCATCGACATCGGGTCTTGATTTAATCCAAGCAAAGGTCTTTTCGAAATACTCCATCGGAATGTTCTCGAGCGATCTAGGGAGACCTTCTGCATTAAAGTAGGCAAGGGCTAGTGTTGCAAAGCCGTGAGCAGAGAGGAGCTTCGCCCTTCCTTCGCTGATGCCGCCGTTTGATCCTGTAAGCGTGACAATAATAGGTAGCGGATGGTCTGAAGTGGGAACAAAGAGCGTTCCGACAATGCCCCCTTCAAGTATGGAGATCTTTTTGACGTCAGGGAGCTGCTTGAGGCGGTAGATTGTTTTTGTTGATAAAATATTCCCGCCGGCAAGGAGTGTGAGCTCTACTTTAACGGCGTCTTCGCTGTTTTTGTAGTAGCTTGGAAGGTTTGATGGGTGAGTCATCGACCAGAACAGCCCCATTCCATCTGCTTCATCATAGGTGCCGTCTAGAGGCTCCTGCTTAGACACCAAGACTCTGCCCTCTCCATCTGCTTGAAATGTTGCCCAGGAGCTCCACACGGCCCCTTTTTCATCTGTCATTTCGGCTTGTAGTTTTATTTTCTGAAAGGGAGCTAGTCCTTGAAGCTCAATTGCGATGTCTTGATCGAGCAGTAAAACGGTTGCATTTACTAGGATCTGATCATGTTGCCTGTCATCTTCCACGGAGCGAGAGTAGTGGCTAGCGGCGCTGCTAAAGGTACTGTTAAGTTCGCTGAAATTCATTAAAAAATCCGTTAAAAAGTCCATTGCATCCATATATACTCCTCGTAGTTGAAAACGGGAATTTGGGCTAGCGCGAAAGCTCCCGCGGCTGAACGGTCGTAAGTGCCTTAGTATTAGAAATACAAAGGGCCCTTGCGATCGTTCAGCCCCGGGGCTTTGGCACCGTCCAAGTTCCCATTTTCAGCTACGCGGAGTATACTCCTCTTAGTTGAAAACGGGAATTTGGGCTAGCGCGAAAGCTCCCGCGGCTGAACGGTCGTAAGTGCCTTAGTATTAGAAATACAAAGGGCCCTTGCGATCGTTCAGCCCCGGGGCTTTGGCACCGTCCAAGTTCCCATTTTCAACTACGAGGAGTATATCTTTATCGCTACATTAATTTGTGACTTTGCTCTTTAGGGTGGTTATGCTAAATAGCTGACTTCTGAAAATATCAGGCCCAGTGGAGCATTTATGGTAAAGAAAACGGCTGCTTTAGTGAAAGGAATAAGCGACAATTTGATAGAGGGCAAAACCTTCCTTCGTCCATCTGAGGAGTTTCAAAAAAACGCTAACATCCAAGATCGTTATCTTTATGAGCAGGCCAAAAAGGATCCTGAAGCCTTTTGGGGGAAATGCGCAGAGTCTCTTGACTGGATGGTTAAGTGGGACGCTGTATTGGAGCAAACCCCTCCCTTTTTTAAGTGGTTTGTAGGTGGTAAACTCAATGTCAGCGTCAACTGCCTGGATAGACACGTCGCCACAGAAACGCGTGATAAGGCAGCGGTCATCTGGGTGGGGGAGGGTGGGGAAGAGAAAAAACTCACCTACAAAGAACTTTACAGCGAAGTTAACCTCTTTGCAAATAGCATGAAGGCATTAGGCGTTACAAAAGGGGACAGGGTAGCCATTTACCTACCCCAGGTTCCTGAGGCTATTATTGCTATGCTTGCCTGCTCCCGCATTGGGGCTGTCCACACTGTTGTCTTCGGCGGCTTTTCTGCTGATTCTCTGCAAGGAAGGATTCAAGACTGTGAAGCAAAGCTCCTCATCACAGCTGACGGGGGTTTCCGTAGAGGCAGGGTAATCCCGCTTAAAGAGACTTCTGACGAGGCATTAAGAGAGTGTCCTTCCATCCAGCACGTCGTTGTCATTAAAAGGACGGGAGCTGCCGTTTCAATGACCCCGGGGAGAGATCTTTGGTATCACGAAGCGTTAAAAGGGGCCGCCCCTTTTTGTAAACCAGAAGTGATGGATTCTGAAGATCTTCTCTTTGTTCTCTATACCTCGGGGACAACGGATAAGCCAAAAGGGATCATGCACACAACTGCCGGGTACCTTCTCGGGGTGACAATGACGATGCAGTGGGTCTTCGATATTAAGCCCAAAGACATCTTCTGGTGTACAGCAGATGTGGGGTGGATCACAGGACACAGCTACGTCGTTTACGGCCCTCTTTCAAATGGCGTCACGCAAGTGGTCTATGAAGGG
Source organism: Waddlia chondrophila WSU 86-1044 (assembly GCA_945882915.1). GTDB lineage: Bacteria > Chlamydiota > Chlamydiia > Chlamydiales > CAMCWV01 > CAMCWV01. Next base: position 1,135 of record CAMCWV010000019.1, on the reverse strand, counting down.
ACTCCTGATTGGCCAGACAGAGACCGCCTTTGGAGGATCATCGAAAAATATAAGGTCTCTGTTTTTTACACAGCACCAACTGCAATACGTGCCAGCATGAAGTGGGGAGAGCAGTGGCCCGGAGGGTGTGACCTCTCTTCTTTACGTCTTTTGGGAAGTGTCGGCGAGCCGATTAACCCTGCTGCATGGACATGGTACTACAAACATATTGGCAAAGAGAGATGCCCTATCGTTGACACCTGGTGGCAAACAGAAACAGGTTCGATCTTAATGGCCCCTCTGCCCGGACTTACCCCGCTGAAGCCAGGCTCTGCGACAATGCCTCTTCCAGGCATAGACCTTAAAGTGCTTAACGAAGAAGGGGAAGAGATCACCTGCGGCAGTGGCTACTTAGCGATCACTAAGCCCTGGCCCTCAATGATCCGCGGCATCTACCGCGACACCGAGCGTTACCAATCCACCTACTGGAACAAATGGAACGGTGAGCACTACTTTACTGGCGACGGTGCAAGAATCGATGAAGATGGTTACTTCTGGCTTCTCGGAAGGGTAGATGATGTGATTAACGTCGCTGGCCACCGAATAGGGACTGCAGAAGTCGAAAACGCTTTAGTAGATCACCCAAGTGTTGCTGAAGCTGCTGTTATCGCCGTCGACGACGAAATCAAAGGGCAGGCAATCGTTGGCTTTGTAATTCTTAAAGAAGGACACGATGCCACGCAAGAACACCAAGAATTGCTGCTCAATCACGTCGCGCATAAAATCGGTGCCATCGCTCGCCCTAAGAAAGTCATCTTCGCAAGAGACCTTCCCAAAACGCGCAGCGGCAAAATCATGCGCAGGATCCTTCGCGACATCGCCGAAGGGCGCGTTCTCGGCGACACCACGACTCTGGCCGATCCGACCATCCTAGGTGAACTTGGGGGTCCAGAGGCTTTGCCCCTGGACCCCAGCTAAGAGGAGTATATGCCCTCGTGCTTGACAGCGTTTAGCTTAGAGCCCGCTTAAGGAACGAGCGTTAGCGAATTAAGGAGCGAGCGGTAGCGTTGCTCTTTGGAGTGCTGGGACAAGTCCAACGCTTTATTAGGACTCGACCTGTCGAGCCCACTGAACCTTAGTAAGCAAACGTGTGTGT
>CAMCWV010000018.1 GCA_945882915.1 Waddlia chondrophila WSU 86-1044 | reverse complement strand
TCTTCGACAATGTCCTCTGGTGCAAGAAGTGCTGTGTTGACAATTCTGTGCCAGCAAAGGCCGCTGGCTAGCTCTGGAAGCGAAACGGCGGCAACTTCGTGGTCAGCATTGAAGGCGATGTAAAGGTCGTACCCACTTTCATGGTCCTTGAGGGTGTAGGCAACAAACTTGCTCTCTTGACTCCAGTCAGGCTTCCCAGGAAGTATCCCATGCCAACAGATGTCGGCATCTTGCAGGAACTCTGATCTGCGAAGTATGATGTGCTTTATCCGGAAGGCGATCATGAGCTTATAAAAACGGAAGAACCCCTTTTCTGCATCGGCAAGACGATCCCACAAGAACCAGTTGAGCTCGCTGTCATGGCAGTAGGAGTTGTTGTTCCCATATTTTGTGTGGGCGTATTCGTCTCCCATATGAAGCATCGGAATCCCTTGCGAGACCATGAGGGCGAGATGGAAGTTTCTCATCTGTCTTTGACGAAGCGCGAGGATCTTGGGGTCTTTTGTCTTCCCTTCGGCGCCGCAGTTCCATGTGTCGTTTTGGTTTAGGCCGTCTTGGTTGTTTTCCCCATTACTTTCATTGTGCTTTTCGTTGTAGGCAACAGTATCTGCAAGGGTGAATCCATCGTGACAGGTGACGAAGTTGACGCTGTGCCAGGGGCTTCTGTTGTTGCCATAAAGATCTTCTGAGCCGCAAAGGCGCGTGGCGAAGTGGCCGGCCTCGCCGGGCGTTCCCTTAATGAACCTTCTGACGTTGTCGCGGTACTTGCCATTCCACTCTGCCCAGATGCCCCACGAGGGGAAGGAGCCTACCTGATAGAGGCCACCAGCATCCCACGCCTCAGCAATCAGCTTTGTGTTTGCAAAGAGAGGATCCAACGTGATCATTTCGATGAGTGGAGGTGTCGGGAGGGGAGTGCCATCTGTTGCTCGCCCAAGAATAGAGGCTAGGTCGAAGCGGAAGCCGTCGACATGCATTTCTGTCACCCAGTAGCGCAGGCAGTTGAGGATGAGCATGCGAACGACGGGGTGGTTGCAGTTTAACGTGTTACCACACCCAGAGAAGTTGAGGTACTGCCCATCTGGAGCTAGCATATAATAAACGACGTTCTCAAGGCCGCGGAAAGAAAGTGAGGGGCCGTTTTCGTTTCCTTCAGCTGTGTGGTTAAAAACAACATCAAGGATCACTTCAATCCCTGCTTTATGAAGCTCGCGCACCATTATCTTGAATTCATCAATAGCGCTTGTGTGGGAAGTGCCTGTGCTGTAGCGGTTCATGGGAGCAAAGAAGTTAACTGTCGAATAGCCCCAGTAGTTATAGAGCGTTTTTTTTGTCACCGGATGGCAGCGCAAAAATTCGCATTCATTAAATTCGTGTACGGGCAGCAGCTCAATTGCATTAACGCCCAAATCTTTTAAGTAGGGGATCTTTTCGATTAGCCCCAAGAAGGTTCCTGGGTGGGTGACTTTGCTGGAAGGGTGTTTTGTGAGTCCTCTGACGTGCATCTCGTAGATGACGAGGTTTTCCATCCGGATTTCAGGGCGCGCTGTTTCTTGCCAGTCAAAGCTGTGTTTTCTTGTTGTATCGCCTTTTTCTTCCCCTTGGGCAAGAAGGATGCCCCGGGCTCTGTAGGTTGTGTCTGTTGAGTCTTTCTTTCCCTGCAGAAGATGGGGCTCTCCCCACGCGTGACTGCTGTCGATGGCTTTGGCGTAGGGGTCGAGTAGGATCACTGTTGAATCAAAGAACATTCCTGTTTGTGGATTGTAGGGGCCATTGATCCGGTAGCCGTAGCGCCATCCTGTTGCAACTCCTTCTACGTGAATGTGCCAGATGTTGCCGGTTTTGTTTTTCTTAGGATCTAGCGGGATTTCGAAAAGCTTATCGGAGTTGTCTGGGGCCCATAGGCAAAGGGTCACGCTTGTTCCGTTTTTTGTGAAGAGGACGAAGTTGACACCACCTGCGCGTAGAGAGGTTCCGTAGGGCTCTGGATAACCAGGTTTGGTTACAAATGTTGGAGTGTTAGAAATCTTTGCCATGTGTGAATCTTTATCTCATTTAAGTAGCTACCTGCCGGTAACCTAACGACTCTCCCTATTTTTGTACACCACCCCTGTTTCTCTTGGTTACCTAGGTTATCTACTAATAAACTTGAAAATATAAATTTTTCTTTATAAAGTGGATGAAAGAGTGAGAGATCTCTACAATTCACTCTCCAGATCACTTGAGAAGAGGGCAGAGCCTGATTAGCGCTTGGTTAGCGCTTGGTTTTTTCCGAACTTGTTAAATATTAATACGTGCGCTATAAGACATCATTTTAACGACTAACAGATATTTTACTTACAACGGCAGGGAGAACTTTTTATGTCACAATCACGAAAGAATGCGAATCACAACCTCCAGGAATTTGGCGATGAGCTAAAATTGAAGGATTTGGCGTTTGACGAAAACAACACTTGTATTTTGGGTATTGACGACGCATTTTCGCTGCACCTAACTTTCGAGCCTAACTCCCATCGTCTTTACATGTACTCTCCTCTTTTGGATGGGCTACCCACAACACCTGCTCGTAAGTTAAAACTTTTCGAGACACTCCTAGAAGGGTCAATGCTCGGCGGAATGATGGCAGGCGGCGGCGTTGGTCTTGCTCTTAAAGAAGAGCTCATCTTACTGCACTGCACACTCGACATGGAGCATGCTGATGGAAGAGCTCTTAAAGCCTTTGCGCCTCTTTACGTAGAAACTGTAGAAAAATGGCGTAAAGTTTGCGAAGATATTAAAGAAGGTCGCCAGCATACTCTTCCAACACTTCCAGGCGCTGACAGTGTCAGCAAAGTAATGATGCCTGTGGGGGTATCGCGCGCTTAAGACCAGCAAAGTCTAAAGCAAACGAAAGTAAGCAGAAAGGCAGAATGCTCTGTGGGACACCCCACAGAGCATTCTGCCTTTTTTGCTTTGTGTATATACTCCTCTTAGCTGAAAACGGGGCTTTGGAGCCGTCCAAGTTCCCATTTTCAGCTAAGAGGAGTGTATTATAGTCGATTATAAATGTTTTTTATTTGGAAGAGACGCTGTTGATTCGCCAGTACACCCGAAGGGTGTACTGGACCTTTGAATACGCTGCTCCTGCATTTTACATTGTGTGTCCCAGAGGGACACGCAATGTAAAACGCAGGAGCAGCACGTTTAAAGGGTCGAGAAATCATTTGGGCCTGACAATTCTCCAAATTTCAGCTGCGCCTTCTAGCTGAGGTCTTCGCGGGGGAGGCGGATGATGATGAACGCCTTGTGCTTGGGGATGTAGGTGTAGAGGATGATGTAGGGAACGATCCTACTATTAATTGTGATGTCAATAGGCGCGTAGTTAACCTCTTTGAGGCGCATTTTAGGCGCGAGCTGTGTGATCTCCTTCAAGAACTTTTTCCCCCTGGCATCTTGATACCGATCAATAGGAAGCGTTCCAGGCAAAGAGCTGTAAAGCAGGTCTCGGTAGTAATTTACAACAATTACATGGCGATTGGGGCGGTTTCCCCACTTAAATTCCCCAAGCCTTTGGCAGAGCTTAGAAAAGTCTGGATCGTCACCGCTCGTTGTCTTGACAAACTCATCCATCTGACTTGCGAAGATCGCAAGCTCTTCCATATTCCGTTTTGTTTGTCTTTCGATCTCTGGTGGTATCGTAGCGCCCTGATACTGCTCAAGCGCTGTATTTTGCTCTTTTAGCCGCGCTTCAGCTGCCAGAAGCTGCGTGTAATACCCCTCAGGCATCTCTTTGCCGCTCATGCTTTTCTCGTACGTCTTTAGAACGTCAACTGCTTTAGCGTACATCTCAAAAGATGCGTAGGTTTCGGCAGCGGACAAGAAGAACTCTTGCTCAAGAGGGGGCTTGCCACTTGCTTTGTCAATAATAGTATTAAGTGTCGCTGTTACAGAAGTTAGCTTTTTGGGTAGTGAGAGAGAGTTCGATTTTAAGTAACTGTCAGCCTCTTTTTTAAGGTTAACGATCTCTGTACGTAGTTTAGCATCTTCTGCAGAAAGCTCTAGCTTTGGCGCCGCAGCAGCTGCTGTAGGCGCTCCTGCCGGAGAGGTTGTTGTAGCTGTAGGAGCCTCTTTTTCAATGAAGGCTTTGACTTTGTCGGCTCCAACAAAATCGGGCTTGGCATCTAAAGCTGCCTTAAACATCTTCCTTGCAAGCGCCGTATTGCCTAAAGCCTGGTAGGCCATGGCAAGATCGAAATTTGTGACGTAGCTTGCGGAGTCAATTTCCCAGGCTTTTTGGAATAGCTCTTTTGACTCGTCGTACCGAAGCTCTTTAAAAGCTTTGATCCCCACTTCTCGGGCTATTTTAGCAGGATCTGTCATTTCAGGGAGCGGCGCAAGCAGCTCCAGATTTTTTACGTCTAGACGCACATCTGGACGGAGGCCAAGAAGTTTTGAGAGCTTTTCAATTTCTTCGGCAAGCGCTGCTTGTTGCTTGGTGATTCTCTCAACGCTTTCGATGATAAGCTTTTGACCCGCTATTTGGTTGGCACTAACCGTAGACAGGCTTATAAGACTGCTTAAACCACTTATGATGCAAGGGATCATCCATTTAGGGGTTTTCATTTGAGAGAGCCTTTATTTTGAATGAGAGTGTTTAGTTTGCCGAAATTAACGCTCATTTGAACGGCGAGCTGTAGAATCAAAGAGTGTGCCGTGTTGAGGCTGTTTAACGAGATATGTGCTTTTGCGTAATCAACGCCTTGAATTGCGTTGATAGAGTCTGCGTTAGTGGTCGTTTTCTGTTGCAGCAAGCTGTATTGCGACTGGAGGTTTTGTGCTTGAGCCGCTTCTTTTGACTCTAGTTGAGAGATTTGGTTGATAGCATTTGCCACCTGCTGAAACATCCGCGTGGCGTTTTCTGGTAGGGTAAGGCTGCTAAATTCCGGATCGAAAATATTTAGCTGCCGCCGGGCGAGCTTTTCTTCTGGAGTATGAGCATCTAGGTTTGTATTCGGAATGGCGTTTGTTGTTCGGTAGGTGATCTCGGCCTGTGTGAGCGGATGAAAGACTTGAGGCTGCACTGTGGGCTGTCCATTTTCGGCTCCCCAGATATTTTCTGCCACGCGGGCGCTTGTTACGGAACTGACAGCGATAATCACTTGGTTTGGAGTGGCTGAGGTGATGGTGTATTGCGAGGTGTGGTCTAGGGCTGTTCCAAGAGGTGCCTGAAAGGTGGCGATGCCGGTTTTGCCTTCGTAGGAGGCAATCGTTGCTATTTGTCCGGAGCCTGCTCCTCCTGTGATGGCTATCTGCAAGCTGCTGTAGACTTGGTCGATTCCCGAGGCATCTGTAGCGAGCATTACCGTAGATAAGCTTCCAGCAGAGGCTGTCCCAGATACTGTCGGGGCTACGGGGGGATTGGGCGGGGCTGCATTAATAAGAGGGAGTGTTGAAAAGCCCTGCTGATTATAGCCTGTATAGAGGTTTGTTCCTTCAGTGCCAGTGGCGCTGCCCACTGTTTTCTGGGAGCTGATGTCGACATTGGGCGAGTATCCCAAGAAGAGTGGAATGCTTTTGAAAGAGCCTGCCGCCTGCATCTGGCCACCATTACCATCGACAATAGAAGAGATTCGCTGCTTTAACTGCTGGAAGTTGTTGTCGACACCGACTCTATTTGCTGGGGTAAGCATGTTGCTCTCAGCTTTAGCAGCAAGATCAGACATCGAAAAGAGGATCCTCTGGATCTCTGAGAGATAAGAGATTGCTGTCTGGTGCCAGGAGAGTCGCGACTGAGAGGCGTGCATCTGCGCAATACCACTTGCCCGCTCAAGGTTTAGAAAGTTGATTTGGTCTGCAGCGACAGGGGAGTCACCTGCGCTTGCAAAGCTACTTCCAGAGGAAAGTTGTGAGATTGTCTTTTGTAAGCTTTCGGTTGTTAAGCGGTAGTTTTTAAACAGGTCAGCCATTTCTCCAAGAATTTGCATAGCAGTTACTCGCTTTTATGTTTTTTTTAAGGAAAGTTCCCAGGAGAGGTCCTATTTCGCTTTTTCAAAAACCTATCAAACTCTATAATTTAACGCAGCTATCCAGAACTCTTAAAGGGGAATTTATGAACATTATACAACTAGCCGGCCATCTTGGCTCAGATCCAGAAGAACGCTTCCTAGCTAACGGACAGAAGGTTGTGACCTTCAGAATCGCTACAAGCGTCCGCAGGGGCGGGAAAGATGAGGCAATGTGGTGGCGCGTAACAATTTGGGGCGACCGTTTCGACCGCTTGCTCCCCTACCTTAAGAAAGGAAAGGCGGCTATTGTTATCGGAGAATTTACCAAAGCTGAGACTTACGTCGATAAGAATGGAGAGCAACAAGTAAGTCTTAACGTTACTGCAGAGATGATCCGCTTTAGTCCATTTGGCCGCACAGACCGCCCAGAGGGCGAAGGTGGAGTGCACGGAGCTGCTGCTGGCGGTACTTCTGCTGGGCCTGCTCAAAAAAGTGGAGAGGGAGACTATTCTTTAGGCGGAAATACAGACTTCGCTCAAGTTGCCCAAACTCAAGAAGAAGAAGTTCCGTTCTAATTAGCCGAAGTTAAGCACATTCGGAGCGAGCGGTAGCGTTGCTCTTTGGAGTGCTGGGACATGTCCTAGCTTTTATTAGTCGGGACATGTCCTAGCTTTTATTAGTCGGGACATGTCGCGGCGTACGCGCTTTTACTCAAAAAGCTTTATTGCAATCTTCCGCACAGACCTCGCCAAGTCGAGGTCTGATGAAAGCTAGGACGTGTCCCAGCACTTTAAAGAGCTTCGCTCCTTAATCGACGTTGGGTTAAACGTTGTTAAGCACAAAGGTATGCAAATAGGAGTCCAACAATGCAATTTTCATCGATAACGAGCTTAGAAAAACGAAAGGCCGCTGATGTTGTCGTCCTTCCCTTTTGGCAGGGAGAAAAAGAGGCTGCAGAAGCTGCTTCTTTTCGTAGTCTAAAAGAAACGATCCGAGGCCCTATTCGCGCTCACGACTTTTTAGGAAAAGAGGGTGAGATTACTGTTGTTTATACCGGAGACAAGCTCGAGTCTCGCATCGCTCTATTAGGCCTTGGCCCAAAAGATAAAGTCACAGCAGAATCTCTTCGCAGAGCTTACTCTGGGCTCGTAAAGTGGTGCCATACCAAAAAAATAAAGAAAGTTAATCTACTGCTCCCCATCGCACCGCTTCTAGAGGTCGTTCTGGTGCGTAGCGTATGTGAGGGGTTGTTTCTCTCAAATTATGCTTTTGACAGCCTGAAAGGGCTCTCTAAAAAAGAAGATCCCACAGTCCTCATTCAAAGCGTAGCTTTGGTAGGTGCCGGACAGCAGTCTCTTGCGATTGCCAATAAAACGCTGGCAATTTGCAAAGCGACATTCCTTGCCCGTGACTTAGTGAATGGCAACGCCGATGACGTCACACCGCAACATCTTGTGAAAGTGGCAAATGATCTTGCTAAGAGCCACGCTTCAATAAAGACAACTGTTTTGGGAAAGAAGCAGCTTGAAAAGGAAGGGTTTGGTCTTCTATTGGCTGTTAATAGAGGCTCCTCACGTGACCCTGCGCTTATTATCCTTCAGTACCGCGGGCAGCCGCATTCTAATAATAACACTGTTATTGTAGGCAAAGGAATTACCTACGACACCGGCGGGCTAAACCTCAAGGTAGGCGTTGGCATGGAGACGATGAAGTGTGATATGGGAGGCGCGGCGGCCGTTCTAGGGACGATGCTTGCAGCGGCGACGCTCGGCCTAAAGACAAACCTCACAGGGGTGATTGCTACAACAGAAAATAGCATTGGCCCTGACAGCTACAAGCCTGGAGATGTTTACACGAGCTATTTGGGCAAAACAGTTGAAATCGGAAATACCGATGCAGAAGGGCGCCTAGTCCTTGCAGACGCACTTGCTTATGCAAATGCTAAGCTTGCACCTACTCGCATGATTAACCTCGCAACACTTACCGGTTCTATTGTTATTGCTTTAGGCGAAGAGGCAACAGGGCTTATGTCAAATAGCGACGAGCTCTCTTTGGCTCTTTCAGAAGCAGGAGAAATAACATATGAGCGCGTATGGCGTATGCCTCTTTATGATGAGTACCAGGAGCGTCTAAAGTCGGATTTTGCTGACCTTATTAACGTCGCTGGCCGTCCAGCATCAGCAAACCTTGCAGGAATGTTCCTTAAAGAATTTGTCGGCAAGACTCCCTGGGCACACCTCGACATTGCAGGGACTGCTTACCTAACAAAAGCTCGCCATTACCTTCCTAAGAATGCGACAGGAGTGGGCGTCCGCCTCCTCATCGAATTCCTCGAGCAAGGAATGAAAAAATCTATCGCCTAGATCTTGGACCTGCTCCAACCTATTGACAGCGCAGTCTCAACGCGAATTGCTCGATCTGGGTTATTAGACTGCTTTCTACTTTTTTTCTTTTTTGCTTAGGTTAGCGCACCCAGCAATTTTACGCTCTTGCTCGCGTTTTTGTCCTGTAAGAGTTTGGACTTTTTCCCAAGGCTTTGAAAGGGACGTTTCTTTTGCTTTTTTTTCGCTTGCAGACATCGAAGCCTCCGTAGTGGTTAGAAGAGTCGCGAGGCTTTAGCTTATGCGAAGATCATGCCAAACAAAGATTTGATTCCTGTTGACACCACTTGACCTAATGAATAGTCTGGCCTTTCAGCTCATTTTAGGGAGTCAGTTAATGATTGGTCAGGTAATTGTCCATGGTACTATCGAAGATCTCGCCAAAGTAGGGGGGTATTTTTCCCTCGCGAATTGGAGCCAGATCGCAATTTTTGCCCTCCTGCTCCTTTGCCTAACTCCTCCTTTGGGGATCTTTATGGCAAATGTCTTCGAAGGAAAACGCACCTTTCTCCATCCAGTTTTTGGCTGGCTAGAAAGACTCACCTACAAGGTGGGGGGCGTTAACCCCGCAGAGGAGATGACATGGGTGCAATATGCCAAAGGAATGGTTCTTTTTAACCTTCTTGGCTTTGTTGCTATTTTTCTCCTTGAGCGTTTTCAGTACTTTCTTCCTCTTAATCCAGAGCATCTTACGGCTGTCCCTTGGCTCCTGGCTTTTAATACTGCAGCAAGCTTTATGACGAACACAAATTGGCAGGCCTACACCCCAGAAACGACGATGAGCTATGCAACGCAAATGCTCGGGTTAACAGTCCAAAACTTCTTAAGCGCCGCAACGGGCTGTGCTGTGCTGCTTGCTCTTATGAGGGGTATCAGCCGAAAAAGCGTTGAGACAATCGGAAACTTCTGGACCGATGTTGTGAGATGTGTTGTCTATGTTCTAATTCCACTCTCTATTGTTTGGGCAGTTGTCCTGGTCAGTCAAGGTGTTGTACAGACATTTGCTCCTTATGTGGACGCTTTAACCCTTGAAGGAGTCAAGCAAACGATTCCTCTTGGCCCGGCAGCCTCGCAAATTGCAATCAAGCAGCTAGGGAGCAATGGGGGTGGTTTCTTCAATGCCAACAGCACTCATCCTTTTGAAAACCCAACGCTACTCACAAACTTTTTCGAGATGTTTGCTCTCATTTGGATCCCTGCTGCTTTGGTTTATACGTATGGGATAATGATCGACTCTAAACGGCATGCATGGGCTCTTTTCTTTGTGATGCTTTTTCTTTGGAGTGGCGGTTTGGCTCTCTCGTTCTATTCGGAACACTTAGCCAATCCAAGCATTGGGGTGACAACAACTATTCTTGAAGGAAAGGAAGTGCGCCTAGGGGTCGCTAATAGTTTACTATGGGCAACCTCTACAACAGCTTCGGCTAACGGCTCTGTTAATGTGATGCATTCGAGTCTTTCGCCTCTAGCTGGTGGCGTTGCTCTTTTTAACATGATGCTTGGAGAGATCGTCTTTGGCGGTATTGGAGTTGGTCTTTGCGGCATGCTCGTCTATGTGCTTTTCACTGTGTTTCTGTCAGGATTAATGGTGGGCAGGACACCAGAATATATGGGGAAAAAGATAGAGAAGCAAGAGGTCAAGTGGGTGATGATCGCCATCCTTATGTCAAGCGGGCTGATTTTGCTCGGCACTGCCGCAGCTAGTGTCTTGCCATCTGCTTTGACGAGTTTAGGCAATCAAGGGCCGCATGGCTTTACAGAGATACTTTACGCCTTTACTTCAGCAGCAGAAAACAACGGCAGCTCCTTTGCTGGGCTCAATGCTAACACAGGCTTTTACAACGGCGTTCTTGGTGTTGTGATGTTAGTCGGAAGGTTTGCCATATTAATCCCAAGCCTTGCGCTTGCTGGGAATTTAGCCGCAAAGAAGCGCTCAGCTCCAAGTGTCGGAACGTTTTCCACCGACACGTTTTTGTTTGTTGTGTTGCTTGTGGGGAATATCTTGATCGTTGGGGCGTTGACGTTCTTCCCGGCTTTGTGTTTGGGACCGCTCATAGAGCATCTGCTCATGCTAGAAGGCCGCGTCTTTTAGAGCGTTGAATCGTTTTTTAGGAGTTGGGTAGATGAAGAAACAAGAGCGCATGCTTAGCGTTAGTATGGTTGTGGGAGCTATAGGGGATGCATTTAAGATGCTAACTCCGCAGGCGCTCTGGGGCAACCCTGCGATGTTTGTAACCTACTTAGGTGCCATATTAACAACGCTTTGCTTGGTTGTTGAAGTTTATAAGGGGAGCCTCTCACTTTTTAACATCCAAATTACCGCTTGGCTTTGGCTCACCGTTCTCTTTGCAAACTTTGCAGAAGCAATTGCTGAAAGCAGAGGAAAGGCGCAGGCAGCTTCGCTAAGAAAGACGCAAGTGCAAACCAACGCACGGCAGCTTAAGCATGGAGTCGAAATTAAGATCTCGGCCTCAGAGCTTAAAAAAGGAGACGTCGTCATTTGTGAGGTGGGGGATAGCATTCCAGCTGACGGCGAAGTCATTGAAGGGATTGCAACGGTCGATGAGTCGGCAATTACAGGGGAGTCAGCTCCTGTGATCAGAGAAAGTGGCGGCGATCGAAGCGCTGTTACCGGAGGCACAAAAGTTGTTAGCGATAGGTTGGTCATTAGGGTTACAGCAGAGGTTGGCAACAGCTTCTTAGACAAGATGATCCACCTTATCGAGGGGGCTAAAAGACAAAAGACTCCGAATGAAGTTGCTCTAAACATGGTCTTGTCAAGCTTGACGATCATATTTTTGCTGACGGTTGTCTCGCTTAGATTTTTTGCTGAGTACAGCGAAGTAGCTGCCAAGCAAGACCTCTCGTCAGTGCTAACAGTTCCTATTCTTGTCGCTCTTCTTGTCTGTTTGATCCCTACAACGATTAGCGCCCTGCTTAGCGCTGTCGGGATTGCGGGAATGGACAGGCTTCTTAGATGTAACGTGGTAGCTAAGAGTGGTAGATCAGTAGAAGCTGCAGGAGACATCGACATCCTTCTGCTAGACAAGACGGGTACCATTACGATGGGAAATCGTATGGCTACAGCGTTCTTGCCAGTTTCAGGAATTGCCGAGCAGGAACTTGCAAAAGTGGCTCAAATGGCCTCGCTTTCTGACGAGACCCCAGAGGGACGCTCTGTTGTAGTTTTGGCAAAAACAAAATTTAGCCTTCGGGCCGAAGATTTAGTGCTTGTAAACTCAAAGTTTATCCCCTTTTCGGCAACGACAAAAATGAGTGGCATTGACCTGACAGAGAGCGTTGGCGCCGCCCCTCGGATGATTCGGAAAGGGGCCCCATCTGCGATAAGAGCTCACATAGAAAAGCTTGGCGGCATTTATGCGAAGGAGCTTGATGGTGCTGTCCAGGCGATTGCTAATAAAGGGGGGACCCCTCTTTTAGTGAGCGATAACCACAAAATCATGGGAATCGTTCAGCTTAAAGATGTGATTAAAGGGGGGCTTAAAGAGCGCTTCGAGCAGATGCGCAAGATGGGGATTCGCACTGTGATGGTCACAGGAGATAATCCGCTCACAGCAGCAGCTATTGCCGCAGAGGCGGGCGTTGATGACTATATCGCAGAGGCCACCCCCGAGATGAAGCTCTCTATTATCAAGAGTGAGCAGAAGGGGGGGCGGCTCGTAGCAATGACGGGGGACGGAACAAACGACGCCCCTGCGCTGGCTCAGTCAGATGTAGGCGTTGCCATGAATACAGGCACGCAAGCCTCGCGCGAGGCGGGTAATATGGTCGACCTCGATAGCAACCCGACAAAACTCATAGACATTGTAGAGATTGGCAAGCAGCTGCTTATGACAAGAGGCTCGCTTACAACCTTTAGCATCGCCAATGATGTGGCAAAGTACTTTGCCATTATCCCTGCGATCTTTGCAGAGCTTTATACAAGCAAAGCGGGCACGCCCGGGCCTCTTGCGATAATGAACGTCATGGGGCTCCAGTCACCAAGGAGTGCAATTTTAAGCGCCGTGATCTTTAACGCGCTGATTATTATCGCTCTGATACCCCTTGCTCTGAGAGGCGTTACCTACCGCGCACAAACTGCCGATGTTCTGCTGCGAAACAATATCTTTGTCTACGGTTTAGGCGGGATCATCGCCCCTTTTATCGGGATTAAGCTCATAGATATGGTTGTTACATTTTTAGGAGTGGCGTGAGCATGAAGAGTTTTTCCAGAGCACTTAGATTGTTTCTTTGGCTAACCCTTTTAACAGGAGTTATCTACCCGCTTCTTATCACAACGATTGCCCATTTTTCTGCACAAGATAAGCGAGAGGGGAGTTTGGTCTATTTAGAAGGGAAAGTAGTGGGCTCGGAGCTAATCGCTCAAAAATTTGAAAGCGAGCGTTACTTTTGGCCGCGCCCTTCTGCTGTGGATTACAACGGCCTTTCGTCAGGAGGGAGTAATTTAGGCCCTACAAGTGAGGTGTTGAAAAAGCTTGTGCAAGGCAGAAGGGAGAAGGTGGCAGAAGCTCATGGGACTGAAAGTTTGTTGCTAGTTCCTGATGAGCTGGTGTACGCCTCTGGCAGCGGACTTGACCCTCATATTAGTGTTAAGACGGCCTATTTCCAGATTGATAGGGTCATGCAAGCAAGGGGGCTCGAGCCTTCAGGCTGGGAGGCCATGCAGAAGCTGGTAGATGCGCATACAGAAGCTTGCGGCTTGGTGTTTGTTGAGGGGGGGTGCGTTAACGTCTTGAAGCTCAACATCGCACTGGACACCTCTTTAAGGAGCTAAGAGGAGTATATACTCCTCTTAGCTGAAAATGGGAACTTGGACGGCGCCAAAGCCCCGGGGCTGAACGATCGCAAGTGCCCTTTGTATTTCTAATACTAAGGCGCTTACGATCGTTCAGCCGCGGGAGCTTTCGCGCTAGCCCAAATTCCCGTTTTCAGCTAAGAGGAGTATATGTCAGAAGAAATAGCCGAAGTTCGCCCGAACCCCGAAGAGCTCCTCGAGGCAATCAAACGCGAAGATACCAAGAGTCGCAAGGGGCGCCTAAAAGTCTTCCTCGGCATGGCCGCAGGGGTGGGCAAGACCTTTGCCATGCTCGATGCTGCCCAGCGGCTTAAGCGTGAAAAGCTAGACATTGTTGTTGGTACTGTCGAGACCCACGGCAGGATCGAAACAGCTAAGCTCTTAGAGGGGCTAACAGTCATTCCTGAAAAAAAAGTACAATACAAAAATACGCTGTTCAAAGAGCTAGATTTAGACGAGATTCTCAAGCGCAAGCCTCAATTAGTTATTGTCGATGAACTCGCACACAGCAACGTTCCAGGCTCCAGACATCCTAAACGGTGGCAAGATGTGGCCGAGATCTTAGATCAAGGGATCGATGTTTTTACAACGCTCAACGTGCAGCATATCGAAAGTCTAAAAGATGTGGTAGAAAGCGTCACCGGTATTTCCATCAGAGAGACCGTTCCTGACTTGATCCTTGAGACAGCCGCCTTTATCGAGCTTGTTGACATCACTCCAGACGAGCTTCTGGGGAGGTTGAAAGATGGGAAGGTCTATCTCGGCGAGCAGTCAATCATTGCCGCCCGCAATTTTTTTCAGGAAGATCGCCTGACAGCCCTAAGAGAGCTGGTCCTTCGCTATGCAGCAGAAAAGGTTGATCACGATCTGCGGGGGATGGTCTCTGATGTTGAGCGGAAGGACGTCTGGAAGACTAGAGAGCGTTTGCTAGTGGCTGTTAGTCACAGCCCACACTCCCAAAAGCTCATCCGGACAACAAGGCGTATTGCATTTACTATGGACGCTCCCTGGACAGCCCTCCATGTAGATGACGGGAAGAGCTTAGATGAAACAGAAAAAGCGTTGCTCGCAAAGAACCTCGCTTTAGCGCGTGAGCTTGGCGCAGAGGTGGTGACAACAGCAGACTCAGATCTTGCTCAAGGGATTCAGCGTATTGCCAGACAGAAAAGGGTCACGCAGATTGTTATTGGAAGGCCTCCCAAGAGACGTTTTCTTGATTTTTTCTTTCGAAAAAGAGAGCTCCTCGATCGCCTGGCAAAAGAGTGCACCGAGGTGGATGTCCATGTGATTAGGCAAGCCCCGGTTTCTTCGGTCTATAAGCCTACATGGGATTTCTCTTGGCTTCCCAAGAAGCCGTTAACCTACCTTTTTTCGTTTTTCTCCGTCCTTTTGATGGTTGTGATCAACTTCGTTATAGCTCCTTTTATTGGCTATTTGGCTACCGGCTTTGTTTTTCTTTTGGGCGTTTTAATTTTAGGTCTATTTTTTAAGAGGGGGCCTGTCTTTTTGGCATCGCTCCTTTCTGCCATTGCTTGGGGATTTTTATTTATCCCCCTAAAAGAGAGTCTGGATATTACTTCAGGGAAAAGCATTGGGTTGCTTAGCCTTTATGCGGTCACTGTGATCTTTGTAGGTCTTTTTACAGGGCGCCTTGGCTGGCAGAAGGATCTGCTTGCTAAGCAAGAGAAGTCGACCCTGGCTCTTTACGAGATCGTTCGTGGGATTGCGGCCTCGCCTTCTTCAAAAGAGATTTTGGAGTCGTTTAAGCAGCGACTCGGTGATGCTTTGGATGGGAAGTGTGAGGTGATTGTTAAAAAAATAGATGACGACTTGAAGTTTGACCGTAGCCTTTCTTTAATAGACGATGAGAAGGAAAAAGGGGTGGCTAAGTGGGTGTTCGAGAATGGAAAAGAGGCAGGGTGGTCAACGACGACGCTTCCGATGGGAAAAAATCTGCATATCCCGCTAAAAGGGCTTAGTGAAGTGATGGGTGTTTTGGTCTTCCGCTCAAACACTGGAAAAGACTTTACGATTGAAGAGTTGAACCTTCTTCATACGGCGGTTCAGCAGCTTGCCAATCATTTAGAGCGGTGCTGTGCTGAAGAAAAACAGCGTAAATTCGAACAGCTCAATCAGATCGAGAGGATTTACCATTCAGTTCTTGGGCTCATTTCAAGCCAGTTCCAGCCCCCTTTAAAAGCGATTAAAGAGGCTATTATCGAGATAAAGCAGCAAAAAATATTTAAAGAGAACAAGGGGGAGACACGGTCGGTCTCTCGGATTGAAAGCTCTTCTGAAGGGTTGTTTCGTTTTCTAAAAAATATTTCGGCTATGGCGAAGTTGAGCTCGGGAATCATCCCTATTAATAAGGGATCGCATAGCATCCGAAGTCTTATTACAAGCTGCTGTGAAAACATAAAAAAATCGGCAAACCACCACACGATAAAGATACGAATTCAGGAGAACTTGCCCGACTTCTTTTTTGATTATTCGTTGATGGAGCTGCTTGTCCATAATCTTCTTTTTAATGCTACGGAGTACTCTCCCAGCGAGTCACTAATAGAAGTCGAGGCTAAGCTTGTCGACCGCATTCTTGTCCTCTCCGTTTCGGATGAGGGAGAGGGGATTCCACAGGAGATGCTCGGGGTTGTCTTCGAAAAGTTTTATCGCATTCCTGGCACAACCTCTTCCGGCCTTGGTCTTGGCCTGGCAATCGCCAAGACAATAGCGGAGATGCACCAAGGTGAGCTAAAGGCAGAAAATCGAAGCGATAAGGGGACAAAGTTCTCGCTGCTGCTCCCCGTTTAGAGAGATGGTGGCTGGGAAACCCGGCACGGGCCCGTGCCCATGCCCAAATTCCCGTTTTCAGCTAAGCGGAGTATATAAATAGAGCGCAGGGACGCTTACTTTAAAAAATAGAGCTGGCAGATAACGTTTAACTCAGTGGGGTTTAGGGAGTGAGCGAAGCGAAGCTCCTTAAATATACTCCTCTTAGTTGAAAACGGGGCTTTGGCGCCTTCCAAATTCCCGTTTTCAGCTAAGCGGAGTATATGTGTTAGCTTGCCATTGACTTCTAGGTAAACCTCTGGTAAACTATTTGCTTTTTACTATGTTCTTACCACCTTATTTATCATATGACACTTTCACCAACAAAAATTCGAAATATTGCCATCATTGCCCACATTGACCATGGTAAAACAACCATGCTGGACGCCCTTCTTAAGCAGTCTCATATCTTCCGTGATAACGAAGTGGTGGCTGAGCGTGCAATGGATAGCAACGACCAGGAAAAAGAGCGTGGCATCACGATTTTTGCTAAGCCAACCTCGATTCCTTATAAAGATTATAGAATCAACATTATCGACACCCCTGGTCACGCCGACTTCTCTGGAGAAGTGGAGCGCGTACTTGGTATGGTCGATTCGGTGCTTCTGCTTGTAGACGCTCAAGAAGGGCCAATGCCACAGACCCGCTTTGTGCTTTCAAAAGCATTAAAGATGGGCCTTTGCCCTATTGTCGTGTTAAATAAAATCGACCGCCCTCACGCAGATTCCCACCGCGCACTAAACCTCACTTGGGACCTGTTCGTTGAGCTCGGCGCTAATGACAAGCAACTAGAGTTCGCTCATTGCTACGCTTCAGGACGCAGTGGCTTTGCTATTCGAGGCCTTGAGGATGAAAGAAAAGACATGACCCCTCTTATGGACCTCATTGTTGAAGCTGTTCCTGCTCCAACAGGTGAGCTAGAGAACCCTTTCCAGATGCAAGTGTCAACATTAAGATATAACGAGTTTGTTGGCCGTCAAGCCTGTGGAAGGATTCGTCAGGGCGTTGTTAAAAAGAAAGATCAGCTCGTTCAGGTCGATGCTAATGGCAAAGAAACACGTTTGCGTGTTGAGCGTATTGAGGGCTTCCTTGGTCTAAAAACCGTTGATATGGAAGAAGCGGGCGCTGGCGACATCATCATTATCTCAGGATTTCCAGACGTCACAATCGGCGACACTCTTTGCAGCCCAGAAAAGATTGCTCCACTACCTCCTATTCTTTTGGATGAGCCTACTGTTTCGGTTAACTTCATGGTTAACACGAGCCCGTTTGTTGGACAAGATGGTAAAGAAGTAACAATGAACAAGCTTCGCGCTCGTCTTGAATACGAAAGAAGATCTAACATCTCTCTACACATGGAAAACATCAGCGATGACGCTGTAAAAGTTTCTGGAAGAGGGGAGCTTCACTTAGCTGTTCTTGTTGAGGCAATGCGCCGTCAAGGGTTTGAACTTTCTCTTAGCAAGCCAGAGGTGGTTCTAAAAAAAGTAGATAACCAGGTCCTAGAGCCAGTCGAGCGCGTGGTTATTGAGGTTCCAAAAGAGTACGATGGGACAATCATTGAGCAGCTTTCTAAGCGTAAAGCCGAACTGATCTCTTTGCAAACTAATGAGCATGACATCACTTCAATGGAATTCCGCATGCCGACACGTGGGCTTATTGGCTACCGTAACGGATTTTTGACAACGACTCGCGGTGATGGTATCTTGACCTCTGTTTTTGAAGAGTTCCAGCCTTGGAAAGGGGAAATCACTGGCCGCACTAAAGGCGTTCTCGTTTCAAGTAGCAGTGGTAGAACAACCGGCTTTGCATGTGACAACCTGCAGAGCAGAGGGATTCTTTTCGTACAGCCTAGTGATCAAGTTTACGTGGGGATGGTTGTCGGTGAAAATAGCCGTGACAACGACCTTGAGATCAACGTAGCTAAAGAAAAAGCTCTCACAAACGTTCGCGCTTCTGGTAAAGATGAGAACGTCAACCTTCAGCCTCCACGTAAATTCACGCTCGAACAGGCGATGGACTACATTGCTGACGACGAGCTGATTGAAGTGACACCAAACTTCATTCGCATGCGCAAGCGCCCTGTCAAAAAAGGCGTCAGAGGCTAAGCTCCAAAAACAACAGGGTAACCAGGACAATCTTAAGCGGCAGCCTTCATGTGAGGGCTGCCGCTTAAGATTGTCCTGGTGTTTCTGGTTTTTTCTTATCCTGCTAATTAGGTTGTTTATTAGCCTATGACATTTAAAAGTTTACATGCCTTTGAGCACCACCTCGAAAAAAGCGGTTCAAAGCTTCCTCCAATATATGTTATTGTGGCCAAGGATGACTTCGAGCGCAAATCTGCTGTAGAAACGATTGTTCGCGCAGTAAGAAGACAAATTAAAGAGCCCGCTCCAATACAATCTTTGCAAGGAGATGGGCTGTCGCAATCAGCTCTTTTCCAAGAGCTTGACGCATTGGCTCTCTTCGAAAAGCTGGTTATTATTGTTGTTACTGAGGCCGAGAAGCTCCCTTCTGCCATCCTTAAAGCGCTTGCCGCCTACTTAAATCATCCAAATCCAGCGGTAGCCCTGGTCCTTTCTTTTGGAACGTCTCCCGCACCATCTTTTTTAACCGAAGTCACTACGCGTGGCGAGGTGCTTGTCCTGCCAGAAGAAAAGATATGGGAAAAGGAAAAGCGCCTTCAACAGTGGGCCATGGGGTATATGCAAAAAGAGGGGAAGAACCTCTCTCAAGAGCGGGCCCGTTTTATTGTCTCGGCAGCCGGAATAGAAATGGGGCGTTTGAAGCAAGAGCTAGACAAGCTTCTTTGCTATATAGATGCCAGGATAACAATTTCTGACGAAGATTTGCAGGCTGTTTGCACTCCAGAGGCGCATGAGACTATTTGGCGCCTAGCAGAGATGTTGCTTGCTAGCAGGCCCGCAGATGCGATACGAATTGCCCACCAAATGCTCGAAGAGTCGAGCATACATGGGCTTCTCAAACAGATCAGAGGGCAATTTCAGACGGGCTACCAGGTCTGCTCTATTGTGAGTAGAGGGGGCCCTTCTGCTGAAGTGACGGCACTGTTCCCTTACATGAGGGGGCGGATTTTAGAGCAGCACATAAACCAGGCTCAAGCATATGGCATGAACCGTTTTAAACAGGCAATGATCGCCATTCATGCCACCGAAACATTAGCTAAAAATAGTACAATCGATGTCAATGTGTTGGTAGATCTCTTGATTGTAAAGCTTACAACTATAAAAAAACACGACACTTAAAAACGAGCCTCTTTATATGACACGCGCTAAAGGCAAACTACTTCTTCTTCCCAATGTGCTCGGAGGGCAGCGTGACCATAGCCCCTTTTTGCCAGTAAGCGTTGATGCGGCTGTTGCGACACTGGATGGATTAATTGCAGAAAGCTTCCCCGAAGGGCGTTCGTTTCTTTCGAGATTTCAAACAAAAAAACGGCCTCAGGACACCCCTATGGCCGAGCTTAACGGGCGTACTCCCCGTGAAGATATGGACTTTCTATTAGAGCCTGTCTTGAAAGGAGAGTGTTGGGGGCTTGTTGTCGATGCAGGGCTTCCTTGCATTGCAGAT
This sequence comes from Waddlia chondrophila WSU 86-1044, assembly GCA_945882915.1. Classification (GTDB taxonomy): domain Bacteria; phylum Chlamydiota; class Chlamydiia; order Chlamydiales; family CAMCWV01; genus CAMCWV01. The sequence goes on along the minus strand of CAMCWV010000018.1, from coordinate 19,636 downwards.
CCAGGATCGATGCTTGTTGCGAGAGCGCGTCACTTAGGAGTTGAGATAGAGGCTTATACCGGCCCTTCATCAATTATGCTTTCGCTGATGCTTTCAGGTTTTTCGGGGCAGAACTTTTCTTTTTGTGGATATTTGGATAAGACGCCTGAAGGAAGAAAGCGGGAGCTTTTGCAGCTTGAGCAGCGCTCGAAAAAAGAGAGCTCTACCCAAATCTTTATTGAAGCGCCCTACCGCAATATGCACGCCCTTCAGACCTCTATAGAGTGTTTAGAGCCAAAAACGCTTCTCTGTGTTGCTTGGGACCTTACTTTGCCAACTCAAGGGGTGATTTCTCAGACAGTTGCACGCTGGAAAAACACACCTCTTCCTGACCTTCTCAAGAAGCCGTCAATTTTTCTTTTAGCAACAAGTGGGTAAAGGAAAGAAGACTTTGTTATAGTCGACTATAATTATTCCTTTCTGTTTTCAACGCTTTTGCAGCCTGTAAGGCTGCAACTGCAAACAGCGTAAGGGCAACGCCCTGGGTATAAGCGAATATATCCCATGCAGCCTGTAAGGCTGCAATTACAATTATGCAACAAGGCCTTCTCAATTTATGTCGCGACTTCTTATCAATGCAGCCCATCTTTCCAAGGCTTTTGGCCCCACTACTCTTTTTAAAGAGCTTTCTCTGTTCATCACCGAAGGGGAGCGCCTCGCTCTTATCGGAGAAAACGGCTCAGGCAAGACAACGCTCTTTCGGCTGCTAATGGGTCTCATTCCGCCAGACGGTGGACGTATCGATAGAGCTGGCGGCATTACAGTAGGGTTCTTACCCCAGGAAGTGGCTATAACAGAACCCGAGCTCACCGCTCGGCAATACATCGAAGAAGGGCCTCTTTCAGAGCTTGAAAGGCGAATGGAGGCATGTCTTGCCGACCCCAATCTTATTGCTAAATGGGCTTCCCTGCATGAAGAGTATGAAAAGCGGGGTGGTTATAAGCGCGTTCCCATAGAAAAAGTTCTTAAAGGCCTGAAGCTTGACAACGCATTGCTAGAAGTTCCAATGGCAAGCCTTAGTAGTGGCCAGAGGCTCCGAATGGCCCTGGCTAAGGCTCTTATTGGGGATCCCGACCTTCTTTTGTTAGACGAGCCTACAAATCATTTAGATCAAGAGATGCTTACCTGGCTTCAAGGGGCGCTGCGCCAAAGAAAAGGAGCTACAGTACTCATCTCGCACGACCGGCAGTTTTTAAACAAGGTTTGTAATCAGTTAGTTGAGATTAAGCATGGCAAGTTGATTTCTTATAGCGGGAACTACGACTTTTATCTCAAAGAGCAAGAGCGTCTTCTAGAAAAGAAGCTAAAGGCTTATGAGGATCAAGAAGAAGAGCTCCAGGATCTTAAACAGAAAATCAAGGCGGCCACTTTTTCTAAGGGAAAAGGCGCTCCTCCAAAAGATCGCAACCTCATGGCTTACGATCATAAGGGAGAGAAACATCAAAAATCGCAGCAACGCTCTTTGGATGATCTAAAGTCTCGCTTAGAGCAAATTGAGGCGCGCCCTCTTGCACACCCCAAGCCTAAAACGATTAAAGGTTTGATGTTCCCCTACACAACTTTAGCCTCTACCGTGGCGCTTGAATTTGACGAGGTCACTAAAGCGCTTGGTGGAAAGACTCTTTTTTCAGGCTTCACTAAAACCCTTTGTAAAGGTGACCGTGTGATCCTTACTGGGCCAAACGGTTCTGGAAAGACAACGCTGCTTCAGTGCGCTATGAGCCTCTTGCCCGTGGATTCTGGTGCCATTAAGCGGGCTCCAACAGCAAAAATTGCTTATTTAGATCAAGAAGTATCGCTTATTCCAATGAACGAGACTCCTTTGGATTACTTTGCAGGGCGTTTTGGTCTGTCAGAAGAAGCTTTGCGCCGTGAGCTGCACATGGCAGCTTTAGGAAGTGTTGAAGGGGGGCTCGATCTTCTTAATCGCCCATTCTCGCTATTGAGCGTGGGACAAAGAAAGCGGTTAATGCTTCTTTCGTTGATTCTAGAAAAGCCCAACGTTCTTCTTCTTGACGAACCAACAAATCATCTTGATCTATTAACCATAGAAGCGTTTGAAAAGGCGCTACTTTCTTTCGAGGGGGCCGTCTTGGCCGTCTCTCACGACACAACCTTCATCGAAAAAATCGCCACCCAAACCTGGGCATTAACCACTTAAGCTAAACCTATATTAAGGAAAAAATATCCTAAATAAATGTTTGTGCTTCACATGAAGGTAACCAGACCGTCCCGGTCTGGTTACACATTAAAGACAAAGTCAGCTAGACCAAGTTGGTTAGACAAGTTCGGCGGCGACGCTGTTGTAGAGAAGAATACCACGCCTAGTAAGCGAGATCGAGCTGTCTGGAGCAGAAGCAAGCAGGTCAATGGAGCCGAGGCGCTCAATGGTGGTCAGCGTTTCTTGGTCCAGGGGGCCATGGAGGGCCTGGAAGGTTGTGAGGTTGACGCCTGAGACAAGGCGGATCTGGACGACGAGAAGCTCTCGGCGGTGCCTTTCATCAGAAAGGGTCTCTTCAAAATCAACAGGCAACTTGCCAGCTTCTAGCGCTTTACAGTAGTTGCCGAGGTGAGAGACATTACTAAAGCGGGAGCCTTCCCAATAACTGAAGGCTGACGGGCCAAAGCCCAAGAAAGGGCGCGCCAGCCAGTAGCCACAATTGTGACGTGATATTTTATCATCACGTGCAAAGGCGGAAATTTCGTATTGCTTAAGACCGTGCTCTGCAAACGCTGAAATAGCCCCTTCATACATCTCTAGACTTGTATCTTCATTCGGAATTGTTTTTTTTAGCTCGTTCTGTTTCTTGAAGAAAACAGTGTGAGGCTCAATTGTGAGGTTGTAAAGAGAAAGGTGGGTGATGGGAAGCTTTACTGCCTGCTGAAGGGTACGGTTCCAGCTTTGGAGACTTTGCCCGGGAAGGTCGTACATTAAGTCGATAGAGATGTTGCTAATGCCAGCGCTGTAGGCATTGTTTACAGCGGCGACGGCGGCAGCTGCATTGTGCTCACGGCTGAGGGTGAGGAGGTGGCGATCGTCTAAGCTTTGGACGCCGATGCTCATCCGATTGATGCCGCAGTCTGCGTAGCGAGCGGCAAGTTCAGCCGTTAGTTTGTCGGGGTTAGCTTCGATGGTCACTTCCATGTTGCTATCTAGGATGAGCGGCGAGTTTCTAATCCATCTCATTACAGTCGCAATAGGATCTGGGCCCCAGAGGGTTGGGGTGCCTCCTCCAAAATATACCGAGACAAGCTTCTTTCCTGCGAGGATGGGAAGTCTCATCGCCCATTCTTTCTCTAGTCCTTCAAGGAGCTGCTTTTTGAGTGGGTCTTTGTCTGGAAGGACAAAGAAGTGGCAGTAGTCACATTTGCGAGAGCAGAAGGGGATGTGGAAGTAGAGGCTGATCTCGTTAGCGTTAGAGGACACAGTTTACAGTAGGTTGGGGTGGTGGATAGGGACAAACACGAGCCTAGAACGGCCTTGCTTATGGACGAAATGGACGGAATATACTCCTCTTAGCCGAAAATGGGACTATGGACGGCGCCAAAGTCCCATTTTCAGCTAAGAGGAGTATAGATGGGGTGGACAACTTCAATGTCAACTATTGAGATTTAAGCGACTATAGAAGCCTGCTCTTTATGCATCCTCATCGTAGTACTCGTAGGCATGCACTCTTTGCCATTTGTCGCCTTCCTCATCTTTGTCTTCTTCTTTGTTTTCTTCTTCGTCTCCTTCGACGGCGCTTTCGTTAACTATTGTAGTTTCAGCTTCGGTGACATCGGCTGTTTCTGCTTCGGTTTCAAAGCTGTTTTCGGTTAGACAAGCGCTATCGTTGGTAGTTTCCAGGTCTGACATGGTGGGTGTTTCTGCGTAGACCGCTTGTGGAGTGGGTTTCCGTGGAGTTTCGTATTCGGGTGCTTCGCCGCTTTCTTTGATAAGCGCTAGCCGCCTTTTTTCTGTCTCGATCTCTGTCTTTTTGAGGCCAATCTCCTCTTCGTGTTTTTCTAGATCCCGTTTATTGACAAGGCCACACGACTTAAAACTTTCAAGGTCTGTAAACTCTGATTCCAACTTTCGTAGTTTATCTTGCTTCATCGTGTCCTTAAATTAGGGCTGTTTTTCAATGTAACTGGTTATTTACCTGAGTGTTTGGTTTTTTGCAAGGCAACAAGACGCTGCTTTATAATGCACAAGGAGAGGAAAGAGACCTCTGCCAGAAGAAAAAGGTAATAGTATAGTTCGCCGCCATTTGAGAATCCATAGTTATGTAAGCCGGTGCCCAGAGTGTAGTTTACCCCATACCAGGTGAAGCTAATGGCTAAGGTGCCGATGATAGACCCAATAGCAAGGCCAAAGGTGCCGATTTTATTGAAGGTAAAGAGGTGGATCCAGATAAGGTAAACGGAGACCGAGATAAAGGCCCAAGCCTCTTTGGGGTCCCAATCCCAAAATCTTCCCCAGCTTTCGGCAGCCCAAATTCCGCCAAGAATTGTCCCGGGGACGATAAGGGCCGTGCCAAAGTACATTGTCTGGAGGATCGCCTTGGAAATCAGGCCCATAGCAATTGATTCTTTTTTTTTGACAATCAGGAGGCCAAGGTAGAGATGACCTAAGATCCCTCCAAGAAGGAATATGGCGTAGCTCCCAACAATCATTAGAACGTGGATGATTAGCCAATATTGAGAGTCAAGGACCGCTTGAACGTTATCCATACTGGCGTTGAGATTTGTAAGGCAGAGGATAGCAAAAAGGATAGTAGAGGTTAACGCGGCAGCTAGAAGGAGGAGGCGGTTTCGGAAAAGCACGCGGAGCGCTATGGCGACAAGAACACCAAACCAAGGGACGTAGAGAACACTTTCGTACATAGTCGACACTGGAGGTCTTTGGAGCACGTAACAGCGTATGACAAGCAGGAGGGTGTGGAGGGCAAAGGCTAGGCTTAAGCAAATTAGCCCAGAGCGCATGAGAGTGGGGCTTTTTTTGAAGAGAGCAAAGAAGAGGCAGAGAGAGGCCAAGCTGTAGAGCGCTAAAGCAAAGGGTGTCAGGGGCGTGCGATAGTAGAAATGTTCTGCTGAGAGTTGCATGTGTGATGGGTAGCTGAGGCTCTTTCCAGCGGCTTCTTTGTAAGGAAGGCCGGCAAGGGTTGAGTAGGCCTCGTTTAGTTCTTTTGACAGCGCAGCGCTTAGATCATGAACTCTGGAATCGTCATGTGGTGACCATCTAAGCTCACTCGGTAGCGCCTCAACTTCTTCTTTGAGCGCTAAGTAAGCTGCGCGAATCGTTTGAAAGTGCGCATCACTGTAGGCGGTTATGTTGAGGGGTGAAGCAAGCTCTTGAAGCTCAATCCACTCTCCCGTTTTAGCTTTTCCAGGAATCATCCTGAAAAGGTCGCGTCCTGTCTGTGGGTACTGTTGGAGCTGTGAGAGCAGGGCCATAATTGACTGTGAGACCTTTTTTTCCTTACGCGCCAGTCTTTCTGAAAAAGTTGTAGTGTCAGAGTGGAGGATGAGTCCGCGGGTTAAAAACTGCCATAGGGCAGAGCTTGGAGCGCTAATAACAACGAGTGTGTTGTTTTGCAAAGCAACCCAAAGTCCTGGCGTGAGCGTTGTGAGCTCTTGTCTAGAAGGGGCTGAGCGGATGTTTGGGTCGTAGTAGGCTTGAAGGAAGTGAGCCGTTACAAGGCGCTTGATGATGTTGAGGTTTGAAGTTTTGTTTTCGTAAATTGCTTCTTGGAGTTGTTTGTAGCTGAACCTTTCTTGGTTTGTGTCTAGCTCTAAAAGATCTTTGATCGAGGCGTCTTCAACATAAAAAAGAGGGGTGCTATCCCAAGGCTCATGCCCTTTGAAGTGGATCATCCAAAGAAGCTCTTGCGGCGAGGTGCTTTGAAGATGAAAGTTTTTGAGATGTTCGTGTTTAAGGAGTGGTGCATGATAAAGATCCATCAGCCAGATGCTTGAGCTGGCCTCCATGGAACGGAACCTGCCTTTGTAAAGAACCGGGCTTGTCCCCACATCAAAAAGATCCCCATTAAAATTTTCTCCCGCAAATGAAGCAGCCGGAACAAAGAGGCCTAATAAGAGGACTATTAGCAGTAGGAATGAGTGAAACGAGTTCTTTGGAGTGCTGGGACTTGTCCTAGCTTTGTTAGACCAAGACCTGTCTTGGTCATTCGAGCTGTGAGATAATGTCATTTCTAGTTACCGGGCTTGTTGTTTTCTGTAGAGCGCCATCCAGAAGAGGAGAAGGATTCCAAGCGTGAGAATTCCAGCGCCTGGGTAGGTCAGCCAATATTTTGCAGGATCTTGATTAACAACGATTTGAGCTTTCTTGGCTCTTGTTTCTGAGTTTGGATAGAGGCTTGCCATATAAAATCTGTAGCCATCCCACGTCTCGTAGACGTTATTCATGCTGATGAGCGTTTCAACAGGACGCATGCGCGCTCTTGTGATCAGCAGCTCACTTTCGTAGCTATAGGGTTGGTTGGAAAGAGGGTAGCTAACCTGTCTTGAGCTACGCAGGCGAATGCGGTAGGGGATCGTTTGAGAGGCCGGCTGAAAGCGGATGAGATAGCTTCCATTTAAAATGGGCTGCTTAAGGTTTGCGGCGTAAGGGTCGTATGTCATAGAGATTATTTCAGAAGCGGCGCCATGCGCTACTTTTAGTGTGATTTGAGGGCGATTGTCTTCAAGCTTAGAACGTGGAGGTGCAGGCGTGTGCTGGTGTGTCACAGGGGCTACGAGCTCGTATGATGAGGAGCTGAACTCTTTTTCTAAAGAGGCAATAGCCGCGTCGCTATGAAGCAGCGGCGTGAGATAAAAGCCTTGCGCGCGTATTCCAGCAGAAAGAAGATGTGCTTTTTCTGAAGCGGAGAAGGCGGCTATCTGTGAGGGAGGCTCAAGCTGATCGCTGATTGCAAAAAGTTGCTGAGTTAAAAACGTAAAGAGCTTGGGGATTTCTTCTGTGGGCGCTTTTAAAACTGTTGAAGAGGGCCACCCTTGCGCATTTAAATAAGAGACAAGATCATTGCTTTGGTTTAGCTGGCTTTCCCACTCCTCGCTAAGCATGCTCGTCCAAAGGCAGCCGCTTAGGTAGGGCAGTGCCTCGATGTCGACAGCATCTAAAAGCTTTATAAGCTTAGGCGGCAGGGGACGTTCACGAGGATAAAGCCAACTACCACTCATCTCCCACTCGTGAAGCAGAAGATACCACATGTTTAAGAAGTCTTCATTAGTTTTTCGGCATGCCTGTCTTAGGAGTTCTAAGGAGGGAGCAAGGGGTGTGTTATCTGTGATTTCTTTGCCCATCTGTTTAAAGAGATGATGAAGGGCTGCGAAATGGAGGTTCTCATGTCCACGGGGGAGGTCTACTCCGGGGATTGCTGCGGGTATGGCATAGCCGCCGTATCCTTTATCAAAGACGATTAGGGGGTAGGTTGCAGAAGAATGAAAAACTTGAGAATGTATTTCTCCAGAAGGGCCAAAAGTTAAAAGGGTGGTGTCTCCGTGGGTGTCTTCTGCAAAGAGAAGCGTTGGAAGGCGGTGGAGATTGACGATAAGAGGACCAGTGCCGCGGTGAAGAAAGCGGTTTCGTTTGTTCATGCCGCTAGCAGGACCCATAAGTGGAAGGGAGATCTCTTCTTTTTTCTGAGGATCATCTTCCCAAAGCAAAACTGTAAGAGAGGCTGCTTTGATTCCCACGGAATCGTCGTAGTCAAAATGGAGCGTTCCGCGCGCTGTTCCTTTAAGATCGCCATCATAGAAGGTGACAGGGCCGCGGAGGATCTCTGCTAGAGGAAGTCGAATAGCCTCTTTGCCATTAGAAGGATTAACAAGTGAAAGGGTGAGCTCCCCGAAATAGGCTAGCTCTGCTATAGAGCGAATGTTGTCGCAGCGAAGGGCGTAAATAATCCCTTCTGACGCCCAGCTTTTTGCGCCGCTAGCAACAGGGATGGCTCCGTGATAGCTGATAGGGAGCTTTGTAATCTGATGGCTTCCCGCTTCATGGACAGGCAGAGGGGGGAGCCCTTCGATGTAAGCCTGACTTCCCTTGATCCAGTAAAGCGTCTTCTCTTGTGAATGGGGAGTGTAGGAAAGAAGTTCTAAAGAAAGCTCTGGAAATGGAGGGAGCTCCGCTTTCTTTCCTAGGAGCCTTTCCCATTTGCTTCGTTGGTCAGAAAGATCAGAAACAAACTCTCCGAGCACTGTTTTTGGTAGGGGAAGGTCTTCTTTGAGGATGCGAGAGTTTTCCCGTTTTTCAACGTGGACAACAAAAGTTCCGGGCATGAAAATTTGCTGACTGCCACTGCCTTCCATCACCACCATATTTCCCTGAACGCCGAAGCCATTTTTGATCATGGTGCCACCCAAAATCATTAGCAGTCCTAGATGGGTAATCAAAAAGGGGATGTGCTTTAATCTAAAGGGCCATCTTCTCAGAGAAGAAAAGAGAATGTTGATGAAAAAGCCCCCAAGCAAAGCTCCAAACAATGGGTGGTTGTAAGTAAAGTGGGCCGCGTATCTGTGAGAGTCGGTCCACGACTCCAGAAAGGTGCCAGCGATAACAAGGCATGCGGTTGCAGCAATAAGGATAACAGCAAACCAAATGCCGCCTAGAAAGTGGAAGAGGCTGTGAAGTGTTCGGCGCATAAAGCTATCTCTGTGGAACTTCGTTAATTAGCTCAAAACTTTTAGCAAAGGCTGTGATTTCTTTTTTGTGTTTAGCAATAGCTCCCTCTGAGCCTGTTGCTTTGATCGTGTAGTCAGCGCGCATTTGCTCATAAAGCTCTTGTTTTTTTGGAGTGCCAGCCATGTGAGTCAATGTTTCGTAGTGCTCAAAATCGAGTTGCATGGCCCATCCAAGGACAGCTGTTGTGGTGTTTTGTTCTGAGCTCTCTTTTTTTTGCATTTTTCCATGCCCTTCAAAAAACAGCCCAAAAAAGCCTCCGCGAGCTTCCGGCTCTACTACTGTTTGGGAGGTGTTAAGCGATGAGAATTGATTCTGCCACCTGGCGATTTGTGCCGAAGGGGGAATTCGCCTTTCAATCGTTTTGCTGGGGAATGTGTGTATAGTTACCCGAACAGCCTCTTTACCTTCTCCAATCAAAAATTCGCAGTTCGGCTTGGTGGTGTCGGCATTGGAGTCTTGAGGCGCCGGGTCACGTCTCACCCACTCAGCAGGGACGCGAGCTCTGTACAGAAGATCTCTTGTGGTTTTTTGGTCACCTTCTTGAGCGTCACGTCCTTGAATTTCCTGCCAAGTAGTGTGAGGCGTTTCTGGTTTAGTTCCGCAGCCAGATCCGGCAAGCAAAGCAAGGGTTGTAAGTAGCCAGTGAGTGATAGTAGAAGTTATTTTTTCCATTTTAGCAGAGTACTCCATCATGCAAATATCAGCTAGTAGCGCATTCAGATCTACGGGCCTGCCGATCTTAGGGTTTTCGTAAAAATCATGATTTTTCACCCGGAAGCCTCAAAACAAGTGTTTCCCCTATCCAGAAGGTAACCAGACCGTCTCGGCCTGGGATTTCAGATTGAATCTACAGCAAATATTTGCTTGGTGGCAGGTTAAATCCCAGACCGAGACGGTCTGGTTACCTTACAGAGAGGGCAAACGCTTGTTTAGGATAATTTTTTCCTTTTTGAATTTTGTGTGCGCCTCAAAGAGCGAACTTCCTTGCGCCGCCCGTTTTTAACTTTTAAAATATACGTTTTTTGTGCAGAGTCGGGCTAATAAAACCTGAAAAGACTCCACTATGAAAGCAGATACCTTTTCTTACGCCACTCTAAGCAATGTTAAGCTCATCGAAGGGCTCTACGAAAGCTATAGAGAGAATCCGATCTCTGTAGATGCCTCCTGGCACCATTTCTTTGAAGGGATAGAGTTTGTTACAAATGGCAAGGGCGTCGGGACGGCTATTGCTTCTGCGGATGTTCGTGTTTACACCCTTATTCATGCCTACCGTCGTTACGGACACCTCTATTGCAAGTGCAATCCTATTCGGACGCATGCGCTGGAGCTTCCGCAGCCGCTCACTCTAAAGGCTCTTGGCTTCCGTGAAGATGAGCTCAGGACGCATTTCCCCACCTACGCTCTCTTAGCAGCCCCCAGAGCCCCTCTTGCCGAAATTATCGAGGTCTTACAGACGATTTACTGCGGCAACATCGGCGTGGAATACATCGGCACCCACAATCCCGAACTGGAGATGTGGCTACAAGAGCAGATCGAGCCCACGCGCTTTAGACCTACATTTTCTATTGAACAAAAGAAGACGCTCCTTGGGGATCTTAACCGCTCAGAGCTCTTCGAGGCATTCTTGCAAAGCAAATACGTGGGACAGAAGCGTTTTTCTTTGGAAGGGGGAGAAACGCTTATTCCCATCCTGACCACCCTTATCGATACAGGGGCCCGCTACGGGACAGAGGAGTTTGTTATTGGGATGCCCCATCGCGGGAGGCTTAATGTGCTTGCGACAATCCTCAACAAGTCTCATTCCGTTATTTTTCACGAATTTGAAGAAGGGTACGCCCCGCATAGCGCTGGAAATAGCGGGGATGTGCGCTATCACAAAGGGTTCTCCTCAGAAGTGAAGACAAACAGCGGCTACAAAGTTCACGTCTCACTGACACCAAACCCCAGTCACTTAAGCTCTGTAAATCCAGTTGTTCAGGGGCGCGTCCGCGCAAAGCAGAGCTTGGCTGTAGATGACCAAGAAAGAAGAAAGATCGTCCCTGTTATCGTCCATGGAGATGCAGCGATTGCAGGTCAAGGTGTTGTTTACGAAACAATGCAGCTTGGCGGACTTCCTGGCTACACTGTCGGCGGCACGCTCCATGTGGTCATTAACAATCAGATTGGATTTACAACGCTTCCTAAAGATGGGCGCTCTACGCGCTATTGTACGGCGATTGCCCGCACGTTCGCCTCTCCCGTCTTCCACATAAACGCAGAAGATCCTGAAGGGTGCATGTATGCGGCTTATCTTGCCGTAGAGCTTAGGATGAGATTTAAGTGTGATGTATTTATTGAGCTGAACTGCTACCGAAAGTATGGGCACAATGAATCGGACGAGCCAGCATTCACACAACCGCTTGAGTATCAATTAATTGGAAAAAAGCGCCCAATTCGAGAAATCTACAGAGACAATTTGATTTCTCAAGGTGTTGTGGAAAAACAAGTTGCCGAGTCTTTGGAAGAGGAATTTAAGAAGTCTCTTCATCAAGCGCTCGAGGGAACAAAGCTCATAGAAAAGGCCCCTCCTGATGATATGTTAGAAGGGGTGTGGAAGAATTACAAGGTAGCCACCGAGCAAGACATCTTTGCCGCCACCCCAACTGCCGTTCCAGCAGAAACCCTTCAAATGCTTACTGAACGGTTTTGTGCCATCCCAGAAGGCTTCCAAATACATTCCAAGCTTCAGCGCGTTCTTAACGACCGTTTAAGTATGGCAGTCATCAAGCCGCCAGCAAAAAAACCGGATAAGAAAATTGACTGGGCAATGGCAGAACACCTAGCCTTCTCGACTCTCTTGTGGGAAGGGGTCCATGTCCGTTTGTCCGGCCAAGATTGTCAAAGAGGGACATTTAGCCAGCGCCACGCAATGTGGATGGATCAGGTGAAAGAGCGAAGCTACTTCCCCCTCAACCACCTCAGTCCTACTCAAGGGCGTTTTGAGGTCTTTAACTCCTCTCTTTCAGAGTTCGCTGTCTTGGGGTTTGAGTTTGGCTACACCCTCTCTTACCCACAATCACTTGTGATGTGGGAGGCCCAGTTTGGAGACTTTTGCAACGGCGGACAGGTGATCATCGATCAGTACATCTCCACTTCCGAGCAGAAGTGGATGCGTATGTCAGGGCTTGTGATGCTCTTACCTCATGGCTATGAAGGACAAGGCCCCGAGCACTCCTCTGGCCGGATGGAGCGCTTCTTGATACTTGCCGGCGAAAACAACATGCAGATTGTCAATGCCACAACTCCCGGGCAATTCTTTCACGTCTTAAGGCGGCAGGTGCTGCGCCCCATTCGCAAACCGCTCATTGTCTTCACTCCTAAAGGGCTTCTTCGTCACCCTAAATGCATCAGTGACATCGACGAACTTTCGAAAGGTTCTTTTGAAGAGGTTCTTGATGATCCTGAAGCTCCAAAGAAAGTAGATCGCCTGCTTATTTGCAACGGACACGTCTACTACGATCTTATTGAAGAGCGGCTAAAAAGAAAGGCAGAAGACGTCGCCATCATCCGCCTCGAGCAGCTCTATCCTTTGCACCTTGAAAAGCTCCAAAAGATTTTAGACAAATACAAAGGCTTTAGTAAATGCATATGGGTTCAAGAAGAGCCTAGTAATATGGGCGCTTGGAATTTTATTCGCCCGCACCTGCGCAGATTACTAGGACTAAAGGTAGAACCGACCTATGCGGGGCGCACTCCAAGCGCCTCACCTGCTGCAGGGTCTTACGCCGTGCACAAGCAACAATTAGCATCGCTTCTCAATCAAGCGTTTAATTGAAATTAAGAGAGGGTCTAATGAAACACGAGATTAAAGTTCCTCAGATGGGTGAGTCTATTACCGAGGCAACTGTTGGAGTCATATATGTGCAAAGCGGCTTTGAGGTTGCAGAAGGAGCTGAACTTGTGGATCTAGAAACAGACAAGGCCAACCAAATGCTGAATGCTTCAGCAAAAGGTGTTTTTGTGCTCAGCGTAAAGTCCGGAGACAAAGTCAAGCCAGGTCAGGTCATTGGTTATATCGATGGGGATCAAGCAGCAAAGACAAACAGCCCGCAAAAGGTAGCTCCTTCGACAAGTGCTATTTCGCAGAAGGAAGCTCTAAAAGAAGTACAGGAGGTCATCCCCCTAGCCGCTACCGCACCAAAGCCTGCACCCAAGTTGGCCCCTGCAATAATGGCACCTCCTGCTATAACCAGATCGGCCGCTCCCATCATTTCAAATAGCAACAAACCAGAAACGCGCCGCCACATGACCACAGTTCGCAAAGTCATTGCCAGACGTCTCGTGGAATCTCAACAAACAACTGCCATGCTCACCACTTTCAACGAAGTGGACATGTCTGCAATTATGCAAATACGAGCTAAATACAAAGACTCCTTCGCCAAAGCCCACACAACGAAGCTTGGCCTAATGTCCTTTTTTGTTAAAGCTACCGCCGCTGCTTTAAAGGCTATTCCAGGCCTCAACTCCTATATCGATGATGAAGATATCGTCCACAGAGAATACTACGATATCGCCATCGCCGTTGCCACAGAGCGCGGCCTCGTTGTTCCCGTCGTTCGCAATTGTGATCAACTCTCCTTTGCAGAAATCGAACAGTCCATTGAAGCCTACGGAAAACGGGCACGCGAAAGCTCCATTACCATGGAAGAGATGCAAGGTGGCTGCTTTACCATCACAAACGGCGGCACCTACGGCTCGCTCCTTTCCACCCCTATCCTCAACCCCCCTCAATGCGGCATCCTCGGCATGCACAACATCGTCAAACGCCCCGTCGTAGTCGACGACCAGGTCGTCATTCGCCCCATGATGTACATCGCCCTCAGCTACGATCACCGCATCGTCGATGGCAAAGAAGCTGTCACCTTCCTCGTCCACCTCAAAAACTCCCTCGAAGACCCATCCCGCCTCCTCCTCGACCTTTAGCAAGCAGCAGCGACGTCAGCCAGCCAGAGGCTCCGCCTCTGGACTCCGGCAAAGGGGTTTAGCCCCTTTGCATTCCCCATGCAGTGTCTGCTTGGTAGTGGTTTGTAGGGGAAGCAGCTTCGGAGTTTTTCTTCATTTCTACCGAAATGAAGAAAGCGTGCCACGAGAGAGCTCCGCCCTCTCGTCTAAAACAAGCGTTTGGCCTCTCTAGAAGGTAACGTGAGCAGACTATGGCTTCCTATTTACATATCTTTTGCTTGACGGTTTAAAAAACCGCGGAAGCGGTAACTAAGCGGCGAAGCCGTGGCGGATGATGGGCAGTGTTCCTAAAAGATTTTTGCCGTGTAAATCCCTTCCCATAATCTATTTCTTTAAGGGCCTGAAGGGCCTGAATATTACAGCCCAGGTCGGAGCTTTGCGGAGGCCTGGGTGAAACGAAATAAACCCTCGAGTCCTGTAAGGACGACATAAATCTGTAACATTGATTTTCTGCCGTCCTTACAGGACTTTAATACATATTCTGTCTCACCCGGGCCTCCGCAACGCTCCGACCTGGGCTGTAATATTAAGACCCTCCAGGTCTTTGAAACAACATCCATCAGTTGTTGGATATTTAAAGAGCTCGCTAGCTCGCCCCTTAGATTTCTGATTTTAGACGAGAGAGCGGAGCTCTCTCGTGGCATGTTTCCTTTGTTTCGATAGAAACAAAGGAATATTCAATAGCAGCTACTCCCACTACAATCGCTTACCAATAAACACTGCATGGGGATTGCAAATGGGCTAAACCCCTTTGCTGGGGTGCGGGGGCAAAGTCCCTGCCTGCTGCTGGTGCTACTGCAGGCGCGTTACTGGCGGAGTTTGCCGCCGCTCCAGCCGAGTTTGGTGCGGAGGGTGGCGAAGTAGTTGTGTCTGTTGAGGCTGGCGAGGTGGAAGTGGTGGGGGCTGCGTGTGACGCGGAAGACTTCGCCTGTTTTCATTTGGAGGCGAGTGACGCCGTCGAAGGTGATTTCGATGGGTTCTACGTGCTGGCTGAGGTATTGAATTTGGATGTCGCGCTTGGGCATGAAGACGATGGGGCGGTTGGAGATGGTGTGTGCGGAGATGGGGGTGAGGACGATGGCGTCGATCTCAGGGGAGAGGATGGGGCCGCCGGCTGCTAGGGAGTAGGCTGTGGAGCCTGTGGGGGTTGAGAGGATGATGCCATCGGCGACGAAGGTGTTTAGGTATTCGCCGTCCATGTGAATGGCTAGTTCGATGAGGCTGGGGGTGCGCGATCTGTGGACGACGATGTCGTTTACGGCAAAGCCGTTTTTTATGTTTGCGTGGTGATGTGCTTCGCTGCCGATCATTTCCCCGTCTAGCATTAGCCGTTTTTCGATGCGGTATTTATTGTCGAGGAGGTCTTGCAAGCTGGGGTAGATGTCTGAGGTGGGGATATCGGCGAGGAAGCCTAGCTGGCCGAGGTTGATCCCTACAACGGGAGCTAAGAGGTTGGGATGTTGATGGAGGAGGCGCAGGATGGTGCCGTCGCCGCCCATGGAGATGAGGAAGTCTATCTTTCTGGGGTCGACAGTTGAGAGGGGCGGAGCTCCTATTAAGCTTGCTGAGGCGTCGTCGACAACAACAGCTATCCCTTTTCCCGTTAGAAATTCCAGTATTCCCTTTGCTAGGTTGTTAGAGTTCTTTTTTTGCTGATTCGGGAAAAGGGCAATGATCATGGAGCGCCTTATAGTCGATTAAATCTCAAAATTAGCTTCGCTTTTGCTTTGTTCTGAGCTTTGAGTTGCTTTGGCAAAAGGAAAGTGCGCTAGGATCGATTTAGTGATCTTTTCTGGGGTGAGGCCGAGCTCGTTTGTGAGTTCGGCGTGGCTACCTTGGTGAACAAAGATTTCGGGGATGCCGAGGTTTAGTACTTGCGTATTTTGGAAGCCGCTGGTCATCAGGAAGTTGTTGATGATAGAGCCCATGCCGCCGGCGAGGGAGTGCTCTTCAATGGTCACGAGTCTACGATGTGTTTTGAGTAGGTGAGAGAGCTGTTCTTTGTCGAGGGGTTTTACAAAGATAGGATCCATAACGCAGGCGCTGATCCCTTCTTTTGCTAGAGCTTCCCGAACCTTTAGGGCGGTGAGGCACATGTGGCCGAGGCCTATGATAAGAATGTCGTTACCTTCGGCGAGGACTTCTCCTTTTCCAAGCTCTTGCTTTGCAAGTGTGTAGTCGGAGTCTTCTGTTACCATGTTGGGGTAGCGTATGGCTGTGGGGCGGTTCCAGGAGAAGGCTGACTCCATTAGTTCTTTTAGCATCTGTCCATTGCGGGGTTGGCAGATGACCATGTTTGGCATGGTATTTAGGAAGGCGATGTCGTAGATGCCGTTGTGTGTGGCGCCGTCAGGGCCGGCAAGTCCACCGCGATCGAGGGCGAAGACAACGGGGAGCTCTTGGAGGCAGACGTCGTGGAAGACGTTGTCGAGTGCGCGTTGAAGGAAGGTTGCGTAGACGCAAGCGACGACCTTCATTTGGCCGCCGTAGGCGATGCCGCCGCAATAAGTGACGGCGTGACCTTCGGCAATGCCGACATCCAGGCAGCGCTCGGGAAATTTTTGCATGAAAGCATCTAAGCAAGATCCTGCAGACATGGCAGGAGTGACGGTGACAAGGCTAGGGTCGTTTTCAGCCATCTTTAGGATGTGTTTGCCGAATATTTTTGGGAACGTTAGCTTGCCGGCGTCAGCGAGGAATTTTCCGGTGTCGCGAGAAAAAGGCTTAGCGCCATGGTAGGTGATGGGGTTTTTCATCGCCTCTTCCATTCCTTTCCCTTTTTGGGTGAGGACGTGGAGCAAAACGGGTTCGGAGCCGTTCTTGAGGGCCTCCAAGGTTTCAATGAGTTTTTTGATGTCATGACCATCGATGGGTCCGACGTAAGAGAGGCCGAAAGAGGCGAAAAACGCAGCGGGACTGACGAGGTTCTTTACAGACTCTGTGAGCTTTTGCCCTGTATGGGCAAGAATTTGACCGTAGCCAGGGAGTTTGGAGACGAGGGACTCCATCTCTTTGTAGAGCTTGTTTGATGTCGGATTGTTCAGGAGCCTGCTGAGGAGGTTTTTGATGGCGCCAACATTTTCAGAGATCGACATGGCATTGTCGTTGAGGACGATGATGAAGCGAGAAAGGTCGCGTTTGACGTTGTTTAGAGCTTCTAGTGTCAGGCCGCAGGTGAGAGAGGCGTCACCAATAATAGAAATGATGTGTTCTTTACGTTTTGTAAGGTCGCGGTTTTTAGCGACGCCGAGGCTTAGGGAGACGGCTGTTCCTGCGTGTCCTGCATGGAAGTGGTCGTGAGAGGACTCTTCTGGGTTGCTAAAGCCGCCGAGGCCTTTAAATTGGCGGATTTTTTCGAAGCGGGCGTTGCGCCCTGTGATGATCTTGTGGGTGTATGTTTGGTGGCTTACGTCCCAGATAAATTTGTCTTCAGGGGAAGAGAATACCGAGTGCAAAGCAAGTGTGAGCTCTATTGTGCCTAAGTTGGAGGCAAGGTGGCCCCCTTTAACAGAAAGAACCTCGATAATGCGCCGGCGTATCTCTGCTGCGAGGAGAGTAAGTTCTCCTGAGTCGAGGCGTTTCAGGTCTTCAGGGCTCTCGATTGCGGCTAGCAGTGATTCGTGCATAGTTAATTGCTTTTTTTAGTTACTTTTTATCGAGTCAAAGATCTGTGTTATTGGCTTTTGGTCTGGGCCGAGCACGAGTTCACCACTGCGATTTTTAATGAGCATTTCAATTTTCTGTTCTGCCTCATTGAGCCGTTTGCTGCAAGAAACGATGAGTAGGTCGGCTTCTTCATAAAGCTTAAGCGACTCGTCTAGACTAGCAGCTCCTGAGTTCATTTTCTCTAAGATTTGTTCTAAGCGCCCAAAGGAAGCTTCAAAGTTAATAGGTTGTTCTTCTACGGCTGCGTCTTTCTTCACTTTTGGTTCCTTATATATTGACTGTCAAATCCACTTCGCCATCGGATAGCAGTGCTTTAATCTGTTGTCCATCCGTGAGTTGCTTCGTTGAGAATATAACTGACGCTTTGTTTTCGGCAAAGAGAATGCTGTACCCTTTCCTCAGTAGATTTTTGGGGTCGATGGCCTGAAGGCTTGAAGTTAGTTTGGTGAGGCGCTCTCTGCGCAAGGTAAGGGAGCGTTGCCAGGCCTGGCTAAGAGTGCGAATCTTATTTTGAGGGTCGAGTGCGCGCCGCTTCCGCTCAAGGCCTGTTTTCCAGGCTGCATGGATGGACCTATTAAGCTGGTAGAGTCTTTCTCTAAAACGGATAAGCTGCGAGGTCGGTCGGAGGGCTACAGCTTGTCTTTGTCTGGCGATCAGCTCCATCCTCTTTTTTTGTAAGAGCTGTCTCATGGAGGCATCAATATCAAGGCGCATGTCATCGACCTTTTGCATGGGGGAACCCAAAAGCGCGTAGGGAGAGGCAAATAGGGGGTGGCGAATGAGCCCTTCAAGCTGCTGTCTGTTTCCTTTTACGAGGTGGAGCATTGTTTGGGAGATGCGTCTTTGCATTTGAGAGAGGAACTCGAGGTGGTGGGCCCCTTCTTTCATAACGATTTCTGCTGCTGCCGATGGGGTAGGCGCTCTGATGTCGGCGACGAGGTCGGCGATGCTGTGGTCGCTTTCGTGCCCGACGGCTGAGATGACAGGGATCTTGCTTTGAAAAATAGCTTCAGCGACAACTTCTTCGTTGAAAGCCCAGAGATCTTCGACGCTTCCGCCGCCCCGCCCAACAATGAGTACATCGGCAAGGCCATGCTCGTTGAATTGCCTGATCGCCTGGGCGATCTCTTGGGCAGCGCCCTCTCCCTGAACGCGCACGGGGCTTAAGATGAGCTGGAATCCGTTGTGGCGCCGCTTTAGGACGTTAACAATATCTTGGATAACAGCGCCCGTTGGGCTTGTCACGACTCCGATAGCTTTGGGGAATTTGGGAAGGGGGCGCTTTCTTTCAAGAGCAAACCACCCTCTTTTTTGTAGCTCGGTTTTTAGTTGTTGAAACTTGAGGAGCAGAGCTCCTAGCCCTACTTGTTGGACTTCGCGTATAATTAGTTGATACTTGCCGTGAGGAGGGTAGACAGAGATTTCCCCCCCTACGGCAATGTGGTCCCCATCTTTGGGGAGAGCAGAGAGCTTGATGGCGTTTCCGCGGAACATAACAGCGCTAATCTGCGCGCTGTTGTCTTTTAGGGAAAAGTAGAGGTGGCCAGAGGACTGTTGTTTAAAGTTGCTCACCTCGCCTTCGACCCAGATGCTGCGGAACCGCCCTTCCAGAATTTCTTTGATACTTAGGGTTAGCTGCGAAACAGTGAGCAGGGCGGTGGGAGGAGTAGGAAAAGCGTTCGTTTGTTGTGTCATGGGAGTCTTTGGGTGCTATAAAAAAATTAAGGTTAAGGGGCCTTTCAGGCCCGTTATATTCAGGCTCACATAACTAGGCGTCATTTCAGTAGGGCGTTGCCTGCATAATTGCAATTGCAGCCTTACAGGCTGCATGGGATATATTCGCTATACCCAGGGCGGTGCCCTGGGCTGTTTGCATTTTCAGCCTTTCAGGCTGAGACTTTATGCGAAAAGCTTTAACTAGCAGAAAACCACCTTAATTTCTTAAGTTCAGTCCGAAGGGTTGAAATTGCAAACAACCCAGGGCACCGCCCTGGGTAAAAGCGAATATATTTTACGCAGCCTGTAAGGCTGCAATTATAATTACGCAACAATGTCTTTCAGTAGGGTTAGCTTGCCCCATTTTCCATCTTTATTTCAATCTTTCCCTCTGATATGAATATACTCCTCGTATTTGAAAACGGGAATTTGGACTAGCGCGAAAGCTCCCGGGGCTGAACGATCGCAAGCGCCTTAGTATTAGAAATACAAAGGGCACTTGCGATCGTTCAGCCCCGGGAGCTTTCG
>CAMCWV010000017.1 GCA_945882915.1 Waddlia chondrophila WSU 86-1044 | reverse complement strand
TGTTTTTTTAGCAAAAGCTTTGGGTGGTTGAGAAGTTCAGCCCAAAGGGCTGCAAGTGCAACAGCCCAGGGCATCGCCCTGGGAGGGCTGCAAGTGCAATAGCCCAGGGCACCGCCCTGGGTATGGGCGGGCCCAGCCACCGCAGCCTGAAGGGCTGCAAGTGCAATAGCCCAGGGCACCCGCCCTGGGTATGGGCGGGCCTAGCCACCGCAGCCTGAAGGGCTGCAAGTGCAATAGCCCAGGGCACCCGCCCTGGGTAGGGGCGAAAAGTGCAATAGCCCAGGGCATCGCCCTGGGTATGGGCGGGCCTAGCCACCGCAGCCTGAAGGGCTGCAAGTGCAATAGCCCAGGGCACCCGCCCTGGGTATAGGCAGGCCTAGCCCCCGCAGCCTGAAGGGCTGCACTCACTAATCTAAAAGGAGCAATGCATTGATGTTTGTGGTGTACGAAGTCTTACTTCATCTAATGGCGCTTGTAGCTATCCCAAAAATGCTGTTTCAAATGGCGTTTAGAGGGAAGTACCGGAAGAGCTTTGGCCAGCGCTTTGGAATAGGGTTCCCAGAGATTGTTAAGGGAGCGCGCCGGCTCATATGGGTCCATGCAGTGTCGCTCGGAGAGACTAAAGCCGTAGCACCACTTGTAAGAAAGCTAAAAGAAATGCCAGATAATCCGTTGGTTGTCGTGTCATCCATTACCGAGACAGGGCACGGAGAAGCTGTCAAGGGGATGCCAGAGGCGGATTTCCATGTCTATCTACCGTTTGACCTTCGCTATGTCATCCGCCCGCTTATTAGGCGCATACGCCCCGACCTCGTGATGATTACCGAGACAGATTTTTGGGCGAATTTTCTTTGGGAGTCGAAGGCAGTAGGGGCTCTAGTTGTCCTCGTCAATGGCAAGATCTCGGAGCGCTCAACACTTCGCCATCAGAAGTGCAGATGGGGGAGTGACCTGCTTTTAGCCCCTTTCGACAGGCTGTGCGTGCAAAGCCCGATTTATCAGACGCGCTTTGAGTCGATCGGCGTTCCAAAAGAGAAGATTGTCGTCACCGGCAACCTCAAACTCGATGATAAATACCCCGAGATGACACCCGCCGAAGTAACAGCCTGGAAGCGAACTCTTGGCATTAAACCAAACGGCCCTGTTCTTGTAATCGGCTCCACACATGACCCCGAGGAGTCTAATCTGCTAGACGCTCTTTCTGCCGTGTGGGCCTCTTTCCCCACACTAAAAGTACTCCTCGTTCCTCGCCATCCCGAACGCTTCTTAGCCGTTGCCTCCCTTATCGAAAGCAAAAAAATCCCCTACGCACGCATGAGCGCCATCACCCCCAAAGACGCTGATGCCAAAGTCATCCTCGTCGACCAGATGGGCACCCTTCGCAAATGCTACCAGCTTGCCACCGTCGCCCTCGTCGCCGGCAGCTTCACCACAAAAGTCGGTGCACACAACCTCATCGAGCCCTCATGGTACGGCGTTCCCGTTCTCTACGGCCCCTCCATATACGCTCAGCCAGACCTCCACGAACTCGTCCAAACCTTCAACGCCGGCATCCAAGTCACCCTCGAAACCTTCCCCCAAACCCTCCTTACTCTCCTAAACAGCCCCGAGAAACGCGCCTTACTAGGCTCCGGCGGCAAAGCCATCTTCCAATCCTCCTCCGGTGCCATCACCCGCACCCTCAATCTACTTTAAGCGGCTGGGCTTTGGCAGTGCAGGGGCTTTGCCCCTGCACCCCAGCAAAGGGGTTTGGCCCCTTTGCAAACCCCATGCAGGCTCGCTTGGTAGTCGTTTGTAGGTGTGTGGCTCTTCGAAGTATTCCTTTATTTCTCCCGAAATAAAGGAAGCTTGCCACGAGAGGCCTTTCAGCCCTCTCGTATCGAATTTAATTACCCTCCGTTTGTTGCACGTATTTCTATGTTTCTTTCATAATTCAGTTTTAACAGTGAGCTGCAAAAGATGAGAAAAAATGAAAGCAAGCTGCTTGCAGACAAGGCTCGAAAAGTTTTAGG
Source organism: Waddlia chondrophila WSU 86-1044 (assembly GCA_945882915.1). GTDB lineage: Bacteria > Chlamydiota > Chlamydiia > Chlamydiales > CAMCWV01 > CAMCWV01. Next base: position 40,147 of record CAMCWV010000017.1, on the reverse strand, counting down.
TCGCATTAAATCGGGAAAAGAAAAAACTGCCGACTGGTCGGATGTGAAAAAGAAAGTGCTTAAATAAAGCCTCTACTGGAATGGAATGGGGGCGGTATGATATGGGGCAGGAAACATATGATATAGGTGCCTTGTGGTATTGCTGCAAAAAATAAAGAAGGGGCTCAGCCGCTTCATGCCAGGTGATGATGGGGGCGTGGCCGTTGCTGAAAGGGCCCTGGATGATGAGGGGTGTGGACCTGTCGCCGTCATGGCACGTCCTGCAAAAGAGGATTGTGAAGAAACGGCCGCTGAGAATCATGTAGTAGCTGCAAAAACAATTGTCAAAGTGCCAGCTGTTCCTGTTCCAGCAGAGGCGCAAACAGAAGAGCTAGCCGTCTCGCTGCACTATCCTGAGAGCTTTGCCAAAATCTATGCCCTAGAAACCGTTGACATCTCTTCCGTGCGGCGCGTTGCTGCAGTAACGCCCATGCTGCCAAAATCAGCAGCCCCCACGCATGCACCTCTACAAGTTCTAGAATCCGAAACAGAACCTGAGCTTGACCTCGGGCTCACAGAACAAGAATGGATCCCCTCACTACGCCTTAACGAACCCATCCAAGTCCTATGTCTTTCTGCTGCCGCCCAAAAAGCTCTACTCCAAAATGGGAAGACGGCCCTACGCGACCTTATCGACCTTGACACGCGCGACTTCCTCTTTCTCAAAGGCCTCGGTCAAGGGCACATTGACGAAGTGCGTCAGCGCCTTGCTACTTACCTCAAAGGGTGTGAGCTCTACCGCTGCCGTACAGTCAACTTCGGTAGCCTCCTGCGCGGCCTTTTTTGCTCTGTAGAGCCAAAACTTCTCTTTTGTTTGCTCGACCCCTTTGGTCTTTCTTATCTGTTTCCGCTTGCCTCTGCTGACCAGGCTGCAGTGCGCTACCTAACTAAAGAGAAGCGTCACGAGTGGTCAGCTCTTGCTCAAAGCATGCTGCTTACTCCAGAAAAAAAGGAAAGCCTCCAGAAACAGCTTCAACAAATTGCCCGCGCATTCTTTCAGCCCTGGATGCGCCGTCGCCAAGGTCTTGCCACCCAGCAAGAGCTCTTAGATCGCCTCCTTGCTGTTAGCGAAAATACCGAAGAATCAGAAGCTGTCTTGCGTCTTCTTAATAAGTTCTACGGAAGCGGTACATTCCTTCCTGCAGCGGACCTTCCCAGAGTCGGCAGAGATCTTTACTGCGTCGATGGCGACGCTGCCTCCCGCTACAAAACCATCGTCATCAAAGCCCAAAGCTACTTTTACACTTTCGGCATTACTTACCCCTTCAGCGAGCTCATCTCCCTTTTGAACCGCGAATTCGGTGTTGCGTGGGTCGGCTTCCCCGAAGGGTGCATCGAGAAAACTTTACGCCTCTCACCACTCTTCAGAGTCCGCAAAGGGCGCCGCGCGCTTGCCATCAAGCTCTCCTAAACGACCCACGTCCGAATTCGGGTAATTAGCTGCTATAGCGAGTGGGGTCGGGGAGAAAGGCGAAGGCGAAGCCCTGCTTGCGGAGCTGGCAGGCAAGGCAGCTGCCACAGTGGATGGGATAGGCGGCCGGATCGTAGCAGCTCATTGTGAGGTGGAGCGGGGCGTTTAGGCGCGTTCCTTCAGCGATAATGCGCTGCTTGTCCCAGGCGATGATAGGGGTGAGCAGGCGGGGAGCGCGCTCTGTCACTGCTTGCTTGGTAGCAACGTCGATTACTTTTTGCATGGCATCAAAGAACTCTCTGCGGCAGTCGGGGTAGGCGTCGTTATCAAGAGCGTTGGCGCCGAAATGAATCTCGTGGGCGCCGAGGATTTCGGCCTGCCCGATGGCATAAGCAAGGAAGAGTGTATTGCGCGCGGGGACGTAGGTCGAGGGGATGTTGTTGAAGCCCCCCATAGAGGCTTCTTTGTTTTTGGGGACGGTGCCACCTTGTTCAGCGCCACCTTGTTCAGCGCGACCTTGCAAAACAAGCGAGGTATTTTCGAAGGTTCCCGGGGCAATTGAAATGGTCTTGTGGGGGATGTTGTAGTGTTTGGCGATGGCCTGTGCCGATTTGAGCTCTGAGGCGTGCCTTTGGCCATAGTCGAAGCTGAGTGCGTGGCACTCTTTGCCGGCATGAAGAGCCAGGGCTAGAACGACGGCGGAGTCTATGCCGCCGCTCAGCAGGACGACTGCTTTGTTAGCCTCTTCTTTGTTAGCCTCTTCTTTGTTAGTATCTTTGCTCATTTTTAGACACCTTGAGTAGTCGGGGTCCAAATGAATTTGTGGATCTGCAGGTTTAGGCGGACAGGAAGGGCGTCGTCCAGGATCCAAGAAACCAGTTCTTTTGGGTCAAGAACGCCGTGGACAGGGGAAAAAAGGACGTTTTCAACTTTATCAAATAACTTGTGGCGCTCACTAATTTCTTTGGCGTATTCGTAGTCGTCTCGGTCTGCAAGGACATATTTGACTTCGTCGTGAGGGCGCAACGTATCTAGGTTGGCAAAGAAGTTTTTTTTGTGCATGCCACTGCCAGGACACTTGATGTCGAGAATAATCCGGACGCGCGGATCGATCTTTTCAGTTGTGAGTGACCCACCCGTTTCGATGCTGACGACGTGTTCTCTATTGCATAGTTCTGTCATCAGAGGGTATATATTATCCTGTAAAAGCGGCTCCCCCCCAGTGATGCATACCTGCTTTGTTCGGTTGTTGGTGATTTTCTCGAGGATGCTCGCCAAGCTGTAGGGCTCTCCCTTGCCAAACGAGTAAGTAGTGTCGCACCAAGAGCAGCGAAGGTTGCATCTGGCCAGGCGCACGAAGGTTGTGGGGAGGCCCGAAAGGCTTGTTTCTCCTTGGACGCTGGCGAACAGCTCAATGAGATTGAGGGTGGGGTCTGAAGTTGTTTTCATGGGGAGTAGATTAACAGAAACTGTCATTTTTTGTATGTCTGGTTTTGCATGTCTTGTAAAGTGTTAAAAACAAAGTTGTCGATAGCTTCGCTTGGCTTGTTGTCTCTTTCTGCGCTTCCCTTTTCTTTTGGGTGCAGCCATCAGCACGATGTTGCCTCGGCACCCGATGTCGTCTGGATAGCGCCAGCCGAGGCCGCCTTTCCTCCACCGTCCAATCCAGAATCTAATCCAGAATCTAATCCAGAATCTAATCCAGAATCTAAGATAGAAGAAAGCAAAGCACCATTTATTCCAGACGCAAAAGCTCAGCTTTCTATTGCAGAGCTTTTAGATATTGCTTTGCGCAACAACCCCCGAACAAAGCACGCGTGGGCTGTTGCAAAGGGCGCCGCCTATTCGCTTGGCGCTGCCGAGAGCCCGTGGCTCCCCACCGTAAACGGCACCGGGTCGTTGAATCTCAACAAAGGAACTAATAAAGGGAGTAGCGCCTCTTCCACAAATCACTCGGACTATCAACCCTCGGCCGCGGGGACGCTTACAGCCACTTACTTGCTTTTAGACTTTGGGGGGCGTAGCGCCTCGGTAGAAGCTGCGCAGCAGGCACTCTATGCCGCTAACTGGATGCACAATCAGACTATTCAAGATGTGATGTTGGCGGTTTTTGATGCTTACTATCAGTTCATCAAGGTCAAAGCCTCTTTAGAAGCCAAAGAAATCGATCTTAAAGATGCCCAGACGAGTTTTGACGCGGCAAACGAGCTTTATAAGGCAGGAGTTGGCAGGCGCGTAGACACGCTACAGGCGCAGGCAACCCTTGCAAGCACCCATTTGGATATTGAAACGCTCCATGGGCAGCAGAAGATTGCTTTAAGCGCTTTGGTAACAGCGCTGGGTCTTCCTACAGGCTCTACAATACACGCCGAGGACCTTCCAGATGTTTTGCCCTTGCAGACAGTAAACGAGAACATTGATCAGCTCCTAGAAAAGGCTTTTGTAACAAAACCTGATTACGCGGCTGCCTATGCAACTTTACAGGTACGAAAGGCCGGGCTTGCTGTTGCTGAGTCAAGCGCGCTGCCGACCCTCACTGCAAACGCTAGCGCGAGTAGGACTGCATATCTCAGCCGCTCAGGCACCGACTTCAATAATTACGGAGCGGGCGTCTCTTTAAATTTCCCTATTTTTCAGGGGTCGCTGTCAGAGGATCAGAAAGGATTGGCCAGATCTTTGCTAGAAGAGGCTAAAGCTGACCTGGCTGCCAAAGAGGCTCAAATTGCCCTAAACGTACTTACCAATTACTACGCTTATGAGACAGCGCAAGGGACATTGAAGTATGCCGAGGAGTATTTAGGGTACGCCCAGGAGGCCTATGACATTGCCTCTGGCATTTATAAGAATGGCGTGGGATCTATTCTCGACTTGTTAAACGCTCAGGCAATGCTTGCTAACGCTAGATTTCAGCGCATCCAGGCAAGAGTGGGTTGGGCGAGCTCTTTGTCGAGTTTGGCTTATGCAACAGGCTCACTGTCAATACCAAGTAACACAGAAGTTGTTAAGGAAGGGGGCTAAATGAAGGATCTAATGGGAAAGGCGCTGAATGGAAAAAATCTGCTTTGTGTATTTATTTCTTTAATGTGCGTGATCTTTGGGGGATGTGGCAAGAAGCCTCAGCACCAGAGGCCTCCTGTCCCCATTAAGGTGGAAAAGGTTATCCAGCAAGATGTGCCCATTTTTATTGAAGCCATAGGGAACATCTATCCAAACATCGATGTCGCTATCAAAGTTCAGGTTACAGGGACTTTGCTCTCTACCCATGTCCATGAAGGGGATGAAGTTGAAGTTGGCAACCTTCTTTTTACAATCGACCCTCGCCCCTACAAGGCGGCTCTTGATAAAGCTCAGGCAATGCTAGACAAAGATGTGGCGCAGCTCAATTATGCTCAAAAGACCTTGGAGAGACACAAAGAGCTTTCTGAAAAGAACTATGTCTCACCATTGAATTATGACCAGTTAGTTGCGGCTGTTGAAACAGGCAAGGCGCAGGTGGCAATGGATAATGCTGATTTTGAAGCAGCGCGTCTTAATTTGAACTACTGCGCTATTCATTCTCCTATTGCCGGTCATGTAGGGGCGTTTAGTGTTCAGCCAGGAAATATTGTGAAAATTGGGGACCCCGCCTTGACGAGCGTTCGTCAGTTTTCGCCGGCGTTGGTGTTCTTTTCGATTCCACAAAAAGCGTTGATGGAAGTGCAAAAGAATCAGTGCCAAGAGCTTTTCAAGATGGAGGTCTACCTTCCTCATGCAACAGATGGAGTCTTGTCTGGAGAGGTCTATTTCATCGATAACCATCTCGATTTAAGTACGGGAACGGTCCTTCTTAAGGGGAGGGTTTCGAATGAAGATGAGGTGCTCTGGCCGGGAGAGTTTGTTAAAGTGCATCTTTTGTTAAGGACTGAGCCGCAGGCGTTACTTGTTCCCTTAGAAGCTGTGCAGCGCGGTCAGAAGGGGCCTTATTTGTATCTTGTGAAGCCTGACCTAACTACCGAGCTTCGCCTGGTGCAAACAGGAGAAACGGTTAATGGGTATATGCTTGTCAAAGACGGCCTTCAGGTCGATGATCTTGTTGTCACTGAAGGGCAGCTTAACCTTCGCCCAGGCGCCCAAGTCATGATCCTCAACCAGGATACCAGCCCGAAGAAAACAGGACATACAGGATCGCCTGCGGCAGCAGGATAAGAAAGTTTAAAAACCGCGTAAGCGGTTAAGCTGTTAAGAAAAAGATCTGTAAATAGGAAAGCCTTAAAACCCTGGCGCCTACTACTCCTTACGCGTTAAAAGTTTTTTAGATGGAGCTTTTGCTCATGAACCTTTCAGAGCCATTTATTCGCCGGCCGGTGATGACCACCCTGATGACACTTCTGGTGGTTGTGGCTGGACTTTTGTGTTACGAGCTTTTGCCTGTAAGCAACCTGCCTAGCGTTGATTATCCGACGATCACGGTGTCGGCTGTCCTCCCAGGGGCAAGCCCAGAGACAATGGCCAATACAGTGGCAGCGCCCCTAGAAAAGTCGTTTATGGACATTCCCGGACTTATCGATATTAGTTCTTCGAACACTTTGGGGACCACCTCGATCTTCTTGCAGTTTGATATTAGTAGAAACATAGACGCTGCCGCGCAAGATGTGAACACAGCCATTTCGGAAACGATATCGACACTCCCGCCAAGCATGCCGCGGAGTCCCATTTACAAAAAAGTTAACCCTGCCGAGACCCCTATCCTTTACTTGGCGGTCCTTTCAGATACCCTTGATCTTGGAGACATATACACCTCTGCTGGGACGTTTATAGGACAGCGCCTCTCGATGGTGAACGGCGTTTCTCATGTGACAGTTCACGGCTTTCCCAAAGCTGTTCGCATTCAGATCGACCCAGGTCTTGTCGCAAGTCAAGGCATGACCTGGAAGGAGCTGGCAAGTTCTGTGGGACAAGCCAACTCATCCATTCCTACAGGGACATTCAATGGTGCCGTGAACTCTTGGACTGTGGTGACTGACGGAGAGCTGCAAACCTCTGAAGCGTACAATGACCTTGTCGTTTCCTACCGTAACGGAGCCCCTGTCCGGATAGACGACATTGGCAGAGCTGTCGACAGCCTCCAGAACGATCTCTTTTCTTTAAAGTATTGGAGAGATGGGAAATATCAAAATGGAGTTGTCATCGCTGTTGAAAGGCAGCCAGCTGCAAATACCATTAAAGTTGCTGAGGCAATAGGGAAGCTTTTAGAAGAGCTTAAACCCCAGCTTCCTGGCGCGATTGATCTAAAAGTTGTTTTCGATAAATCGGAGTCGATTAAAGACTCCATCAGCCACGTAAAGCTTACGCTTCTTATAGCCTTCATCTTAGTCGTTGCCGTTATTTTCATCTATCTTGGGAAGATCGTCGATACCATCATCCCCAGCGTTGCAATTCCCCTGTCGATCTGTGGCACGTTTATTGCCATGTACGCACTTAACTTTACCATCGACAACCTCTCACTACTTGCCCTCATCTTGGCAACAGGCTTCATCGTAGATGACGCCATTGTTGTTCTCGAAAATATTGTCAGGCGCATTGAAGGGGGAGAGACTCCCTGGAAGGCCTCGCTACATGGTTCTAAACAGATTAGCACGACGATCGTCTCCATGACCATCTCTCTTATGGCAGCGTTTATCCCGATGCTTTTTATGCCAGGGTTGATTGGCAAGATCTTCAATGAGTTTGCGGTGACCCTTGCGGTCGTTGTTCTTATCTCGGGAGTGATCTCGTTAACGCTTACGCCGATGATGTGTAGTATCTTCCTGCTTCCACGCAAGCTCATACATGCAGGTGGCCTTGCTTCTGTAACTTTTCATGTGAACGAGAAAATGCTTCGCCTCTATGATACGGGGCTGAAATGGGTCTTTAACCACCGGAAGTTCACAGTCTTCATTGCTTTCTTGAGTCTTGTGGGAAGTGGATATTTGTTTTATGCGATGCCAAAGGACTTTCTTCCAGAAGATGACATCGGTTTTGTGATGGCCTTTACTCAGGCCGAAGAGGGGACTTCGTTCGAGAAGATGAGTGAGTATCAAGAAGGGGTAAATAAGGTTTTTGCCGCAGAGCCCGCTATCGACTCATTTGTCACGCTTGTAGGAATGGGTGGGACCCGGAAGGGGATGGTTTTTTGCAAGCTGGTTCCTGCCTCCGAAAGGGAATCGTCAACTAACATGATCCAGGGAATGTATAAAAAGCTTTGGACTGTTTTGGGCGTTCGGACGTTTCTTAAGAACATCCCTTTGATTAGTCTAGAAGTAGGGCAGGGAGGCTCGGGTGCTTATCAATACGCCCTGCAAAGTCTAAAGACCGAAGATCTTTATGCAGGCACGCATGCTTTAATGGATAAAATGAAGAGCTCTCCTAATTTTCAGGCAGTGAACAGTGACCTGGAAATTAAGAATCCAGAAGTGCACGTAAAGATTCTGCGCGATCAGGCAGCAGCTTTGGGCATTAATGCAACAGACATTGAGGAGGCGCTGCTTTTAGCTCTTGCAGGTCAGCGGGTAACTAAAATTCAAACACCTCTTGATCAGTATGACGTCATTTTAGAGCTTGCAAACAAGAACACGGCAAGTGCAGATATTTTCTCTTCGCTTGCCCTTAGATCGGCTACAACAGGCAGCCTCGTCCCTATGAGTGCTGTTGTGGCTGTGACCGATGGCGTAGGGGCTGCTAGCATTAACCATATTTCGCAGTTCCCGTCTGTGACGATTTCGTTTAGCATCGCTCCCGGAATTCCTTTGGGGACAGCTTTGGCCGAGATAAAAGAGATGGCTAAAGAGAGTCTTGCTCCAACAGTTATTGGGGAAGTAAAGGGTTCCGCGCAGTCGTTTGAGCAGTCGATGGCAGGGATGTGGATCTTGTTTCTTGCGGCTGTGTTTGTGATTTATATCGTGCTCGGGATCCTCTACGAGAGCTTTATCCACCCACTTACCATTCTTTCGGCACTCCCGCCAGCTGCTTTTGGTGGTTTGCTGACGCTTTATCTTTTTGGGTACCCACTTTCTCTTTACGGCTACCTTGGGGTCTTGCTCCTCATTGGGATTGTTAAGAAGAACGGGATCATGATGATCGACTACGCCATCGAAAATCAGCGTGAGAAAAATGAGCCTCCAAAACAGGCAATTCACGACGCTTGTTTGGTGAGGTTCCGGCCGATCATGATGACAACCCTTGCGGCGATTATGGGCGCCCTGCCGATTGCTTTAGGTGTTGGTGAGGGGACTTTGGGTCTTAGACCTTTGGGGCTTGTCATCATCGGTGGATTGGTGTTCTCCCAGCTCATCACGCTGTTCTTGACTCCCATTATTTACCTCTACTTCGAAAACCTCCGCACCCCCAAAGCAAAAACAAAATAAGCGGCAGCGTTCTTTTTTTAAGCTATCAAGCTTTTGTCCGCTCCTGTGTCCGATTAAATTCGTCTGGAGTTAGAGCAGGTTCGTGATGCCATATGGACCCCTATACCGTGACTGCTTAAAATTTTCTTTATGCGCTTGCCCTGCCAAAACACCCCTCTGTGAGCGTCAAATCTTTCTTGATAAAATCGCCCTATATCGTCCTATCTCTCAGGAGTTGAAAAATAAACTTTTAGTGGGAGCTGCTGCAGGCGAAGCCTACATATTGCGCAATATCCCTCTCACGACTATAAGAATACAAAAACTTATTCATCACATTTCACAAGAGCTGGTCGCATGACAAAGCAGTTAAAGAGGGTAGCGGTAACGGGCGGTGCGGGACAAATTGCCTATAATTTGCTTTTTAGAATTGCTAGCGGAGAGATGCTCGGGCCGGATCAACCTATTGCCTTGCATATCCTCGAGGTTCTCTCACAAGTCAATCCACTTAGCGGCGTTGTCATGGAACTTCAAGACTGTGCGTTTCCTCTTTTGCAAGAGATCCAATTTGGAAGCGACCCCCATGAGCTTTTTAAAGATGCCAACATTGCGCTGCTCGTAGGCTCTAAGCCCAGATCGCCAGGGATGGAAAGAAAAGACCTGCTCTTAGACAACGGAAAGATCTTTGTCGAGCAGGGAAAGGCTCTCAACGAAGTTGCTGCCGCGGATGTGAGGGTGCTTGTCGTAGGAAATCCTTGCAACACCAACTGTTTGATTGCGATGAACCACGCGCCGCGCATTCCTCGTGGCCAATTTCATGCAATGACGCGCTTAGATCAAAACAGAGCCGCTGCGCAGCTGGCGATTAAAGCAAAAGCGCCCGTTTCTAAGGTGACCCACATGACCATTTGGGGAAACCACTCTTCAACGCAAGTGCCCGATTATGTGAATGCAAAGATCAATGCAAAAGGGGCACAGGCTGTTATTCCAGACCTTACTTGGTTGCAAGGAGAATTTGTAACGACAGTTCAGAAACGGGGAGCGGCGATTATGGAAGCGCGCGGCAAGTCTTCTGCAGCATCTGCAGCAAGTGCGGCCATTGATGCTATCAAGGATTTGGTGACCCCGACAATGCCGGGGCGGTGGTACTCTTCAGGCGTGTGCTCAGATGTGAATCCTTACGGTGTTGAAGGGGGGCTCGTCTTCTCTTTTCCTTGCCGAACCAAAGAAAATGGGGAGTGTGAGATCGTCCCTGGCCTCCACTGGGATGACTTCCTCAAAGCAAAGATGAGTGCCACAACTCAGGAACTGCGCGAAGAACGCACTTGTGTTTTGCCGATGGCAACTAAAGGCTAATTTAGAGGATATAACAACATGACAGAAGACGCTGATGAACTTCCCTTTGAGATCACGCTAGACAAGCTCGATACAGGCTTGCGGGACTTTCCTGTAGGGCACTGTACGACATCGACTGTCCATCCCACAAAGGGACTCCACTATGCGGGCACTGCAATCGATAAGCTAGCCTCTTGGGAGCCTCAAGAGGTGATCTACCTTCTTCAGCATCGCAAAAAAGGATCTGCTAAAGAAGTTAAACGGTTTTATGACGATTTGCAGCAGCACGAGAAGTGTACGCCAGAGCTCATCAAGCAAATTCGGATGTTGCCACGCTCAGCCCATCCCATGAAGCTCTTTTCAATCGCTCTTTTGCTTTGCGGCGCGCTTGAGGGGACGGGGGACTACCGAAAAGACTGCTTAAACCTCATCGCCAAGGCGCCCGAAATTGCGGCAGCTGTGATTAACTACCATGCAGGCAACTGGGGCGCTCTACGCCCTTCCTGCCCAGAGCTTGGGTACATGGAAAACTTCGTTCAGATGCTTAACGTTCCAAATGGAGATGAGAAAGCGCTTACGCCGGTGTTTAAGCTTTTCAACATTCTTCACTACGATCATGGGGGAGGGAACCTCTCTACGTTTGTAGGGAAGGCAGTTGCCTCTGGCCTTGAAGACATGTATGGCTCTATGTCGGCTGCGATGTGCGCCCTTGCCGGGCCGCGCCATGGAAAAGCAAACCAAGAGTGCCTCGAATTTGTTCAGGAAGTATTGCTCTCTGTTGGGCCCGATGCAACGCCTAAAAAGGTAGAAGCGCTTGTTCGCAGTCGCCTAGAAAGCAAGCAGCTTGTTTTTGGCTTTGGCCATGCAGTGCTTCGCGTAGAGGACCCCAGAGCAACGGTTCAGTACGACTATGCGAAAAAGCATTATCCGAATAATCCTCTCGTAAAAATAGCGTTGATGCTTCGCTCTGAAGGGGTAAAGGTTCTGAAGGAAAAGGCTAAGGCGTCCAATCCCTATCCTAATGTCGATGCCATTTCGGGGACACTTCTAACAGCTGCGGGCTTCCCTTATCCCGCGTACTATACCGTTCTTTTTGGCCTTTCGCGTATAGTGGGAATTGCTATACAGATTGTGTATGAAAGATGTGAAGTGAAAGGCAGTGACGGGAAGGTGCTTCGTAATGGGCTGCCGATTGTCCGGCCCAAGTACCTTGAACCTCCAATAGAATAGAAGCGGGGTTGCAAAGGCAGCGTTCTCTATTATAATTTAAGGAGCAAGCGTTAGCGAAGCTCTTTGGATTGCCGGGACAGGTCCCAGCACCCCAAAGTTTCACTGCGTAAAGGCCTGCTGTATTTTGTCCATTGGCGTGGGTAAAATTTATTGTGTTTTTTGTAATGTGTTGCGGTATCTATTATGCGATTTACAGATCTTCAGTTAATGTTTAATCGAGCATTTGCCCTCTCATTCTCACGGACGAAGATGGTGCTCACGTTTCTTGTTTTAGCCTCTTGCGGACTTTTGGTGGTTTTTTGTAGAGGTCTTGGGGTCGCGGCAGGCGGCTGGGTGCTCTTAAGCTTATCGTTCCTTCCAGTTTTCCTTTGCGCAGGGCTCCTCATTGCTATGGGGATTGTCTTGATTCGCGCTTATCACCACGAGGTCAAAAAGCGGCCACATAGTTACCGGAGCATCATTTCAAAGTCTATGGACCTGATGTTCAGGACCTCTTACTTTGCCGTTCCTCTGATTTTACTCTATCTCTTGCTCTGGATTTGCCTAGGCCTTTTCTTCCTTCTTAAAGAGATGCCTTTTATTGGAGACTATATCGGAGCGATCTTTGCTTTTGGACCATTCCTGCTGATTTTAGGGTCCCTTATCTTGTGCGTGGGAACTGTCGTGTTACTGTTTTTTGTGACGCCAGCAGTAGCCCTTTCGGGAAGGTCTTTGCCGCTAATCTCTAGAGAGATTATTTATCGCCTGACCAGCAACGTTTTTTTAAGCATGGTATTTATTGCTATTGGACTCATCCCTCTACTAATAGAAGTGGGGCTTTTAAGTCTTGCTGCCGTGCTCGTAGAGGTGAGCTACTTTGATTATGCAGACGTCTTGCATAAGGTTCTCCAGTGGTTTTTCATTATGGTTCCTTTTACAGCAATCCTCTCACCAGCCGTGATTTTCTTTTTTAACTTTGCCGCCGAAACGCACTCGTTTTTTAAAAAAAGGATGAAGCATGAAGCCGCAGGTCTTAGTTATTGATGATGAGTCAGCAGTGCGGGACGCTCTATAACAAGCTCAAAAAGTACAGCATCGTTCACTAATCGAGTGATATCTATTTGTCACTCCTCACATAATTATAGACTTGAAGGAGTAGCAGCCTTACAGGCTGCGCGGGCTAGGCCTGCCCCTACCCAGGGCGCTGCCCTTACGCTGTTGCACTTTCAGCCCTTTGGGCTGAATTGCCCAACCACAACCACAACCACAATCACAACCACTCAAAGCTTTTGCTAAAAAAACAGGCCGTGATCTTTTAAGGAGCAAGCGCGCAAGCTCTTTGGAGTGCTGGGACTTGTCCTAGCTTTTATCAGTCCTCGACATGTCGAGGACTGTACGAAACTGTTGCTTACTAAGGCTGAATGGACTCGACATGACTTGTCCTAACAAAGCTAGGACAAGTCCCAGCACTCCAAAGATCGAGCTTCGCTCGATCCTACTAATAGCTAACGCGTTTTTGGTCTAAAGAGCCTCGCTTCGCGAATAAGGTCCCGCAGCCTGAAAGGCTGCAATTACAATTATGCGGGCTTTAGGACTTCCTGGCTAAGTCTTTTGGCAAACAGGGCGTGGTAAAGAAGCCCCTTAGAGCCCATGCCGGTGATGAGCCAGCATCGCTCTCCTGTCTGCTTTAATAGCGGCATAGGTTTTGTCGGGCAAGAGGCTCTTAGTCCTGCCCTGTAGTTAAGGATCTTTGCTCCTTTTAGTGGCGGAAAGAGCGTTTCTATTTTTGCTAGCAACTCGGGAATCGCAATATCTGGTGTTGGGGCGGTTGTCGTAAAGATCCGTTCGTAGGTAGCCCCGGCAATGCATGAGGCGAGGTCTTCACTCATTGTTATGTATTTGTCGCTTACAATGCTGAATGGAAGATGCTCTAGCCCCTTTGGCCAGGCGAGCTCAACGGCCTGTCCTTTAATTGAGGTGATTTTCTCTGCGGCAAACTCAGGAAATAAAGTGGCCTCAGCTCCTGCGGCCACAACAATCTTATTAAATGCACCGAGTGAATCTAGCGAAGAGACCTTTTCGAGTCTTAGCGTAGTAGGAGCTCCGTGCTTTAAACACGCCTGCCAGAGCCCTTGAAGGTAGGTGAGAGGGTAAACAGTGATCCCGTTTTTGATGAAGAGGCCTGGCAATGAAATGATTCCAGGAATTGCTTGTGTGCACTTCTCTACGTCCCAGTATTCGAGATCGTCAGAAGCTTGGCTAATAGCTCCGAAAATCTCTTCTTGAGTAACGTTTATTGCCGGGCGGAGGATCCCCGCGCGCAAGGCAACAGGGCGTTTTATAGCAGCTTCAGCAATGTCTAGAAGCGCGCAAGTAGCCGCCATTCCAGCATCTCCTTCTTGCGACTTTTTAGCTTGCGGCCCGGTGTAAGGGTGAAGCAGGCCAGATGAAGCACCGGAAGCTCCGCCCCCAATTCCATTTGGGTCAAAAAGGGTGATCTCGATAGGGCGTTTTTGTTTAGCGGCTTCTTGAAGGAGGTGCCAGCAGCAGGCAAGCCCAGAGAACCCTGCACCAAGTATTGCAATTTTCATAATTCCCTCCAGAAGGTAACTTGGGCCGCCTAAGGTCTGGGGTCTAAGCTTACTGACAAGCAAACGTTTACTTATCCTGTTCTTGTATATCTCTTTCTTTCTTTCTTTCTTTCTCGTCTTTGCGTTGAATGTCTATTCGAGCTATATAGAGGTGACTAAGTATAAGGGCTTGTTATGACTCCTGCAAGAAAAGAACTACGCAACCTTCTTTTGCTACTTGGCGTAAGCATCTTGGTGGCGATAACAATTGTTGCCTTCCTCGTCATCCGCTTTGGCCCAGGCTCTAGCTTGGTGGTGAGAAATATCCTGCTTTCGGCTGAAAGTATAGAACTTTTAACGGCGGCTTCTCCAAGCAAAGAAGCGTCCATCCAGTTTTGGCGCTTTGAGCCGAAGACAAAGCTAGCGGCGCGCTCTTCTGTCTCTTTGGCACTCTATCAGAACCTTTTTAATAAGATTGCTGAGGACAAAAGCCTTTCAGACGTTTCCTCGGAAGATCAAAACCAGTTTTCGGGTTACAGAGTCTCTCGTCTTGTTATTACAGTTCCTCCTCAGGGTGTAAGCCCTGTTACCAAAACCATTACCTTCACACAAGAAGTGCATTTTCTTCTTGGAAGCGATTTGTACCGTGTTGAGTTAAATGATCCTGCTTTAAACCAACCTTCAAACCCATCTTTTCTAAATCCATCAGGATCTAGCAAAAGTAATTGGGCCTACTTCCGCCATCCTCATATTGAAGAAGAGGCCACGCGTCTACTCTTGGGAGGGCGATGACCTCTCTTGCGCTAACACGCGGACGCTTTCATTTCTTGGGAACTGGCGGTTCTATGGGAGTTCCCGAGATCGCTTGTGATTGCGGGGTATGCACCTCGCCAGATCCGCTTAACAAAAGGTTGCGCACCTCTGGACTTTTGCTAATCAATAACAAAACGTTGCTTGTTGACGCGGGGCCTGACTTCCGCCTCCAGGCGCTGCGCTACGGCCTTCATCACTTAGATGGGATGATCTTGACCCACACCCATTATGATCATGTCGCAGGCATTGACGAGCTGCGCATTTTCTCTTTGCGTAGCAAGGCCCCGCTCCCTTGTTTACTTTCCCAGGAAACACACGAAGAGCTACGCAGACGCTACCACTACCTCTTTCGTGGCAATGAAAGGGCCGGCGACTCTCTTGCGGCTCAACTCAGCTTTCAGACGCTAGAAAAAGCGCGCGGGGATGTGCTCTTTCAAGAAGTCCCTTTACGCTATATGACATACTCGCAAGGGAGAATGAAGGTCATAGGTTTTAGGGTTGGGGATTTTGCCTATGTTTCAGATATAAAAGAGTATGACGAATCGATCTTTGATGACCTCGCGGGGGTCAAGACCCTTGTTCTTAGCGGCCTTCGGCTGGCTCCTTCGCGGGTCCATTTTAACTTTGAGGAAGCGGTAGAGTTTTCTAGGAAGGTCAAAGCAAACCACACGTGGTTAACGCACATAGCACATGACATTAGCCATGTCTCTGGCAATGCTTATTTGCCAGAGAACGTTTGGCTAGCCTATGATGGCTTAGAAATCGAATTTTAGGAGGTTGGTTAAGTGGTGAAAACGAAAAAGGATGTGGAATCAGAACTTGCCAGAGAGCGGTTCAGAGAAGATCTGCACACAGCACATCCGCCGGCAGGGGAGCGGCGAGTGATGCGCGCACTTCTTATTGGCACGTATCCGTTTGGCGTGACTAAAGAGGCTTCTGAGGAGTATCTTGAGGAGCTAGAGCTGCTTTGCTTAAACCTCGGAATTTCTGCTGCCGAAAAGATTTCCTGTCCTTTGCGCGCCTATGACTCTGCAACTTTTTTGGGAAAAGGAAAGGTTGAGGAGATGTGTGAGCTTGCCGCCCAATTAAAGGTCGACCTTATCGTTCTTGATGATGATATCAAGCCAAGCCAGCAGCGCAATCTTGAAGAAATATTCAAGCTCCCTGTTTTAGATAGAACCGAAGTGATTTTAGATGTTTTCTCGAAGGGAGCTCACACCAGAGAGGCTTGTTTGCAAATTGAGCTTGCTCAGGTGCAGTATCAGCTTCCACGGCTTAAGCGGCTCTGGACTCACCTTTCTAGGCAGCGCGGTGGGGGAGTACAACTCAAGGGGCCCGGAGAGACGCAAATTGAAACGGACAGACGGATACTAAGGCGCCGTCAAGAAAAGCTCTACGAAGAGCTGGAAGAGATCCGCTCTCATCGCGATACGCAAAGGCAAGAGCGCGAAAGAACAAGCGTGCCTACATTTGCAATTGTTGGCTACACCAACGCAGGGAAGTCGACATTGCTGAATGCTTTGACCGATGCCGGAGTGCTTGTTGAAGATCGTCTTTTTGCAACACTAGACACGACAACAAGAAAGTTCACCCTTCCTAATAACCAAAAGATCCTACTTGTGGATACGGTAGGCTTTATTCGCAAGCTGCCCCACCTTCTTGTTGCTGCTTTTAAGAGCACGCTTGAAGAGTCTGTCCATGCAGATATTTTGATCCACCTTGTTGATGTCTGTCATCCGATGGCAGTTGAGCATGCAGAGGCTACTTATGCTGTTTTAAAGGAGCTTAAGGCAGACAAAAAACCGATTATCACAGCGCTTAACAAGGTAGACGCGTGTGACTCTTTGTCGATGTGCGCCCGGATGCGCGCTAAATACATCAAAACAGTCCCGATTTCAGCGCTTAATAAGACAGGTTTTGAAGATCTTTTAGAGTTGATGATGAAGGAGTTAAGTCATCAGCGCCGGATTGTTAAGGTGAAGATCCCTCAAAGCAACAACGCCCTGATTAGCGAGTTGACGCGCCTGGGGCATGTATTTTACACAGAATACGAGGAAAATGATGTCATCATGCGGGTAGAGGTCCCTGTTGAGATGCTTGGCCGTGTCAAGCCCTACGAGCTTTCCCTCCCGGTCTAACCCGACACCTAAGATGTGCTTGTTTGAAGGCGTTTTTTTGCCCATTGTGTCCATTATCTGCCGGTGATATACTCCGCTTAGCTGAAAATGGGGACTTTCGCGCTAGCCCAAATTCCCGTTTTCAGCTAAGAGGAGTATATAATAAAATCTTGAGTTGTCTCCTGATAAAATGAGGTTACTATGGATAGCATTCCGCCTCCTGTCGATCCGTCGCACTCAGCATCTTCCGGATTGCCAAAACAACCTCCTGAAGCAGGGGCGTCTGCTCATATAAGGACCGCTTCTGGAACGCAGCTAGAGGTTAAGAATTTTTCTGCCTTGCCTCCTAATAATTCACCCGTTTCTGTTACAGCGCAAAAGGCTGACGCTGTAGGCGGCGGCATCATTGCAAAGATTCGTTTGATGGTCACACGCCTGCTGGATGCTATCGAGAGGCTTATTGGCCGAATCAATCGATGGGCAGGAGGTGCGGCGAATAGTTCAGCTCCTATGGAGCCTTATAAAACGTCTTCTGTGCCAACTTCTACATCTACCCTTGCGGCCTCCTTCTCTACAACAGCTCCTCCAGCAAGAGGAGATGGGAAGCTCGGCGTTTGGACGCGCTCACACAACCTATTCACAAAAAAAGAGTTTGATGCTCTCCCTATACAAGCTCAGCTGGACTACCGCCTTAAAGAGACAGTCTTTCTCGTCTCGGAAACCTATGTCAATAGTTGGTATGGAGGGCTTACCAACGATCAGACAACGCTAAATCAGGTGGCCGGCATTATCACTAAAGCTGTCGAGAACATGCGTATCCAGGCAAGCAATGTCATGGGGAGCGATCCTGATAAGATTCTTCAGCAAACGGGAGATCAGGTTTTAGGGGCCATTGCTATCTGGGTGGGTGTGGCTTTTGCTGCTAAACAAAAGGTAGATGCAGAAGTGCCTTCTGCATCTGGAGCTACTCGCGATTTGCTCATAAGCAGGGCCTATGCAGCAAGTGGAGGGCTGCATCCTTCGACCATCCCTCCCGACATAACTGCAGAGTGTTATCAAACAATGATGGATCAGTGGGTTGTGGATTTTGAATTAGGTCGGGCAGCGCCTAAGGTGGACTGGAAAGAGGGGTCTCTTCAGTGGCTTGATGCTGCCTCTAAGCAGGGGAAAGTGCATACAGGGGATCTTCGGGCATTCTTTGAGGAGTGGGCCGCAAAGCAAGATGAGCAGCCATTCATGAAAGAGGCGCTAGCTACAATGAGGGTTCCTTTAGAAGATAAGTGGGGTTCTTTTGCACAGATTGCCGAAAAGTTTCAGGCAAAGATCGGGGGTTTTCAGCGAGAGATTGATAAAGTTCAGGCTGAGATCGACGATTTGAGAAAAAAACAACCTCATCCAAAAGAAAAACTTCGCGAGCTTACAGCGCAGATTGTAAATCTAAAGAGCCAGCAAAGGATAGACACAGAAGAGACGTGCTATGCGGACTGCCTGAATCGCTTTGCGACTGACTATATGGGGAGTCTTGAGCTGTTTGTGGAGAGCTATAAACAGGAGCAAACAGCTTCTAAAGAAGATTCTTCTGCACTCATGCTCGGGATGTCTTCTAAGTTGGGGGTAGCGCCTAAAGGACTTGAGCAGATGGTGGGTCTTAAGATGTGGGAGTTTGAGTCAAAGTGGACAAACGCCTGGACGCAGCCCTTAACAGCACATATTATGAAGAGACTTCTTCCTCCAGACATGCAGGGAGTCTCTTTTGATGTGGTCTTAAAGATTGTGAATGGAATCATCTCGATGGTTATGGGGAGCTTGACCTCTCCGGACTTTTTCAACCAGCAAATTGCTTATGCGCTGAGTGTGGATATTCCCGAATTAGAAAGTAAGAAAAAGGCAGGTGCCCCGCCCGATCCATCGGATGAAGAAATAGATCGAGAGTTTGAGTTTCAGATGCGAAGGGTCTCACAAGGGGGGCCACAAGGAGCTCCACAAGCAGCAGCCAGGGCGCCCATTACCGCACAGCCCGCCCAGTCTCCAGTATCAAGAGTAAGCCACACAGGCAAGGTGCACGAGTTAGTAAATGCAATGCGCCCCCTTGGAGGGAAGCTTACGGGGCTTTCGGGATTTGCAGAGAAGCTCCTTAATTTTGTTCCGATGATTAACCCTGCAACATGGATGGCCAAAGGGGCGGAGTGGTTTGCTGTAAGACGATTTGTCAATCCACTGCTTGATGGGCTGTTTGGAATGGCCACTAATCCAGCGGCTTTTAGCACAGCTCTCAAAGGTTACCGTGATGGGTTTTGGGATTTTGACGAGACGGCCAGCAAATACATTCCTAGGGCAGCTGCTGCGGGGAGGTCTGCTGAAGAGAAGGCTAATGCGCGTGAAGCTGTCGAAAAAGGGGCGCCGCTAGAAATAGAAAAGCTTGTTCAGAGTTATATTGGGAATCAATTCGGTGGTGCTCTATTTGCCAAGACACTTAGTGGCAATTTAGTGGCTCTTATAAACCAGCCAACTCTTATTAAAAGCTTGGTCATGAATATCGTTTATGACAATATCCTCCGCACATTCTTCCCGGATATGCCTAAGGCGCTTACTCAAGAAGAGACCCGGACGGCATTTAGGAAGTCGCTGTCGTCTGAGGGACAACTCCTCTCTAGTGCCCGCTTCCTCCCCGGCATGTAATTGCAATTGCAGCCCTTCAGGCTGGGTGGGCTAGGCCTGCCCATACCCAGGGCGGGTGCCCTTACGCTATGGGCTACGTCTGCCCATACCCAGGGCGCTGCCCTTACGCTGTTGCACTTTCAGCCCTTTGGGCTGAATTGCCCAAGCACAACCACAACCACAACCACTCAAAGCTTTTGCTAAAAAAACAGGCCGTAGGTCTGTAAGTGCACATAGCCCAGGGCACCGCCCTGGGTAGAGGCGAATAAGGTCCCGCAGCCTGTAAGGCTGCAAGAATCACACTGTTTGAAATTGCAGCCCTTCAGGCTGAATTTCTCAAGCCCAAATTATTTCTCGTCCCTCTGAACGCTTTCGCTCCCTGCGTAGGGCAGCTTTATTTTTTAGAAAACCGCGTAAGCGGCTTTCTAAAAAACAACCACCAACTCCGTGCCCCCTTCTCTTTTCTCTTGTGTTTCTCTCACGTTCTCTCACGCCTCTGTGTTTCAAAAAACAGATATTAAGATTTTTGAAACACAGAGGCGTGAGAGAACGTGAGAGAAAGAAAAAGGCCTAAAAATGTGGGTAATGACAAGGGCTTTGGCGCCGCCCAAGTTCCCGTTTTCAGCTACGAGGAGTATACACTGTTTTTTTTGTTAGAGCGAGATGTTGTAGTAGACTTGGGTGAAGTTGGCGATGCCGGTGATGAACATTTGCGCAGCGATTAAGATGAGCACCATTCCCATGAGCCGTTCTACGGCTGCAAGTCCTTTGCTTCCCAAGAGCCTTTCTAGTTGCGGCGCGAGTATCAAGATGATCGCTGAACCGCCCCAGGCCAAAATAATGGCAAGGAAGATGTGCATGTCACTTTCCATCTGATGGCGATAAAGCATGGCAGCAGCGATGGTGCCGGGGCCGGCAAGCAGTGGCGTGGCTAGGGGGACAATAAAGGGCTCGGTGTGGTTGTGGTCCCCTGCAACGGGCTTTGGGAAGATCATGTTGATGGCGATAAGGAAGAGGATGACCCCTCCGCCTACGCTTACAATAGACTCAGAAACGCCGATTGCTTTGAGGATGTACTCTCCCCAGAAGCTGAAGGCTAAGATGATTGCGAGGGCAATTAAGAGCTCTCGGATGATAATGACTCTTTGATGACGCCTGTCAAAGTGACGGAGCAGCGCGAGAAAAACAGGCACGTTGCCTATAGCATTAATTGTAAAGAAGAGTGCAACGGCAACTGGAATAAGGGACATGACAGAATCTGTTGTGAAATTTATGCAAGAGGTGCGGTATGGTGTTATATACTCCTCTTAGTTGAAAACAGGGCTTTGGCGCCTTCCAAAGTCTCATTTTCAGATAATAAGAATATATATACGTGAATTAAAAATCAACATCTCTTGAAGTTTTTGTCTGTTTTATGCGATATTATTGCCCTTTTTAGTATTGTTTACGGGTGATTCGCTTTGCGTTATTGACAAAGCCAAATGCACCGAATGCAAAGATGATTTTGATTGTTAGGATATTTGTTTTTATGATGATTTCGATAGCCGCGAGGCTCCACCCTTATTCACATACCCCTGGGACGGTCGTTCTTCTTCCCGGCTCTTCACTCCAGTTAGAGATCTTTCCCACCCTTATCCGTGTTGCAGACCTGTCATCCTCTACCCCCAAATCGCTCGGAGAGATCGCGATCTCTCTTCGAGGGCCAGTCAAAGATTTTACAGTTGAGCAGAACCTCGAGCGCGGCTTCATTCACGTCTGGGGACATGCAGCACAAGGCTATATGCGCTACAAGATCGTTCCTTGCAATGATATCTCTTGCGAAAACAAAAAAAGCATCGCCATTTATGTGGAGAAGTCTTTTAAAGAGATTGCCTTCGAAGGGCCGTTCCCCGTTCTTTTTTCGCCCCTTTTCTCTTCACCCCACGCACTTCCTCAGAGCGCCTCTTCAAAAGAAAGGCTCTCTTTGGGAAGCCACAAGGCGCAAGACTGGGACATGATCTCTAGACGGATGGACATGCGCGACATTCTCCCTTGCTGGCTTCGGCTAGGACAGATGATTCCTGGCGTAGTCTCTGCTTCCTCCATTAAAGGAGGGACGCTAGACCTTTTAGAAGCCTGTCAGGAGGCTGTCTTGTCTGGGTATCCAGAACGGATTATTCCAACGTTTAACCGAACTTTTCAGGCCGGCTTCGAAGGACTCTTATCGCCACGTCTTGTAGATGTGCAGCATCAGGGGCTTGTCTTGACAGCTCCACATGCAGGAAGTACTCCTTTGCGACTACTTTCAGAGGGAGCTTTGTTGATACGCTCTCTTTTTATTAAGGCAGAAGATGGTCGCATATCTATTCTGCCAGCGGTGCCCCCAGAGCTTCCCTGCGGCCGTTTCTTAGAGGTTTCTTGTGGGAAGTTAGGAAGTGTGAGTTTAGAGTGGACTAAAAAAAAGGTACGACGTTTAATCTTTACCTCGGCTGCTTCTGGCAAGCTGCACTTTGATTTTCAATCGCATATTAAGGGAGCTCGCCTGCGTCTTGGCACTAAAGATCAAGGGCGTGAGGTGCATTCTGGCGAGCTTTTGGACTTTGAGGCTGGGCAGAAGTGCTTTTTTGATAATTTTCGCCAATAACGGCATATTTTAGGACACACACGTTGGACAAGCACTTTCTAGATGAACTAAAACGGATCATCAATAGGGAGCATCATGACCCCCACCATATTTTAGGTCTTCACGATTACTTCGGAACGCACAAGGTCATTCGGTTATGGAGGCCAGGAGCTGCCACCCTCTTTTTAGAGGTGTTTGGCAAGATCGTCGAGTCGCGCAGAATTCACGATGCAGGCGTCTTTGAATACATAGTTCCAAAAAGCACCACGTATGCAGATTACCGTGTCTATCATGTCAGCGGCCTGCTTGCTCATGACCCGTATGCCTTCTTCCCTACATTTGGCGAGCTCGATCAGTACCTTTTTGGAAAAGGGGTTCATTACGAGCTCTATACTGTCATGGGCGCGCGGGTGACAACCGAGCAGGGTGTCTTTGGGACAAAGTTTTCTGTCTGGGCGCCAGTAGCTAAGCAGGTGGCCTTAGTTGGCAGCTTTAACCACTGGGATGGGCGGGTTAACCTCATGAGGAGCATGGGCACTTCTGGAGTGTGGGAGTTATTTATCCCTGGCGTTGGTCAAGGGACGCAGTACAAGTTCGAGATTAAAACGCAGTCGGGCGAAATTCGTGTAAAAGCCGACCCTTATGCCTACTACAGCGAGATGCGGCCAAAGACTGCTTCTGTTGTGTGGCACCATGGGGACTATCCTTGGCAGGATCAACAATGGATGGACAGGCGCACACGGGAGCAAAACACCCCGAAGCCAATGAACGTCTACGAGGTGCACCTTGGCTCTTGGCACAAGCGTGATGGGCAGTTTCTTAATTACAGAGAGCTCGCAGATCAGCTTGTTGAATATTGCCACCAGATGAATTTCACTCACGTAGAGCTCATGCCTATTTCTGAGCATCCGCTTGATGAGTCTTGGGGCTATCAGGTGACGGGGTACTACGCAGTGACAAGTCGTTATGGCACGCCGGATGACTTCAAGGCCCTTGTCGACATCCTCCACCAGAACAATATTGGTGTCTTTATCGATTGGGTGCCGGGGCATTTTCCTTCAGATGACTTTGCTTTGTCGCGGTTTGATGGCTCTTGCTTGTACGAGCATGAGGACGCGCGGCAGGGGCACCATCCCCATTGGAAGACTCTTATTTTTAATTATGGGCGTAACGAGGTGTCGAACTTCTTGCTTGCCAATGCTTTGTTCTGGCTTGACTACATGCATGTCGACGGGCTCCGCGTCGATGCAGTAGCTTCTATGATCTATCTCGACTACGGCAGAGACCACGGCGGGTGGATCCCCAATCCTTACGGCGGCAAAGAGAACCTAGAAGCGTTAGAGTTTATTAGGCACACCAACTCCATCGTTCATAGACGTTGCCCAGGCGTTATGATGATTGCTGAGGAGTCGACCTCCTTTACAGGGGTCTCTCATTCTGTTGATTACGGCGGCCTTGGCTTCGACATGAAGTGGAACATGGGGTGGATGAACGACACTCTTTTATATTTTGAAAGGGACCCTGTTCATCGCCACTATCACCACAACGAGCTTACTTTTGGGCTTTTATACGCCTTCTCAGAGCGTTTTGTCCTTGTTCTTTCACATGATGAAGTCGTCCATGGAAAGCGGAGCTTGCTAAGCAAGATGCCTGGCGATTTATGGCAGAAGTTTGCGGGCCTGCGTCTTTTGTATAGTTACATGATGTGCCAGCCGGGCAAGAAGCTTCTCTTTATGGGAGGGGAGATTGGTCAGTGGAATGAGTGGAATTGCAAAGAGCAGCTAGACTGGAACCTTCTGGAGCATGCTACCCATAGGGGCGTGCAGAAGATGGTTGGGGAGCTGAATCACCTCTACCTGACAGAGCCTGCTTTGTGGGAGAAGGATTTTGATTATGCCGGGTTTGAGTGGGTTGACTTTTCTGATGTTGTGAATGGCGTTATCAGTTATAGGCGCAAGAGCTCGAAAGGAGAGCTTTTGTGCATTCATAACTTTACGCCTACTTACCATCCTGAGTATGTGATTCGGCTGCCGAATCTGGCTACTATTTGCGAAGTGTTTAACACGGACTCTTCGGAGTATGGTGGATCTGGAAAGGTAAACCTGCCGGTGGGCATTTTGGGAGGAGAGCGCAAAGGAAGGCAAAATGGCGAAGAGGGCTTTAGGATTTCGCTAGCGCCGCTTGCCACTATGATCTTCAAGATCACCTTCACCTAACCCGACGACACCGCTTAAGGAGCTTCGTGCTTCGCGCTCGCTCCGAATAGGCTAGACAATAGGTTTAAAAAAATCACAACTGAGAACCACGCCACATGGATGCTGAACGTTTACGCTACGAATCACTCTGCAGAGAAATTTGGCAGCACAACAAACGTTATTACATCGACCACCTCCCCGCAATTTCTGATTACGAATGGGATGTGCTCTTCCACTCTCTCGAAGAGATAGAAAAGAATCATCCCGAGTGGGCTTCTTCGGCCTCGCCAACACAGAGAGTAGGGGAGGCTCTAACCGAAGGGTTTAAGTCTGTGGTCCACCACATTCCGATGTTATCGCTTCCTAATACCTACAGCAAAGATGAGCTCGAAGATTTCATCAAAAGAGTCCACCGCCTTATGGGCAGAACCGACATCGTTTTTTCAGTTGAGCTGAAGATGGATGGGATTGCTGTCTCACTCCAATACAAGAAGGGGCTCCTTGCCTGCGCTTCAACGAGAGGTGATGGCAAGCAGGGCGATGATATTACAGCAAATATCAAAACAATTGCTTCGCTGCCGTTGCAGCTTCAGATAGAGTCTTCTTCAGAGCCTATACCAGATCACCTAGAACTGCGCGGCGAGGTCTATATGCCTCGCAAGGGCTTCATAGCACTTAACGAGCAGCGAGAGGCTTTTGGCGATGACCCCTGGGCAAATCCGCGCAATGCAGCGGCGGGCTCCCTAAAACTTTTGGACCCGAAAGAAGTGGCCAAACGAAAGCTGGCCATTGTCCTTTACGCCATTGCCGATGATTCTTCAGGGGCCATCAAGGATCAAGTTGCAGCCCACGCCTACATGCGCGCGCTTGGCCTTCCAACGTTGCACGAAACAGCCATCTGCCACACGCTTGAAGAGATTTGGGCGTTTGCAGAAAAGGTGCGGCAACTTAGGCCGTCGCTCCCTTTTGATATTGATGGGATCGTCATTAAGGTAGCCGATTTTCATGCTCAAAAGCAGCTTGGGGCTGCCGGAAAGAACCCCCGCTGGGCGGCAGCTTATAAGTTCACGCCAGATCAGGAAACAACGCGCATCTTAAATATTACTGTTCAGGTGGGGCGTACAGGAGTGCTGACCCCAGTAGCAGAGCTTGAGCCGGTGCTTTTGGCGGGAAGTACCATTGCTAGAGCGACCCTCCACAACGAAGAGGAGATCGAGCGCAAAGATATCCGAATAGGGGATGCTGTTGTAATCGAAAAAGGGGGGGATGTGATTCCCAAGGTTGTGAGGGTGAACCTCGAGATGCGCCCTGTTCATAGCATCCATTGGAAGATGCCTCATATTTGCCCAAGCTGCTCTACACCCGTTGTTCGCGTTGAAGAGGAAGTAGCTGTTCGCTGCCCCAATAGTAAGGGGTGCCCCGAGCAGCAAATACGGCGCATTGCTTTTTTTGTGGGCAAAGAGGCAATGGACATTGAAAATCTTGGGGAAAGGGTTGTCACCCAGCTTGTTCAGAAGGGGTTTGTAAAGGCTCCTTCTGACATTTATAAGCTCACGGCAGACAATCTTTCACAGCTTGAAGGGTTTAAGCAAAAGTCGGTTGAAAATCTTCTTAAAGGGATCGAGCGCTCACGCGACATCTCTTTTCCGCGCTTGATTATGGCGCTTGGCATTAAGCATGTGGGTATTGGCACGGCCGATCTTCTTGCGGCTAAAGCTAAGGATATCCACGCGCTTATGAAGATCTCGGCGGGGGAGCTTATTGAAATTGAAGGGATTGGGGAGAAGGTTGCTGAGGCGATTGTCAGCCATTTTGCTGACCCTCAAAACTGTCAGGAGGTTGAGGCTTTGCTTGCAGCAGGCATCCGTCCTCAGGAGGTCAAGCCGTCTGCTTTTACAGACCATCCGTTCCAGTCCAAAACTTTTGTTCTTACTGGCTCTTTGCAAAAGTATACGCGCCTAGAAGCTACAAACCTCATCAAAGAGCGGGGCGGCAAAGTGACCGCTGCTGTTAGTCAGAAAACACACTTTGTTCTTGCTGGCGATGATGCAGGCTCTAAACTCGACAA
Source organism: Waddlia chondrophila WSU 86-1044 (assembly GCA_945882915.1). Taxonomy (GTDB): domain Bacteria; phylum Chlamydiota; class Chlamydiia; order Chlamydiales; family CAMCWV01; genus CAMCWV01. Next base: position 13,772 of record CAMCWV010000017.1, on the reverse strand, counting down.
AGCTCGCAAGTGGAACATCGCGATCCTTACTGAGGCTGACTTTCAGCAGCAGCTGTAGAGCTTCGCGCTTTTGCGCTCGCTCCTTAAGAGCGTGTTAGCTATTAGCAGGATCGAGCTTCGCTCGATCTTTGGAGTGCTGGGACATGTCCAATGCTTTGTTAGGACTCGACATGTCGAGTCCACCCTTTCGTATTACACGCCTTTTGCAAAGTTATCTGCTTTTTTAGCAATCCAGACAGCTGCGTTATAGCTACTTGATGGGAAGAAGACGTGAGCAAATGCAACAACAGGTGATGCAATAAAGCCCAGTGTGTCAATGCCCGCAGAGAATGCGTGTGCTTTGGCTTGGCTCTTATACTCATCAGATTTGGTGAAGCCAAAAGTCACGCCTTTTACTATAGCGCTAGTAGCGTTGTAGACAGCGCCAATAGCCACGAAGAGAGGAATAGCAACTCCCGCAACCATGTTTCTGGCAACAGCTCTTCTGAAAAACCGCCCGAAGCTACGCGCATCGTGGTCGGAGCCACTGAGACGAGCAACCTTAAAATAAGCGATCAACCCAGGTGTAGGGTTAAGCTTTGTTGCTCTTAAATCCAACGGATCAACCGTCATAACAGGGGCAATAGTCTTTTGAATGCCGTTTAGAACGCGGTGGAGTTTCGTAGGGAAAAGTGCGTGGAAAATAATAATTGGGCCTGCTAATAGGGCAGACACAACGTCTTCTACAGCGTAAAAGAGGTGAGCGACACTTTTGTTAAGAAGAGCGTTAGCGGTTTTTAAAGCTTCTGCATCACGCCTTTGAGATGCCACAGCATATGCAAACGTGCCTTTAGCAACTGTCTTTACTGCTAAATAGGTGCTAAACGTTGCGCCAATAGCAGCAAAGGCTGGGAGGAGCACTGCTGTGAACTCGAACCTGCCATAAACTTTAGCGAGGTCGGAAAAAAGGTTCGAGCCTTTAGAATGCAGAGTCTCTTCTTTAGAAGTGATGACAGTCTTGTTGTCATTGCACAAATTAAGGAAAAATCCTGTTCCAGAATAAGAGCTGTATTTCTGAGTATTGCCTTGAGCGTAGGCGTTGATCTCATTTGACACGTCTTGCTGAGCGCGTTCAACGAATTTTGTTTTAAAGGTGTGAAAGAAGGCTATTGTTGTAAAGCAAGTAAGGATCGCTCTGTCCATGACGGCTAGGTGCAGGTGTGCAGAAGCTCTTGCGCGGAGGGTGTTTTTGTCTGCTCCTGTCTTGAAGCTATAGCTAAAGTCTTTAGCAGCCATTAAGGTGTGGTAGGTAGAGCTAACGGCCGTGAAAACAGGAATAGCCACAAGGCCTACAATAAAGCGCGCGGGGTATTTTGCAGCGTTTAGATAAGTGTGGTTAAGGACTTCGGTGCTTGGAAAGGAGTCTGGTTCAGATGCGGCAACTGGCTTGTCCTGTACCGTTCTAGTTGTTGTGCTTGTTGAATTGAGCCCGAAGTAGGTGCACCACTGAGTGTATTTTTCGAAGCCTGAAAGGGGTACTGTAAGGGGTGCTGTTAATGCCATCTTGGGTAACTCCTGCTATGAGTTTGGTGTTTTTAATTCTTTCTATTATAGTAACAGTTCGCATGCACCGAAGAAGAAGGGGTATGTAAACTGCTACTATTATACACGTATTATTTATTTAACGTAAAGAAAAAGTTAAGGTTTTAGCCTAGATTGAGCAATTCGCGTTGAGACTATGCTGTCAACAGGCTGGAGCAGGTTCAAGATCTAGGCGATAGATTTTTTCATCACCTGACTATTCTTTTTTTAACTTAATTTTTGCACTTCATTTTTGAAAAGACGGGTTATTTAAACCGCGGCTTCGCCCCTTAGTTACCGCTTCCGCGGTTTTTTTTAAGCTATCAAGCCTATACCCCTCTTAGCTGAAAACGGGGCTTTGGCGCTAGCCCAAATTCCCATTTTCAACTACGAGGAGTATATGTGGGGGCCTTATGGTAGCGCTCTGGGTATAAGCGAATGTTGAAAAACAAATAAGAGCAGCGTATAATTATTGCACTTTTAAACTAAAAACTGAGGTTTTATGGTATCTGCAATTTATTCGGTATTATCATCTGCCCTTTCTCCTGTTGAAGACCGTATCTGGAGCGGCGGCGCTCACCTTATTAGAGAGGTGGCTACAGCAAGCAAATCTACCTCGTTTCAAAAGGTAATCGACTATCTCGCAGTAACCAGCCACTGCCGCCTTCAAGAGGCGGCAAAAGCAAGGCTGGCTGAGCTGAAAGACGAAGGTCTTGTTGGTGAAACAACGCAGTACTGCGCAAAAGCATTGAGCCCGGCTAAGATGAAGGCGCTCTATAGCCTTTTCTCTCCGGAGACGCTCCGCGTTATCGCAAAACTTCAAGGAACAATGAAGAGTGTTATTGAGTCCGATGCTAAGCTTGATAATAGCGGCGCTCCTACCGCGGCAATGCGAAAAATGGTGCAAGGCTTTAAGCAATCACGGGGCATTAGTCGCTACACCGAGTACTTCCTTAAAACGATTTTTAAGTCATACGCCATCAACCCAGAGATTGTGCCGACAATGCAAGTGCAGGCGCAAATGCAGATTACGTTCTGGCGTAACTTGCTTTACGACGGGGCTTGGATTGTCTCTGCCGGAGCGGCGTGCCTTTCTTCTTTAGCCTGGAGAGGGCGCCTTGTCGCCGCGGCGGCATTTGCTTCTTTAGCGCTTCTCTATCGCCGTCATTTAGGCTTTAGCCTTTCTTATATTCGAGACTGCCGAAACCTTTGTGATGTCTATAAAAAAGGGGACCCTTCGCCGCTTATAGGCAGGCATGCAGAGTTTGATAAGCTAAAGACGGCTATTCTTTCGGGAGGAAAATATCCACTTCTTGTTGCCGATCCGGGAGTGGGGAAGACGGCTCTTGTTGAAGGGCTTGCTCATGAAATCGTTAATGGCAACATTCCTGCATTGCAGGGGTATACGGTCTTTGTTGCGAATACCGCCAAACTTTTGCAAGGTGGTGGATTCGATATGGAAACGGGACGGATAAAAGAGCCCTTTGACTACATTGTGGAGCAGGTTAAAGGGTTCGAAAACAAAGTCATTCTCTTTTTTGATGAATTCCACGCGGTTGCCAAAAAATCTGTTGGAGCAAGCCCCGCTCAGGGCCCAGACTTAGCAGATCTTATGAAGACTGAGCTGATGGCGCATGGGCTAAAGTGCATCATGGCAACGACAGGAGCTGAATATGAAGAGTGCATTAAGCCCAACAAAGCTCTTGGCGAGCGTCTTTCGGTGATGTTTCTTGAGCCGTCCTCACCTGAGGATCTGTTTGAGGTTTTGGTGAAAACGGCCTCAAAGCAGTCTAGCGGATCGGTTGTGATAGAAGAAGAGGGGATTGGGGCGATCATAAAAGCGGGAGCAGAGCTTTATCCTAGAGACGCTGAGCCTCGTAGGTCTAGGGACTTGCTTTTACGTGTGATTAGTCATGTGCGCAACGTTCATCCGCAGAAAGTTTCGAGAGATCTTGAAGGTGTTAGATTCAAATTAGAAAAAGAGTGCTCTAAGGGAATTGCGGCTCGCCTAAAAGACCCAAAGTGGATGGAAACGGCAGAAGGGGGGCAGATTTTGACGCAGATTGATCAGCTCGAAAAGGAAGTGAATCTTCTCAAAGAGCGTAAAATAGAAGAGACGAGGCGCTTTAAAGAGCTTAAAGATTTGCGTCAGCAAATTGAGTTTTATGATGCGCAGGTTAAGATTTGGGCCCATGAGCTAAAAAATCCAAAACGCTCATTAAAAAAGCGCTCTGAAATGGAAAAGAACACTGTGTTTCTTAACTTATACGGTCTTCCCCAAGCCAAAGAGGTCTTTAGAAGCGCGGTAGAGGTCTTTGGTACAGATTTCGAGCACATCCCAACCAAAGTTGATAAGGCTACGGTTGACGCATTCCTAGCTCACTTCGCTTAGTACCTTGTCATGGCAGGATCGACTTCTAAGGCCCAGGCGTCGATGCCGCCGTGGAGGTTTCTTACTTGAGAGAAGCCTTGAGCGTGCAAAAAACTGACTGCTTTGGCGCTTCTGCCGCCATGATGGCAATGCACGACTGTGGAAGCTTCTTTGTCTAGTGCGCTTATCTTCTCTGAGCTCCCGTCTAATAGCTTATCTAGAGGAATGAGCACAGCCCCTTTAATGTGGCATATTTCGTGTTCATCAGGCTCTCTGACATCAATAAGGACGACTCCTGTGTCCTCGCTCATCCATTGCTTCAGGTCTTTTACCTGGACTTCAAGTTCGTTTTTTAAAAAACCTTTGTTTTCTTTCAATTTCGCCACCATTTTGTTACGTGTTGCTTAAGAGTAAGTGGAAGTCAATGTTTAAAGCTTTGGCTAGTTTTTTTGCGACGTTTTCTCCAATGGGTCTTTGTCCATTTTCCATTCTTGAAATGTTTTCTTCGCCGCTTAATTAGCGCTGCCGCGGTTTAAATAACCAAATTGACATATGTCAAAAGTAAATCGTTAAATTGCGCTTTGAAATTAGATTTTACATTTTTGTGATGGCGTTGCCCGCGTAATTGCAATTGCAGCCTTACAGGCTGCATGGGATATATTCGCTTATACCCAGGGCGGTGCCCTGGGCTATTTGCATTTTCAGCCTTTCAGGCTGAGACTTTATACGAAAAACTTTAACTAGCAGAGAATCACCTTAGTTTCTCAAATTCAGCCTGAAGGGCTGAAAATGCAAACAGCGTAAGGGGGCAGCGCCCTGGGTAAAGGCAAATGTGATTATTGCAGCCTTACAGGCTGCGGGGCCTTATTCGCCCGTACCCAGGGCGGTGCCCTTACGCTGTTGCAATTACAGACCTACGGCCTGTTTTTTTAGCAAAAGCTTTGGGTGGTTGAGGAATTCAGCCTGAAAGGTTGAAAATGCAAACAGCGTAAGGGCGCCCGCCCTGGGTAAAGGCAAATGTGATTATTGCAGCCTTACAGGCTGCGGGGCCTTATTCGCCCGTACCCAGGGCGGTGCCCCGGGCTGTTGCAATTACAGACCTACGGTCTGTTTTTTTAGCAAAAGCTTTGAGTGGTTGAGGAATTCAGCCTGAAAGGTTGAAAATGCAAACAGCGCAAGGGCAGGGCCCTGGGCGGGGGCAGGCCTAGCCACCGCAGCCTGTAAGGCTGCTACTAAGGGTCTATAATTATGCGGGCAACGCCTTTTTGTGATCGTAATCTTTCGTTGTAATTTTCTCCTGTAATTCTCCCTTTACAGCCCCGCGGACATCTTCTTGAGGCGCGCCTCTTTTTAGCTAAGAGGAGTGTAGATGGATGCTTGCTTTTATGATCGATTTTGTCTATAATGTTTCCTACTAATCAGGGAAGCTTTTTCATGTCAAGACACGCTCGTAGAACCCCTAGGGGCTATGATGGCTCAGGATTAACGGCTCACCACATCAGAGACCTTTTGCCCTCGCTTCTCCACGGAATTGGCGAGTCTCACCAGAACCGCGGTGATCTCATTTTGGCCGCTTGGCCAGAGATCATTGGAAGGCAGCTGTCGCCGATGACGCAGGCTATTGCTTTTGACGACGGATTCCTCACGGTAAAGGTTAAAAACTCGACTCTTTACAGTTTACTTTCTCAGCATGAGAAACCAAAAATCTTGAAAAGTTTGCGATCAAAATTTCCTCAGACATTTATTAAGAACATCATCTTCAGGATAGGTTAATGGATACAGAATACAACGCAAGTTCCATCTCCGTGTTAGAGGGCTTAGAGGCAGTTCGTAAGCGTCCTGGAATGTACATCGGAGATACAGCTTTCGGAGGCTTACATCATTTAGTCAGTGAAGTTGTAGACAACTGCATTGACGAGGCGATGGCAGGCCACTGTACAGAAATCCATGTGATTTTGCATAAAGACCACTCCATTACCGTCGAAGACAACGGCAGGGGAATTCCTGTTGGCAAGCACGAAGATGAGTCAGCCAAGCATGGCAGATACATCTCTGCCCTAGAAGTTGTCATGACCGTCCTGCACTCTGGCGGGAAGTTCGACAAAGGGTCTTATAAAGTGTCTGGCGGTCTTCATGGCGTCGGCGTCTCTTGCGTCAACGCTCTATCCAAGAAGCTCGTTGCCCAAGTCTTCAACAACAAGCAAATCCACGAGATGGAGTTTGCCAAAGGTGCGGTGGCCCGTCCTATTGAAGTGGTTGGTGAAACAACAAAACGTGGAACGAAGATCACCTTCTGGCCAGATGACTCTATCTTCTCTGTCACAGAGTTTGACTACGACGTCTTACTCAAGCGCTTCCGCGAGCTTGCCTTCCTCAACAGAGGGCTTCTTATCACCTTCCGAGACGAAAGAGACATCGGCCGTGAAGACGCCCAGTTCTGTTACGAAGGAGGTCTTATCTCCTTCGTTTCTTATCTCAACGAAAACAAAGAGCCGCTCTTCCCAGGGCCTGTCTACTTTAAAGGTGGCAGGGAAGGGGATACCGGATTCATCGAGTTTGAAGTCGCCCTGCAGTGGAACGCTGGCTACAATGAGATGATCCACTCTTACGTTAACAACATCCCAACGCCGCACGGAGGGACCCACCTTTCTGGATTCTCAACAGCCCTTACGCGCGCACTTAGCTCCCACATCAAAGAAAAGAACCTGTTGAAGAGCGACAAAATCGCGATCACGGGCGAGGATATGCGCGAAGGTCTTACGGCCGTAATTGCTGTAAAAGTTGCCAATCCTCAATTTGAGGGACAGACAAAGCAAAAGCTTGGAAATAGCGATGTGGCCTCTGTTGCCCAAAAAGTCGTGTTCGAAGAGCTGATCATCTACCTCAACGAGCATCCAGCAATTGCCCGGGCAATTGTTGACAAAGCAACCGTTGCTGCGCAGGCACGTGAAGCTGCCATGAAAGCGCGTGACCTTACCCGCCGCAAGACAGCGCTCGATGGGTGCCGCCTTCCAGGAAAGCTCGTCGACTGCCAAGAAAAAGACCCCTCGAAGTGTGAGATCTACATCGTTGAAGGGGACTCTGCCGGAGGCTCCGCCAAATCTGGAAGAGACAGACGCTTCCAGGCGATCTTGCCCATACGTGGTAAGATCCTAAACGTCGAGAAGGCTCGCCTAGAAAGGGTCCTTCAGAACCAGGAAGTGGGGACGATGATCGCAGCTCTTGGCTGCGGCATCGGGACGGGCAACTTTAACCTCGAAAAGCTCCGCTACCACAGAATCATCATCATGACCGATGCCGATGTCGACGGTTCGCACATTCGCACGCTCCTGTTGACATTCTTCTTCCGCCATATGCCCGCTTTAATCGAGAACAACTTCATCTACATCGCCCAGCCTCCTTTGTACAAAGCAACTCGCAAGAAGGAGTTCCGCTACATCCTGAGCGATAAAGAAATGGATGCTTACCTCTTAGAACAGGGAACTGGTGACCTCAAACTGCACCACGTTGCTAGAAACGAAGTTCTTGAAGCAGAAGGCATCAAAAAACTCGTCCAAATGATCGCCGAGGTCGAGGCCTTTATTTCGGCAATCGAACGCAAAGGGGTTCCTTTTCGTGAGTTTTTGGATGCACGCAATGCAGCGGGCAAGCTTCCTCGCTTTGAGGCCAACCTGACAGATCATGGAACGATTTTCATGTACTCTGGAGATGAGTTCCATTCGCTTGCAAAGAAAGACGAAGAGGCCCAGCGGCTACAGCACGAAAAGGCTGTTGCAAAGATGACTCCCGAGGAGCTCAAAGAAGGAGCCCCCATCTTCCATCCAAAGAAGCTCTCTTGCATTGAGCTCTATGAAGAGGTAGTTCTTGGGGAGATCGAAGCTAAGCTCTCGGCCCTTGGCTTCCAGCTCAACAATTACCTTATCGCCAGTGGCAAGCTCTTTGACATCACCGAAGACAATGGTGAAATGACAGAGATGTACACGCTCAAGGAAACAATCGACTTCTTCCGCGCTAACGGCAAGAAGGGGATAGAAATTCAGCGTTATAAGGGCTTGGGTGAAATGAACGCCGACCAGCTATGGGACACGACAATGAACCCTGCTGTCCGCACACTTATTAAAGTCACACTACCGGATGCAATCTCTGCCGATCACATGTTTACGATGCTGATGGGAGAGGACGTTCCTCCCCGCAGAGCATTTATTGAGCACCATGCTTTGTCGGTCAAAAATCTAGATATCTAAGAGGAAAAGGGGAATGTCCTACACGGAAAATGAACTCATCGTCAATCGGAACATCGATGACGAGATGAAAGAAAGTTACCTTCGTTATTCGATGTCCGTTATTATTCAGCGTGCTCTTCCAGACGTGCGTGACGGCCTAAAGCCTTCTCAGCGGCGCATTCTTTATGCGATGAGACAGCTAAACCTTTCTCCAGGAGGCAAACACCGTAAGTGCGCTAAAATTTGTGGGGACACCTCTGGGGATTACCACCCTCACGGTGAGTCGGTTATTTACCCCACACTGGTCCGTATGGCCCAACATTGGTCGATGGGTTACCGCTTAGTAGATGGACAGGGGAACTTTGGATCTGTCGATGGCGACCCCCCAGCTGCTATGCGTTATACAGAAGCGCGCCTTACGCATGCGACTGTCCATCTAATGGAAGATCTCGACAAAGATACCGTCGATATGGTCTCCAACTATGATGAAACAAGACAAGAGCCCACCGTTTTCCCAGCAAAGTTTCCTAACTTGCTTGCAAACGGCTCTTCTGGGATCGCTGTGGGGATGGCAACAAATATTCCTCCACAAAACATCCTCGAGCTTATTAAGGCGACGATTCTTATTTTGGACAACGCGCAGACAACTGTCGACGAGATCCTTCAAGTTATGCCGGGCCCCGACTTCCCAACAGGGGGAATCATCTGTGGTCATAGCGAGATCAGACGGGCCTATGAGACTGGACGTGGAAAGCTAACAGTACGCGCACTAGTCCACACCGAAGATTTTAAGGAAGGCGACCGTCAGCGCATTGTTGTGGATGAGCTGCCCTATACCGTTAACAAGGCGCGCCTTGTCGAGCGAATTGCCGAGCTAATCAACGACAAAGAGCTTAACTCCATTGCCGATCTTCGCGACGAGTCTGACAAAGATGGAATGCGCATTGTTGTCGAGCTTAAGCGCGGAGAAATCCCCGATGTAACGCTCAACCAACTCTATAAGCACACGGACATGCAGGTGACCTTCGGTTGCAACATGCTTGCTTTGGACAAAGGGCTCCCGCGCACGATGGGAATCAAGGCGATGATCGCAGCATGGATTGCCCACCGCATCAACGTTGTCCGTAGACGCACCCGCTTTGAGCTAAACAAAGCTGAGTCTAGAGCCCACATCTTAGAAGGGTACCTAAAAGCAGTTGATCACCTCGATGACGTGGTAAAGATCATCCGTGCAAGCAGTAACCGTGAAGAGGCCAAGGCAGAGCTCATCAAGCGCTTTAAGTTCACCGATAAGCAAGCGCACGCTGTTTTAGAACTGCGCCTCTACCAGCTAACAAGCATGGAACAGGGGAAGATCGACGAAGAGTACCAAGCACTCCTCAAAAAGATCGAAGAGTACAGGGCAATTTTGGCAAGCGAAGCCCTCGTTCGCGATATTATCCGCGAAGAGCTTCTTGAGCTTCAGCAGAGACACAAAGTCGGGCGCAGAACGCAGATCATCGCCGCAGAAGGTGACTTCAGCATGGAAGATTTGATCGCCAACGAAAAAGTGGTGATCACGATTTCTGAAGATGATTATATTAAGCGTATGCCAGTAGACACCTTTCGCGATCAGCGTCGTGGTGGCCGGGGGGTCTCTGGCTTCAAGAGCAAGAAGGAAACAGATGCCATAAAAGACGTCTATGTGGCCTCGACACACGACTACCTGCTCATCTTCACAACTTTGGGCCGTTGCTACTGGCTGAAGGTGTGGGAAGTTCCAGATATAGGGCGCGCGTCTAAAGGCAAACCACTTGTGGGGCTCTTAGAAGCTGTTCTTCCACATGAGAAGATCGCAACGATTCTTAAGGTTTCAGGCTTTAAAGAAGAGGCCTGCATCCTCCTTACAACCAAGAAGGGGATTGTGAAGAAGACTCATCTAGAGGCTTTTAGCAATCCTCGTCGCAGCGGCATTTGCGCTTTAACGATTGATGAAGGGGATGAGGTGATGGCAGCGCGCCTTGTGCGTGATGGCCAGCAGGTGATGCTCTTTACCCATCAAGGGATGGCAGTGCGTTTTGATCAGACAGAGGTCCGCCCAATGGGCAGATCGGCTCGTGGGGTTAAAGGGGTTACTTTGCGCCAGGAAGGGGATTTGATCGTCGGTTGCGAAGTTGTCAATGGCGGCGAAACTAAAGAGACGATCCTTGTGGTTTGCGAAAATGGGTTCGGTAAGCGTTCTCTCGTTGAGGACTTCCGTCAAACGCACCGTGGCGGCGTCGGCGTCCGTTCGATTATCACAAGCGAAAGGAACGGTTCTGTTGTAGGAGCTATTTCGGTAACCGATCAAGACGGGATGTTGATGATGTCAGCAGGCGGGCAGGTTGTTCGCATTGGCATGAGAGACCTTCGTGTGATGGGGCGTGCAACGCAAGGGGTGACGCTTGCAAAGCTTGCCGATGATGATTCTTTGGTCGTGATCCAAAAGCTGGAGAACATGGGGCTGGAAGATGTAGATGCAGTAGAGGCTCCAACCGGAGGTGTTTCTGTTATTGAAGAGACGCTTTCTGGAGAACCCCTTGCTGACGAGAATCAAACGCCAGTCCTTAATGGTGTAGGACATGGTCTAGGCAACTCCGACGAGGCTTAGAAATGAGTAGAGAGCGGGAGGGAGCAAAGCAGGAGGGAACAAACAGGGAAGGTTTGTTCATCACGTTTGAAGGTGGTGAGGGTGCCGGAAAAAGCACCCTCATCAACAAGATCTATGATGAGTTGATCAAGCAAGGCCATTCTACTGTCAAGACGCGCGAGCCCGGCGGCACAAAGCTTGGTGAGCAGATCCGTCAGGTTATTCTCTCTCATGACACTGCAGCGCCAATTGGAACAAGAGCCGAGTTGCTTTTGTTTTTGGCTTCACGTGTTCAGTCGCTTGATGAGGTGATTCTCCCTGCGCTTAAAGCAGGCAAGGTTGTTTTGTGCGATCGTTACAACGACTCAAGCTCTGCCTATCAAGGGCATGCCAGAGGACTTGGCATCGACCGTGTAGAGGCGCTGGCAAACCTCGCGTGTGAAGGGCTAACTCCTGATGTGACTTTCTTCCTTGATCTTGACCCGGACGTTGGGTTAAAACGCACGCGCAACGCCTCTAGAGAGTCTCCGGCTGATAGGATCGAGCAAGAGAAGTTGGCTTTTCATAACCAAGTGAGAAAGGGTTTTTTGGAGCTTGCAGAGCGCCATAGCGAGCGCTTCGTCGTCATCAACGCCGAGCACTCGCCAGACGAGGTCTTCCAAGCTGCATGGTCCACCCTCACCAAACATTTCTCGCGCATTTAAGGGCCGAACGCATTTTAAGCTCTTGCTTCGCTCAAGTGGACTCGACATGTCGAGTCCTAACAAAGCGTTGGACAGGTCCCAGCATTCCAAAGAGCTTTGCTTCGCGCGCTCCTTAAAGACCTACATACCCCGAGTGGGACACAGAGAATAACGATGAGCAACGACGCAATACAACAGTACCTCAGCAAGATGGTGAGCAAGGGCCACCTTGGTAAGCCGCTGCTTTTTGCTGGCCCTGATAGCGCTGACAAGAGGCTTGCTGCAGAGACATTTGCTGCCAATATTTTAGGAAGTAAGAGTTTAGTTAAATCCCACCCCCACTCTCACCCCGACCTTCACATCTACAAGCCAACAGGCAAGCTCGGAATGCATCCTATCGACACCATGCATCAGCTAAGCCGCGATGTGTACATGTCGCCCCATGAAGGGAAGTGGAAGGTTTTTATTATTCACGATGTCCATCGGATGCTCCCTTCTAGCGCTAACGCTATGCTCAAGACATTTGAAGAGCCACCGCCTGATACTGTGTTCATCCTCCTCTCGAGCAACTACCGGATGGTGCTTCCCACAATCCTTTCTCGCTGCTGCGTGCTCCACTTTGCGCCGGCAGAGAAAGAAAAAGATGTTATTCACAAAAAAGAGGTGACTCCAAAACAGCAACGTCTATTGCAACTCCTCTCTATAGGGCGTCTGCAAGGATATGGGGATCTTCTTCAGGGAACGCGTGAGATAGAAAAGAGCCTCGATGAAGAAAAGGTAGAGGTAGAGAAAGCTGCCAGAGGTGAGGTGGGAAAGCTCAGCGAGCTGACAGCCCTTCAAAGGGAGGCTCTAGAAAAAGAAATTGAAGGGCTTGTTGCTGGGCACGCATCACAGGAAGTAAACAGCCTGCTTGAAACAGTGCTCACCTGGTACCGCGATCTCCATCTTCTAAAAGACGAAGCAGACCCGCATCATCTCATTCACAAAGAGTATCAGCCACAGCTTCTAGAAGTGCTTGGGAAGGTGTTCGCGCGCACGGCTTTGCCTTCTCTTGAGCAGGTGCAAAAGGCGCTTAGCGAAGCGCGCCTTGCTTACGAGCGGTTCATCAACCCCTCCGCCTGCCTCGAAACCCTCTTCCTCCGCCTCAACCTCCTCTAACTAGCGAGAATCAAGTGGAGACCTTTCAAGCCCTTATTTTATTTGGGCGGTTACAAAAAAAATGGCAACAACAAAAATCCGTTTTTGAGACGTCACAACAATCTTCTAGAGTTAATATTTTCGACATTTAGGTTCTCCTTTAGACTGGTCTTTTCTTTCTTACATGCTTAAAGTAAACTATAGTACATTTAAAAAAAAGTTTTTTTTAAATGTAAGGCGCCTAAAATACAATTTTTGCTAAAAAGATGTGAAAGATAAGAACCAACTTTAAGGATGCTCTATGGAAAAGCCAGCAGTTACAAAACACCCTGTCCATGATTTGATTGCCCGCAGATGGAGCCCACGTGCGTTCTCGGCAAAGGCGATTCCTGCAAATGTGCTTCATAGCATTTTAACAGCGGGGAGCTGGGCCGCTTCATCTTACAACGAGCAGCCTTGGTACTATATTGTTGTGTCAAAAGCAGATTCTGCTGATGAGTTCCAGAAGATGGTAGATTGTCTTGTGGAGCAAAATCAGAAATGGGCAAAGGGGGCACCGATACTGATGATTTCTGTCATGAAGACGACGTTTTCTCATAAAGGAAACCCACCTAATCGCGTAGCTATGCACGATGTGGGGGCAGCCTCAACGACGATGGCTCTGCAAGCGGTTGCTCATGGAGTGTTCGTTCATCAGATGGCGGGGATTGTTCCAGAAAAGATCCGCTCTACCTATAAGATCCCACAGGGGTACGAGCCTGTAGCGGCGCTTGCCTTTGGGTATCCTGGCGAGTCAGAGGCCCTTTCCGAAGACTTCCGCGGCGCAGAAAAGGCTCCACGCGTACGTAAAGAGCTTAAAGAGTATGTCTACTCCGGCCTATGGGGCACCACCTCCCCCCTCAGCTAACACAAGCATTTGCTAAAGGACGTATTTAAGGAGCTCGTTACACTTGCTCCTTAAGCATCGCCGGATTAAGTGCTTTCAGGAGTACGGCGGAGTAGGGGGCGATGCGGTAGGCGTTGTTTGCAACAGGCTTAGCATCTGCCTCTTCGACAATGTCCTCTGGTGCAAGAAGTGCTGTGTTGACAATTCTGTGCCAGCAAAGGCCGCTGGCTAGCTCTGGAAGCGAAACGGCGGCAACTTCGTGGTCAGCATTGAAGGCGATGTAAAGGTCGTACCCACTTTCATG
>CAMCWV010000016.1 GCA_945882915.1 Waddlia chondrophila WSU 86-1044 | reverse complement strand
GAGGAGTATATAAATAGAGCGCTGGGACTCTTACTTTAAAAAATAGAGCTGGCAGATAACGTTTAACTCAGTGGGGTTTAAGGAGTGAGCGAAGCGAACTCTTTGGAGTGCTGGGACATGTCCAACGCTTTCACCAGTCCTCGACATGTCGAGGGCCAGACACACACGTTCGCTTGCTAAGAGTCAGTGGACTCGACAGGTCGAGTCCTAACAAAGCGTTGGACTTGTCCCAGCCCCCCAAAGAGCTTCGCTAACGCTCGTTCCTTAAGCGGGCGCTAAGCTAAACGCTGTCAAGCACGAGGAGTATCTACTCCTCTTCGCTGCACTCTTTTTTTGTTAGTTGGCTACTGGGGTGCCGGTTGAGGCGTTCTCGCCATCATCGGTGACAACCAACCACTCGTCGTGAGAAGAGGCCAATCGGTCAGCTGCAAGGTCAGCCGTAAGATTAACAACAGGAGCGGCAGAGATGGCTAAGACAGTTGCTCCGCGCTTTCGCATTTCTTCGTTCTCAGCGCGGAGTTTGAGGTTTTCTTCCTCAAGAACCTGAAACCTTACCCTGAGGCTAGCTATCTCTTCTTGTATGCGGCTCATTTCTACCCCTACAGCTTCCCACCCATTGATCTTACTCAACGCTGAAGGGCTCTGCACATCCACTGCAGAAATAGTCGTTTTGTCAGTCCTACTCTTGCCTGCCTCTCCTTCTGTTAGCCCCCAAAAACTCAACCCTTGAACGCCTAAATCTTGGAAGCATAAACCTTGGAAGCCCCCCACACGAACAGGACGCCCTGGAGGCATACCTAAAAGCCCTCGGCCACTCAAAGCGCTAGTTACTCTAAATAAAGAACTCTCAGATTTTGGCGGAGAATCCGCTAAAGAAGAAACGACAAGCTCCCGCTGCTCAGCAGGGGCGCTAGGAGGAAGGTTGCCAGCAAAACTAGCAGGACGATAAGAGGCAGCTCTATCCATAGTCATCACTCCTTATGAAAATAAAATTTTAACCATAAATTTACACATTCTTTAAACTGACACCTTTAGTCAAGCTAAATTTATTATGTTCCGGAAATAAGCAAGAAGATCTACTTAAGAGTAGAAAGAAGCGTTGTAACACGGGCGCAAATATTTCTAGCTTGACGGTGGGTAATACGCTCTCGAGCCTCACTAAGCGGAGCCCAACAGGCATCCGAAAGCTCATCCTCCTGGACGATGATTGTCCCCTCAACCTCTGCAGGGAAATAAGAAACTATTTTATCGATAAGCTCATCCTGATGATGAAAGCTATAACACTCATCAATTGGTGCTTCTGAAATCCAACGCACAATGCGCATTCCCGTTTCTTCAAGAAGCTCCCTCTCTGCCGTTTGCAAGGAGGTCTCTCCCTCTTTAGGGTGCCCCTTAGGAAAAGCCCAATGCCCCGCTTGATGGCGGATGAGAAGAACGTCCCAGACGCCTTCTTCGCTCCTCCTCAAAGGGACAACTCCATAAGAATGTTCACGTCGGCTACCAGACATTAGACCTATCGAGTAAATTTTCCGAAAACAACAGATGAATTGTGACCACCAAAGCCAAATGAATTTGACAAAGCGATATCTACCGTGGCCTCTCGAGCTACCTTCGGCACAAAGTCAAGATCGCACTCGGGATCTTGATTATCTAAATTAATCGTGGGGTGAATCTTTCGTGTCCAGATCGCCATCACCGTAGCCACTGCTTCAATTCCACCAGCAGCACCCAAACAGTGGCCAGTCATAGACTTTGTTCCATTGATTGGAATGCGCTTTGCACGCTCACCAAAGACCCTCTTCATCGCCTCAACTTCGGCGATATCCCCCTGAATAGTCGATGTTGCGTGGGCATTTATATAGTTAACGCGTTCTTTGTTAACGCTCGCATCTCTGAGCGCACCCTCTACGCAAAGAGAAACGCCCAGGCCATCTTCTCGGGGACTTGTCATGTGGAAAGCATCGCAAGTAAAACTTCCGCCTAAATACTCAGCATAGATCCGTGCACCACGCTTTTGGGCATGCTCTAAGCTCTCTATAACAAGAACGCCAGCACCCTCTCCTATCACAAAGCCATCTCTATCTTTGTCCCAAGGGCGTGAAGCTATTTCAGGCGCATCATTACGCACCGACAGCGCCTTGCACTGATTAAACGACGAAACTCCCATGGGAGTCAAAGCCGCCTCTGCACCGCCACAAACCATCAGGTCAACATCGCCACTTCGAATATGGTTAGCCGCTGCTGTGATCGCAAAGTTCGATGTTGCGCACGCTGTCGAGATCGAATAGTTCGGCCCCATAAAGCCAAGATCTATCGCAAGAAGCGCTCCTGCCATATTCGTGATGATGTAAGGAACGAAGAAAGGACTTACTTTATCGGGACCCTTCCCTTCAAGGGTTCTAACTCCTTCACAGAAGGTCTCCATCCCACCCATTCCAGAGCCGATCAAAATGCCACATCTTGTCTTATCAAGATTGTCTGGAAGCTTTTTTAGATCAAACCCAGCATCTTCCATCGCTTTTTTACCAGCGACTATTCCATACTTAATAAAAGAATCGAGGCGTCTACGTTGCTTATGATCAAGATAATCAGTATCGTCAATTGTGGAATCGAAATCAGGAATTTCACCTGCAAACTTTGTCTTAAGCTTCGAGACATCAAAACGGGTGATAGGAACCACTCCGCTCTTACCCGCAAGTAGCGCGTCATAAAATTTAGAAACATCATTTCCAAAGCAAGAAACAACACCCATTCCTGTGATGACAATCCGTTTTTTCGCCATAAATCCTCTAGAGCTTTTTAAAGACTATTTCTTCTGTAAACCACAAATCGCCCGGGCAATCAAATCGAGAGACTTTTTAAGAAATTATCCACGGATACTATCACAAAAACAGCTGAGGCAGCAATGGAAAAGCTTAAGCCTTACTAGCAAGCGATTTCTTTTGAATACCCTCGAAAAAGGATGCTGGATTGTTGCGGAGACGCAAAGCCTCGCTGATGCTTCGGCTTAAGAGGAGTATATACTCCTCGTAGTTGAAAACGGGAATTTGGACTAGCGCGAAAGCTCCCGGGGCTTTGGCGCCGTCCAAGTTCCCATTTTCAGCTACGAGGAGTATAGGTTATTTTGTGAGATGTAGGCGAGGACGCTAGCTGGGACGAGGTGGTCGCAAGGAAGGCCGCTCTGAAGGCGAGAGCGCACATCCGTGCTGCTGACTTCCACAAGAGAGGTCTCGACACTCCCCTCCTCAAGAGCTTTAGCAATCACAGGCGAATTGGAGGCAGAAAAAACCGCCTCATAAGAGCGACATCCCACACAAAGAGGCGCCAGCCGAATAATCTCTTCCGGCTCTTTCCATTTCGAAAAGTGAGCCGCAGCATCTGCTCCTAAAAGGAGCCGAAACTCTTTTGAGCGCCCATGTTCCTGCTCAGTGAGCAATCGAAGGGTATCAACTGTGTAAGAAGGCCCTTCCCTGTAAAGTTCTATGTCAATAACGCGTAAACCTGGAATGCCTTGAGTTGCCAGCTGCACCATGCAGAGGCGATGCTCTGGAGAGACGGTGCCTAGCCCCTCCTTAAAAGGGGCCATCTTGGCCGGATAAAACCAGACCTCATCCAAATGGCACTTTTCTTTAAGCTCACGAGCCAGATTAAGATGGCCAAAATGGATGGGATCAAAACTTCCGCCGTACAGGCCTATTTTCATCATTAAACCAAAAAGAGAAGTTCTCGATACTTAGGCAAAGGCCAACGCCTATCATCGACAATGCACTCCAAAGCATCTACAGCCTTGCGGGCAATGCTATTTTTAAGCGACACAACATCGCTAAATGCAAGCGCGCATGCAGCGCCATGCTTTGCCATTGCAGACGCCCTAGCACCCTCAACGCCATCAACCGCCTTAATCGCCTCTTCAATTGCATTGGAAAGCTCTTTTAAGACAGCGCGCTGCTGAACGCCTCCCCCTTTTTGGACCGCACTAAGCGCCTGTAGACTTTCAGCAACAGCCTTTTGGCAATCAATCGCTGCAGGAAGGATCTGCGTGCGGAAAAGATCTACCATAAGTTTCGCCTCGATATTAGAGTTCTTTGCATAGAGCTCCATACTTATCTCATAGCGCGCTTCAAGCTCCTGCTTTGTCAAGATCCCCTGAAAGACCACACATGCTTTAGCACTCTTCAGAGCAGCAAAAGCATGTGTGGACTTGTGGAAGTTTCCAAGCCCCCTTTTCTTTGCTTCTTTTTCCCAGGCATCCGAATAGTTGTCGCCTGTAAAACGAATGCTCTTGGAATGCTTAAGATACTTCTTAAGCACTGGCATAGCTGCTTCAGCAAGAGCTTTTCTTGTAGGAACGCCCTTACTATGCGGATTTGTCCCATTCAAATTCGCCTCGATATCATCTACAATCTTATTAAGACTATGCGACACAATCGCATTCAACATGGTAATCGGAAGAGCGCAGCTAGCAGAAGCTCCAACAGCACGAAACTCAAACTTATTGCCTGTGAAGGCAAAAGGAGAAGTGCGATTCCGATCTGTATTATCTTTAGAAAGATGTGGGATTACCGGAATCCCAAGATCATATTTAACCTTTTCAGATGACGTGTGAGACCCTTTTGACTCAATATCATTAAAAAGGGACTCTAGGGCATCTCCGAGATAAACAGAAATGATTGCGGGAGGAGCCTCATTAGCCCCTAACCGGTAATCATTAGCTGCAGAACCAACAGAGGCGCGAAGCAGATCAGAATTCTCATAGACCGCATGAAGCACAGCCGTAATCATAATAAGGAACTGCAAGCTGCTTTCTGGAGTATCTGTGGGGTCTAACAAATTAAAACCAGTGTCAGTTGCAAGCGACCAGTTGTTATGCTTACCCGATCCATTAACACCGGCAAATGGCTTTTCATGGAAAAGACAAACCAGGTTGTGCTGCACTGCGACATGACGCATCAGCTCCATCATCAAAATATTGTGATCGACACTCAAAGAGGCCTTTTCGAAAACAGGCGCAATTTCGTACTGCGAAGGAGCCACCTCATTGTGGCGCGTCTTAACAGCAATCCCCAGCTCCATTGCCTCGTTTTCGAAGTCCTTCATAAATGAAAGAATGCGATCCTTAATAGCGCCAAAGTAATGATCGTCAAGCTCTTGTCCTTTAGGACCGATGTCTCCATAGACCGTACGTCCAAGCAAGAGGAGATCTGGGCGCAGATTTCTAAGCGCCCTGTCAACAATGAAGTACTCTTGCTCCCACCCTAACGTAGAGAACACAGAATTCGCATCGGTGCCGGTGAGCGCTAAAAGGCGCATGCAGGCATCGTTAATCTTCTGGTCAGCGCGCAAAAGTGGGATTTTTTTATCAAGGACATCTCCTGTCCATGAAAAGAACACCGAAGGGATGCAGAGCATCATCCCATCGCCCCCCTTCCAGACAAAAGCGTAAGAAGAAGGATCCCATCCAGTATAACCTCGAGCCTCATAAGTGCTTCGAAGACCTCCTGAAGGGAATGACGAGGCATCCGGCTCCCCTTGAATGAGCTGGTTACCCCCGAACTTCTCGATCACTGTATCGGTTGTCTTCCAGTCAATAAAAGCATCGTGCTTCTCTGCTGCTGCACCTGTCAGGGGTTGAAACCAATGGGTGTAGTGAGTGGCTCCGAGCTCAACGGCCCAATCTTTCATTGCCATAGCGATTGTGTCGGCATGTTCAGGCTGAATCTTGCCGCGCCCTTGCATTGCACTAATCACGTTCTGATAGACAGCCTTAGGCAGGCGCTGTTCCATAACTTGCCTGTTAAAAACGCGGGAGCCGAAGCGCTCCATGACCCCCTTCTCACTTCCCTTTACAGCATGTGTGGTGCGCGCACCTACCACTTGCAATGCCTCAAACCGAGCCTTCATAAGTTTATCCCCTATATTGCTCTATAAAATTTCCCACTGTCTCTTGAGCGCTAACGCCCGTAACCGTCTATCTGGTCTTACTACCACGGCAGTTCCTACTGCTAGCAAAAGTGGCAGGTCAAGATATCATGCAAACATCGGAACAAATCAAATATAACCACCTTGAGCAGCTATTAGAAGAGTCAGTGCGTTAGCCGAGCTCTCTTGAGAGCCTAGGAGCCAGCGTTAGCGAGCTCTTTGGAGCGCTGGTTGGAGTACTGGGACAAGTCCAACGCTTTGTTAAGCTGGGACATATCCCGGCTATACAAGCTCGGGCTATACAGGTTTTTGCCTAATAAATCGCATTGCAATCTTCCGTCCAGTCCTCGACATGTCGAGGACTGGACGGAAGATTGGACAAGTCCCAGCACTCCAAAGAGCTTGCTAACGCTCGCTCCTTAAATTCGCGAATTTGAGAGCCACGCGCCTTGCTTATGCTTTAAACTTGGCGATCTTCTTTTTGAGCTCGTCGATGCCGAGGTTAATTTTCCTGAGGTCGACTTTTTCTTTTTCTGTTTGCTCGCTAATCTGAATCGCCTTTTGGAAGTCTAAAAAGCCCCCACACTGCTTGCGGTACTCTTCAAGCTGAGCCTTGATCTCGACTTGACGGGCAATCTTCTGCTTAAGCAGCACTTTAAGCTGCTCAAGAGCATGCCTGTCTCCTTCTGGAAGAGTAAGAATGGCTAGCTCTTGCTTCTCAAGAATCACTTCACGTAGTGGCTTAAGCGCGAGCTGAAGGCTCTGCTTTTCTACTTTCACAAAAGTTGCACTTTCGATCTCGGCGCTTAGAGCATCTCTTTCCTGAATGATCTCTTCAGCAGAAAGGCTTCCCGCCTTGCTAACAAAAGCCTCTACCTTGTCACGGCATGCGAAAAAGGCAGCTCTCTTTTGTCTTTCTTTTTCTTTTTCGTGCTCTATGTGCTCGGCTTCTTTTGCGCGAGTAACATCATGAACTTGTCTACGAACGTCCCCAACGATATCCCGGAGAACCTTTCGCTCATCACGGCCAACATCAAGATCGTTCACAAACTGGAAGATCTCCTGGAGCTTGTCTTGAGCCTGCTGTGGAGAGAATTGCTGCGCCTGAAAGGCCTCAGAGCACTCTTTAACTTTAGCTGTTACTTGCTCGATATTTTCCTTAAAGACCTCTTTCTGTTGCAGACGAGTCTTCTTCCGTTCTTTGTCAAGAACCTTCACTTTATCCCAGCACTCGCTAAGGTGCCTACGTGTCTGGTTAAACGCCTGTGTATTGAGCGTAAGAACCTTTGCAAGCACTTGAAGGACCTTAATCTCTTCTCTGAGAACAAACAGAGGAGCTCTAATATCTTCTCCAACAAAATAAGAAGAGACAAACGCTCCGATATCTTCAATGAACAGTGTTGAAATCTCTTTGATCAAAGTTTTGCGCGCAGGGAATACCTGATCGCCGATAGCAGCAAGTCTTTTGAAGAAGAGATTTTTCTGACGGATACGCATATCTGTTTTAATCAGCTCTTTGCGCAGCTCATTTACTTTAGTCGCATAAATATAAAGAAGGCTCAGTTGCTTTTGCAAACCGAAGTAGAGCTCTTTTTTGTGCTCTAATGTTTGGGGGAAAGTTGGCAAAGCAAATTCATCGAAAGAGCCGATTGTTTCATCAAACTTGGCAATCTCATTTTCGAGAACTTGAATCGCAATCTCTAGCTGCTCAACAGCAAATTCTGATTCTTTATCTAGCTTATGCTTGAGGTACTGAGCCTCTTCAGAGAGCTGACAGTACTCTTCCCACAGTTCTGTGCGAAGCAATACAATAGCGGGGTCTTTAAACAAGGCGTCTTTGAAGAAGACTAAACATAAACGTCTTATTTCACCGAACTCTCTGAAAGCAGCACCCGAGGCCTGCGCAAGAACCTCTTTCATGAATGCAATCGTTCCGCGCACTCTCCCTTCTGGAGAAGGGAGGGCTTCCAGAGCCTTGAGCCGCTCGTTGAGCTTTGGATGATGGGATGCCGTCTGTTCTAACACATCCTCTAAAATAGCTTCGTGATGCACTTCAAGAGCCGTTTCGATATGTGCCATCTCCTGACTATCAGGAAGCTCTTCAGCTGAAGAGGTTTCTAAATGCGTTTCACTATCAAGCAATGAAAAAGATTGGTCTTGATTATTATCCGATTTAGAAGAAACCGAATCTGGAGTGGTGTTCATGAGACTCTCGAAGTATATAGATTTATCAGGGATACATGTTAGTCACCCGAGACATTTTCGGTAAAGTTTATTTAGTTGACGACTAGTTAGATATGAAAGTAGGATCTTCGCTTCAATAGCGCTCAAACTGTCTAATTAAAATTAGGAATAGAAAGATGGCGAACCGATTAAGTTTTGAAGAAGGGCTCCATTTATTCAAAGAAGGCTCATTAGAAGAGCTGCAAAAACTCGCCATAGCAGTCCGCCAAGAGAAGAATCCCGGCAACCAAGTGACCTTCGTTCTCGATTCAAATCCCAACTATACAAACGTATGTAATGCTGACTGTTCTTTCTGCGCCTTTTACAGGAAAGAGGGGGCACGCGATGCCTATACCAAGTCAATTGATGAGGTAATGAAACATTTTGATATCGCCCGAAACGCTGGCCTTTCTACAGTGCTCCTTCAAGGCGGCCTAAACGACACCCTAAAATTAGATTACTATGTTGCCCTAGTTAAGACAGCTAGGGAGCTCTACCCAGAAATCCACCCTCACTTTTTCTCCGCTCCAGAAATCTGGAATTGCGCACGCGTTTCAAATAAATCGCTGCGTGAAGTATTCCAAGCACTTTATGATGCAGGGCAACGGACCTTTCCCGGAGGCGGCGCCGAAATCTTATCAGAGCGCGTGCGAATGGCAATCTCCCCAAAAAAGATGGCCCCCGGCGCATGGATGGACGTCCACGAAACTGCTCATGCCGTGGGCTTCCGCTCGACAGCTACCATGATGTATGGACACGTAGAAGAGCCCAAAGACATTCTAATTCATCTTGATACGCTCAGAAAAGCGCAGGACAATAACCCTGGCTTCACAGCATTCATCCCCTGGAGCTACAAACGAGACAGAACGGCACTACGCCGAATAGTCAAACACTGGGCAGGTGAAAACGCCTACTTCCGGATCCTCGCATTTGCTCGGATCTATCTTGATAACTTCGATCACATCCAAGCGTCATGGTTCAGTGAAGGGAAAGAGATCGGCATGCGCGCACTGTCGTATGGAGCCGATGACTTCGGTGGAATTATTCTGGAAGAAAACGTCCACAAAGCTACTAACTGGATCAACAAAACTGACCACGAAGGGATCCTGCAAATGATCCGCGATGCCGGTTTTGAACCCGTCGAGCGCAACCCTCTCTACCAAACCATCACCCACGCATAAAGTGGGATAGTAAGGGGACTGTGCGCAAAAAGAACTGCTCTTTCTGAATACCCCCGAAGGGGGTATTCAGATAAACCACTCACTAATAAGGCCTTAAGCTTCCAAGTGAAAAAATTATAATCTTTGCAGATGCCAAAAGAGCAACGCCCATGCGCAGCTTCCTGAATTTCCGAATCTTGATTTGTGTTTTTGGGGCTAGGGACATATACTTTTCTTAGCTGAAAATGGGAATTTGGCGCCGTCCAAATTCCCATTTTCAGCTACGAGGAGTATACGCCCTCGTGCTTGACAGCGTTTAGCTTAGCGCCCGCTTAAGGAGCGAGCGGTAGCGTTGCTCTTTGGAGTGCTGGGACAAGTCCAACGCTTTATTAGGACTCGACCTGTCGAGCCCACTGAACCTTAGTAAGCAAACGTGTGTGTCTGGCCCTCGACATGTCGAGGACTGGTGAAAGCGTTGGACATGTCCCAGCACTCCAAAGAGTTCGCTTCGCTCACTCCTTAAACCCCACTGAGCTAACCGTTATCTGCCAGCTCTATTTATATACTCCTCGTAGCTGAAAATGGGGCTTTGGCGCCATCCAAATTCCCGTTTTCAGCTAAGCGGAGTATAGCTAGGAACGAAGGTAGTCCTGGAGGACTATTTCTGAGGCAATTTCGATGTCGTGAAGCTCGATATTAAGCCAGCGGAAAAGAGGCTCGCGACGGAACCACGTAAACTGTCTTTTGGCATAGTGACGAGAGCCAGTCTTAAAAGTCCTCACAAAATTCTTGTAGTCCTCTTCCCCTTGAGCTGTCTGAAGGTAGGTCAGGCACTGATGGTAGCCAATTGCCTGGGCAGCGGTATGATTCTGCCGAATCCCCTGCCTTTCTAGCTCCATCACCTCTTTAACAAACCCCTCTGAAAGCATCACGTCACAACGCTTCTCAATGCGCCTGTAAAGAGACTCACGCGACCTAAAAACAAACCAGCAATGGAAATCATAATCAGGAGGCAAAACTCTATTTTTCCAACTAACCTTGCTGACCTTCTCTCCCGTTAAAGTGATGATTTCAAGGGCCCGGACAATCTTATGCTTATCGTGTTTAGTAATCGTCTCGCAATAAACAGGATCTAGCCCCTGCAACTTGTCAAAAAGCGCTTCAGGACCAAAGCGGACCATGTCCTCTTCAATAACGCGCCTAACTTCTGGAACAGAAGGGGGCCCCGGAGGAGGTCCATAAAGAAATGTGTGCAAATAAAACCCCGCGCCGCCAACAACAATCGGCACCCGCCCACGGGCATGGATGCTCTCACAAGCCAGACGCGCTTCATAATAAAAATCGACGACGTTAAATTCTTCGGTGATTTTTCGAACGTCAATGAGATGGTGAGGAATTGCCGTCCGCTCTTCTAAAGAGGCCTTAGCCGTTCCGATATCCATCCCCTCATAGACCTGCATGGAGTCTGCAGAGATAATTTCCCCGCCAAGTGCCTTGGCAACCATAAGAGAGAGTTTCGTCTTCCCTGCTGCAGTAGGCCCAGCAAGGATAATCACACGCTTTGGCTTCTTTTTGGTTTCACCAAAAACTTTCTGCTCTTCTGGAATGTAAATGTGAGACCCAAGAGAGGCTTTCACTTCCTGTGCACAAGCAATTCCTGGGGACATATTTAGAGGTGGGTTTAAGGGTGGATGGATTTAAAAACTGATTCTAAAAATCAGGAACTGCACGCCCGCACTGCTTCTTCTCTATCTTCCTTAATGGTTAAAATAAGATCAAATCCTGCTGTCTTCAGGACCTCAGCAACCTCTTTTTGCAAGGAACAAATCACAAATTTTTTGTTTCTGCGTTCCTGATCTCTTGCATTAGAAAGAAGAACGCGCAGCCCAGCGCTTGAGACATAGTTAACGCCTGCCATATCAAGAACGACATGCTTTTCAGTCTTCATCCACTTCTTTAGATAAACACCTAGCGTTTCAGCTGTTATCGTGTCCACCCTTCCTTTAAGCTCAAAAATCTGAGCGTTTTTACCTTCAATCGGGTCGGCCAGTACCAAATCCATATTACCTCAGAGGAGTATAGTTGATAAAATTCTTCTTCATTATACTACAATCGGCTACAAATTTTCAAAGGTGATTGCCGGAAAAGAAGAAGTTATGACACCATGCCATTTTTTTTGAAGTTAAGCTATTAACCTATTCAAAGACCTAGCAGAGAGAATCATGAAGCCGTTTATCGAATACATCGTTAAAAATCTCGTCGCCGACCATGAATCTGTCAATGTTCAGGCTATCGAGAAAGACTCCGAAACAATCATCCTAGAAATTCGAGTTGCCACTCGCGATATCGGCAAGGTCATAGGCGCTAGAGGCCGGACAATTAAGGCTCTACGAGACATCGCCATGATAATCGGCATGCGCTTTAACCGTAGAGTGCGGCTAGAAATTATCGAATAGTCACGCTCCTTCTATCCAGCAATATCCCGTCTATTATCATGAGACTTATTCTCTTTTTTGGTGGTCAATACCTCATTAGTCTCTGCAAAAAGATTCCGCGCTTTGGTAATTAGTGTTGCCTGCAACGGAAGGCTTTCGGCTCCAGTTTTTGTATTCAAATCGCCCGCAATTCCTTTATTCGTTTTACCCCCCCCTTTGCTTTTTAAAGCAACATTCCCAGCTTTGCTAGTTGCCTTTTTGGCTCCGCTAACAGACCTAGCGTTTTCTTGCCCACTCTCTTGTTTCTTCCCTGCAGTTTCTCCTCCCTGCTGAGAAGACAGTGTCGCGAGCATCATATTCATTGCGACATCGCCTGAAGCACTAGCAGAGGCACTTTGCTTAGCTTTATTCCCGCTTGACACCTTCTCCCCTTTTCCAGAGAGCTGCTGCGCCCCTTGCGTCTGTCCCTGGGCTGTTCGTGTCAATAAATTGCTCTGCTGAGAAACTTGCTCCACCTGCTTCAAAGCCTCTTGATTAGTAGATTCGTTTTTCCCTTGTGCTGCAATAGCCTCATTTACCTTGTCTACAGAGGTAATGAGCCTAGAAAGAAGTTCTGCCTGCCCTGCCGATGACAATGTCGAATTTTGCTGTAACTCCCGGATCTGTTGCTGCGCCTTTGTAAGCTGAACGCTCACCTTACTAAGAACTATGGTAACCTGCGCTGTGTTAGAAACAATCTTACTATCAATATCTGCTAGTTTCGCCTTGCTTGCGGTGATTTTAGTTTGCTCTGCATTAATCTCTTTTTGAATAGAGGACTGCTGGACCTGATCAGAATCCACTGCCTTTTGAGCTGCCGTACTATTCTTATTAGCATTTGCTACCGCCAGCTTATCAGCAGGGACCGCCGCAGCTCCCGCTTCATCTGAGGTAAGAACTCCCTGATCCTTTGACAGCTTATCTTTAGCACTATCTAACTGCTTCTGTACTTTATCCTTATCAGGCCCTGGAGGCATAGGTCCTAACTGCTTCTTTAAGGCATCAATTGTTGCATTATCATCTTTTACAGTCGCTTTATCCGAAGAAACGTTACTCGCACATGCCAAATCGACCGAAAGCTTATTCTTGGCAGCCGTAAGCGCTGCCTGATTCGCTACAAGGGTCTTTTTGTCCTCAGCTAACTTACTGGTAATTTTAGACAGGTTCCCATCCAAAATACTTTTTTCCAAAGTTTCCTGCGTAATGTTCTTTTCGACATTTTGCCTTTCCGTATTTAGTTTTTCTATATTCGATATCAACGTCTGCAACGTGCCCAGGTTTGCATTAAGAGTATCGTCCACAGCATGAAGCTCCCGCTGCTGCTCGAGAGTCGTGTTGTGAAGCTGTTTGTTTTGCTGATTAGTTTGCACCCCTTGCAACATAGCAAAAGCGCCAAGGACATCACATATCGTAGCTCCCATCTTAGAAGAGCCCGCCATGGCGCCTCCAATATTTGGCTTAGCTAATGTTGGTGCATCAGTGCTTGCCATTGCATTAAGCTTAGTATCTTCAGCTCCCGCAGAAAGTAGTTTATCTGATCCAGGTGATGGGGGCTTTTTGCCGGCCGCCTTGGCGGCTTGCGCTTCAACTTCTGCTGGAGAAAGATTATTAATGTGCGACGAATGGGAACTCGAAGAAATAGACTGATCACCTGACATAATCCCTCCTTTGGAATCGAAGGGGCAAGAAACAAAACCCCTTTTGACAAGATCATATACTAAATTTATTTTTTACACAAAAGAAGCCATGCAATAACTTGCCGCGTAGCTGCAGGGGAATAAAGCAACCCCATGTGCCCCTCATTTTGGAGCCAAATGCAGGAGGCTTTTGGGTTCCCAGAAAAGGCTGAACAGGCGGGGACAATTATGCCATCCCATTCAGCACCAATATGATAATAACAAGTCCCATTCCCTCTCTGGATCCAGTAGCTAAGATCTGCAAGAAAGGGGGAATTAGGAAGCATCTGCTCAACACAGACCCCCTTGCCAAGAGCTGCTCTACGCGTCCCTCCAAAAGGAGTCCCTAAAGTGATGATATCTGTAACCTGCCTAGGGGGAGCGAGCCTCTCTGCATAATAAGCAGCTACAAGGCCTCCCATAGAATGGCCAATAAGCGCCAGCTCCTTAGATCCCGTTGTCTTCCTGATCTGCTCCACTAAAACTGCCACCTGATTGCCAAAGTGCTCGATAGAAGAAGAAACAGGGAAAAGATTAAGCGAATAGATGGGTCCGAAACCTGCTCTCACAAGATGCCTGCGAAACAAAAACCAGCCTGTTTGGTTGTGCCAGTATCCGTGAATTAGAAGGATAGGCTTATTTGAGCCGGCAGAGCTGTTTGTTTTTCTAGGCCTTTTTAACGCTCCGAATATAAGCCATAGAAAAATAGTGAGCCATAGAGCACAAATTTCAGCTGCCATAATCCGCAGAAGCTTAATGGTTAGTGCTGGAGGTGGCAGATCTGCTACCAGGCGAAGCCTTCCATCAAGCTTCTTCTCGTAAAAGAGCATGCAGTAGCTCGCAAGAACATATAGCGGTGGCAATGCAATAAATAGCGCTAGCGCTACAAGTAAACCTGTGTAAATAATAGTCATATGCATTGCCTGCGTAATTTCTCGCCCACTTTTTTCTTTCTCTATTTTTCTCTCTGTGTTCCAAAAATTTTCATGCCATTTTTTTTGAAACCCAGATTGAGCATTTCGCGTTGAGACTATGCTGTCATCAGGTTGGTGCAGGTTCAAGATCTAGGCGCTAGATTTTTTCATCACTTGACTGTTCTTTTTTTGTATTTTCTCTCACGTTCTCTCACGCCTCTGTGGTTAAAAAAACTGGTATTAATATTTTTGAAATACAGAGAACACAGAGAGGGAGGAAAGCGGGCAATACCACTTCAATCGTAAGGCTGCCAAAACACCCCTCTGTGAGCGTCAAATATTTCTTGATAAAATCGCCCTATCTCTCAGGAGTTAAAAAAAATAAACTTTTAGTGGGAGCTGCCGCATTCCGACCTCTCCCTCTTGCAGAATTCATGGAGGGTCACTATAAATCAGAATTCTATTTCTGCAAACTGCTCAATCTGGGTTGAAACACAGAGGCGTAAGAGAATACAAAGAAAATACAAAAAAGCTTTCCTATTATTTTTAGTGGATTATGCAGGCAATGCCTACCTGCTAAACCAGACAGGGGCTTGTGCTCTCGACGACCCAATCGAAATACTCTTGGTTGCCACCGTCGATGGCAACCTTTGAAATCTCAGGAATCTCGTACTTACAGTTTTCCTTGATAAGCCCCTTCACCTCTTCAAACTTTTCGACGC
This sequence comes from Waddlia chondrophila WSU 86-1044, assembly GCA_945882915.1. Lineage (GTDB taxonomy): Bacteria > Chlamydiota > Chlamydiia > Chlamydiales > CAMCWV01 > CAMCWV01. The sequence continues at coordinate 27,234 of CAMCWV010000016.1, read as the reverse complement.
GCGTCTTAAAGATCACTTTTGTCTCTTGCTGCGTTTCGAGCTCCCCATTCCAAAGATAGCAAGACTCCACCCATGGGATGATATTGGCACAGGCAACATGACGCCCTTGAACGAGGAGCCTGGAAACCTTTCTCGCCTCCTCAATACTTCCACAGGTCCAAAAAATGAAAATAAACTGCTGCTCCTGACTCATATATACTCCTCTTAGTTGAAAACGGGAATTTGGGCTAGCGCGAAAAAAAAAAGAGAAGAAGCTCATAGCAATTAAAGGGTTGCCGTCTCCAGAAGGTAACTTGGGCCGCCTAAGGCCTGGGAGCTAACCTGCCACCAAGCAAACGTTTGCTGTAGGCTTCTGTCTGAAATCCCAGACCTTAGGCGGCCCAAGTTACCTTCTGGAGAGGGCAAGCGCTTATTTAGGATAATTTTTCCCATTTTCAGCTACGAGGAGTATATATTCCTTTTTCTTCTAATACTTAATAAAAGCAACTTGTGGAACGCGGAAGTCAATGGTCATTGGAGCTGCTAAAACGACATCCTTTCCCTCTGCAGGAGGAGAGCTTATTTTCTCTTCTCTTACCAAAAGATGGCCCCTCAATCTCAAGTAGTTGCCAAGCTCTCGCAAATAATGACGTGTTGTGAGGCGGAGCACGCGAGGGTAAACATAAAGAACCGACTTCCCTTCGCACATGCGAAACACACGATCTTCTACAGTCAAAATGACCTGCCTTCCTCCACAACTTTCAAGATACGCACTCGAAACATCGATCCGCGTTACATGAAAAGAGTCCCGGTACATAGGGGACGAGAATAGTCTCAACAAAGAAAGTGCCAGCTGAAGCTTCTTCCCTTTCAGCGGAACGTTCCACTCCCCGCCTGGTTCATTCGCCGCGTCGCTTCCTTCTTTAGAAACCTTGAGCCCAAAAGGGGGCAATCCAAAATAAATTTCCGGGAGCTTCTTGGGCGTAAAAAATGGTTTGATGGGGAAGATACACCCATCATCATCCAAAGCCGTATTGGCGTAGTCATAAAGACTTGCTACGGGGTAACGCGCGGTATAGTCAATGTAAATTGTCCCTGGATAGTTCTTTTTTACACGGGCATTTGTAATGACAGGACTGCTGAGAAGCTGTTTTTCTGCTTGCTCTGCTCGGAAGTTATAAAGGTTTGTCGGGCAGTCGACAGAAAGCCCCATTAGCTGCGCTAAATAAACTGTTTTAAGCGCCTCTCGCTCGGGACCTGTCTGAACAATCGAAACAATATTGTAGGTGGGGTTAATGGTGCGAATCATCCGTACGTGGCTGTACGATACCCAGGCAACCGTGCAGGAGCCGGAGATCAGTATGGTCGAAACTAGAATCCAAGCTAACGCTCGGCTAACAGGCATCTTTGGACTAGACATAGATCCTATTTACCACAGGGAAAAGAAATACTTAAATGCAAAGAAGAAAAAGAAAGACGAAAAAGAAGATTTTCACCACAGAGGTACAGAGAGCACCTTCTTGTGTAAAGCAAGGCATTGCTGCATCATCCACTAAAAACAACAGAAGCGCCTTTTTTTTGAATTTTCTCTGTGTTCTCTGTCCCTCTGTGTTTCAAAAATTTGATATTAAAATATTTGGAACACAGAGAGAGGGAAAATCGGGTAAAGAATTATGCAACAACGCCGTAAAGCGAACACTTAATCAGGCTTTTTCTTTTTTTATTTCTCCGCCATGTGAATTGTCAAACTTAAGTGATTTGCGAACCCTCTGCGATCTATACTCCTCTTAGCTGAAAACGGGAATTTGGCGCCGTCCAAATTCCCGTTTTCAGCTAAGAGGAGTATAGATCGGTGTTTCTGTGGTGAAAATTTTTAATTATTATCTTGAGGGTTCGTATTTGACGGCGATGTGTTTGTCTTGCGAGCGCTTGCGCTGCATTCCAAGCAGAAGCAACCGTTTCATAAGCGCCTGTAGCGTGTACCCTTGGGCCTGGCACATCATCGGATAAAGGCTCTGCGGTGTAAACCCAGGCAGTGGGTTCACCTCATTCACCCAATACTCCCCATTCTTATCCAAAAAGCAGTCAATCCGGGCAAGCCCCTGACAGCCTACTGCGCGGTAAGTCTTGGCAATAACTGCCCTCCCCTCATCAATAACGCTTACCGGCAAATCAGCCTTAACTATTTTAGGGACGCTATTGGGGCCATACTTCGCTTCATAGGTCACCATCTGCTGGCTCTCTTTTAAAAGTTCGCTCGGAGGGGTCACCTTGATCTCATCATTGCCATGTACAGCAAACTCAACTTCTCTTCCGACTACCTCTTCTTCAACCAGAAGGTGCATATCGTATGTGAAAATACGCTCGATTGTCTCAGACAGTTTTTCAGGCGATGTAACCTTTTCTACTCCTATGCTAGAGCCATGGTGAACAGCTTTTACATAAACAGGGAACTTAAGCTTTTTGACAATACCTGCGACAATTACCTCCGGCTCTTCTTCCCACTGAGCAAGAACGAAGTCAACAAAAGGAGAGGTTGCAATTCCATGACTTACAAACAGATGCTTGGCAAGTGCCTTATTCATCGAAATCGCAGCCGAAGGACAGTCACACCCCACATAAGCCTTTCCCATCACCTCCAAGAACCCCTGTACCGTTCCATCCTCACCCCAAGGGCCATGCAAAACAGGAATAAACACATCACATTTATTGAATTCTTCGAGAATCTGCGGAGACAAAACCGATCCGCTGTCATCAACAGCTTTTTTTCTGCTAATTTCATCGAGCTTAGCAAAAGGATCTTCTCCGGCAATCCACTTGCCACTTCGGGTAATACCAAAACGTTTAACATCATAGCAGCTTCGATCCAAGGCCTGGTCAATCGTCCGTACAGAAGAAAGAGAAACTTCATGCTCTGTCGATCTTCCACCCGCGATCAACCCCACAACGAGTTTACGAGGGGCTTTTTTCTCAAGAGCAGCAAGAAACTCTGGCCCTATTTTAGTAACATCCCCTGCTCCCATTGTGATGACGACATCATCGGCAAGCACCTCTTGACACAAAGTAGAGACAAGCTCTCCTCTTGGGACATGCCGAATAGGGACGTTCGAAACTTTATCTACCTCATCGAGGATCGTTTGGTAAGAGATCCCTGGAATCGGAGCCTCTCCAGAGCCATAAACATCGGTAATAAGTACAAGATCTGCAGACTCAAAAGCTCTAGCAAATTCCTTTGCACAGTCACGCGTGCGCGAATAGCGGTGAGGCTGAAAAGCCACAATTAATCGCTTCTCGCCGCAAGCCTTATGTATAGCTTTAAGCGTCGTCCGTATTTCTGTTGGGTGATGGGCGTAGTCATCCATAACCGTTACGCCATGTACAGAGCCCTTATGATCACAGCGTCTACCAACCCCCTGAAAATCTTTCAGCCCCTGCCTAATTGCAGCCTCTGGAATGCCAAGACGCAAAGCAAGACCAAAGACGGCCAGAGCGTTAAGAGCGTTGTGCTTTCCGATGAGGGCAACTTCAACATCCGCATACTGGACGCCTTCAAAAGTGATGTCTATAAATAGATGCCACCCCTCTTGGCGATAGCGCACAGCGCGCAAAGAACACTCCTTTCCAAATCCGTAGGGAGAGCCTGGAGGATGAAGGGCGACTAGCCGCGCATCATCGCCACACCAGAAAAGATGCTCGTAAGAGCCTACCTGAGCAAAGAAACACCCAAACGCCTCATCAAGCGCTTTGTCATTCTTGTAATAGTCAAGGTGGTCAGAACCGATATTCGTGACAATAGCCCCGTATGGCGAATACTTTAGAAACGACCCATCACTCTCGTCTGCTTCTGCAACAAAGTACTTCCCTGCCCCATGGTCTGCATTTGTCTGGCGAGCCTTAAGAACGCCCCCTATTGCAAAGGCAGGCTCACATCCACTATCTAAAAGCACAGAGCTCAGCAGTGCAGAAACCGTTGTCTTTCCGTGCGTTCCTGTTACAGCCAAAGACTTGAACCCCTTCATCAGATGTGCAAGAAAGTCCGAACGGTGCAAGAGCGAACACTTAAGAATCGTCGCTGCGACAAGCTCCGGATTGCCCTTCTGGATATCTGTGCTATAAATAACTACTTTATCGGCAGTCACCGCATCAGCAGAGTGACCAACCGTAATATTTGCTCCATCTGCCGAGAGTTTTTCTATCAAGACGCTAGAAGAAAGGTCGCTCCCCGACACTTCTGCTTTTTTTTGAAGAGCAATCCGTGCAAGGGCGCTCATCCCAATGCCGCCAATCCCAATGAAATGGTATTTCTCTTTCATCATCTGACTTTTATTCCTAAAACTTCGAACACCACGGAACAGAGATCTTGGCGACGATTTTTTTGTTTATATTCACGAATGCTCTGTTTCATTTCTTTTAAACGTTTTTGGTCCTGCCCGACGATGTCACAAATTGCCTGGACAAGCTTTCTAGAAGAGGTCTCGGACTGCACGAGCTTTACCCCTCCGCCAACGGTTTGTACCATGAAATCGGCATTTTTGTCCTGATGACGATCTGTTGCAAACGGGTAGGGAATAAGAATGGAAGGGACCTCAAGCTCCATCTGCTCTGCAATAGAAGAAGCGCCCGCCCGAATGATTGCCAAGTCGGAAGCAATCCACGCCTGATCCATACGCAGTTCAAATTCCTTAACAACAGCCGTAATCCCCAGCGCTTCATAGCACTTTCGACATGTCTCTGAGGCAGCCTTGCCTCCAGTAAAATGGAGCACCTGAAATTTCTTTGTTCTTTCAAGAAGCTTCATTGCGGCAGAACAAAAGAGGTTATTAATTACCAAAGCGCCTTGAGAGCCTCCAAAGACAAGGAGTGTAAATATGTGTGGGTCTAGAGCAAAGTGTTCTCTTGCTTTTTCTCGGGAACTAAAAATAAGAGAGTACCCTTCACGCAAAGGAAGCCCTACTTCGATAACACGGCCGATGACTTTTTTGGCTGCCGCTGGGAAAGCAACAGTTGTGATCTCGGCGCTCCCCGCAAAAAACTTGTTGACTCTTCCAAGAATGCTATTTTCCTCATGGATCACCACAGGAATCCCCGCAAGCTTTGCCGCAGCAAGAAGCGGAAAGGTATGAAAGCTCCCAAAACCCACGATAACATCGGGCTTAAATTCCCGTATAATGCGTGAACCTTCAGCAATCCCGCGAACAATTTGAATGCCACTCCACAGCGACTTAAACGGCTTTCTCCAAGAAACAGAGCCGCTTGCTACCGTTTTAAACGAAAACGCATCCCTATTAAAGAAACGGTTGCGCGTTAACCCTGCACCAACAAAGAGGATCTCGACCTGAGGCGACTTTTTAACAAGCTGCGCGGCAAGAGCTTGAGCTGGGAGCAAATGCCCCCCCGTCCCACCAGCAGCAATAATAATCTTCTTATTCATATATACTCCTCGTAGTTGAAAACTAGAATTTGGGCTAGCGCGAAAGCTCCCGCGGCCTTAGCGTTTGCCCTCTCCAGAAGGTAACCCTTTAATTGCTACGGGCGTCTCACCTTTTTTCTTTCGGAGGCGTGCGCGATGTTGAGCAAAATAGTGATACCGATGATATTGGCCATAAGAGAAGTGCCCCCTTGACTCATGAAAGGGAGGTTCAGCCCTTTACTTGGAAATAATCCAGAAACAACACCCAAGTTAAGAAGCGCCTGAAAACAAATTAAGAACGTCACCGCAGCACCTAAATAGAACCCCCGCTTATCCAGAGCCCGGCTTGCGATCGTAAAGCCTATGTGAGCGATAAGCATGTAGAGCGTCACCAAGAAAAGGATCCCAATAAAGCCCAGCTCTTCAGCATAAATCGCTGCAATGTAGTCGTTCTGCGCTTCAGGGAGGTAGTTCAGCTTCTGCAGACTCTCGCCAAGGCCCCTGCCAAGGAGCTGCCCAGAGCCTGTTGCGATCTTAGCCTGAAAAGGCTGGTGCCCCTTACCTCGCAAGTCGGCCTCAGGATTAAGATACACCTTAAGACGGTCCCGCATATGGGGCATTTGAAAGGCAATTCCAATAGCGCACGTACCCAAAATAACCATGGGAAGAAGCCAAAACTTCCACCGAATACGCATAAGCAAAAGAAGCATCAGCAACATCGTCACAATGATCGCTGTCGTCCCTGTATCTGGCTCTATGAGAATAAGACCCAAGGGAATCGCAATCGTCCCTATCAGCACAAGAAAGTTTCTGAGATCTAAGCTTTCCTGCCCTTTTGAGAGGACATATTGAATGCAATAAATGGGGATGAGGTATTTGACAAACTCTGAGGGTTGAATCGTGTATCCGCCAAAGCCTATCCATCTGTAGGCACCATTGCGCCCCTGCCCAATCCCTGGAATAAAACAAAGAATAAGTAAGAACGTGAAGAAACAAAGAAGTGGAAAGCTGAGTTTGAGGAGATTTTCGTAACCTAAAAACCAAACACCAAGAGCTACAAAACATCCAAGAAGGGCGTATGCAATTTGTTTAAAAAGCGCCTGATGGGTACTCTTGTCTAAAGAACGATCTAGAATCTCTGCCGCAGAGGTATTGAACACCATGATCAAACCAATGATAAAAACGACAGAAACGCAAATTAGAAGTAAAAGGCGCACCAGCGGTTCCCGTTAAAATTTTTCACTTATGGGAAGGTAATCTTCAAACTTTGCCCTCACAGGAAGGTAACCAGACCGTCTCGGTCTGGTTACCTTCCTGTGAGGGCAAAGTCTTAACGGACGCGGAGCCGGTCACCTACTTTTAGGTGGCGAGCCTTTGTCTGGTCTAATCCATTCAGGCGGAGAAGATCTTCTACTTTTAAACCATGCTTGCTCGCAATTGACTTTGGACTGTCACCACTTTTGATCACATAGAAATCAGTAGAACTTCCCTTCTGAGGTCCAAGAGAGGCTGTATCCTTAGAGGCCGTATCCTTTCCTTTTTTATGCTCAGAAGCTACAACTGGCTTTTTGCTCGAAGCGGCAGCTGCTGTTTGTTCATGGTTTTTTTTTGCTGTAGAATGTGAAGCTACAGGAACCTGAAGAATTTGCCCCACACGGAGCTGTGTTGAGCGGAGGTCATTTGCTTTTATGATTGCATCGACTGAGGTTCTATTTGTTTTTGCTATTTTCTCAAGCACGTCCCCGCGCTTAACTGTCACCTTTACAAAAGTCTGACCAGAGGCAGAAGAGTTTGCAGAAGAAGGTGTTGAAACAATAGCAGACGGGGTATGCAAATTAGAGGATTGTAAACTAGTAGAACCCGCAGCTGTCATCTCAGCTGGGAAAGTCGATGTTTGCGTCTGAAGGGCAAGAAAAGAGTCTCCTTCTGCAGAAGGTTGCCGATCGGGTCTTGCCGCCATTTGCTGGAGCACTTGATCCACATCGTCACCAGAGGCTGGCTGCACGCCACCTTGAGTAGCTAAAGCCCCCTCTGCAGGAGCCCCTGCCTCAACGAGTTGCGAAGATGCTGACACAGTAGCCAGCTTTTTGTCATCATCCGAACGCATAGCCGTAACAAAAAGGATGATCAACAAGCCAGCATTGATCAGTACGGCAATAATGATTGTGTCACGGCGGCTCATCTCTAATTCTCCTTCCAACTTTCAAATCTAATTCATGAATCTAACTCATGAACTAGGCGTTTAAACTCATTACCCCTGTGCGCGTAATCTTTGAACATATCAAAGCTCGCACAACCTGGAGAAAGCAGAACATTGTCTCCCTTTTTAGCCATATGCTGCGCATGTTTAATGGCACTTTCTAGGCTATCAAAGATCTCTACCGAAAAGCTTTTCGAAAGATCTCTCTTGATCTTGATTGAAGCCTCTCCGATCGCGCAAATATGTCTAACCTTCCCTTCGAATGGATCTATCCATCCTGTATAGGGAAATCCTTTGTCGACCCCTCCAGCAATTAGAATGACCGGGCCTGTCAAAGAATGAACTGCTTTAATTACAGCATCCACGTTTGTCCCCTTACTGTCATCATAGTAAGCAACGCCGCCGCTTGTTCGGACAAATTCCACCCGATGGGCAGGCTTCTTAAAGGTCTCGGCAGCAGTGACAAACTGCTCTGGGGTCACTCCCATCTCATGACAGAGAGCGTATGCCGCGAGCAAGTTCTCGACATCATGGGACATAAGTCCTCTATAACCGAGTGGCAAAATGTATTCAATCCTTTCATTTAACAAGAGATGAGATTTATCTGAACGAATAGTACAACCAGGCGAAAAGCCAAATGTTTGCAACTGAAGTTGCCCTTCATATTCTTTTACGTGAGAGGCGTACGCCTTGGCTGTATGTTCCTCAACGTAAAGAGTTCCGCTTTCTTTTATAGATCTTCCAATCGCCCACTTTGTATCTGCATACGCTTCCATTGAGGGGTAGCGATCAAGATGATCAGGGGTGATGTTCAAAAGAACAGCGGCATCCATTACAGGCGCCCTCAATGTTTCTAGTTGGTAAGAGCTTAGCTCTACGACTAAAATATCATCGCTCTTAGTAAGTAGCGCCGCAGCAAGGGGATTTCCGACATTGCCAACAGCCCTTGCAGGCTTTCCAGAAGCATTTAGAATATGGGTCACCAAAAGAGTGACCGTCGTTTTCCCGTTTGTCCCTGTAATTCCCAAAAATGGCTGAGAGACAACACGCGCTGCCAGCTCAATTTCACCAATAATGGGTATTTTATGGCGACTTGCAGCAATGCAAGAGGCGTGATGAGGGGGGACTCCTGGAGAGATCACCATCAAGCTAATCTGCTCCCAAGGAATAGTCTCTCCCTTAGAAAAGAGCCTAAGCCCCGACCCCTTCAAGCACTGAACATTTGGGTCACTTGCTAAAAGATTAGCATCATCATCAAACCCCCAGACAGTAGCGCCATGATAGAGAAGGAACTCAACAGCTGCTGTCCCACTGAGCTTTAATCCTACAACGAGTACTGTTTGGTTTTCATAACATCGAATCATCCTACCAACCCCGAAGTTACTGAAAAAACAATTAAACGCAAAGAGACATCCAAGGCTTTAAAGGCCGTTGATTTTAGGGACAAGGAGGATGGTCCCTACTTCGAGTTGATTGGGGCCCTGGCTGAAGGTTTCTAGGTTGAAGCGATACAATCCAATCCAGCCAGTATAAGTTCCGTACTTTGCAAAAGAGATCTTTTGGAGCGTATCCCCTGCAACAACCTCATAACGGCCAAACAAAACAGCCTCTTTCCCCTCTTTTGCCTCTGCAGCAAATTCCCGCTGCGCCAAAAGAAGTCGCATCTGAGAATCTTGCTCTTCAAGATTGCTCTGCTGCGTCCGCAAATATTCGGTAGACTGCTGTCTTTCTTGAATAATTCGCTGCATCTCTTCAACCTTTTGAGTCTGCAATGTGAGCGTATTCAACACTCTCTGGTGGAAAACGTCAAAACTCTCTCCCTTCTGAGGCTCGTAGCTTCCGCTCGAAGAAAAGTTATCTCCCCGGTACTGGTAAGGCTCAGCACTGCGCCCAAGCGACTCTGTCTTTACCGGATCGTTTATAAAAAAAGGGTCATTATAAACAGGGGTCGTGTACTCACTTCCGCAAGAGCTTAGCAAAGAAATTGCCATCCCAAACAAAGCAAGCGACGCGTAACGAAGTGAAAAGAAGCCACCAAACCGTTTCACGATAACACCCTAGTATTTTAAGCCATCTTCTGTATAAAAACAGAATTATCACATACCACTATTATTCAAAAAGACTTTCCCAAATTTTTATCTCTATGAAAACAACCGTTATTCTTCTCGTATTACTCCTCCAGATGAGCCTTTTCCCCTCTTGCGTCCACGGCCAGGGCTTAGGTCAAGCAAACCGTGTTTTGAAAGCAACAGAACGGGCGCTCTCCCCACTTCAAACAGCAAGCAAGCCTCCAGAACCCGCAGCTTTAGACCCTCACTGGTGGACCTACTTTGAAGTATCTGACGACCTGCTTGAAAAACATATTCAAAAGTCAATTGCCTCCCTTAAATCAAGCTCAAGCAGCCTCTCTCTCTCAGAAAAAGCAATTGCAAATCCTCTTATTGACCAAATCACATTCAATCTACTCGCGCTTCCTCAGGTCACATCGCTCCACCCAATCCCACTATCGGCAACAGCTTCCTTTGCCACCGCCTATAATTTAGAAGAGCTACTGATCATAGGTCGCAACCTGAAAAACGCCACAGAAGAAAATGAGATCTACAAACGGGAAGCATCAAATGTCTCCCTAAATGTCAAGGGGATTCAAGACAGCCTTGCTAACCTCACATTCACCTATAGAACATTGCCAGATCATTCAACCGAAAAATTCATTGCTGGGCTAATAATCATCTCTGAAAGAAGCTCTCAGGCCCTTCTCACAGAACGCCTACGGTTACTTAAAGAGACGCTCAGCCTCCACAGAGTACAAGAAGACCGCCTTCGCATTGAACTTCAAATCGCCCCTGAACGGTTGCAGATCGATAAAAGCGTCCTCGATGAGCTTACAATGAGGAAACAAGACCTCCGCAGGCAGCTAGAAGTGGCAAAAAAAACCTTCATCTTTGCACAGGCCAAAAAGCTCGCTACGATGACGAATCCTCAAAAAGACGAAGCCGAAATATTCCTCCAAGAGCAAAATGAAACCCAAGCTGAGTTGAAAGAAGCTCTTATTAGAGTTAACCTGATGTGCCTAGAGCTCAAAGAAAATATTACAGAGCTTTTAATCCAAGACCCTCCACCCAACCTCCAGAAGCTCCACCTAGGAGCAGAAAGATACAAAATCTTGCTTAAAAGCATCAACGAAAAAACACACGACTGGCAAACGATTGCCCAAAGAGAGCTTAACCGTCTTGGAGAGACCTCTTTAAAAGAGCCCGACTCCCTCACAAGCATCGATGTAACTCGCCTGCACACCTCTCAAGAAACACTCATCCTCTTGCAACAACTGCGCGGAGACATTGACAACGGCCTGCTACTTAGCGATCTTCTAATAAAACATGTTGCCTATCAACAAGGCCCTGTAACTTATGGCATCACACGAAGCATCGAAGCCATTAGTGGGTTTTACGATGATATCCTCAGCCTCTTAAATAAAAGCCTCTTTGCCGTCGGGCAAACACCCGTCTCTATTTATTCGCTAACCTGCCTTAGCATCATCATCGCCTTAACCCTTCTTGTCTCATCCTTGACCCGTTTAGGGCTAAAAAGATTAAGTATAAAAACCAGCGAAATCAGTCCTCCACTGGCCTACAACGTAGGGAGACTTGCCCATTACTTTATCTTAGCAATTGGAATCATCATCGCGCTTGCTTCGATTGGTATTGACTTTACGAACTTCGCCCTTTTCTTTGGGCTGCTCAGCGTGGGGCTTGGATTTGGGTTGCAGTCGATCTTCAATAACTTTATAAGTGGGATCATCATCCTCTTTGAGCGCCCTTTAAAAGTTGGAGACTTCATCGAGCTTGAATCGGGGATCCGCGGAGAGGTACAAGAGATTAACGTAAGAAGTACCCGCATTACAACCCACGACGGGATCGACATCTTGGTTCCTAACTCCGAGTTCATTAACGGAAAAGTAATGAACTGGACGTTGCACGACAACTTCAGAAGGCTGAGTATCCCCTTTGGCGTTGCGCACGGCTCAGACAAGGAGATCGTTAAAATTGCAGCACTAGAAGCTGCTGCTGGCATTTCCCACACAAACCGATTTTCAGAAAGCAGTGAGCCTTTTATACGGCTTACAAAATTTGGTGAAAGCAGCCTAGACTTCGAACTGGTCGTATGGGTCGATGACTATGGCGCTCGCCACTATAACACTACCGTGTCCAAATACCTCTGGGCTCTAGAAGACAGCTTAAGGAAGCACAAGATCAGCCTCCCCTTCCCGCAACGAGACATCCATCTCCGCTCCGGCTTTAATGTCTTGCCACCTCAATAGCACCTAAAGCACAATTAAAAACATTCACCACAGAGCCTCAGAGAGAGAAATCCGCAATCTACTCCTCGTATAGAAGAACAGGTTTTGAAACACAGAGGCGTGAGAGAACGTGAGAGAAAATACAAGAACAGGATGGGCAGGATCCGCCTCACAGCGGGTAGGATAAAACCCCAGCACATTTTGTTTTCTGTCTTTATTCTTTGAACCTTTCGAATAAAATGTTCCGTATAACTTGCGTTTAGTATATTAAAATATACATTGAAGGCTAAATTTTAGCCTATGCTGTTGTCGCTTTTAAAACCGACGCCGAGGTACATACGCGAAATGTCGAGCTCTACTTCAACACATGTTAGATCCACAAACGCTAGATCTACGCCCAAGGCATTGCGCCCACTATTTCTCTGCGTCTCTCTTGTAAGCATTTTTCTCCTTACACTGCTATCAGGATGCTCTTCCAATACAGTCATTATTACAGATCTTTCCGAAAAAGATGCTAACGAAATTGTCGTTTACCTAATGAGCAAAGGGATTGTCGCACAAAAAGTAGCCGCCCCCGCAGCAGGAGCAGGCGCCGCTCAAACCGCTCAGTTATGGAACATCTCTGTAGTTGCTGCAAAGGCAACAGAAGCAACAAGTTATCTAAACCGTCAAGGGCTCCCTCGAAAGCCAGGAGAAAGCCTCCTAACACTCTTTCAGCCTTCAGGCCTTGTCCCCTCTGAACAAGGAGAGCAAATCCGCTACCAAGCAGGACTTGCTGCAGAACTTGCTGGAGTCGTTCGTAAATTTGATGGAGTCATTGACGCAGACGTTCAACTTTCTTTCCCTGTGGCCACCTCAACGGCGCCAAGCTCTGCTGCTGTCTATGTCAAATACCAAAGGGGGGGGGTTCTCGATGATCCAAACAGTGGATTAAGCAATAAGCTCAAGTTTTTGATCTCTAACAGCGTTCCTGGGCTGCAATTTGACAACGTTATTGTCATCCCAGATAGAGCTGCGTTAATGGATGTCTCCCTTTCGCCTTACGCCGACCTTCTTCCTGAAGAGGAAAAAGAATATACGATTATCTGGGGCATTATTCTTAGCAAAGAATCGATCTCGGCCTTCAGAACTCTTTTCTTCTGCTTCTGTTTAGGCACGTTTATTTTACTCGCTGTCATTGTATGGCTTACTTGGAAGATCTTCCCCATCCTCCCAAAAATTGGTGGCCTGCGCTGCCTGTTCACACTCAAACCTTTTAGCATTGCCGAAAAAGAAGCTTCCCCAACAGCTGCCCTTAGTAGAGCTCCCGCCCCTGCCGCTAACACCAAAAAGGAGAAAGAGGAAGAGGAGTTCGACCTTGAAGGCGCAGAGGAAGAAGGGCTTGAAGAAGAGCTCGAGGAAGAGCTCGGGGAAGAGCTCGGGGAAGAGGGAGACAACAAATAGCCATTTTCAGCTGCGAGGAGTATATACCCCTCGTAGTTGAAAACGGGAATTTGGACTAGCGCGAAAGCTCCCGCGGCCTTAGCGTTTGCCCTCTCCAGAAGGTAACCAGACCGTCCCGGTCTGAGATCTAACCTGCCACCAAGCAAACGTTTGCTTTGGCTTAATCTGAAATCCCAGGCCTTAGACGGCCTGGTTACCTTCTAGAGAAGCAAAACTCCTCTTAGCTGAAAACGAGGATTTGGGATTATCTATCACTTAATGGATTAGAGCTATGAACCTCAAAAGCTGGGCGCTTTTCACTGTCCTTCTCAAGCACTACCAGCCTCAGGCAAACCCAGCTTCTCTACTGGCCTACTTGACACCAACAGATGCACAGCAACCTCTATCAAAAGTGCCGATCGTCACGAATTTAGCAACGCTTCTTCCTTCTCCTGAAGGATGGATTACCAACATCCACTACTCGTGGCTACTTCTTATCCTGCAGCGCCAGCCCAAATCTCTTTGGCCTCTTTTCATTGCAACGCTCCCTCCCCTGCAAATGAACCGGCTGTGCACGATGTTACAAGAAAAGCCCCCGACCTTTACCTTAGCGCCCTCTATTAAAACCTTCTTCTTGCAAATCCTTTTTAACTCTCTGCAAGAAGCAAATATTCTTCCTATTGAATTCCTCCTTCCCTCTTCTTATGCATCGCTCCTCAACATGGCAAAAGAAGAGCTAGTCACACTCATTAGTTACCTTGGTATTCACGACCTAGCCTCAGCTACAAAGCAGATCGTCGACAGGAAAATTCGGGATAGAATCGACAAAGCACTCTCTGTTAATAAGCAAAAGTTCCTAAAACTTTGTTTACATAAGCAAGCGGTCGTGTTATCACCAAAGCTGTCCCTGCAATATTGGGAAGGGGGCGCTGCTGAAATGGAAAAAATTTTGCATCAACGTGGACTAACTAGGTTAGGCTTTGCTCTTTCACAAGAAAGTCCCAGCTTCATCTGGGCCGTTGCCCACAAACTAGATACAGGCAGAGGAGAGCAGTTGGTTAAACTTGCAGCTCAAGCACATCCCGCCTCCGTTATAGAGGCATTAAAAGCTCAAGTCATTGAACTCACTCAAGTAATTACACAAACAACGACTTCTCAAGAGGCCCTGTAAAATAACCCCCTCCTAAAGGAAGAAGCTTTATGTTTCAAATTCCCTTGCGGGCAGAACATTTCGGGCCTATTTACTGAGGCCCCGCCTGGCAGATTTAAGCCTGCTAGGTTAAATTTCGAGTCCAAGGACTCTAACCGTTTCTCGGCTAAGCGAGTGTCTTGGCTGAGAACATAATATAGGAGCGGCATTTCCTCCCAGAGCTAAAGCACTGGGTTTCCATGCCGAAGATAGGATGAAACTATTCACTCTCATCTCTGGAGAGAGTATTCATACAGCAACTCCAGCCAAAGTGCTGAAGAAAGAAACCTTTTCTACTGCACTTGATAGCACGGAACTCTTAAAAAAGGTTCATGAGGATGCCGAAAAATATTGCATATATATCACCAAAGAATGCGACCAAATTAAAGCTCAAGCAGAGCTGGATGGCTTTCAGGCAGGCCTTCTCAAGTGGAACGAACAGCTTGCTCTACTCGAACAAACCATCACTGGAGTAAATGCCGAAGTCACGAAGATTATTATTCCAACGGTGATGGCCGCTATAAAACTCATTATTGGAAAAGAGCTCAAGCAGCATCCAGAAATTATTATCGACATTGTCACCAATGCTCTTAAGTCAGTGTCAACGCACCGAAAGATCGACCTATTTGTCAACAGAGCTGACCTTGCAATTCTCGAAAAGAACAAGCCTCATCTTAAACAGAAGCTAGAGCAAGTGCACAGCTTTACTATTCAAGAAGGGGAAGATATTCCCCCTCTTAGCTGCAGAATCCAGACAGAAGTCGGTATTGTGCCGGTAATCTTTGAAGCGCAGTTAGAAGCTTTAGAAGCCACCTTAAAATCGCGGATGAAAAAATGAGCACACTGTCTACGAATCGATACCGCTGGTTCGTTTTCGTTGTCCTTCTAGGACTTCTTTTATGGGTTCCTGGCGAACGAGGCTATTCTCAACAAGGATATACGCCTCCCTACAAACCTGGCGTTGTTGCCCAAGGTGCAGTACAAAGCGCGGCCCAACAGCCAGGAGGGCAACAAAGGCAACAAGCAAAACAACAAGGCACGCAATCAGGAGCGCAGCAAAATCGCACAGCAATTCCCTCTCCAGCCCCTTTGCCTAAAGGGCAAAACATGGCCGCCTCTCCATCTACGAACAACCCGTTTGGGGGCCCTAACCTTGCAGACACAAACGTCCAGCCTTCACTCATTAGCACATCAGCTCTTTTAGCATTCCTCGCCATCCTCCCGTTCCTAGTGATGCTACTGACCTCTTACATCAAAACTGTTATCGTGATGTCTCTTCTAAGAAACGCTTTGGGCGTTCAGTCAGCACCTCCTAACCAAGTAGTCAACGGTATTGCCTTAATTTTAGCTATCTATGTCATGTTCCCAACAGGAGTGCGCGTTTACGAAGCAACCAAGCACATCATCCCCTCAGCTCCCAAAGAGCTTGTGTCTAACGACTCCGCAGCCTTTGTCCTTCAGTTTATAGACCTCGGCAAAGAACCCATCCGAGACTTCCTTACAAGAAACTCTTCAGCAAGCCACCTTGAAAGCTTCTTGAAACTCGCGAAGGACTCCTTTCCTCCAGGATATAAAGAATCGCTAACAACTGGGGATTTTATTGTCGTCGTCCCGGCTTTCATTACCTCTCAACTTAGAGATGCGTTTGAGATTGGCGTATTAATTTACCTGCCGTTCTTTATTATCGACCTTGTCGTCTCTAACATCCTGCTTGCCATGGGGATGATGATGCTGTCGCCAATGAGTATCGCCCTACCCTTAAAACTCCTCCTCATTGTGATGTTGGATGGGTGGACAGTGTTGATTCAAGGTCTTGTTTTGACATTTAACAGGTGAGGCAAGAAAAACCATGCATTCTACATACGCCACACACATCTACGAATTAAGCTATCAAGCACTGATCCTTATCATGGTTCTGTCAGGCCCTCCTGTTCTTATTAGCATGACTTTTGGATTAGCCGTCGCTATTTTCCAGGCAGCAACGCAAATTCAAGAGCAGACTCTCTCCTTTGTGATCAAGCTTGTTGCCGTTATCCTCTCCCTCATCTACTTGGGCCCTTGGCTGAGTAGAGAAATCCTGACCTACGCCTCCAATATTTTCCACAGATTTCCAGAATGGCAATAGCGACTCCTGAAGCGGTTCTTCTAGCGGATAACCTTGTGTCCAATGACTATGCTTCATTGGTTCTTCGCTACCCTGATCAATCACTATTCACTCTTTTTCTTCTTGGGCTTTGCCGGTTACTTCCTATTATCGCCTTTTCTCCCTTCTTAGGATCAAAGATCGCGCCGCCTCCTGTTAAAGTTGGCCTTGGCATCTCCCTTTTTCTCATTATGATGCCCCACGTCCTCTTGCATACATCTGCGCCTATTCCCTTTGATCTCACCCTCCTCTTTCTTGGGGTTAAAGAAGCGCTGATTGGGTTTATTATGGGATTTATTATTACGGTCCCTTTTTATATTGCAGAATCGGCAGGTATCATCATCGACTTCCAGAGAGGCTCCTCAAGTCTTACAGCAAACGACCCAACGATATCGGTACAAGCCTCTCCTCTAGGGCTTCTCTATAACTACACCTCGATCGTTATTTTCTTTGCGATTGGCGGCCCGTTCATATTTTTCCAAGCGATTATGAAATCGTATGTTGTTATTCCTCCAGACAGGTTCCCATCGGTAGAGTTCTTCATGAACCCTGGACCATTTTGGAATACGATCATCGGGCTAATGGCTTACATCTTGGGACTTTCAGTGCAGTTAGGGGCGCCGGCACTCCTCACAATTTTGATGACAGATACTTTTCTAGGGATTGCCAATCGACTAGCCCCACAAGTGCAAATTACCTTCTTAGGACAGGCCTTAAAGGCCTTAGCAGGCACCGCTGTATTAATCCCCATGTGGTGGCTTCTTATCCACCTACTCAATAAATACCTTCTAAAATGGTTTACAACCCTCGACCACGTTATCGACTGGATGGGATAACAGCGCCGGTTCAACCTCTTTAGAAGACCACTATTAGTCTAGAAAAGATTTTAAATAGAAATTAGCGGCGCAAATCAGAAAGAACCTCCTGAAGGGCAATGACAAAACGGTCAATGTCGTTAGGAGTATTGTATAGGCCTAAAGAAAGGCGGCACGTTCCCCGTATATTAAGAGCGTCCATTACAGGCTGAGCGCATTGATGCCCCGTACGAATAGCCACCCCTTTAAGATCAAGAAAGGTCCCTATATCCAAATGGTGAATGCCTTCAACAATAAAACTGACAATACCGAGTTTCTCAGCAGCTGTACCCACAATTCTCAATCCTTCTATTTCCTCAAGAGCTTTTGTGGCTTGAAGAAGTAGACGGTGCTCCCACTGAGCGCAATGCTTTAAACCAATCGCGGTAAGGTAATCGAGGGCGGCGCCCAAGCCTAGAACATCTGCAATAGAAGGAGTCCCTGCTTCGAACTTTACAGGAAGATCTGCATAAGTAGTCTTGGCAAAGGTCACTCGGTTAATCATATCGCCCCCACCTTCGTAAGGGGGCATTGCCTCAAGAAGAGCTTCTTTGCCATACAAAACCCCAATACCTGTTGGGCCGTAGGCTTTATGGCCAGAAAAGGCGTAAAAGTCGGCATCTAAATCTTGTACATCTACAGGGAAATGAGAGGCCGCCTGGGCTCCATCAATGAATACTTTAGCCTCTACCTTGCGGGCCATAGAGATCATCTTTTTGACTGGATTAAGAGTCCCAAGAGAGTTAGCAACGTGGGCGATAGATACAATCTTTGTTTTGGAGGTTAGAAGACCCTCATACTGCTCTAACAAGAGTTCTCCTCGCTTGTTAGCAGGGATCACCTTAAGAATTGCTCCTCTCTCCTCACACATCATCTGCCAAGGGACAATGTTTGAATGGTGTTCGATCGACGAAATAATAACTTCATCCCCAGCGCTTATGAATGCTTTCCCAAAGGAGGCGGCTACAAGATTGATTGCGTTGGTTGTTCCGCGTGTAAAGATGATCTCTTCTGCTTTAGAGGCATTGAGAAAAGATTTCACCTTTTGGCGGACATTATTGTACTCTTCGGTAGCATGGACAGCAAGTTGATAGACAGCTCTGTGCACTGTCCCATAATGTTTCTCATAGAAACTTCTAATGGTGTTGATGACAACTTGCGGCTTTTGAGAAGTGGCTGCTGTGTCAAGATAGACAAGCGGTTTTTTATGCATCTTTTTTTTGAGCATGGGAAAGTCTTCACGCAACTTAATAAAATCTGGAAAAGTCATCAGAAACCCAGGGAATTATATAGAGAATTCACGTAACAGTTCACATACCCCTCCTTCGTCGGAGCACAACAGTTCTAGCTAGTGGTTTGTCAATATTGACAGACCACTAGTCTCAAGCTTGTAATTTTTTTAACCACAGAGAACACAGACTCGACTTTAGGCTTCCTTTCAAAACAAATAGTAACAGTTCACATACCCAAAGCGACTTTGTCAAGAAAGATTTGACGCTTATAGGGGGTGTTTTGGCAGCCTTACGATTGAAGTGGCAGTGCCCGCTTTCCTCCCTCTCTATTTTCTCTCACGTTCTCTGTGTTTCAAAAATATTAATGCCAGTTTTTTTTAACCACAGAGGCGTGAGAGAACGTGAGAGAAAATACAAAAAAGTTTGTAACAGTTCACATGCACCGACGAAGGAGGGGTATGTGAACTGTTACTATTTGTTTTGAAAGAAAGCCTAAAGTCGAGTCTGTGAGCTCTGTGGTTAAAAGATTTATGTAGTCCATTTTCATTGGATCCTCACCTGATTAAACGGTGTAAGGATGCTTAAAACTTGAATTTCGAAAGCGTGAGAGAATACAGAGAAAGCCAAAATAAAACCTCTACTCGAGAGCTCTTCTCCTTCAGCTACAGTTATTAGTTAGCAATGCGCTGTGCTTGCTGACGAACGGAATGGATCGGGATGCGATCGATGATTTCATTATAGAACCCTTTCAGGAGAGTCTCCCGCGCCGCTTCCAAAGAAAAACCACGTGTACGCAAGTAGAAGAGCTGCTCTTCATCGAGCCTCCCTACAGTTGCCCCGTGAGTTGCTTTGACATCATCAGCAAAAATCTCGAGATTTGGCTTACTGTCAGCTATTGCCTTATCACTCAAAACAAGATTGTTGTTCACCTGATACGCTTCTGTTTTTTGAGCCGCCTGCCTTACCAAGATTTTCCCTTCAAAACTAGACCGGCTAACATCATGCAAAACGCCCTTAAAACACTGCGTGGACTTGCAATGAGGCTGCTGATGCTCCATCACAATATTCACATGCGCCTGCTTAACACCGCGCAAGACCCAAGCCCCATAAAGACTTGCCTCACAATTAGTCCCAGCTAAAGTGATGTAATAATCATGCCGAACGCTCTTACTTCCATCCGTTACGGCTACTGTGGTAAGGGTGCTATCTCTTTTGAGAACCGCTCTAAAAGCCTGTGCATGCCATGCCTGAGGAACTTCTTGAACCAAGTTAGTATAGTGGACGTGAGCTGCCTCTTCAATGACAAACTCATGCACCTGATTAACCCAATAGTCTTCTCCCGACAATGTTGCAGCTGTTGAGAGCACTTTCAGCTGACTTTGACTGCCCACATAAAAGTGAACGCGAGGCATAAATGCGCCTAAAAGACCTGCTCTTGCGGGATCCACAATATGCAAGATCTGCAATGGACTCTTTAGGACAGTCTTTGGAGGAAGGTAAACAAACCCTCCGACTCCATGCAAAGCAGCATTAAGGACAGCAAAGGGGTCGGTCTCTTCCATAAGAGACTTGCCCCAACGATTGCCCAAAAGAGCGTTATAAGTGCGCGCAGCCGTAGAAAGAGAGGTTACAACCATCTGCTTAGGGAGCGCTGTTGTATTGGATAAAGCTTCTACATACGACCCATTAACAAAAACGAGAACAGACTGGGCGCATTCAGGATAAATATGAGGCTGCACTTCTGCTAAAGAAAGCTTTTCAGGAGAGGGCTCTGAATTTTCTAGCAGTGCATACACCCCTTTGTAGAGGTGGCGCAAAGGAACAAGACGGTAGGTCTCGGCATGCCGAGAGGGCAACCCCAATTCGAGGAAGTGATCCCAAGCCTTTGCCCTGATTTTTCCAAGAACATCCGACTTGTCAACCCCTTCGTAAAGAGCTTGCACTTGGGCGTGGAAAGATTCCCGGTCAGTCCCCATTTGAGTCATCATTAAGCGATTTCCTCTTCAGGAGTTGTGACAAGCCAGTCGTACCCTTTCTTTTCAAGATCCAGAGCAAGCTCTGGGCCACCAGACTGAACAATCTTCCCCTCGATCATTACATGAACAAAGTGAGGCTTGATGTAATCGAGAAGGCGTTGGTAGTGGGTAATGATAACAAGTCCATTCTCTGGGCTCATTAAACGGTTAACACTGTGGGCTACAATGCGCATAGCATCGATGTCAAGGCCTGAGTCAGTTTCGTCAAGAACAGCTAAATGTGGCTCTAGAACAGCCATTTGCAAGATTTCATTGCGCTTCTTTTCTCCGCCAGAAAACCCTTCGTTAACGCTACGGGTCTTAAACTCTGGGCGCATCTCCATTAAAGCCATCTTTTGCTGGAAGTGGACATCGAAAGCTTCTTCCGTTAGTACCGGTTGCTGACGCGCTTTTTTCAAAGAGTTGTAAGCTGTACGCAAGAACTCAACGTTAGAAACTCCAGCAATCTCTACTGGGTACTGGAAGCTCATGAACAAACCAAGTGCTGTCCGCTCTTCGGGATCGAGATCTAAAAGATCTTTCCCCATAAAAAGGACCTCTCCTTCGGTTACTTCGTAGCTAGGATGCCCGGCAAGTACTTTTGCAAGGGTTGACTTCCCTGTTCCGTTAGGGCCCATAATGGCGTGGATTTCACCTTTGTTAACGGTAAGAGAAAGCCCTTTTAAAATGGCTTTACCCTCAACAGAGGCGTGTAGATTCTTTATCTCGATCATTGGTGTGTTCATAGATGTATTCATGCTATTATTTGTTCTGACCAGCCCCTATCCTACGGAATTTTCTAGTTTCAACGCTAAAAGCTTTTGGGCTTCAACGGCAAATTCCAAGGGCAATTCTTTGATCACGTCCTTACAAAAGCCATTCACAACCATATTAATGGCATCTTCACGCGCAATCCCACGCGATTGAAGATAAAAAAGCTGCTCTTCATTCATTTTAGACGTTGAGGCTTCGTGCTCGACCTGGCTTGAGGAGTTAGCTACTTGAATGTAGGGGAACGTATTTGCCGAGCACTTGTCTCCGACGAGCATCGAGTCACACTGCGTGTAGTTACGAGCCCCATCAGCGCGTGATGCGATCTTGACAAGACCTCTGTAGCTGTTATGAGAGTAGTCTGCCGAGATTCCCTTAGAAATGATTGTCGACTTTGTATGCTTACCAAGGTGGATCATTTTTGATCCGGTATCTGCCTGCATCTTTCCGTTCGTAAGGGCAACAGAGAAAAACTCCCCTACCGAATAATCCCCTTGTAGGATGCAGCTAGGATACTTCCATGTGATGGCAGCGCCCGCTTCCACCTGTGTCCAAGAGATCTTGGAGCGCACTCCCTGGCAACGCCCTCGCTTAGTCACAAAGTTATAAATGCCTCCAGCGCCTGTTTTAGGATCGCCAGAGTACCAGTTTTGCATTGTCGAATACTTAATTTCAGCATCATCAAGAGCAATAAGCTCGACAACTGCTGCGTGGAGCTGATTGGTGTCGTAGGCAGGCGCTGTACACCCTTCTAAGTAGCTTACATGAGAGCCTTCTTCTGCGATAATCAACGTCCTTTCGAACTGACCCGTTTCTTTATCGTTGATGCGGAAGTAAGTAGAGAGCTCCATAGGGCACTTAACGCCCTTTGGAATATAGACAAATGACCCATCCGAAAATACGGCTGAGTTTAGAGTCGCAAAATAGTTGTCCCCAATAGGGACTACGCTTCCTAGATACTTCTCGACAAGCTCAGGAAATCTATGAACCGCCTCAGATATTGAGCATAAAACAACTCCGGCCTCTTCAAGCTGCTTTCTGAAAGTCGTTCCGATAGAAACTGAGTCGAAGACTAAATCTACAGCAACATTTGTAAGCTGCTTTTGCTCGTCAATGGGGATTCCTAGCCTTTCAAAGGTAGCTAAGATTGCGGGATCTACATCTGCCAAGCTATTGAGTTTCGCTTTCTTCTTAGGCGCAGAGTAATAAGAAAGATCCTGATAATCGATCGGAGAGTAGTTAACATTAGACCAGGTCGGTTCTTCAGATTCAAGCCATTTGCGATAAGCTTTTAGGCGAAACTCCAGCATAAAAGGGGGTTCCCCTTTTTTTGCAGAAATCTGCCTAACGGTCTCTTCGCTAAGACCTTTGGGCAGCTTATCACACTCCACTTGTGTAACAAATCCGTATTTATACTCAGGAGGTTCTTTTAAAATGGTTTGAGCTGTCATTATCCTCCCTAGATAATATAAAACAGGAAGAAATGCATTTTAAACTATTTCATGTTTAACCTCAACAACACAAGCGGGTGAAATAAAAAGCATTTTTGGTAACAGTTCACATACCCCTTCTTTGTCGGTGCATGTGAACTGTTGCAAACTTTTTGTATTTTCTCTCACGTTCTCTCACGCTTCTGTGTTTCAAATATTTTAATATCAAATTTTGAAACACAGACAACACAGAGAAAATACAAAAAAGGCCTTCCTGTTTTTTTTAGTGGATTACGTGGGTAACATCCAACTAAAATAGTTTTAAACTCTCAAGATAATGGTGGAATTTAAAAAAACCGATTAGCCCGCATGGCTTAGATTTCAAAAGACGCTTGCGAGAAATTATATTCATGCCACATATACTCCTCTTAGCTGTGAGTGTCCCGCCATCAACACTCTAAAAAGGCGCCAGAAAAATAAAAAAATTATAAACACATCTCGTAAGTGTATCCCATGAACACATCCTCAAAAGCAAAAAAATTCTGCTGGAATTGTGAAGGCGAAGTCAACATGCAAGCCATTCAATGCCCTTTTTGCGGATCGAGCTTAGGCGCTATACAAGATGGGAAATCTGCCGAGCCTCCTTACGCTCTCCACGCACTCAATACCTCGGCAAATGAATATGCCGACAACCCATTTGGCCCTCCCTCCGGAAGTTCTTCTATGAACTCTCAAGGGTCATACGGAGGAGAGGAATCATCGCAAGGAACTTCTCAAACAGCAGCTCACGCCTCAATTACCGGCCTGCCGTCTGGTCAGTTCCATGGACAATCTCATGGACAGCCACAAGGGTACGGAGTGACACAAACGGAATGGGAACAAGCTCTTAATGGGAATGATCCAGCAGGGACTGCAACTGGAATTTTTGAGGGGACAGGGGGAGATTCAAAAGCCTTATTAAAGCCTCTTGTTTTGCTCCTTTCAGGAAGCATGCTGCTCTTTTTCTGCTTCTTACTGCTTCTCTGCGGAACCGATGGCCGCCTCACCTTAACTTGGAACACAAACTACTGGGGGGCTTATTTACTAGCGGCAGCCCCACTACTCTTCTTCGGCTGGCGCGCCCTTTCAAGTCCCTCTAGCAGATCCCTTTAAAGGCAGCCCTCAAAACAAGAGATTTGTCTTTAGTGGGTAACGTGGGCCGTCTAAGGTCTAGGATTCCAGATTGAGTCTTAAATCCAGCTCTTTTTTGGGCTAGCTTCCAAAGCTTTTTCTTCTTCTCTTCATCTATACCTAAAGTTAGCCTATCCGTTTTTTACTTCGCTTTCTGCGCCGCAACACTTTTTGTATTTTTTTCCACTGCCACAAGGACAGTTGTCATTGCGCCCGGTTCTTTGGACCCCGACAATTGTGACTCCAGCAGATTCCTGAACCTCTGCAGGCACTGTCTCTACTGGCTCTGTTCTTTCGAGCTCAGTCAAGAAGGAACGTTGCGTCTCAAGTTTTAACTGCCCAATCATTTTCTGGAAGAACTGTTCATCGTAAGTGACAGTCTCAAACTTAAAGAGATCACGAGCAATTTCCATCCGGAGCATCTGGCTAAGTTCATCGAAGCGCACGAAGGCCTCTTGCTTAAACTCAATAAGAGGATCTTTCTGCGCTACTGCACGCATAGCAACTTCTGTGCGCAAGTGATCCATCACAAGAAGGTGCTCTTGCCAGAGCTGGTCAACCTTGCGAAGCATCAAGCTGCGCACAGTTTCATCAGCAACCCCTAGAATAGGGGTGCCAGCTTCTGCATTTGCAGAAGGGGCCCGTTTCTTGCTTTCGTAGTCGATCTTCTGCTTAAAGGCCTCTATAATTAAAACTGCAGCCTTTTTGGCGAGATCTGCAGATTCGGAATGATCGTCGTCGAAATAGCCCTCTCCGATCGACAAAGGAAAGTGACTAATAAGCCATTCGCGGAATCCCTCAGGGTTCCATCCCGCTTCCTCACCACGCCCTCTAAAGTACTCGTCAGCCCTTGTTTCACAAAGCCCTTCAATAAGCTCTACAGCCATCCCGCAAACATCTTCAATGTGCATGATTTCATTGCGGAAAGAATAGATCTCTTGCCGCTGCTTATTCATTACATCATCATACTCTAGAGTGTGCTTACGAATAGTGTAGTTGCGCTGTTCTACACGCTTTTGAGCCGTCTCGATAGCCCTGTTAAGAATCCCTGCAGAGATAGGCTCCCCTTCTGGGGGACGGAACTTCTTAAGCATCGCATTAAGACGAGGCGATGCAAATAGGCGCATCAACGTATCCTCAAAAGAAACGTAGAATCTTGAAGAACCAGGATCGCCCAAACGTGCGCAACGACCACGAAGCTGCCTGTCAATACGACGTGAATTGTGACGAGTCGTTCCAATCACATGCAATCCACCTAGATCAACAACACCTTCTTTTAGCTTAATATCGGTTCCACGGCCTGCCATGTTCGTTGCAATCGTAATAGCCCCAACCTTCCCCGCATCTGCAATAATCTCTGCCTCTTGAGCGTGATTCTTAGCATTGAGAATCGTGTAAGGGAGTTTATTCTGCTTGAAAACCCGCGATAGTGTCTCAGAAATATCTACCGACTCAGTGCCAATTAGAATTGGACGTCCCTTAGCATGAACATCTATGACCTCTTTGAGAATCGCATTATACTTCTCTCGTGTAGTCATGTAGATTTCATCGTTTGCATCAGCACGAACGCAACGGCGGTAAGTGGGGATCTCAACCACTTCAAGCTTGTAGATCTCCTTAAATTCATTTGCCTCAGTCATCGCCGTTCCAGACATTCCTGCAAGCTTCTTGTACATCCGGAAGTAGTTCTGAAGGGTGATTGTTGCGTAGGTTTGAGTTTCTTTCTGAACAGCCACCGCTTCTTTAGCTTCAATTGCTTGGTGCAGCCCATCTGAGAAGCGTCTTCCTGGCTGAGGACGCCCTGTGTGCTCATCAATGATGATGACCTTGTTGTCTTGAACGATGTAATCAACATCCTTTTCCATCATGAGCTGAGCCCTGAGGAGCTGACGGAGGTTGTGAGCCCTCTCTTTACGCTTAACATCTTCATCTTGCAAAGCGAACTTATGCTTTTTTCGCTCTTCAATATCTGCATGTTCTTGATCAACTAGAGCATATTCATGCCCAAGGTCAAGCATCACAAAGTCATCAGCAGAGCCAAACTCATGCTCGGCCCAAGCCGCAATCCCTTTATCTGTAAGCTCAAACTCACTCGCCTTCTCATCAACGATGACAAACAGCTCTGAAAGAGCCTTCGCCTTTTCTTCCCTGTTTCCTTCTCCATAATAGAACACGTCCCACTTATCGATCATATCTCGCATGTCTGGATTTTCCCGCACATGCTTAAGAACTCTGTGGTTAGGAGTTCCCTTGGTGACGAGCCATAGCTTATGAAAAGCCTCTTGCTCTTCCGACTCTTGAACCTTTTCTCGCTTGCTCATTGCTTCTGTACGATCAGCAAACCAGCCCCCTTTATCGAGGACTTTACGCGCTTCTGTAGCCAAACGGTTGCAAAGATCCCGCTGCATGCGAACAAGCACAGCGACCCCTTCTTTGAGCTCGTCATACATCTGCCGGCTTACAGGGACAGGCCCAGAAATAATCAAGGGCGTTCGCGCTTCATCAATGAGAATAGAGTCAATTTCATCGACAATTGCAAAGTAGTAGCCGCGCTGCACCTGCTCTTCTTTGCGAGATGCTGTTGAGTTGTCTCTTAAGTAATCAAACCCAAACTCAGCAGCAGTTCCATAAACGACATCGCAAGCATAAAGCGCTTTGCGGACATGCGGAGGAACGGTATTTACCAAAGCGCCAACAGTTAACCCTAAATAACTGAAGATCGCCCCCATCCATTCAGAGTCACGTTGAACAAGGTAGTCGTTAACTGTAACGAGGTGTACTGGCTTACCTGTCAGTGCATTGAGATAAAGCGGAAGCGTACATGTGAGGGTCTTTCCCTCCCCTGTCTGCATTTCTGCAATGGCACCATAATGCATTGCAGTTGCCCCAATAAGCTGAACATCGTAGGGAACCATATCCCAACCCTGGCCATACCCAAAGACGTGAACATGGGTCCCACAAAGCCGCCTGCAAGCATTTTTTACAACTGCATAAGCTTCAGGCAGAAGAGCATCAATCGATTCTCCATTCTTAAACCGCTCACGAAATTCTTTCGTTTTAGCCTTGAGATCCGCTTCGCTTAAAGCCTGGAACTTCTCTTCCCAAAAGTTAACTTCAGCAAC
>CAMCWV010000015.1 GCA_945882915.1 Waddlia chondrophila WSU 86-1044 | reverse complement strand
GGTAGCGAAGCTCTTTGGAGTGCTGGGACAAGTCCAACGCTTTCATTGTCTCTCGACATGTCGAGGGACAGACACACACGTTCGCTTGCTAAGGTTCAGTGGACTCGACAGGTCGAGTCCTACTAAAGCGTTGGACAAGTCCCAGCACTCCAAAGAGCTTCGCTACCGCTCGCTCCTTAAATTCACAACTCCCTCACATTTAATTAAAATGTAAATAATATTTGATGTTAATCAATAGTTTAATTATAATTAATTCAATTCTTTACCAAATAATAACAAACAAGGATCAATCTCATGGGCGTACTCGCTTTACCAAACGCTGCTATGACTTGGATTTTGGACATCAGCGCATCACCCAAAACACCAGATACTCCGGCAAAACCAGCTACAGCGCCAACCTCATCTGTTGTTAATAGACATTTAGTTACTAAAGTCATCACGGATAGCTTCTACAAAGTAGCACGCATAGTGGGCCCTTACCTCTACGCGCCAACGGCAACCACTGCTGAAACAACTGCAGAATTCGAACGTCTTGCTAAATCGGCCCTTGCGGCCCGAATAGAAAATGAGCGCCTTGTTGACAGTATCGTCTACAAACTCGGCAAGGGCGCCATGGCGATGTGTACTCAAAGAAAGCAGCCCACTGGCGCCTACACCTTCGGCTGTAAAGTGCATACGGCAACTTCTTATGGGACAACGCACCCAAAATTCCTTATTGCGACAAACCTTATCAATTTTATCTTCTCTAATCGAATCATGGAAATGATTCTTGGGTTTATTGGAATCCACGACACATGGGATTGGGCTCAATCGGGTATCAAAGACAACAAAATCACAGTTAGAGACGTTTTTGAAGGATCAAAAGCTGCTGCTGCTGGCCTTAAGGAGGGTGACACGATCCTTTCAGTAAAACTTGACGATGGAACAGAGATCATCGATGCCAAGAAGATCCTCAAGCTGATGAATCCTTGTAACACCTATAGCAAGGAGCCTTCTCTCACCTTAACTGTCACAAGAGCAGATGGCAGTCCTAATGCAGAAATCAAACTCGAAGGTGAACAGACAAGAGAGTTTCCTGTCGATATTGAATACAGCTCCAACATAAACGCCTACGCTTACCCAGACTTCTTGGGTCTTTTCAACCCTTTGATTGGAAGACAGATCACCGTTTTCAGAGTGAATATCACAACGGGGATGCTGCGCCTCTGTAAGGAAGTGGGCTCTAAAGAAAAGGAAGTGGGCTCTAAAGAAGCAGCTGAAAAAGATGCAAAAGAGACCACAGAAGGGCTTATAGCCACTGTTCTTGGGCACGAGTGGACCCACCTTTCGCAGCGCCACCTCGAAAAAAACACGCCTCGCGGGCTACTTTTAACTACAATTTTTACGACTGCTTGGCCTTTCTTCCGCGCTTTAGGAATGATTGGCCGTCTAACTTTCTCGCTACTTGCCGCCCTTGTCTCAACCAAAATGGTGCGCTCTTTTGAAAGAGAAGCTGACTACGGCGGGATCTTTATGACTCGCCATGCTGGGTTCGAAGGCTGGAAAAAGGCCCCCGAGCTTTGGGAAGCAATGGCCATAGCTCACCCAGTAAGCCGTCTACAGCGTCTACTGTCCCTTGACGGACTCCTTGCCACCCACCCAGGGGCTGCAGAGCGCTCACTCAACCTCAAGGCAGCTATCCTAGAGATCGACAAGGGGCAACCGTTGCCTTTAGAAATCGGCGGTTAAGCTACCACATTGGTTAAGTAACTAAATTAAGGGGCGCCCCTCGGCGCCCCTTTTTCATTTCCTCAAGGTCGAATGCAACAAAAATTCGGGGTACTGCGGTGAGGGATACTAAAGCGGCGTCAAGCCGCCGCACTCCAAATTTTTTTAAACACCTATTTTTAAGCTTCTCTATTGGGGTATACGAGAGGGCCGAAGGCTCTCTCGTGGCACGCTTTTCTTTATTTCGATAGAAATAAAGAAAAACTCCAGAGTCACACCCCCACAACGCTTTCCTCACCACAACCTATGAATGGGGATTGCAAAGGGGTCCAAACCCCTTTGCTGGAGTGCAGAGGCAAAGCCTCTGCTAGCCTGCCTCTGCCTATTTACGGGGGTGGCATCTGTTGAAGGCTTCGTGGAGGTGGGTGTGGCTGACGTGGGTGTAGCGATCGGTGGTGGCGATATTTACGTGACCGAGCATTTCTTGGATGATTCGGAGATCGGCGCCGTTGTCGAGGAGGTGGGTGGCAAAAGAGTGGCGGAGGGTGTGTGGGGAGACGGGTTTGGTGATTGCGGCTTTGGCGACGTAATTTTTGACCATTTTCCACATGGCGACTCTGTCGACTCGTTTGCCTCTGCTGGTGACAAAGAGGGCGGGCTGCTCTGGGGGGCTCATGTGGTCTCTTGCTTGAAGGAGGTACTGGTCGACGGCGGAGAGGGCTTGCTTGCCCATGGGGACGAGTCTTTCTTTATCCCCTTTTCCTACGACCCTGATGAATGAGTCGTCGACGTGGTTGATATTTAGCCCACAGAGCTCAGAAACACGTAACCCACTGGAATAGAACACCTCAAGAATTGCCCGATCGCGGAGCCCCATGGGGGTAGAAAGATCGGGCTGGGCAAGGAGATTTTCGACCTCTTCTATGGAGAGGACCTCTGGGATGCGTTGCCACAGTTTGGGGCTTTCGAGGTAGGCGGCGATGTTTGAGGTGACCTCCCCTTCGCGTTTTAGGAAGCGGAAGAGGACTTTGATGGCGATGAGCCCTCTGCAGATTGAGGCGCTGGCATAACTATTTTGTTGGAGCTCTGAGAGGAAGCCGACGATGTCGTCTTGTTCAACACTTTTAAAATTCAGTCGCCCTTTTTTGTTTAAAAAAACAATAAACTCTCGAATGTCTCTTTTGTAGGCCTCGACGGTGTTTTTGGATAATCCCCTCTCGGACTCGAGGTAAATCAAGAAATCGTCAGAAGATTTTTGCATAAAACTAATCATGGCATTATAGTTGCGGGTAATTGTATGAAATAGTTACAAAACAGAAGAAAAGCTGTATGCCGCAAACTATCTCTAATGAGCACCCATTACTAACCATTCTATGCCCCTCTGCTTCTTGCGGCAAAGTTATTGCCCTGCAATGCCCTTATTGCCGTAGAGGCGGACTTCTTTGCGACGAAAAAACCTTCCACCTCACTTGTGATGTCTGTCAGCACAGCGTTAAAAGGATGTACTGTGAGTGTGGAATGCATATTCAGACCTCTTACATCCTTTCTAGACAAAAGGCATTAAAAAGGCTCTTCTTTAACAATAATGGGTCCAAATTCCTTGCGGCGCTTATCACCATGGGGAGTGTGGCGCTTATTCTTTCGTTATTTGTCATTCTTCTTGGCTGATATCTGCCATTCAGATTCTGGCACACGAATTGCATTATTAAAGATGTAATCGTGAGGACCAACCTCGAATTGTTAACCGAGGATACGACAATGAAGACCAACAGAGAAAAAACTCTACGTCGTGTTGAGCGCTGGGTACACAGACATATCATTCGGCCTCAAAGAGTAACGGAGCGTGAGCTTATTCCTGTTCCTGTCCGCCGTAAAAGCGCAGACAAAAGAGAGCAGAGAGAGTCTCTACAAAGATAAGCCCCCTGCGAGAAGAGCTCTAAGCTCTTGCTCTAGGTGTCCGCTTTCGGCACCTACAAGGTTTGCCTTGGTAACAGCAACAATTTCCCCTGTTGCACAAATCTCAAAGAAATCACGACTGTTTTTTTCATCTTTCAGTTCTTTGCGTCGCACAAGTTGCCGCTTCCTTTCTAGGTAGCAGGCCAGGAGTTGGGCCGTTTGCTGTTCAAACGGGCTGGCTGCGGCAGATTTTTCCTTCAAGCATTGAAGGAGTTTATCGTAAAAGCCTGCGAAGCTTTGCTTGCCTTGTTGCTTGACTTTTTCGGGGATTACGCTTTTCCAGTGACATCTGTGTTGGAGAGCGTCTTTCAAAAGACCTTCCAGCTTCTCTTCAATTTTTGTCCAGCAGGAAGGGCAGTAGTCGGCTCTCGTCCACTGTCCATCTTCTTGCCTCTCGAGTAAAGAGGCGACCTCCATGCCAGAGATGAGGGGGGTTTCGTCTTGGATACATTTATGAGCGCGACGAGAAATAGAAAAGAGAGCCATTTTCAACCACAAGATAAATACAAGAAATACTGGAGCACAGTAAACGCGAAAGCCACAAAACTACAAAGAATTAAAGATTTTTACCACAGAGAACGTGAGAGAAAATACAAGAGAAAGGCCATTAAGTGACAGCCCTCTCCAGAAGGTCTCCGCTTATGGGGGAAACTGTCTATCCTGTTTTTTTTTCTTTTTGTTTTTCAGCGATTTGAATGTTGACAGACCGCTAGATTTGGTCAAGCAGTGCTTGACCAAGGGGGAATGCAGGAGCTTCCCTTCCACTTTTCTTAGCAATCATAAGATCCAAGATCTTAGTCGCCAAGAGCTTTCCGAGCTGAACCCCTTCTTGATCAAAAGAGTTAATTCCCCAACAGAAGCCCTGGAAGGCGACTTTGTTCTCGTAATAAGAGAGCAAAGCTCCAAGGGAATAGGGAGTGAGCCGGTCCCCAAGCAAGATTGAATTAGGCCTATTTCCTAAAAATTGCTTATTGGGATTTGTCTCTTTCTGCCCTGTTGCTAAAGCTAGCGACTGCGCAAAAACGTTGGCCAAAAGCTTTTCTTGCGAACTTGTCCCCTTCACTTCAAGGTCCTTCTGACCTTGACTTTTGCAGAAGGCGATGAACTCAACAGGTACCGTTGATGTCCCTTGGTGGATTAGCTGGAAGAAGGAGTGCTGCGCATTTGTCCCTGGCTCACCCCAAAGAACAGGCCCCGTATGGTAGTCGACAGGATTGCCCTTGGTGTCGATTCGCTTGCCGTTGGACTCCATGTCGCACTGCTGCAGATGTGCTGTAAAGCGGACAAGTGCTTGGGAGTAAGGAATCACTGCCAAAGTTGAATAGTCCAAGAAAGTGCGATTCCACAGACCAATTAGCGCCCCTAATAGAGGAAGGTTGCGCGACATATCACGCGTTTGCGCCAGCTTGTCCATAGCATTTGCCCCGCGGAGCATCTCTGTGTAATTCTGGAAGCCAAAGGCAAAGGAAAAGATAACACCGCCGACCATTGAAAGGGCAGAGTAGCGCCCGCCAATGTAATCCCAAATGTGGAATGCCGCCAGGTATTTTGTTTGGTCGTCTAGGGGACTCCCCTTCTTTGTAATCGCCACAAAATGGTTTTTGGGCTCTACGCCAGCTTTGCTAAAGTGGGCCTTAACAAGCGCCTCGTTCGTCAATGTTTCAAGAGTCGTCCCCTCTTTTGAGATTACGAGCACTAAACACTTTTTAGGATCTATGTTAGCAAGTACCATTGCGGCGTCATCAGGATCGACGTTAGAAATAAAATGAACGCGCCTTCCCTTCTCCTGAAAAGGTTGCAGGGCTAAGTATAGCGCGCGAGGGCCGAGGTCTGACCCGCCGATGCCGATAGTGAT
Organism: Waddlia chondrophila WSU 86-1044; assembly: GCA_945882915.1. Lineage (GTDB taxonomy): Bacteria > Chlamydiota > Chlamydiia > Chlamydiales > CAMCWV01 > CAMCWV01. The sequence goes on along the minus strand of CAMCWV010000015.1, from coordinate 37,907 downwards.
GAGATCTGTGAAGCGCCCTTCTCTATTGATCTCTTCCATAAAGACCTCTAGCTTGTCGTGCTCAACTTTTGCAAGTCTAGTAGCTTCTACAGCAGCTGGGCTGGCATTAGGATTGCCGAAGAAGTCACGCACAGCTGTGTGTAGAACGGCACGCTCTTCGCTCTTATACCCTTCGATGCGGTTGATCACCTTGCCTGCCTGCATCTCATCCATTTTTTCGAAAACCTTCGCCTCCTTAGCCAGCCCTTTAAGAGCGTCCATAACCTCGGTTGTCACTCTCTGCATTCCGTAAAGCAGCTTAAAGCCGACCCCCTCGGCTTGCATGGTTGCGATCCTCTTGGGAGTAAGCGCCCCGTCTGCTGTAAGATCAAAGGGCTTAGCGGCTAAGGCTCGCAGCTTGCGTACGGAAGCATACTGACTAAATGTGCTCATCGGATTCTCCCTTGTAGACGATTTCCATCACCATAGGGGCATCGAAAAAAAACTTCAACAACCCAAATAGACTCCTCGTAGCTGAAAATGGGAATTTGGGCTAGCGCGAAAGCTCCCGTTTTCAGCTAAGAGGAGTATATGCCCTCGTGCTTGACAGCGTTTAGCTTAGCGCCCGCTTAAGGAACGAGCGTTAGCGAATTAAGGAGCGAGCGGCAGCGTTGCTCTTTGGAGTGCTGGGACAAGTCCAACGCGTTGTTAGGACTCGACCTGTCGAGTCCACTGACCCTTAGCAAGCGAACGTGTGTGTCTGGCCCTCGACATGTCGAGGACTGGTGAAAGCGTTGGACATGTCCCAGCACTCCAAAAAGTTCGCTTCGCTCACTCCTTAAACCCCACTGAGTTAAACGTTATCTGCGTCTGTTGGATAAACCTCTGGGTGTTTAGGGGCCTTGCCTGCTACAATAATCTGAAAGCTTGGCAGAGGAAGTAGGTTGTATGAGAAAAGCAGTATTCGATTCGACAAATGAGGAAGACAAGCAATTCAAGGCATGCGACTTTTCTAAAGCGTCTATGACAAGACATTCCTTTGTGAACTGCACGTTTGAAAATTGCAACTTTGCCGAAGCAATGTTTCAAAACTCAAAGTTCCGCTGCTGCACATTCACAGGCTGCAACCTTAGCCTTATGAAAGTTGAAGGGTGTAGATTCCAAGATGTAACACTGATCAATTGCAAAATTGTGGGTGTAGAGTTCTTCAAGTGTGAAAAGACCCTTTTTACACTTCGCATCGAGAAATGCTCTCTTCAGTACTGCAACTTCTCTGATCTCAGAATGCGCGGGCAGTCATTTGCAGGAAGCAAACTTAAAGACTGCTACTTCACCAACACCTACTTGGTCGAAACAGACTTTAGCAACACAGACCTTCAAGGGACAAACTTTCAGGGATGTGACCTATCTAAAGCGGATTTTTCTGGCGCCACAAACTATGCCATTGACCCACTTAACAACAAAGTCAGAAAAGCTAAGTTTTCACTTCCAGAAGCGGCAAACCTTCTTGCTGGCTTCGATATCGTCATTACCTAATATACCTCGTAGTTGAAAACGGGAGCTTTCGCGCTAGCCCAAATTCCCGTCTTCAGCTAAGAGGAGTATATGCGCACGAACTCTTTCTACAGCACGGCAGCTCTTGTTTTTTTTCTCCCCGTTCTTTGTTTGGCACCCGGATGTACTTCAACGGCGAGGTATGATGGAGCTGCTGTTTCGTCTTTGGTTGAAGAGCGCCTTAGCAAAAAGGTCTATTGGCAGGATTCTGTTGTCGACGTGTCCGCTCAAGAGGCACTCGTTAATGAGCTTCTTAAGACAGAACTAAATGCCGACACCGCTCTGCAGGTAGCTCTCTTTAACAACCCAAGGCTCCAGGCTACCTTTGAAGATATTGGAGTTGCACACGCTGATCTTATTGAGACCGGACTTCTTCAAAACCCCGCAGTTGGCCTTTCGTTCCGTTATGCAGAACACTCTGCTTCTACAGGCTCTGCCTTTTCTCTTACGCAAAATTTCATTGATCTCTTTTTGATTTCCGCAAAGAAGAAGCTCAGCGCTCAAAAGTTAGAGCAAGCTCATCTGCAAGTTTCTAAAGCCGTTCTTGACTTGGCTCTTGAAGTACGCTCAGGTTTTTATGAGCTACAAGCAGAGCTGCTAAAGAGGGAGGCTCTAGAGTCTGTTTCTGAATTAACAGAGATCGTTAGCCTGCTTGCCGAGAGGCAACACGAGCAGGGAAATGTCGATAAGCTTGAAGCGCAGGCAAGTGTAGAGGCGTACTTTGCTGACAAACTGGAGTACGCAAAGAGCCAAATAACAGCAACCACGCTAATCGAGAAGATGAATAGGCTTTTGGGACTATCCACATCAAGGGCTACGTGGAAGGCCTCTCAAGCGATTCCAGATCCATTGCCGCTGCCTTCCGCGGATGATCTTTCGGCAGATGATCTAGAAAAGATTGCGATGTCGAATAGACTCGACTTGCAGCTAGCGCGCCTGGAAGTTGAGCAGATCAAAAAGTCAGCCACCCTTAACGAGTGGTGGAAGTTCACCGAGGGGGCCGCGGGAATTGATATGGAAAGAGAGGTGGGGGGCCAAAAGTCGATGGGCCCGGCCATTTCAGGGTCGATTCCGATTTTTAACTTTGGTCAGGCAGACAGGCTAAGGATAAGTCACCTCCTAAGTCAGAGCTTGAAAAAAGTGAAGGCGTTGGAAATTCAAATCGCTTCAGAAGTTAGGCAGTCGGATAAAGAAGTAAGGACGAATCAGGAGCTTGCATTGTTTTTTCTAAACGAGCGGCTCCCTTTGCAGCAAAGGAACACAGAGCTTACACAGAAGCGTTATAACGCGATGACCGTTGGTGTTTACCAGCTCTTGCACAGCAAAAAGCGGGAATTCGAGCTCAAGATTCTTTATTACGATAGCTTAAAGAACTACTGGACCGCCAAGGCCGAGCTTGATCATGTTTTAGGAGGGGACCTTGCCTTGTTAGAGCAGAGGGCAAAGATGCAGGCAGAAAAGGAGCTTTTGGATGACGTTAATTAGAAGAAGCCCGAGAAAGGCACTTACTTTACTAGGCTTAGGCTTTGCCGCCTTGTTTATGCCTCTTATGTTTACGCCTCTTGTAGCAGAAGCTCAAGACGTCTCTTACATACCTGTTGTGACTCCAAACGGAACAACACTTTCTTGGACTATGGAAGGGGGCGTTAAGGTGTTCCACTTGACGGCAGAGCCTGTAAAAAGAGAGTTTTCTCCTGGCTTTATCGTTAACTGCTGGGGGTATAACGGACAAACGCCCGGCCCTACAATAGAGGCCGTAGAAGGGGACAGGGTTCGCATTTACGTAACCAATAAGCTTCCAGCGGCTACGACCGTTCATTGGCATGGGCTGTACCTCCCAAGCGGCATGGACGGTGTCTCTGGCTTAAACCAGCGCCCGATCTTGCCTGACGAGACCTTTGTCTATGAGTTTACTCTGCGGCAAAGTGGCACTCACATGTATCACCCCCATTATGACGAGATAACCCAAATTGGAATGGGGATGATGGGTTTTTTTATCATTCATCCAAAGGAGCCATCAGCTGAAGAAAAAGTGGATAGAGACTTCGCAATCATGCTTCATGAATGGTTTGTTCCCATAGGGGGAGCTACACCCAATGCCTCAGTCATGCTTGATTTTAACTACTTCACATTCAACAGCACAATGTGGCCTAAAACTGAAGCGCTTGTTGTGAAAAAGGGGGAGAAGGTAAGGGTTCGCCTCGCTAACTTAAGTATGGACAGCCACCCGATACACTTGCATGGGTATGAATTCACTGTAACAGCACAAGGGGCTCAAAGGATGCCTCTTTCTGCGCGCTATCAAGCCGTGACGGTGGCGGTTCCCGTTGGAGACACCCGCGAACTGGAGTTTGTTGCCACAGAACCGGGTGATTGGGCTTTTCATTGTCATAAGACGCACCATGTAATGGCCGGCATGGCCCACGACATTCCTAATATGCTTGGGGTTGACCAGAGCGGGCTTCAAGAAAAAATCCGGAAATTCCTTCCAAACTACATGTCGATGGGCGAGTCTGGGATGGGGGAAATGTTTGAAATGGGGGATGCTATGGAGAGCCCTCCGAACTACATAAAGATGGGCTCCACTGGGCCGTTTGGTATCATTCAAATGTCAGGTATGTTCACTGTTCTAAAAGTGAGAGAGACTCTTAATGGCTATAACGACCCTGGTTGGTACAAGCACCCTCCAGGTACCGTTGCCGAAGCAGCAAAACAGTAGTGATGTAGCAGTAGCAACCGCTCACACATCTCCAGAAGGTAACGTGGGCCGTCTAAGGTTTGGGATTTTAGACGCAGCTGTATCGGCTACGAGGAGTATATTTACTAAGCACCAAACGAAATCCCAGACCTTAGGCGGCCCACGTTACCTTCCGGAGAGGGCAAGTACCTCTCTCTCTTATGCTTTCTCTGTGTTTCAAAAAAACTATCACCCTATTTTTTTTCTGGGAAGAGGAGAGAGGCTCCTATAGAGATGATTAATACCCCGAAGACAACTCCCAAAGCGGCTAAAGTGGGGATTTTGAAAATGTCAGCAAGTACCATTTTCACGCCAATAAAGGTGAGGATAAAGGCAAGCCCGTGGTGAAGGTGATGAAAGGCTGTTATCATGTGAGACAGCAAAAAATACAAAGCTCTCAGTCCTAAGACGGCGAAGATATTAGACGTGTAGACGATGAATGGGTCTAGTGTGATAGCCAGAATGGCAGGGACAGAGTCAATTGCAAAGATCACATCTGTGGTCTCGACAGCAATTAAAACAACGAAAAGAGGAGTGGCTACGTAGCGACCCGCTCTTTTTACCCAAAATTTGTCGTTTTCATACTCTTCTGTAAAGGGAAAGAAGCGCTTAAAGAGTTTTAGGATGGGATTTTTTTCAGGATGGAAATCGGCATTCTTCGCGAAGGCCATTTTGATGCCGCTGAAAACAAGAAAAGCCCCAAAGATGTAGACCATCCAGTAGTAGTCTTCTATAAGTGCAATGCCAATCCCGATAAAGAACGCTCGCATAACAATTGCCCCAAGAACTCCGTAGAACAAGACCTTGTGCAAGGAGGAGGCTGGGGTGCGAAAGTATTTGAAAAGCATCAGGAATACAAAGAGGTTGTCGACGCTTAGCGATAACTCTATGACGTAGCCCGTAAGGAAATTAAGAGCAGGGGCTGCCCCTTGGGAGTAGTAGATGTAAGCGTTGAAAAAGAGGGCTAGGCTTATCCAAAAAGCAGTCCAGCCAAGAGCTTCTTTTAGGGTGACAACGCGGGCATGTTTGTGCAGCACAAACAGATCGAAGATGAGCATTGCGAGGACAAAGCCGTTAAATAGCACCCAAGGAAGTAGCGTAGAAAATAGTGTCATAGTTTTGATTTAAATCAAAATTAATAATTGAAATTTTATTCAAATTCCATACCACGAAGCACGCCGCCATTGCAAGAGAAATAACGCCCACGTCTTGCCCATTTATAGTCGATTAAATCTCAAATAATAGGCTGAGACAACCCCAAAGCCCCGGGGCTTTGGCGCCGTCCAAGTTCCCGTTTTCAGCTACGAGGAGTATATGTCTGCGTTTCCGTATGTTCCTTTCAGTCACCTACGGCTAACATCTGCCATGGCCTTGCCGCTTAACTACCGCTTGCGCGGTTTTCTAAAAAACAACCACCAACTCCGCGCCCCCTTCTCTTTTCTCTTGTTTTTCTCTCACGTTCTCTCACGCTTCTGTGTTTCAAAAAACAGATATTAAGATTTTTGAAACACAGAGGTGTGAGAGAACGTGAGAGAAAGAAAAAGGCCTAAAAATGTGGGTAATGCCAAGCCCTAAAGGACGGGGTCAAGAGCGCACTGGATCAATCACTTCCTTTTACTCCTTCCTTAGGAGCTCGCCTAGGTTGGGGTGGGGAGTGAAAACAAAGGCCTTGCCTTTTTTACTCATCTTTAACAGGCCCTTCGCGTGCAACCCTTGCAGGTCTTGTCTTGCGGTGTCGTAAGCAATGTCATGACTGTTTTTGTGGATGCCAATGGTGTAAACAGCTGTCTTATGACGCAAGGCATGGGCAAGTAGAGCTTCTTGTCTATAGTTGAAGTCGCTCTTCTGATTCATCAACGCTTCAATCCCGCTTAGTTCTTTTGTTTTGCGATCCACATACTGGTGTAAGGATTGGATGGATTTTCGGATGACACCGGCCTGATGAATAATGAAATAAGTAAGGTCGTTTTGGTCGGTTTCTGTATAGAGAAAGGCCTCTCCGTATTGCACAGGAGCCTGAAGGATGACCGCTGATATCGAAATGAATTCAAAAAGCCAGTAGCCGCTTCGGAGTATTAACCAATAGAATAATGCCCTTGCCGTTCTACCGTTTCCATCAACAAAGGGATGGTCATAGGCAAGCCAAAAATGAAGGATCATTGCGCGGATGATGGGGTGGACGAAATAAGAGGGTGTCTTTCCGTTTGCAAAGTCACACATGGCCTCCAGTCGCCCTGACAATTCATTTGCTGGGGGTGGGTTGTGCAGCACTTCGTGTGTGAAAGACTCTTCTACGATAACGGTCTCTTCTTCCAGCCTAAACCTGCCAACGGCACTTGATTCATCGAGCGTAAGTTCTGTAACCATCTTGTGAATTTCGAAAACCAAACCTTTGTCGAGGGGGCGGTCTTTCCATATCCTTATCTGTTCCATTGTCCGAAAGTTATTGAGGATCATCTGCTCGCTTTTGTCTCTTGGTCGTCGTCCAGACATTAACATCGCCTTTGCGACTCGCCTTGTTGTTGCGGCCCCTTCAATTTGGCTTGAGGTGATTGCCTCTTGAATAAGTGAGTGAACTAAGTACTGGTCTCGTGTATGTGGGTTGACGATCGGGTTGAGGGGGGTGGGTGAGCCTCCATATTCGCGGTCAATTTGATGCAACTGTTCGAGTAGTTTGTTTGGAAGGTTATAGGAAAAGGGGCTCTTTTTGTCTCGGTCCCAAAGGGGAATTGATTTCATTTGAGAAAGGCGGTGCATTTTAATTCCTAGCCACCATTCTTCATGGGTTAGCCCGGAAGGGGGAGTGAGGTGGCGTAAAACATCCCAATGACGGTACTTCCCTTCAGCTTCTGTTCGGGAGGCTTCTTGATTAACGAGGGCAAACTTCTCTGGAGAAGAAAGTAGTTCTTGCTGTTTGTCTTTAAGGTTGGGTGCTTTGCGAGGGATTTTCATGTTTACCTACCAGTTTTCGATTTAATGGTAGCAAAAAATAGACTTGTCTCGCAATTACCAATTTATAATTTTTCAGTAATAAATTGGTAGTTTGAGTGTTTGCTGTTGATTATTAGTAGGATGTGAATATTTATTGTTTTTAGAAATTTTGCGTTTTTGTATAATTACGCATCCTTTTAACTACCGGTTTTTTGAAACACAGAGGCGTGAGAGAACGTGAGAGAAAATACAAAAAAATTTATAATAGTTCATATGTACCGACGAAGAAGGAGTATGTGAACTGTTACGAAGATTCTTCATGCGATTGCCCTGGTGTCTCAATCATGAAGATTGACAAATATTGTGATTTAGATTAAAATTTTAAATACTTTTCAGCAATTAAAGGCATCAAAGTTGAAAGGGTAGGCCCATTAACCAAAAGAGTTACATGTCAATTCCATCTTCTTCAGTAAATAACGGATCGCCTATTGCTTATGCAGAGGGCTATCAAAGTCCCTGGTCTTCTTTCAGCTCTAGCGCAGCGGGAGAACAGAGTCCACTTTTTGGGTCTTCTTTCAGCTTTAGGGCAGCGGGAGAACAGAGTCCACTTTTTGGGTCTTCTTTCAGCTTTAGGGCAGAGGGCGGCGAAGATTCAAATCTTTCTCCCATAATGCATAGAGTGAAAAGAAGGGCGCTTCCCTTATTTTCCCCATCAATAGACGGTTCTTTAGGCGGTTCTTTTAAGCTTGACGTTCCTCATTCTGAAAAGGAAACTCTTCCCAGAGAAGCTGGCGGGGAATCGAGAAAAGAAAGCAGTTTCATTGACGATATCTTGCAGATTCATTCTACTAATAAAATTTCACATGAAGGCGCGAGTTTCTCAATAACACCCCGTATGAGAAATGGCGAAATCGTTACAGGGGATCACACTCAAATTTTCGAGGTAAATTCTGCTGAATTAATAATACCTGGGAAACCTAATGAGGAGGTCCTTGTTAAACTTTATCGAAAAGACGTTCTTGATGATGTAAATCGATTAAATTTCCCTGATAAAAGAATTCTGAAGGCTACGCCAAGGGCTATTTTATCTTGGAAAGCTACATCCAAAGAGCAGTATGATAACTTTGTTAGATGGGACATCCCAGTTGCCAAGACTTTTCTGGATACAGACTCTTTTCTTGTTGTTGAAAAGGTCAATCCTATTGAGATGATTCCATGGAAAGCAAACACCGAGATAAGTGCATTAACAGAGAAAGACCATAAACTACTTAATGCATTAATAAATATAGCAACGGTTTGCCTGGATCCGGCGCATCCTTCTGACATAGGAATAGATATGAGTCCTGGTAATATAGGAGAAGACGCCGACGGTCGCTTTGTCATTTTTGATTTTATGGAGCACAGAGAAGATGAAGATACGGTTCCTTTGGATTGCCATGCCTCCAAAATGAACATAAGGAAACACTTTAGAGTTTGGGCTAACGGAAATCCGAGAATTCATGAGCATCTTTGCGCTCCATTCCTACGCATTGATCCCGATCTACACAGCTTCCTATCCGGTGGTTTTTCTTCTTAACCCAAGCCCCACATGCGTTGACTCTTACAGCAGACAATGGAAAAGAGTTTGCAAAAACCACCTGGCTATACTCCGCTTAGCTGAAAACGGGAATTTGGGCTAGCGCGAAAGCTCCGGGGCTTTCGCGCTAGCGCAAATTCCCATTTTCAGCTAAGCGGAGTATATGTACTTGAACTCTTGGTAGTAGGGTAGTCTCTCCTTTTGCGATTACAAGCCAGGCGCAATGAAGGTGATGTATGTCGCGCGTTCCCCCCAAAGGAAGGGCGGGGCTCTATCCCCTGAGCTACGGGAGCTCAAAGGGTATCTGCAGCAAGGCTACCAATGGGTACACAATGGAGGCGAAACTGTAAGAATGGATCACATGAGTTCAACTGCCTACTTTGCATCTGGTTGTTTCTGGGGCGCCGAACGCCGTTTCTGGGGGATGGATGGAGTTATTTCTACATCGGTTGGTTATATGGGCGGTACTTGTCCCAACCCAACATATGAGGAGCTCTGTACTGGTCTTACGGCCCATGCAGAAATGGTGGCGATTACTTTTGATGAATCTAAAGTTTCATATCAACGATTGTTAGAAGAGTTTTGGACGATGCATGATCCAACATCCCTAAACCAGCAGGGTGGTGATATTGGCACGCAATATCGAAGTTTAATCTATACAACCACACCTGCTCAGTATATGACGGCTATTGCATCGCGCAGTGTATATCAAGGTGTCTTAACTGCTGAAGGTTTAGGTCAGATTGCAACTGAAATCATTAGTGCTAAGGGCGTTGAGTACTACTTGGCCGAGGATTATCACCAAAAATATTTAGCCAAGAATCCCAATGGTTATGACTGCCATTCCAGCACTGGAGTTGCATATCCAACTGTGGGTGCTTGACATCCTCCCCTTCCTAAAGAAAGGGGATTCCTACGGCGATTCAGCTAAAAACTAGCTGACTCACTTCGGCGGGTTCCCGCTTCTTCGAGCGGCTTATATCCTAATTTCCCGTAAAATTATACCTACAAACACAACTGGCAGCAGCTCCCACTAAATATTTATTTTTTAACTCCTGAGAGATAGGGCGATTTTATCAAGAAATATTTGACGCTCACAGAGGGGTGTTTTGGCCGCGCAGACGCGCAGTTGATGTGAAGGATGCAATTTTGCACCGGCCCTTGCTGCTGGACCGTCGCAACGCTGCATTTGTCTTGCTTGCTAACTCAAGTTGGTGGATTCTGCCTTGGGTGGTGATTCAACTTCTTTTCACTTCACTTGGGCGCTCGCTAATATATTTGCTGGCAAAACTTCCTGGATATGCTGCTGATGAAGTTGCTGCGATCGGACTTTTAATTTTCAAGCCAGCAGATTTGATTAAATCAAGAAGGTATCGAAGATCTGAGCTGGTTGGCGAAAACTGGACAGGATTTTAAGGAAAAAAGGTTGTAGAATTTACCTTCATTATCAACTTAAAAATGAAGGAATAATTATGGCTAAGAAGAAGAGACATACGGCCAAGTTCAAATCAGTTGTCGCATTGGATGCAGCTAAAGAAGCTAAGACATTAGTAGACTCATTAGGAAATGGGATGAGTTCTTTGGAGTCTTCAGGTTCACAGAAAAACTCCGCGCGGGTTAATGGGTTAATTAACAAGCCTTTGCGGCCAAGGGGGCTTTTGTTCCTGAATAGCCTTTGCTTGTAAAAACGTTGATTCGGGCAATTTTACGATTGCGAGGTTTAGGTCTGACGACAATATCAACATCTTGTCCAAGCAAGTTCAGAAAGTGCATGAGGCGCTCAACTGAAAACCCAGCAAGTTTGCGATGTAGCAGTGCGGATACTTTTGGCTGGTTGATCCCTATAAGCTTTGCGGCCTTTGCTTGGGTGAGTTTTCTTTTTTTTATGATGCGCTCAATTTCCCAAGCTAGTTCAGCTTTAGTGAGTTCTTCTTCGGGATTTTCAATTCCAATATCTGCAAAAATATTATCGCTTCCAACCTCAAAGTCTACATCCTTAATTTGTTTTTTTTTGTTACTAGGCATCTCAATAGACCTCCTTTTTGTAGCTGACAATCCATTCTTCGTATTGTTGTTGTGCGGTTTTTAGTCTTTGCTCGACTAGATCGATATCTTGTTTCGGCGTTTTGATGCCGGACTTGGATTTCTTTTGAAAAGCATGCAATACACAAACCGCTTCTTTCATTTGGACCGTATAAACAGTGCGATAAGTCCCGTCAACATCGCGTTGAACAATTTCAAGAACGCTTCCTCCACCAAAGCCTTTCAGAGGTTTTGAGGAGGGGTGCTTGGAACCTTTCTGGGCAATGTATAAAGCGTGACCCATCTCATTTTTCACATCGTGAGGAAACTCCATGAAGTCTCGCTTGCTTGACCCAATCCAAATGACTGGCTTTTTCTGGTCCATAAGTCCCTCCAAGCCTCATTATCCCCGAACTGGGATATAAATACAACAAACGTTGTTGTATTATTAGAAGCAGCAAAACTCTGCGCGGGTTAAGCTTGCAGGATAATCGTAAAGGAGAAAGTTGCACTTATGACTCAAGAGCGCCACGGCAAGACACCTGAATGGTACAACAAAGACAGCGAGCACTACGACACGTTTAACGAAGACACGGACAACTCTAGAACGACTAACGGCGCGATAGAAAAACTGCTTAAGAAGCATAAGGTTAAGAGCGTTTTGGATCTCACATGCGGGACAGGCTCACAGCTGTTTTGGCTTGCTAAGCGCGGGTATGAGGTAGTGGGATCTGACATTAGCCCGGGCATGCTGAAAGCAGCTGAAAAGAGGTCTAAGAAAGAGAAGGCACCTCTAAAACTTATTCTAGGGGATGTGAGGAGTGTAAAAATTGGTAAATTTGATGCAGCGCTTACCATATTTAATGCGGTGGGACACCTTACAAAGGCGGGCTTTGAAAAGGCGATAAGGACGAGGTTTGCCGCGCACTGGATCAACTAAGAGAGTACCTCCTCAGCGATAAGCAAATGAGAAGGATATGTGGGTGGACGTCTATCCGTCAAATTCCAAGCGAATCAAAATCCTCAAGGGTCTTTGAAGAATTTTCCATTCAAAATTACCTGAACAGGTACATGCGGCATTAATTAAGGATCTGTATCAAGACGAAATTATTAACAAATGCATAAATCGCTTGTGGATATGGGCATGCAGCAGCTGAGGCTAAATCATTAGGTGTGGGCTGTTTAAAGGCAGAGCTCTAATATGCTCCGGTGGCTTTGAGGGCGGGTAATAGGGGAAGCTTCTTGTGATGCTGCTGAGCGGACCAGAGGTCATGGCGATACTGCAAGTTTAACCAAAATTCAGGCGAAGTTCCAAAGGCGTCGGCGAAGTCTAGTGCGATGACTTCCGTTATCCGCCTACGACCATTCACAATCTCGCTCACCTTAGGCTGTGTCCATGAGCCGTTTAAGTGGTGTGCAAATTGTGCTTGTGACAGTCCCAGCGGCTTCAAAAACTCCTCAAGAAGAATTTCCCCGGGATGCGCCGGCTTTCTGTTTTTCGGCAACACGCTTACCTCCTTAATGGTAATCCACTATTTGAACGTCTTGAGGGCCCAATAACCCCCAACAAAACACAATCCGCCACTGGTCATTAATGCGAATGCTGTATTTGCCCTTCAAGATCCCGCGAAGAGCTTCTAACCTGTTCGCTGGGGGCTGGCGCAAATCATCAAGTCTAACCGCTGCGTCTAGCATGTCGAATTTACGCCCCGCTATACCAGTCAAAGAACTTGGCAATGTGTGCCGCGCTAACTTAGTATTAGCTCCGTGATACACATCTTCTGTGCCTTTATCAGCAAACGACTGAATCATACCTTGCACGAACCATGGTAATTACAACACATCTCATTATATCGAATACCAATATAATCCACAACCGACATGTTGTACGCGGTGAAGGAGTATATGTTATAAGTTCTGAGAGATGCTTTGGGGGCTTTACAGGCGTTTTGTGTTGAAAATAGAGCGGAATGCGCGGGGTTAAGGATTGTAGGTTTTGGTGGGTGGGTTTGGAGCGGCGAACGTGGTTTAGGTTGATTTGAGAGCGAATGTTTGAGGTGGGACGGGATTAAGAAGGTTGAGCGAGGGTGTAATGAGAACGTAGGAGTGGGAATATAGGGATATCTGTGGCAGCTATCCCAGACAGGGACGGTCTGGTTACGCACTAAAGACGATTGGTTTTGCTTAGGAAGAACAACATAATGGAGATTATCAGACGTTAAACATTTGGCACTATCGAGAGCATTAGTTGAACTGACTTTATGTAACGATAAAATAATTGTGGCCATTTCACCACTTGACCTTATGTTTCTTCAACAACTTCTCTATCGTGCTGTTAGTCGTTCTAGAGTTTTCGGTGTCCTCATTAAACGTATCGTAGTGCTCGCTATCTTTGTTGCGCCGTTCAGGTATCTTGCCATGGCGCTCTTGGGTCATAAATGCAACCTTCTCCTTTGCGATTATCCTGCGAGCTTAACCCGCAGACAGTTTTTTCTGCGCCTAATCAGCAGCCCCCACTAGTGGTTTGTTTTTTAACTCCTGAGAGACAGAGCGGTTTTATCAAGTTTGATTTTTTTCTGAAGCTCAAAGAGCTCGTTGCACTCCCCCCTTAGCCGCTTCCCATACTGCTGTTCATAGTATTGACGAAATTCCCCCAACTTGATCGTACGCCACCAGTCCTCATGCTCCAGATACCATTGAATGGTCGCCTTCAATCCCTCTTCAAAAGTCACTGCGGGACTCCAGCCTAATCGACGCAACTTGCTGCAATCCACCGCATAGCGGCGATCATGCCCCTGTCGATCCTGCACTAAGCGAATGAGGTCGCGGGATTTCCCAAGATGACCGACAATCTGTTCTGCCACGGTAATATTTTCACGCTCATTGCCCCCGCCGACATTGTAGATCTGCCCCGGCTCGCCATGAAGAAAGACGCGCTCGATCGCTGAGCAATGGTCCTGCGCCGCCAGCCAATCGCGGCGCTGCCGTCCATCCCCATAGAGCGGAAGGGGCTGACTGTCTATCGCATTGGTAACGAAGAGGGGGACCAGCTTTTCCGGATACTGATTCGGCCCATAGGTATTACTGCCACGAGTCACCATCACAGGGAGTTGATAGGTCGCCCAGTAGCCGAGGGCCAAGAGGTCTCCCCCGGCCTTGCTGGCAGAATAGAGGCTGCGAGGTGCCAGGCAATCGCTCTCAACCGACATCCCGATCTCGACACTGCCATACACTTCGTCTGTACTGACTTGAAGAAATCGCTGCAGGCCGGCACGACGCGCTTCTTCAAGCAACACACCGGTCCCGACCACACTGGTCCGCAGAAAGACCCCGTGGTCGAGAATCGACCGATCCACATGGGTCTCCGCTGCGGCATTGATCACCCCTTCAATGCGATGCTCACGAATGAGCCGTTCGACCAAGGGTTGATCACCGATGTCCCCACGTACAAAAGTATGCCGAGTATCATTCTCGATCGCCTTGAGATTGGCAAGGTTACCGGAGTACTTCAGCGCATCGAGATTCACCACCTCGTGGCAACCTTGCCCAACCAGGCGATGGACGAGATGTGACCCAATAAATCCGGCCCCGCCGGTTACGAGAATTCGCACCGCGGATCCTTCGGGGTAAAGGAGCAAAGGGGTAGATTGGCAAGGTGCGACAAGGGGTAATCGGGTAGCGGGATAAAGGGATAGCTGTCACGCCGCAACACACCCCCGCTTGAATTACTTCTTCCCATCGCCAGTTCCTTTGACCCTGAGGGGTTGTATGAATGCATTCAACATTCGGCTAATGCATTCGGCTTTTGCTTCAAGCTGGTCGTGGTCTAACGATCCGAGATAGCCGAGATCCCTAGCCCTCGCCATGACCAGGAATTGGACGTACCCCTTCCTTGCGTCTAGAATTTCTGTATAAGTTGGGCTATGTTACGAATGCAAGCTTTTAAATACGAACTGCTGCCGGATGAAGAGCAAGAACTCCGCTTGCGTAAATTCTCTGGTGCCTGTCGTTATGTGTTTAATAAAGAGCATCCTATTTCTATCTCATTATCCCGCCCCCCTCTACGCTCCCATCTTATTCGCGCCGGTTTTTGCCACGAGCAAATTAGCCTGATGAAGGGATTCGATCGTCCCGGCGTCGGCCCACCAACCCTCCAAGAGATCCCAGGTCAACGTGCCATCTGCGATATAGGCATTATTGACGTCGGTAATCTCGAGTTCGCCACGGCCGGACGGCTTTAGGGTCTTGATGATGTCAAAGACGCGGGCGTCATAAAAATATATGTCCGCCACAGCATAAGAAGAGCGGGGGTTCTCGGGCTTCTCCTCGATCTTCACTACAAGGCCCCCTTCCAGGACCGGCACCCCAAACTGTTGCGGGTCCTTAACGTCCTTTAAAAGAATTTTTGCCCCACGCTGCTGCTTCTGAAAGGCGGCGGTAGCATGAGCAATATTGCCTTCGATAATATTGTCGCCCAAAATCACACAGACCGATTCACCATCTGCAAAATGCTCGGCCAATCTGAGCGCATCGGCAATCCCGCCCGCGCCATCTTGGTAGGTGTAATTGAGCCCCTTGAGACCGAAATCTTTGCCGTTACCCAGCAGTCGCAGAAAATCTCCCGTGCTGTTGCCGCCTGTGACTAGCATGATTTCATCGATCCCGGCATTGACCAATGCCTGAATGGGATAATAAATCATCGGCCGGTCATAAACCGTCAACAAATGCTTATTAATGACTTTAGTGAGCGGAAGCAATCTGCTTCCTAACCCACCGGCCAGAACGACGCCTCTCATCCTTTACCCCCACACACAATTGAAGCTCTAAAAAAAGAAACACCGTTTATTTCTAAAATAATCTTTGCTTCTTTTTCGCCACAGATTTTTCGGCAGTTAAAACAGCGTTTGGGTGATAAAATAACCGGTTTTAACGAGGACGTGACCTTAAGCGAACCTCTTAAGCAAATTGTGCTAAATGCTAGAGATTTATTGACACCCTCCCCTTCCTAAAGAAAGGGGGTTCCTACGGCATTTTCTAAAATTGGCCTACAAAACACTGCACAATTTTTAAGTCAATATCATCAGGCGATTTAAGATGAGGTTATCGCTGGCATAAAAGATGCTAAAGGCAGTGATTCGTTCAAAGAAGCAAATGCAAAACAGTTCTTGGAAGTGGTCTTTGCTAATTTTCACAACGCAGAAGATCTATTCCAAAAAAGTGGTTTGTATTATATCGCATATGCCATAAAAAAAGAGGACAGTCTTTTTGTCCGCCAGCTGGCACAACGGTTTCCTTATGCGCATCGTCAAATGCCCTTAGAATGTAGTAAAATTATTTTGAAAAATGGCTTTATCGAGGATGATATTGAAATGTGAAGCTAACGATACGTTAGTCACGTTGTTATGTCTGACTAAAAAGTCCCTCATAGCGAGCAATATCAATTTTATCAAGTTGCCACAATTGCAACGCTGCTGCTGGGCCATTTTCAGCAGGAGAACCACGCAAATTGGACCACCCTAAAAGTTCAAGCGCTCGCTTCGATAATAGCTTGGCCACATCTGGTGTCAGAGATAACGCCGATGCTTCCTCGGGAGTCAGCCAGCCGAGCAAATAACTGCAATACAATCCTTTACGCCAACGATCCTTGGTTTGATTCCATCCTCCGCCATGCACTACTCTTCC
This sequence comes from Waddlia chondrophila WSU 86-1044, assembly GCA_945882915.1. Lineage (GTDB taxonomy): Bacteria > Chlamydiota > Chlamydiia > Chlamydiales > CAMCWV01 > CAMCWV01. The sequence continues at coordinate 21,426 of CAMCWV010000015.1, read as the reverse complement.
CGAGTACACCAATGCGCTTCCTGGTTTCATGGATACGGGCAAGGTTTCTTCGCCATCAAAAGGTCTATCAAGGGGCCACAAGTGACTACCCGGAATAATCCTGGTAGCACCAACTTCTGCATCGTAGTCGCCAAGCGCAGTGAGAACCGAAATCTGCAAATCGATTCCAAGTTCGGAAGCGTTAGCCCAATTCAAATCGTCACGATGAAGTTCTTGGGCGGGGTTACCGGGACCAATAAACATAGTTTCTGATTGACCCATCCAATAGTTTCCGCAGTTTTTTAAGAGAACGCGATCTGCCAAACTGAGCAACACCGGATTGGTCAAAATGGCGTTGACAAAACTTGGGCTTTTGGTAGCGATGCCTTGCAGCCGTTTAGTGTTTGATCCATAAAAAGTTCCAGCAGAACCTTGCTTAAGTCCTGGTTTGCGTGCATCAACAAAAGGCTGGAGCTCAGCATTGATAGCGTCAATTTGTTTTTGATTAATCAAATTTTCAATAATCACACCACCATCTTTGCGAAAAAATTCAACAATTTTGTCTGGTTCCGTTGTCGGTGAAACACGACTTAATTCTCTTTTTAATGACTGTTCCATGGTTTGCTCCTAATATTGATGAGGCTGTAAAACGATGCCATTTATGGCTGGAATAAAGCACAAGCGCGAAACTCTCTCTTTTATAATCTCGGAACATATTTTCCAATGTTGCTATTTGGAATCTTTAAATTATTAAAACTTGCAGGCTTTCAGATTTCGGCGGGTTCATCCCTTGCAGAAAATAAGTTATTGCTTAAAGTACGCTAATGAATTCGGGGTTAAAAAATACAAATGCAATTTTAATGACAGCCTTAGGCGCCGGTGTAAAATGTCGCTCCGTTTTTACAGAATTTAAAATAAAGCCTGCATCGGAGGCTTTATTTGCTAAAAGAAGAGCCTTGTCAGAATTTGAAGGATTAAATATTTTGACATGAATATGGACGCTTCTCATAGTCACTTTATGTGCTTTACCCGCTTCAACAACTAGGCGGGAATTGGCTTTATATTAGAGACAAAGATTTGGTCTTGCTTAAGAGCATGATGAATTTAGGTAAAGCATGAACACATTTCTAATTCTGGGAAATCAACTGTTTGATTCCAACCTACTTGTAGAAAAGATCCCCAATAAAAAAAACACAATCATCTTTATGCGCGAAGACATAGAGCTATGCACCTATTTTCGCTTTCACAAGCATAAGATAATATTTTTTCTGTCGGCCATGCGAAGTTTTGCAAATAACCTCGTAAAACAGGGCTACAAAGTTCATTACGAAAAGCTAACCGATCCAAGCACCGAAACCTTTGAAGAGCGATTGGCCTTGTTTGTTAAGAAAAATAAAATATCCTCAATTTCATTTTATGAAATTGAGGATAAGTTCTTTGAATCTCGAATCCTTAAATTTACTGCACAAGCTGGACTAACACAGGAGGTATTTAGATCTCCCATGTTTTTATGCTCGCGTTCCCAATTTTCCGAATATTTAGTGACTCACAAAAAGCCACAGATGAAATCATTTTACGAAATGCAGCGAAAGCGATTGCTCATTTTGGTAGATAGCAATCTTAAGCCTGAAGGGGGCCAATGGAGTTATGACAAAGAAAACAGAAGGTCGCTCCCTGCGGATATCATCCCCCCCACACTCAGACCCTGCCTATTTTCTCCAACAACTTTAGAGGTGATGGAGCTGGTTGAAAGAAAATTTGCAAACCATCCAGGTCTGGCAAATAATTTTTGGCTACCGATTGATCGCGGTGAGGCCTTAAAATCTCTCGAAATTTTCTTAAATGAAAGACTTGTCTCATTTGGCCCGTATGAAGACGCGCTGCCCTTGCACTCAGACTTTGCTTTTCATTCGGTTCTAGCACCTTTTATGAATTCAGGACTTTTAACCCCCGATGAAATTGTAAAACACACACTTAAGGTATTTCGAAAAAGTAATATTCCGATCTCTTCTGTAGAGGGTTTTATTAGGCAAATTATTGGATGGCGCGAATTTATAAGGGGCATTTATCAAAACTTTAGTGAGTTGGAGGAGGAAAAAAACTTTTGGAATCATCATCGTAAACTGAGCCCAAGGTGGTACCTGGGTGATACAGGGGTTCCCCCGTTAGACCTGGTGATTAACAAGGTAAACCGCTACGGATATTCTCACCACATTGAGCGCCTTATGGTGGTGGGGAGTCTTATGCTTTTGCTAGAGGTTGACCCTAAGGAGGCCCATAGGTGGTTTATGGAAATGCACATCGATTCCTCCGATTGGGTCATGGGGCCTAATGTGTATGGGATGGCTCTTTTTAGCGACGGCGGTGTATTTTCAACTAAGCCCTACATCTGTGGTTCAAATTATTATAGAAAAATGGGACCCTTTAAAAAAGGGCTCTGGTGTGATGGGGTTGACGGCCTCTATTGGCAATTTATTGAAAAGCATGAACGGTTTTTTTTGAAAAATCCCAGGCTCTCCATGATGGTGAGGCTATTAAGTAAAATGGATGGGTCTCGCAAAAAACATATATTTGCAGAAGGAAATAAATTAAGAGCCCGGCTCACACAAGAGGGTTGATCCAGCGCGCTCTTGACCCCGTCCTTTAGGACGGGGTCAAGAGCGCAAGTGGGATAGCTTAAATTTGTTGTTTTAAATCAGTTCACTTTCCAGAGTACGTCTCATGTCGATGCGCGAGGATATCACGTTTGTGTAAAGCAAGTTCCTCTATTAAAATTGTTGGGTGCTCTAGGAATTGCCGGATTGATGGGATGCGCTCAGGTAGTGCACCTGAGAACTGGGACCTCAAAATTTCGAAGGCTGCCATCGCTGGTTCTTCTGGTCTTTTGACATCCTCCCCTTCCTAAAGAAAGGGGATTCCTACGGCGTTCAGCTAAAAATTAGCTGACTCACTTCGGCGGGTTCCTGCTTCTTCGAGCGGCTTATATGCGCCATCTCTCCACAGGCTAACAAGCGATGTCCTCGCTCTAAAATATTTATTGCAGAGGCAACGTCGGCATTGTTTTTATATCCACAAGCAATGCACTCAAATTGAGCTTGCGTCTTGCGGTTATCTTTAGAAACATGTTCGCAGCAGGGGCATGTTCTACTTGTGTTTTGTGGTGGCACTGCAAGAAGCTGCCCACCATTCCATTTCATTTTGTATTCTAACTGCTCCCGAAACAGGCCCCATCCTTGATCCAGAATGCTGCGATTTAACCTAGACTTCTGGCCTACTTTTTCACCTGGCTGTTTAGTTTTGCTCTTGGCGATGCCGACCTACAAGATGGCATCGAGCGTCTTTCCCCCTTCGTGACGGGCTAGCAATTACCTGGCACTAGGCGCCACTTAGAAATCGATTCCACGTTTTGCCTTAAAGCCTTTTTGATAGGCGTGCTTTATATTTCGAACTTCGCTCACAGTGTCAGCGATGTCTATTAGTGATTGCGGTGCATCTCGACCAGTCACCACCACGTGCACGTGGCTGGGTCGTCCAACTAGAGCATCCAATACGGGCTGAGTCTCAATCCAATTCCAATTCAGAGGGTAGGTGAGTTCATCAAAAATAAGGAGGTCGTATTTCCCTCCCATTAACAACTCGTGCGCCTTCGCCCAAGCCTTGGCTGCAGTCTGTTTGTCTTTGTCCAGATTGGCCGAGTCCCATGAAAAGCCCTCACCAAGTGTTATCCAGTCGACACCAAGTTGGATGCCGATCTTCTCTTCACCAACGTGCCAATCTCCAGATTTCACAAATTGCACGACGCCGACCTTCCATCCGCGAGCAACGCCGCGGATCATGATCCCAAATGCAGCAGTGCTCTTGCCTTTGCCGTGACCAGTGTTGACAATCAGTAAAGAATCTGGAGTGCGCAGTTCGCGCGGTCTCGGATCGGTTTCTGGCGGTGATTCAGTATCTTTGTTACTCATAAATTCCTTCTTTTTTATTTGACGGACGAAACCAAGGAGACGATTCCTGAAGCGTTCTTAACGCATCGGCAAATTTATGCCAGCGATTTACCATTTCTTGCATAAGATCACCTTGATGACTAAGCTATAAACCCCTACCCCAATTATCATCCCAACAAAAGCATAAACCACCCCCTCAGAAGTTAATGGTAATCCAGGCTGAAACATCTGCCAAGTTTCCTTAACTGTCTCCCAATCCCCTACCGCTAATAATTTTAAGGGACGAAACCAAGGAGACGATTCCTGAAGAGTTCTTAACGCATCGGCAAATTTATGAAAGCGATTTACCATTTCTTGCATAAGCTCACCTTGATGGGAAAAATCAAGATCTGGGTTGAGTAAAAATTTGTTAATATAAGCCTCAAGCGTTTTGCCCGATGCAGAAGCCACCTTCTCCATTTTCCCAACCTGAAAACGCAACTCCGAAACATGTCCGCTTAATTGATGTATGTACTGCTTTGTAAATTCAGGAAGCTGAACACCAAAAACTGCTCCAGTTACCGCTGCTACCCGGTCAAAAGTACTATTTAGCCAGCGAAATACCACGAGAATACTCCATAAAAAACAATGTAACTATTGTAACGATAGAATCTTTACTGTCACGGCTCTGAAAACACACCCAATTACAGGGCAAAGAAACCTCATGTAAGCTACAGCGGAATCAAGCTTAGCGTTAAAAAATCAGGTCCTACTTGCTCTAATTGAAGAGACAATGGAAATACTAGAGCGCGAATTTCCCTGTCCCCTCCCCTACTTATTTTTATCAATTTACTCGGGATGGTCCTCAGTGGCAAGCAGAGAAGTTCTTAATTGTGCATAACCCTTACTAGTTGCTATACTTTTCAAAATCACCCCTCAAGAAATCGTTGAACGATGGGCCAGCACCAAAACATTTTCATGTTTTCTTTTCCTGCGAAGTTGCTTGCCACTATTCCTTTCTCTCTTTATTACTCGTTCTGACAGCATATTTTACTTGTTTTTTTTGAGTTTTATGGAGATTTCCCGTGTCTAATCCATTGATAGATTCATCTAAAAGCCAGTGGAAACGTGAATCTGGATATATCTGGGCGATGCTAGGTTCCGCAGTTGGCTTTGCAAATGTCTTAAGTTTTAGCGCGCAGTGTTACCGAAATGGTGGCGGCGCCTTTTTGATCCCCTACATTGTTGCAATGTTGACAATGGGCATTCCCTTACTATTCCTAGAAGGACTCGTGGGGAAAAAACTTGGCTTGCCTATCGTCTCAGCTTTTGGAAAAGTAATGGGGGCTACCGGGAAAACTTTTGGCTGGCTTAGCGTAATTGCCGTCATGACGATTGGAGCCTTCTATACTGTCTTGACCGGTTACTCTGTTGCCTACACCTATTTTGCAGCAGCAGGAGAAATTCCTTTTGAAACAGCCGACTTCTTTAAAAACACATTCCTTCAAGATTCTGGTAGCCTGTCTCAGTTTGGCGGAATCTCTGTCTCTGTATTAATAGCTACGCTTGCCGTTATCGCCTTTAGCTGGTGGGTAATGGTCAAGAAAGTTCAGTCTGGCATCGAAAAAATCTGCGCTGTCTTTTTACCTCTCTTGGGAGTCATTGTCATCTTCTTTGCTGTAAGCATTGCCTTCTTTCCAGGAGCAAGCCAAGGTTTCTACTACTACCTCAAGCCTGACTTTTCAAAACTAGGAGAGTTCAGCTTGTGGAGAGATGTTTTTGGACAGCTCTTCTTTAGTCTCTCTTTAGGTCTTGGAATCGTCACAGGTTACTCTCGTCACACGGGCGAGACGACAAGCATTCGAAGGGCCATGCTTTTTGTTGCAGCTGGCGACTTTGCTATTTCTTTCATCGCGGGCTTTGCTGTGTTTGGATGTGTTGGTTACCTCAGCTACACAACTGGCGTTTCATTTAATGAGATCGTCAAATCTGACTCAGCCTTTGAAATGGGCTTTGTGGTTTTCCCTTCTATTCTCCATTCTTTCGGAGAAACAACTTCTCGAATCATCGGTCCCCTCTTTTTCTTCTGTTTGTTTATTGCAGGAGTAACGGGAGTATTTTCAATCGTTGAAAGTGCTGTTGGTAACGTTGAAGTCGAGTTTAAGAAAACACGCAAAGCAGCAGTTGCGATTGTCATGAGCATTATGACGGTAACAATGCTCGTCTTTTGTATGGGTAACGGCTCCCATATTCTTGGAGCCCTTCAACCAATGGTCATTGGCTATAACATGCTAATTGGCGGTATTGCCGAAATCATTGTCTTCATGTATTTCGCCAAATGGATTCAAAGCGATCCTATTTGGTTTAACAAAAATAAACGGACATTCGCCTATTACAGCCTCAAATACATCGTCGTTGTGATCCTGGGCGCAATCCTTATCGCCGCCGTCTTAGAAGAGATGAACGGCGCTTTCGGTCTTGCTGAAAGCGTAAGATGGGGATGGTTTGGTGGGGCCTTGGCTCTTTCCATATGTCTTGCTCAGAAGAAAAATAAAACCAACAGGTCGTCTTGCAGTCGCCCCTTCTGATCCTGCCCCTCCCGTTCTTCTATACTCCTCGTAGCTGAAAATTAGGATTGTGTTAAGATCCTAGCTTTTGGCCAAAAAAATGGATACACGAGATGCAAGGAGCAGGGCAAGTAGCAGAGCAATCAAGCGACCCGGGCTTTTTTAGAACACTCTACACACATGTTGCCTCGGGGACCGGGGCATCTGTTTCGTGTGCCTGCCGGCTAATCCTTAGCGGGGCTATAACGGCAAATAGACTTCTTCCCGCAAGTTGGAGTTTTAACGAAAACAGCAAGCTAGTAAAAACACACCGCTATTTAATGGCCGATGGGGAAAAACTTCTGCTTAAAGGAGCAGCCCTCTGCATTTCTGCAGCAGCCAACCCTGTCACCTTTGTAGCATCGCTTCTTGTGGGCATTACCCTCTCTCAGCGCCCCTGGTTTAAGGCGATCATAAATCGGATACAAAAGCTTGAAGTCGTAACCAATCTTGAAAATCGTTTTGACAAACTCTCTCTTGGCCAAGAGATTATTACAGGTCTTGCTGTTATCGCAATCACCCATCTGGTATTTGCCCTCTCAGGCTACATCCCTGTCGTAGGGACCTATATCCCTCAAGCGCTGTCTGGCGCAGGCGGTGTTGTAACGGGAAATTGGTACGGCGCTATTGGGCTCAAGAAACTTAAAGACTACTCTGTAAAGGAGTTTACGGCTGCCTTTGCAAAGATGACTCCTGAAAAAGTGGAAGAGATTCTTGATCTTTCCAACTACCCTGTCTCAGCTTATGAAAAAGCCTTTGCAAAAATGACTATCGAGCAGGTCACATTCATCAGAAATGCTGCAAATAAATATATACTCCTCGTAGCTGAAAATGGGAACTTGGACGGCGCCAAAGCCCCGGGAGCTTTCGCGCTAGCCCAAATTCCCGTTTTCAGCTACGAGGAGTATATTCCTTATAACACACTATCGCCAACAGAAAATAGTAACAGGAATATCAAGCGCCCTGCCTATAACAGTCAACGAAATGACGAATTCGGCCTCTTTTCATAATTTCCTTTTCAAGAAACCTCTTGACATGTCCATCCAACCATTCTAAAGACTTAATTTCCCCTTAAAAAGCCTTCTTATACGCATAAATTAATATAACGGATGTAAAATAAAGTATTTTACATTCTATAAACTTCGCCTTAAAGTCACCCTCATGCATGATTTAGCTTTTGTTTTCGCAGGTTTCTTTGTTGGCTTTCTGGTCGGGCTCACTGGCGTGGGCGGGGGGTCGATGATGACGCCGTTGTTGATTTTCTTTTTTGAAGTGAAGCCACATTTGGCCATTGGCACGGATTTGCTGTTTGCGGCGTTTACCAAGCTGGGTGGGTCTATCAAGCTGGCGCGGGCGCGGGTGATTGACTGGCGGATAGTGGCGCAGATGGCGGCGGGGAGTGTACCTGCTTCGCTGGCCACGCAGTATATATTAGGCCAAGTGGGCACGACGGATCCTGCGGTTCAGCATGTGATGACCACAACACTGGGCTTTGCGCTGCTGCTGACGGCTGCGGCCACGCTCTACAAGGCGGTTTTGGGCAAAGCGGTTTCGCGCCATATCCATGTGGACGACGTCAAAGCGGCCACCATACCGAAACATTGGAGCCTGCCGGTGCTGTTTGGTGTGATTATTGGCGCGTTGGTGACGCTGACTTCGGTGGGCGCTGGCGCGATTGGCGTGACGGTGCTGATGCTGCTGTACCCCGCCCTGCCGCTGCCGCGCATTGTGGCAGCTGACATTGCCCATACAGTACCGCTGGCCCTGGTGGCGGGCTTTGGCCATGCCTCTATCGGCTCGGTGGATTGGTCTTTGCTGACACTGCTGCTGTCTGGCTCGTTGCCGGGTATTTGGCTGGGCAGCCATTTGATGCTGAAAACGTCTGATCGCCTGATTCGTGTTGCTTTGTCTGTGTTGCTGGCTTATGCGGGCACCAAGCTTTTGATCCTGTAACGGCTAATGTCTTCAAGCCAAGTGCTTGATCGCTCATGATCGCTTTTGGTATTCTATAATCGCCAAAGTCATAGCGGTTATATCCGAAACCCAAGCCGCAAGATGGACGGCGGACGCCGCAAAGCGCTAAGGCACTAAAAAATTTCGACCCGTGGGTACAAAAAAGGCCCGTCACCGACGAGCCTTTTTTCGCGGCTCGATGTGCTTTTGGATTAGGCGGCGCTGGACACTGCTTTCTTGCCTACCAGCGCATCGTAGTCGGCCATGATCGTGCGGCAGACTTCGCCCGGTGTGAACTTGTAGGGTCCGATCTCGCGCACCGGCGTGACTTCCACCGCCGTGCCGGTCAGGAAACACTCCTGCGCCTTGCTCATTTCTTCGGGCATGATTGCGCGTTCGATCAGCTTGTAGCCGCGCTTCTTGGCCAGCTCGATGACCGTGCGCCGCGTGATCCCGTCGAGGAAACAGTCCGGCGTCGGCGTGTGGATTTCGCCGTTGATGATAAAGAAAACATTGGCGCCCGTGGCATCGGCCACTTGCCCGCGATAGTCCAACATCAATGCGTCTTCATAGCCCGCGCGCTCGGCGGTATGTTTACTCAAGGTGCAGATCATATAAAGGCCGGCGGCCTTGGCCTTCACCGGGGCGCTTTCGGGCGCGGGGCGGCGCCACTGCGAGAGCTGCAGCCGAATACCCTTCAGCCGCGCTTTCGGCGTGAAGTACGACGGCCATACCCACGTGGTGATGGCGACGTTGATCTTGGCGTTCTGGGCGGTCACGCCCATCTGCTCGCTGCCGCGCCAGATCATGGGCCGGAGATAACCGTCGACGATATTATTAGCTTTCAGCGTATCATAGGAGGCATTGCTGATCTCTTTGGCCGTGAACGGCACCTTCATATCCAGTAGCTGCGCCGAAGACAGCAGCCGATTGGTATGTTCGTCGAGCTTGAAGATATTGCCCGCATAGGAGCGCTGGCCTTCGAAGACGCAGGAGGCGTAATGCAGGGCGTGCGTGAGGACATGGACCTTGGCGCTGCGCCACGGCACCAAAGCGCCGTTAAGCCAGATAAGGCCGTCGCGGTCATCGAAGGTCTTTCCCGTCCTCATGGAGCTCTCCCGGTGGCTAGATAGGCGTTAGATTGTTATATTGTTACTCAATATAGACCTGCTCGTAACATTCTGATGGTATTATGTCAAGTATACTGCCATATTATACGGGGATAGCTGAATAAGGCCCAAAACCATGGCTGAGCCAAAAACCCTCGTCAATCCGCTGTTCCTAAGCGACGAAGATCTGCGCCAGGGCACCGAATTGTTGTTTTCGCCTACCGCGATTTCACCGCCAGGGGCGATGTGTGGCATTACATACAATTGCACAAGGCCGCCTACAACCCGCTGCACGACCAGTTTTTCCCCAGCATCGGCTGTGCGCTCTGCACCCGCGCCATCAGCCTGGGTGAGGATTTTCGCGCCGGGCGCTAATGGTGCGAAGATGAGGCGGCGAAGGAATGTGGGCTGCATGTGTCTGCCGATGCTGACCTTGCAGAGGTTTCTGCGCTGAGGCAGTTTGAACCGTTCGCGTTGAGGTATCGAAGCGTCTGCGAGTGAGTGCCCCTTCGATACCTCAGGGCAAACGGGGAAAAGATAAAAAACAGAAGATTGAATAGCGAATTTTGGATATTAAAAAGAACGGATTTATGCATGCACGAAACGAAGAACTCTCCAGCAAACACCTGACGGATTTGCACCCCACCAACGTGCGCCTCAGCAACGCCGATCTGGACGCGCTGGAAGAGGAAACCATCTTCATCCTGCGCGAAGTGGCCGCCACGTTTGAGCGGCCGACCCTGCTATTTTCGGGTGGCAAGGACTCGCTGGTGCTGCTGAAATGCGCTGAAAAAGCGTTTTTGGGCAACCACGGCAATGCGAAGACTGGGAAAATCCCCTACCCGCTGTTGATGATAGATACCGGCCGCAACTTCCATGAAGTGACGGATTTCCGCGACTTTCGCGCGGCCGAGCTCGGTGCGGAGCTGATTGTGCGCAGTGTCGAAGACTCGATGGCACGCGGCACGGTGCGGCTGGCGCACCCGGGCGAGAGCCGCAATGTGCACCAATCGGTCACCTTGCTGGAAGCGATTGACGAGTTCCGCTTTGACGCGCTGATTGGTGGTGCCCGTCGTGACGAAGAGAAGGCCCGCGCCAAAGAGCGCATTTTCAGCCACCGCGACAGCTTTGGCCAGTGGCAGCCGAAGGCGCAGCGCCCTGAATTGTGGAATTTGTTCAACACCAAACTACATCAGGGCGAGCATTTCCGGGTCTTCCCGATCAGCAACTGGACCGAGCTGGACGTCTGGCAGTACATCGAACGCGAGCAGATCGCCCTGCCATCGTTGTACTACAGGCACAAACGCGAAGTGGTGGAGCGCAAAGGTTTATTGGTTCCTGTGACCGAATTGACGCCGCTCAAAGCCGGCGAAACGTCCGAGCTGCGCGACGTGCGTTTCCGCACCGTGGGCGACATCACCTGCACCTGCCCGGTCGAAAGCCTAGCCGCCAACGCCGCCGATGTGGTGATTGAAACCCTGGCCGCCGACATGAGCGAACGTGGCGCGACGCGGATGGATGACAAAACCTGTGAAGCGTCCATGGAAAAGCGCAAGAAGGATGGCTACTTTTAAGAAAAAGGCACTTCCCCGTTCACCCTGCCTTCCCCGCTCGCCCTGAGGTATCGAAGGGTCAGCTCAGTAGGTGACGCTTCGATACCTCAGCCCGAACGGATATATTTGGAACTTTTGAACAATATTACTATAAATTTAATAGCATATCAGACAATAAAGACGCCGTTTACAGCACTATTTGACACCTAAAACCATGACTACAGCACCTACCTCACCGCCAAGCACCTCATCTGCCCAACATGACACCGTAGGTGCGCTCAAATTCATCACCTGCGGCAGCGTGGACGATGGCAAAAGCACGCTGATCGGCCGCCTGCTGGTCGACACCAAGGCCGTGCTGCAAGACCACCTGGCCGGCGTGCAGCGCTCGGGCGAGACCGACTTGGCGCTGTTGACCGACGGGCTTTCGGCCGAACGCGAGCAAGGCATCACCATCGACGTGGCCTACCGGCATTTCGCCACCGAAAACCGCAAATTCATCATCGCCGACGCCCCCGGCCACGAGCAATACACCAGCAACATGGTGACCGCCGCTTCCAGCGCTGACGCTGCCGTCGTGTTGGTCGATGTCAGCAAGTTGGATTGGCAAAACCCCGCCTTGGAATTGTTGCCACAGACGCGCCGCCATAGCTTGCTGGCGCATTTGTTGCGCGTACGGTCGATTGTTTTCACAGTGAACAAATTGGATGCTGTGGAGAATGCCGAGCTGGCTTTTGCCAATATCAGCGCCGCATTGAGAAAATTTGCCACTGCCGCCGACATCACCGTTGCCGCCATCGTGCCGATTTCCGCCCTCAAAGGCTGGAACGTGGTGGACTCCAAAGCGGGTTGGGCGGCATACAACGGCCAAAGTTTGCTACAGATTCTGGAGTCTTTGCCAACAACGGGGGCAGAAACAGCGCAGCCGTTTGCCTTTCCGGTGCAGTGGGTAGAGAAATTCTCATCCAGTGCCGACACCTCCCAAGGCCACCGCGTGTTCTGGGGACGTGTGGCGACGGGCAGCGTCAGCGTCGGTCAACACATCAGCATTTTGCCGAGTGGCCAAACCGCTACCGTGGCGCAGGTGCTGGACCGCGCCCGCCGCCCTGGCAGCGTGGAGGCCAGCCAGAGCGCGGGTATCGTGCTTGACCGCGAAGTGGACGTGTCGCGTGGCGACTGGCTGCTGGCGGTGGATATGCAATTTTCCGACGAGCCGCCTCCAGGAAAATTAGCCCCCTCGGGGGGCAGTGCAGCACGCGAAACGGCAACCGTGGGGGCTATATTCACGCCCAGCCGTGAGATCAAGGCAACGATTGCTTGGTTAGACGACGAACCGCTGATCGCCGGCCGAACCTACTGGGCGTTGCACGGCCACCGCTGGGTGAAAGCCAAAATCAAGCGGGTGGTTCACAAGCTGGACATCAACACGCTGGCCGAACTGGAGGCGACACAGCTGGAGCCTAACGCGATTGGGCACGTCGAAATTTCTCTGCAAGAGCCGATTGCCGCCGTGCCGTACAAGCTGTCACGCGGCATGGGGTCTTTGGTGTTGGTCGATACGGCCAGCCATAAAACCTCTGGCGCTGTACTGATATCCTGATTTCACCGTCGTAATCTCGTAAAATCAATGACTTGACTTAATAAAGTTACATTTCCCTTTTAAGCACACCATGACCCATATCGTTTCTGAATCCTGTATCAAATGCAAATACACCGACTGTGTCGACGTGTGCCCGGTCGACTGCTTCCGCGTTACTCTACTCCTCGTAGCTGAAAAGAATAATTTAAATTTTAAATTTATGATGCTAAAAGCCCGCACTCCTCTCCTCTTACACTCCTTTTTTCTCTGCACCCTTACCTTTTTGCGTCTTTGCGTTGAAAGCATTAAAATGGTAGCTACTCCTTGATGATTAAACGTTTTTGTACCATTGCGACTGTTTCGCTAATCGCCTCTTTAGGATTATTAAGCGCCTCTCCAGATACTCTGCCCCCTTCCCTGGTAAAGGTAGATCTTAAAGGTAGCCCCTTGTTTGAAGATGGGGTCTTTTCGACTCAAGAAGGGGGGGTACTAAGTGCTCCCAACGTGCGCATCCAAGCAAAAAAAATTAGATACACGCAAAGGACAAACAAACAAGGCGTTCGTGAGGAGTATCTAGAGGCTGAAGAAGACCTGCTAATCGAATATCATGGCAGACTCATTGTCGGGAGTAAACTCGAATACGACTTCAACTCCGAAAAAGGAACCGTTTACGGCGGGAAGGCTGGCTTTCCTCCTTGGTTTGTAAAAGGAGAGCGCATTACCCTATCTCCCGATGGCACTTACGTCATCTACAACGGATACATCACAACATGTGAAAGCGGCCGCGAAGACTGGGCTCTTAAATCTCCTGAGATCAAGATCTATAAAAACCGCCTGATGTCAGCAAGTGATATTCAATTTCGCTTTCTAGATATCCCTCTAATGTGGGTTCCAAGCCTAGACATGCACATGGACGCTCTAAATGACATGCCTGTCAACGCAAGGGTCCGCATAGGGGGCATCCGCGGGTCAAGCGTAAAGGTGCGCTACCGTCTCTACGCCAAAGACGACTGGAAAGTTCATGCCGCACTTGAATACCGTTCATCACGCGGCGCTGGAGTTGGAATAGAAGCGAAATACGAAAAAGGGAATGAGAAACTCCTTTCCCGCAATTTTATTGCTCGTGATGATTCTGTGAGTGACTCTCACATGCGCACTCGCTACAGAGCTCAAGGGCTCTACAAGAACAAATTTGATGATGGCAAACTCTCCACCGATCTCACCTACGACCGTCTTAGCGACAAAAACATGGCAAGCGACTACGCCGATGGGAGCTTTAAACTCCAAACAGCAGGCCTTACGCAGCTCGGTGTCAGTCGCAAGGAAGATGCCTGGCTCTTAAATTTCACAACCAGAGTAAGAATCAACCCCTTCCAAACTATCGATCAAAAACTCCCTTCTCTTGAAGGGCATATTCGTCCCTTCCAAATTGGCAATACCGGCATTCTCTCGAGCAACACTGCCTCAGTTTCCTATCTCGACTATGTTTTTGCTAAAGAAACAATTAGAGGCGCAATTAAACCTGCAGACTTCAACTCCACCCGCCTAGAAACCCACAACCGAATTTACCGCCCTATTCCAATTGGTCCGGTAACACTCACCCCGCAGGCAGGCTTTCGAGGAATTTACTACAGCAATAGCCCAACAAATGCTCCTGCATGGCTGGGGTTTGGAAGCTTTGGCGCTGAAGCCAACACATCCATGCATAAGATCTATGGCGACCACAAGCACGTCATCGAACCCTACGCCAACTACAAATACACGACGACTCCAACAAGTAGCGTCGATAAGCATTACATCTTCACCATTGATGATGCCTACTCGCGCCTGGGACTCCTTCGCGTTGGTGTTAGAAATTCAATCTATCAGAAAACAGAAGACAAACTCCATCAGCCCCTTTCTGTTGACATGTACGCCTACGTCTTCGAGGCTGCAACATCTAAAATCAGACACATCCCGCGCCTTTACACTGCTGTCGAATGGTTCCCAATCCCCACAGTCTCTCAAGGTGTCACCGGCGCTTGGAATGTAACCCATCATCAACTTGACCACATCAACCTTCGTACAGACTGGACCATCAACGAAAAAATTGCTATCGGCATCGAATACCTCCATCGCGGAAGATTCTCTTGGACAAAAGCTGACCATAATAACTTCATCCTCGACGCTGTCCGCAGCGAACAATCCCTCCTCAACTCCCCTCTTTCAGACAAAAGAGACACCCTCCTCACCAGGTTTTACTACCAGTTCGACCCCGACTGGAGCGTCCAACTTCAAACGCGTCAAGGCTGGGATCGCAAAGAGGCCCCCCACTACCTCAACTGCAAAATCGACCTCTACACCCAGCTCTACAGCTCATGGAAAATGAGATTCTCCTTCGAACACACAGATGCCGATAATAGAGTTAGCGTTAGCCTGACCCTCTCTGGAAACAAGGGTGCGGCCCCTCCGCACAAATAAGAAAGCAGCAAAGAAATACAAGAAGAGGATAGGCAGGATCAGCCTTTGGTTGTCAGGATAAAAACAGGATAATGGTTTTTTGAAACACAGAACGTGAGAGAAAAACAAGAGAAAAGAGAAGGGGGCGCGGAGTTGGTGGTTGTTTTTTAGAAAACCGCGCAAGCGGTAGCTAAGCGGCAAGGCCGTGGCTCCGAATTTCTGGTTAAAAATCCCGTAGGCTCCCTTCGGTCACGGCCTTGCCGTTTAATTACCGCTTACGCGGTTAAAAAAACAGCCGCGTCCCTTTCCTTATTTCTCTCACGCTCTCTGTGTTTCAAAAAACTATTATCCTGCCAGCCGAAGGCTGGTCCTGCCCATCCTGTTCTTGCATTTTCTTCTGTTTACTTTTTTAGGCGGAGCGCGTTGAAGGTGACGACGAGGCTGCTGAGGGTCATCGCAAGCGCTGCAAAGAAAGGTGAAAGATAACCAGCAACTGCAAGGCAAAGGCCCAAAATATTGTAGAAGAAAGCCCAGAATAGATTTTGGGAGATAATAGCGCGGCCCCTTTTGCCGAGGTGGTGAATTTCAGAGATCGTTTGTAAACGATCTGTTGTGAGGAGAATATCGGAGACTTGGATAGAGATATCGCTGGCCGAAGCGGTGGAGATGCCGATGTGGGCAGAAGTCAGCGCCGGGGCGTCATTGATGCCATCTCCAACCATGCAGACAAGGTGTCCTTGGGAGCGCTTGCTCTGGATGAATTCTTGTTTTTGCAAGGGAGTAAAGCGAAAGTGATAGCTATCAAAGTTGCAAGCCCCCGCAACAGCTTCTACCGAAGACCGAGAATCACCCGAAAGTAGGATTGTTTCAATATCGGGAAACTCACCTTTAAGTCCTTGCGCGCCGTTTCTTAGGCGGTCACCTAGAATGAGTGGAAAAGTGCGCGATGCGGCGAAATACACAGTAGAGCGGATGAGCTTGTCAGAAGACGAAAGTGCATCCGGAATGTGTGCTACACCATTTTCATGTAAAAAAGCTTCTGAGCCGAAAAGATAGAAATCACCTTCTGCCCACCCTCTAATCCCCTTCCCGGGGATTTCTTCTATCTTGTCGTAGGTAATGGGAATAACTTTTTCTTCAAAGAGTGCTAAGGCAACAGCCGTTGCAATCGGATGCGTGGAGTGTCTGCTAAGGCCAAGAAGGGCTTGTTTTTCAGAAAGAGACAAGAGCTGCATCCCATCTAAAACAACAAACTTCCCCTCTGTAAGCGTTCCTGTTTTATCGCAAATGAGGCAAGTCTCTTTGCCAAGGTGTTGTAGGACTCCACGATTTCGGATGATGGCGCCAAGAGAGGCAAGGCGGCTCATAAGCAGAGACTCTGCTAACGGCACGGCAATCCCAATTGCGCACGGACAAGAAATGAGTAAGATTGAGATTGTGCGCAAGAGAGAAGCTTCTGCTGTTGCCCCTATTAGCCAGCAGAATACACCGGCTAGTGAAGCTACGACGACAACTAAGGGAACAAACCACTTAACGATGGCGTCTACGGGATGGTGATGGGCAGGTTTATGTCCGAGTGTATGTTCGATCATTTCGATAATCTTTTGCAGAGTCGAGCTTTTATCAACCTGGGTGACGGCGTAGGTGATGTTTCCGCTTGTCAATACTGACCCTGCAATAATAGTGTCTCCTACTTTCTTAGGTAAAGGGATCGCCTCCCCTGTCATGAGCGATTCATCGCAGGCCCCCTCTCCTTGTATAACAATGCCATCTAGAACGATCTTTTCCCCCATGAGAGCCATCACATGATCGTTAATGTGAATTTCTTTAATTGGAGTGAACTCCGCTTTTACGTCTGATAATACTTTCCTCCCCCGACGTGGCAAAGCACGCGTTAACCTTAAAAGTGTAGAACGAACGGAGAATTTCGCCTTTGTTTCAATGATTTTTCCAAGAAGAACAAAGACGACAATCATCGACATTGAGTCGAAGTAGACCTGAGAGCCACCCGTAAGCAAAGTATAAAGAGAAAGGCCAAAGGCGGTTGTGATACCAAGCGCTACGAGGGCCTCCATCCCGAGCAAGCCCACTTTTAGCCCCGTCCAGAACCTGCGAAAAATAGGCCAGGCACAGTAAGTCACAATAGGCACAGCAGCGGCCAGCGAAAGCCATGCGAACAGTGCGGAATACCCTTCCGTATCCATTGCAAAATAATCGAGATAGATGGGGTAGGCAAACATCATCAGATTGCCCGCACAAAAGACAGCTACAATAAAACGAAGCCAGAGAGAAAGCGGGACCCTCTTCGCCTCCTCACCTTGAAGGGGTGCAGGCTTGTAACCAAGAGCTCTTATAAGGGCGTAGATATCCTCTTTAGCAAGGTGGCGCGGGGCAAATTCGATGGAGGCAAGATCTGTCGTGTAGTCGACTATGCAATTGCGAATCCCTTTTTCTTGAAGGAGCGTAAGCCTGATCACCTCTGAGCAGGAAAGACACCACATATCCTCAACTTCAAGATAAAGCTTCTGCCACTCTTCTTCTGGGAGGGGCGGTATCTTGGCTCGCAGCTCGCTTAAAAGCGTTGGGTTAGAGATAAGTCCCGAGCGGAGTGCTTGCTGAAAGATAGGGGTATCTTGATAGTTTTGGAGCCCGCCTTTTGCAACCAGCACCTGATAGACCGCATGGCACCCCGAGCAACAAAAGGCTGATGGTGGCAAGGATGGGGGTTTTGAGAGTGCAAGCCCGCACAAAAGACAAGGGGCTTGGGTTGTTAGCGAGGGCATAAAACAGCCAAACCCCTTTTAAAGAATTTACGCCTTTCTTTGCGCTTAATCGACTATAGTCGACTATACTCCTCTTAGCTGAAAACGGGAATTTGGACGGCGCCAAAGCTCCATTTTCAGCTAAGAGGAGTATATAACTACCTGTTTAGGCGTCTGCGATGCCGAGCTTTTTGGCATATTCGCTATAGACCTTCTCCTTAATAAAAACATCGTAGAGCTGCGGGTCAATATGCCCTTCATTCTTCATTGTACCAAGAACGTCCAAGGCAAGCGAAAACGAGTTTTGCTGCTTGTAGGGCCTATCCGGTGCTGTTAGCGCCTCAAAAACATCCGCAATCGCCAAGATCCTTGCCTGCACAGACATCTGCTCTCCACGAAGCCCCTTCGGGTACCCCCTGCCATCAAATCGCTCATGATGACAACCCGCAATCTCTGGGACGCGCTTTAGATGTTTTGGGTAGGGAATATCACTGAGCATCCGAATTGTTGATACAACGTGATTCTTCATCACTTCTCTTTCGGTAACATTGAGCGTTCCTCGCGGGATGAGGAGATCTTCTTTTTCTTCTTCTGTAATCAACGGTGTCATCTTTTTTTCTGAAGATGACCAGGGCTGATACTGCTGGCAGATGGCCTTAATGCGCGCTGCTTTCTCTGCCGTTATAACCTCAAAGCCGCGGTTGCATTCGAATAGGAACTGAAAATCCTCGTCCATCTTCGCAAGAAGCTTCGAATAATCTGCCTCGTGCTTTTGCAAGTCCGCTTTCTTCTCAAGTCTGGCATTTAAGAATGCAATCTCGGCATCTCGTTTGAGTATTTCAAAGCGCATTTCAATAAGGTGAATCTTGTCATAAAGCCCCTCAAGGCGCGTTGCCTTATCCATGATATGCGTAGGTGTTACGATCTTTCCGCAGTCATGCAAGAAAGCCGCTACTTGAAGCTCATACAGATCATCTTCTGAAAAGCGCACATCTTTCAGAGGCCCTTGCGTGACGCGGTTCACGGCTCTTGCAAGGAGATCTGCAATTACAGGAACCCTATTGCAGTGACCTGCAGTGTAATGAGACTTATCATCAATAGCGTTAGCAAGCATCTTTAAGACAGCCCCAAACAGCTGCTTAAGCCCTAAAATAAGCCCTTGCTTAGTGAGTACCGCCGCAGCTTGAGAGGCAAGAGCCTCGATAAAACGTTGATCTGCCTCAGAAAAAGAGACAACTTTCCCTGTGGCGGGATCTTGGGCGTTAATTAATTGTAGCACCCCAATAACTTCCCCTTCATGATCTTTCATGGGCACTGTGAGGAATGAGGTTGAATGGTAGCCTGTTTTTTCATCGAAAAGGCGTGTGCCTGAAAAATCAAAGCCCCGATCACCTCCTTTGGTAACATAGGCATCGGCGACATTAACGGATGTTTGATGGACGGCAGCGCACACTACGACCATGTGGTCATTTGGGCTATGATCTTCGTTATAAAGCGGAATGTCAGCAAAGGTGATGGGGCTTCCAGAAGAGCCCCCCATGTGAAAATTCAGAGAATCTGTAGAGACAATCTCGAAGTGAGCTCTATTTTTATCTTTGATTGTGTAGAGCGTCCCCCCATCGGCATGTGTGAGGCTCTTAGCTCCCATAAGAATCTGTTCTAATAGCTGCATCGGCTCTTTTTGAGCAGACAAGGCAATAGAAACCTCTGTCAGCTTGTCAAGCCTTTCAAATAACCGCTTGCTTGCAGACTCATCTAAATTAATCATTATACTTCTTCGTCATTCGAGGGGGGGATTTGACCGCCTAGGTAGTAGCGCTTTTTGATCTCGTTGAGGTCCTTGTTAAGATATTGACGGGCACGACCATGAAGATGGTCGATGGTGAGCTTTCCGTTGAGGTGGTCATTTTCGTGCATGATAGCTCTAGCGCGAAGGCCCACAGCACACCCCTCCACAACAACCCCTTCTAAAGTCATCGTCTCGTAATGAATGGCGGCTGGCCGCGTGACAGGAACGCGCAGGCAAGGAAGGGAAAGGCACCCCTCTTCCATCTCAACACGCTCGCCACTTGGCAAAGAAAGCTTGGGGTTAATAAACACCTCAAGCTTACCAGGAGCAAGCTCCCTCCAGTTTTCGTCATACTCAGGAATGCAAACTAAAAAGATGCGTAAGCTTTGCTTAACTTGAGGAGCAGCAAGACCAAGATTGACCCCTATCGTATCGCTCATATCTGCAATAAGACGGCGAATATCATCGGTAATCGAATCAACAAGCTTTGCTTTTTGCCGGAGAATAGGATCCCCATAATAAGCTAAAGGGAGCTTCATGAAGACTTCTCAATGCTCGCAGGGATCTGTCCTATGCCTGAAGTTTCAAGCGTTGAAGTCCATACTGATAGGAGAATAGAAGCTCCCATAAAAATGACCGCAAGCCAAGCGGTGAATTTCTTAAGAACGGAGGCAGTTCCTGTTCCAAACATCGACCCGCTAACATCGCCACCAAAAGAAGCGCCTAGGCCCGTTCCCTTGCTTTCTTGCATCATGATAACGATGCACAAAAGAACTGCGACAAATAAAAAAGCTGCAATAGCCATGTAATAAATAAACGTCATAATTAATTCCCTAAATTCACAATTTTAGTAAAGCTCTGAGGCTCTAATGAAGCGCCACCCACAAGAGCTCCGTCAATATCGAGTTCATTCATTAACGCGCGAACATTATCTGGCTTAACAGACCCACCGTAAAGCAAAGAGATCTTTGAGGCTACAATCCCCCCCCATATCCCTGCAAGCCACTTTTTACACATAAGATGCACAGACTGAACAAGCTCTGGGGTTGCTGTTTTTCCCGTACCTATTGCCCAAACAGGCTCGTAAGCAAGTGTTATTTTCAATCCATCTTCTGCAGACATCCCCGCTAAGCTCCCTTTTAGCTGCTGCTGGAGCACCTTATCTGTAAGTCCTTGTTCACGCTGCTCGAGGGTCTCTCCAACACATACAAGCGGTCTCAGCCCCTCTGCAAGAGCCCTCTTGATCTTAAGATTAACAACCCTATTTGACTCCTTAAAAATTGCACGGCGCTCGGAGTGACCCAAAATAACGAACTGCGCCCCTGCATTTTTTAACATTCTAGCAGACACCTCACCGGTAAAGGCTCCATCAGCGGCATGATGCATATTCTGGGCGCCAATCACAATAGAAGAACCCGCCGCCTCTTTTGTCGCTGCATGAATAGAGGTAAACGGTACAGCAAGCAGCACTTTGGAGGAGCCCCCCTGAACAAGCGGCTTAAGAGCCTTAATGAAGGCTACTGTCTCCTCAATAGTCTTGAACATCTTCCAGTTCGCGACAATCACAGCTTGCTTGGCAGCTTTCGTTTCTGAAGGCATTGTCTTAATCCCTGCAATTTCAGATAAAAAACAGACTGTACTCCTCGTATTTGAAAATGGGAATTTGGACTAGCGCGAAAGCTCCCGGGGCTGAACGATCGCAAGTGCCCTTTGTATTTCTAATACTAAGGCGCT
>CAMCWV010000014.1 GCA_945882915.1 Waddlia chondrophila WSU 86-1044 | reverse complement strand
CGTACAACTGGCATCGTTGGTCTCTGGTCAGATGATGGTAGCCTTTGGGCATATGCTTCTCCTAGAATGTTCTTTTTGCTAAAAAACACCCTAGGGATCGCAGCCATCTCTGACCACTTTATTTTTTAATCTTTTTGTCGCACTTCACTATTGAATGGGCCAGGAATGAAGATCTCAGAAAAATCACTCATTATGACCGCAATCAAATTTGTAGATTAATGAAACAGCTTCGCGAAGAAGATTCTCATATCCAAGCACCTGGCATGGGAAAATACGCAAGATATGAGTACAAAAACTAACACTGATGTTAATGCTCATTCAGCATTAGACGCGCATTAGAATGATTTTAATACTGACTCTAATGCTGAGTAAGCATTAAACGCGCATTACAGCGTCTATCGCTAGGCCCTAAACGCAATGCAGGATAGGCCTACGAATTTGCCCGTCCCAATAGACATCATTTTTCATAATTTATGTAACGCGATGTAATAATATGGTCCAAATGGCCGGGGGATTTGCTGTTTTCTCCAGGAGAAAGGCTGTTAAGGCCACCCACTTTTAGTAACTGTAATAAGAGTCCAATCGTATTCCATTGGGTATTCGCGGTGCAGTGGCGGTGCAACGGCGCACCAAATCAGTCAACTTTAACCATTACAATCCAGTAGCTTTTTCTTTGTATCTCGCTTATAGTGTTGCTCATAGCGATTGGGTAGTATTGGATAAGGCGGGAATCCCCCGCCCTCATAATCCGTAGGTCCCTGGTTCAAGTCCAGGTCGCCCCACTTTTCCCACACATACTTCTGAGAGGGTTTTTACATATTATTAATTGGGTAAAAAGGGAATCGACCATCACTGGCAAACAATTCGGAAAACCCTCCTGGGAAGAATTTGAGTTACTGTACAAGCAAAAACCTCAGATGGGAAGATGCTGTATCACCGGAGCACAACAAAAGCTGAGGGTGAGCAGATCACAATATATAGAACCCTCGGGTTTTCACCTCAAATTCTCAAATCAAAAAAAACAATCCTCTAAATTTCAAGATGTAGTGCCGAATCGCTCATACTTCAGCCAGTTTTCAGAGAGGAAGTCACTGAACTTGGGTTAATCCTTTGTGGGGGTCGGTAGCTGGGGGCATACGGAGAAGCCACGAGAGACAATTTGCGGATGGTGGTTGATCCAAGAAAAACACTGCTTCCCAAGCCTCATAGGGACATTAATACGCCTTCCCTCTACTAAAAAAGGAGTCGCTACCGTGTTGTGACGGATCCAGCGTTGCAACTGCCTAAACAAAGCCGTGTTAGGAAATGCCTCACTCTCATCAATCTTGTGAAGCTCATATGTGCGGGTATCTTGAAAAAGCTGCGGGTAAGAAAACTGAATTCCCCACAGAATGCTCTGGGTTCCCAAAATCATCGGCCGAAACTCACCATCCACCGAAGAATAATCCATGCTGTGCGCTTGGAGCTGCACAACTGGACGAGTAGTCTTAATAATCTGCTGCGTTTCATTAATTTGAATAGCGTAAAGGATCGCCGAGGTCGTTGTCCAAAGGTCGCAAAAATGACTTTGGTACCGATTGGAATCGGGAATCTCCCCTCTCTTCAAGCAATTACAGTAGTAAGTGTAATTTTCGAGAAATTCTTCGGGAGAAACAAATCCTTGCCCGCTGGGAATAAGACGGCTTGCCTGATAGATAGAAAAGCTACCAAGTGAACTAAGCAGAAGCGCCATCTCATCAATGTCAAGCAAGACTTGCGCCTTAAGCCACTTAGAGACCTGCAAAGGCTTTTCTTTGGCTAGGGTGCTTACGCGAAGAGGTCCAGAGGCTTTCACAGAGAAAGCCTCATAAAATAGACGCTTCTCTTCTTCCGACAAATGCCATCAGAAATAGCCATGCAACACCAACAGAAATAGCAGAGTCCGCCAAGTTAAACACCGGATACTCATAGCCCCAGAAGCGGAAATGGAGCATATCCACAACATGTCCGTACAAAAAGACATCCAGGACGTTGCTAATAGCCCCTGCAATCACAAGTACCAAAGGGATCTGCGCATCAAAGCGGCGATTAAAAAAGAAAAGATAAGTAATAAGCCCAAGGATTACGGCAATTCGGGCAAGTAGCAATGGGAGTTGACTGTCAGCAAACAAATTCCAGGCAGCGCCCGTATTCGTCACATGAACAATAGAAAACTCAACCCCAAGGAAGTCTTTAAATATCCCCACCCCACCGTAAGGATAGTTCAGGGTGGCTAGTGTGATAACAGGAACATTCTCATGAATGGCGCGCTTAGAGACGACATCTCCCACTAGAAGCACAAGGCTTAAAATAACTACTAGCCATATTCGTCCGCGATTCCACATGATTAAGAAATGACTCCCTGCTCAAACAGAGCCTGTCCCTGAAGAGATCTCGTCGCATACGGAACTGCTTCTAGCCGCTTTTTTGAGATCTCCTGACCTGGCAAGATATCACAAATTCCGTAAGAACCTTCTTTTATTTTTTCTAAGGCACGTTCAATCTCATGGAGACGCGCGTATTCTTTGCTTGTCAACTCAACTTGGATAGTTCTGTCCTGGTCATCGGTACCCCCATCAGCTTGATGCTGTGGATACCCTGTAGCCTCATCAGGAGTTTTAACTTCTTTGGCTGTTCCTTTAAGAGCACGAACAATCTGGGCTCTCATGTCCATAAGTTGTTTTTCGAACTTATCGATCTCGGCTTTTTTCAAATATTTCTTCTTTTTTAGTTCCATAAGGTCCTCCTAAGATACTACCGTTAGCCATTTAGCCAAATTTCGACAGCAAGGGATCCTGATATATGTTATGCTCTCCATTGATGGCAAGTATTTCTAAGGCGTTTTTGCATAATTTTTTGCCCTCTTTTCCTTCACTTCTCTCGTACGTCCTTGAAAAATTCTGTCACCCTATCCTGTGCCATAGCTTTTTGTGGGCGCTGCTGTATCATTTCCCAGATTGAGCAGTTTGCAGAAATAAAATTCTGATTTATAGTGACCCTCCATGAATTTTGCAAGAGGAAGAGTCGGAATGCAGCAGCTCCCGCAAAAAGTTTATTTTTTAACTCCTGAGAGATAGGGCGATTTTATCAAGAAAGATTCGACGCTCACAGAGGGGCGTTTTGGCAGGGGAGTCGCATAAAGAAATTTTTAAGCAGTCACGGTAACTTCTCAATCAGTCAGGGTCCATATGGCATCACGAACCCGCTCCAACTCCAGACGAATTTAATCGGACATATACTCCTCTTAGCTGAAAACGGGAATTTGGACGGCGCCAAAGCCCCCGTTTTCAACTAAGAGGAGTATAGGCTTGATAGCTTTAAAAAAACCCGCTTCCGCGGTTTAAATAACCGTCTTTTCAAAAATGAAGTGCAAAAATTGAGTTAAAAAAAAGAACAGTCAAGTGATGAAAAAAATCTATCGCCTAGATCTTGGACCTGCTCCAACCTGTTGACAGCATAGTCTCAATTCGAATTGCTCAATCTGGATCATTTGAGATCTAATCGACTATAATAGTTTTCTTTAGTTGAATAAGCGGAATGCTGGTATTAGAAGACAAGCGTTAGAGCGTCGCAAGTTAGGGACTATACTAAACTCCTCTTAGTTGAAAATGGGACTTTGGACAGCGCCAAAGCCCCGGGAGCTTTCGCGCTAGCCCAAATTCCCGTTTTCAACTAAGAGGAGTATAGATGGACTTTACCAAATTTAACCCCTCCATATTCATCTACATGCTTAAATGCATCGTAGGCCTGTCACTGTGCTACATTCTTTATGTGATGTTCCCCCAATACCTTTTTTATTGGAGCGTTATTTCAGTAATACTCTCTCTATCACCTGAAGAGGGCACCGGAAACAAAGTCGCTTTCGATAGGATAATAGCCAACGTTGTCGGATCAATGGTTGGCTTTCTTCTTTTTCTGATCTATCCACCAGATTTGCTCTTAATATGCATAGGCATAGTCCTCACAATCTCCATCAGCACATTCGTAAAGCATGAAACCGCCCCCAGATCGGCGCTAACTGCACTGGTAATCGTTATGCTCAAAGAAGAGAAAGACCCTACTTTGGACCTGGCACTTGAGAGGATGCTGTTCGTAATAGCTGGCTCTATTGTTGCGCTATTTGTCACGCTAGTTTTTAGCGAAATACGCAAACTCTATCTTAAAAAGAAAAAAAACTAATCTCTCCTGTAAGTCAAATGTATTTTTAAAGCCTGGAGACAGTTTCGTTGTGAGGATTGGTAAAGGCCTTCAGTAGCTCATGAAGGTCACAAGGCGCAGTTTTATGGGGAATGTCTAGATAGCGGACCAAGTCAGAAAGGGGCTGAAGAACAAAAAGGCGCTCACTCCACCTGGGATGTGGCACAGTAAGTAAAGCGGTTTCATGCACCTCTTTGCCAAAAAATAAGATATCTATGTCGAGAGGGCGGGGCGCATTTTTTGGCTTTGGGACCTTACCAAGGCTCCTTTCAATCCCCTGCAAAGCAGCAAGAAGCTCTGCAACGTTCAACGTCGTTAAGAAGCAACACGCAGCGTTAACAAAAGCATCCTGAGGAATTGGCCCCACTGGCGAGGTGAGATAAAAAGAAGAAAGCCTAAAATCTGACACCTGAGGAATGGCCGCAATCTCAGCTGCAGCCTTTCCAAGAAGCGCCTGCGGATCCCCTATGTTCCCGCCTAATCCTAAAAACACCTGTTTTTGACCTGTTTTAATCACAAACAACCCATTATTAATTTTTTCTTTATTGTCACCTCTCCGCCGAAACCTCTTGAAGATTAAGAAGTCTTAAGGATAAAATTGTGCCCTGATTACTGCTCTTTATTTAGGGTGTTTAAGATTTTTATGGACTGGTAGCTCAGTTGGATAGAGCACCTGCCTTCTAAGCCGGTGGTCGCAGGTTCGAGTCCTGCCCAGTTCATCCTTTTAACTTTATCCTTCTTGCCTATTTCCACCAAAACCTACGTAAACATACTCCTCTTAGCTGAAAACGGGAGTATAGGCACAAAAAAACCTAACTCTTGAAAGAGTTAGGTTTTTTTTTCTTTAAATCATCATTAACGCCGCTCAAGTTACTCGATTTAAGGATCGGAGTAAGTGACAGCTTGGGGCTCTGATTTCATTTCACACCGTGAAGCTCCTTCTGAATTTTCACAGCTATTTTCACATCTGCTTTCATCCTTAGGCTCTTCAAGAATCTCGAGACTGACGCGCAGACCTAAACGGCTGGCAACCGATGTCAATATGGTGCGAATAGCATGGATAGTCTTGCCTTTTTTTCCAATTACTTTGCCAATATCAGACTTCTCTACAGAGAGTTTGAACTCAATCGTAGGGTGGCCAACCCCTTCAGAAACACGAACTTTACCGTGCTCCTTAACCAAGTTCTTCACAATATAAGTAACAAAAGCACTAAGAGGACTAAGAGCAAGAGAATCACCAGAAGGATCGAGAGGTTCTTTTCTCTTTTCTAGAGAAGAGTTGTCTGAGTTTTCTGAGTTTTCTGGGTTTTGCATAGTTCAACCTTCCGTTGAATTTCGTGGTAAAGGGTAGAGATCATGAAAACACAAGGAAACTAAAGTTTCGCCGCATACCTTCACCTTATGATAATACAGAACCCCTCTAATATTCATCTAGAAAAATTCAATGTATGGATAATAATTTTAAAATTTTAAAAACAGTCGCAATAGTAAAAGATTTCAACTTTTATTCTTCCCGTCTACTAATAAAGCAATGGAATCTTCATTAAGAACAATTCTTCCACGCGCTTTCTCGCCTATAGTTGACTCTTTGTAGCGGGAGGCACATATCCCAACCTTTTGATAAAACTCTGCATGTCTTGAGGGATCGGGGCTCTGAGATCAAGGGTCACGCCTGTAATTGGGTGAGGACAAGACAAATGCTCAGCGTGAAGTAGCTGCTGGCTAAGCCCATACTTCTTATTAGCAGTGTTTGCCCCATAAACAACATCTCCAAGGATAGGCGTTCCTAAATGCTTCATATGAACGCGCGCTTGGTGGGTTCTTCCCGTTTTAAGCTCAATCTCTACAAGACTTAGCTCAGAATCATAAGCAAGAGGACGGCAACGACTCACAGCCATCTTCCCCTTATCCTCTAAAACCGTCATTTCCTGGCGGTGAATTGGGTGTCTACCAATAAACGTCGAAATCTCTATCGTCCCTGGGTTCCCTACACAAATAGCCAGATAGATCTTGCGCACTTCCCTTTGCGAAAACAAACCAACAAGCCGCTGATGGGTTGCAATGGTCTTGGCAGCTACAATTACACCGGATGTGTCCTTATCAAGGCGGTGGACAATCCCTGGGCGCCAAGGCTCTGTTGTCGCAGGAAGATTCTTGCAGTGATAAAGAAGGCCGTTTACAAGCGTCCCCGTCCAGTTCCCCGGAGCTGGGTGAACAACCAAACCGCGAGGCTTGTTGATCGCAATCAAGTATTCATCTTCATAAAGAATATCAAGAGCGATGGGCTCTGGCTTTAAAGTGATCTCGGGAAGCAGCTCGAACTGCACCGAAACCTCATCGCCCACCTTTGGTTTCTCACGCTTTTTAACGGGGTTGCCATTGAGAAGAACAAACCTATTTTCTATGAGATACTCAAAGTACGTACGAGAATGCTCGGGAAAGTGCAACACCAACAATTTATCGAGACGGAGGTTAGCCTCCTTATCCTCAACGATAAGGATTTCGGCTTCTGAAAAAGAACTCATGATTATTTTTTTACCTATTTATGGTCTATGAACCTATCCCAGTAAAACTTTTCATCGATTTTGGCTCCAAGGAACCCGAAAATTAATCGAAACTTTTTACTGGGATAGGTTCATTACGGATAGTAATACAAAAGGGCGATGGGTAATAGCATCCTCTTTCCATAAACTTAGAGCAAGGCTTTTAATATGAGCAGCAATATCTTCAAGACTATCAGACTGAACAGACTGGCCTAAAAACTTGCCAATATAGCGATTTCCCCCAACATTGGTCTCGTGGAGGTACTCCCCTCCATTCTTGAGAAATACGCGAACTATGTCAGGAGAAAGCTCGGAAAGCTTCTTTTGAAGTGGCTGATTCAAAAGAAACCCTAAAAACAGTTGAACATCAAACATATACTCCTCGTAGTTGAAAATGGGAACTTGGACTAGCGTGAAAGCTCCCGCGGCTGAACGATTGTAAGTGCCTTAGTATTAGAAATACAAAGGGCACTTGCGATCATTCAGCCCCGGGGCTTTGGCGCCGTCCAAGTTCCCATTTTCAGCTAAGCGGAGTATGTCTTCCATTAAGCCCCGAATTGACAATTATTCATCATCTTTCATGTCTGCTAGAAGCTCCTTGTTTGCTTGTTGCATGTTCTGATCTATTGACATTGCGATAGACTTAACGGTGAGCATCAGCACCTTATAGAGGTTCTCTGTTGGCGGCTGGTTGAGCTCTTGGATGTTCCTGGGGATCCTCCCGCCGGCAAACCCCGTAACCTCAGTAGGATTAGCCTGAAGCGTCCAGTTGGTTTTAGCGCCTAAATCCATGGGGCTCTGATATTCCCAATTGGTCGTCTTCTCTCCCTGCTTCTTACTAATCATCTCGTATTCAGAAGTTTTAGAGGCGTCAGTAAACCCTTTTTTAACCGTAAAGCCCTCTTTTTCTAAATCCTCAATGGACTTATTCGGATCAGGATTTGGCGAAACTGGCTCGCCACCGCTGAGATTAATAGGAGGCATAATTTTGGCCCTATTTTTATAAATTCACGAAAATGCAGTAGAGCTAATGGTCTGTCATTATAGCACTTGTCGAGATTAATAAAATAATTATTGGATAGAGTCATGAGCATGGTCATCGTGAACGTGCTTCAGTGCACGGCAGATACTCTCAAAAGAAAAGCCACGCCGCTGAAGGGAGGCCATTACCTTTTGCTTTTCCCGAAGGTTGGTGAGGTCTTTTGAGCGGTACCTCCCCTCTATAAGGTGTCTGATGTCCTCTTCTTGGGAGGAAACAGCCTGGGTTTCTTCTAATACTTTCTTGATTAAAGGCTCAGAAGCCCCCTTAAATTTAAGCTTTTGAGCGATGAGATAAGGGCCAGAGATTCTCTTTTCCTTCCGGACGACACCCTGGGCCCACTGGAGATCATTTAAGTATCCCAGGCGCCGGCAGTCAAGGATCACCTCTTCTATCGCCGCAGCCGAAACCTGCCTTCTAACAAGCTTCTGCCGGACCTGCCCCTCTGAAAGGCTTTGTCTTCCAAGGTGGTAAAGGGTGTTGTCTTTAGCGGCTTTTTTCTCTAACGTGGCAAAGAGGGTTTGGAGCTCTTCGAGAGTCGAGCACTTTTCCAGAAGAGGGAGCTTGTTGCCAAACAGCGAGGTGTGAACTGTATTCCACAGCTCCTCATCGACAAAAATCTCGATAAGCGTCTTAGACTTTGGGCGAAACTCAATGAGCATAAATAACTTCCACAAAATCAGACCCGTGTAGTCGTCTTAATATACTCCGCTTAGCTGAACACGGGAATTTGGGCTAGCGCGAAAGCTCCCGTTTTCAGCTAAGCGGAGTAGAGTCGATTAAATCTCAAATGATAGGCTCAGACTTTAGGTAGGGTAAATGCCTTGTCACTACCCACTAAAGACAAATTGCTTATCTAATTGGCCTTTATAAGGATGGGGCTAACCTTTTTTACAGGCTTGCTAGCGATCCGTATCCCTTTAGCCGAGACTCCTTTGACAAGCACCTTGTCGAGCTCAAAAATAAGCGAGGAGACCTTCTGGCGTGGCTGCGGCTTAAAGTGAATCTCTACCGTATAGTTTGGACGGCTTGTCAGGTATTCTAAAGCCATCTCCGGCTCTATGTACCTGTAAGATTTCTCCATAATGAACTTGTCGACTACGAAACGCTTCGCATAAGCAAAGCCTGTCTTGGGGTCTCGATAAACCGCAGAGAGCACTGTTTGCTTATCGGCTACGCCTACATAGACAACCGTATTGTCATTACTGTGGACGTACTGTTTATCGGGAATAGGAATAACCGTGTAGCTGCCATCTTTAAATAAGAGCAATACCTTATCGAAGTTAGTGCACTCAAAAGAGTTATCTGACTGAACAGAGGTCCCAATAAATCCATTTGCCCTATCGAATCCAATAGTGACCATCTTGCTCTCAATAGCTCTGCGATCAACACCTTCGATCAACTGCACAACCGTCCGGCGAGCAAAAGATTTTCTATACTTCTTCAAGAGCCCTTGAAGATAATGGATAGTGAACTTCTTGATGTTCTTAAGGTCTTTTTCAATCTCACCGGCGCGCTCTAAATCAGCTTTAATTTCTTCGAGGTTCTTCTCGATATCAAAGCGAGAAATCCGGCGAATAGGAATTGCAAGGAGCCGCTCCCTATCGTCATGCGTGGGGACTCTGATGAGTTTGTCTTGATAAGGGACTAAGCTCTTCTCAATCGCCTGATGAATCGCCTCAACACTCTTTACCTGCTCGATATTCTTATAGAGACGGTTCTCAATAAAAATCTGCTCAAGCGTCTTGTCAAAGACCTTCTCCATGATTCGCTCATGCTCGATCTCTAACTCTCGGCGCAAATATTCCTGCAGCTTGGCAGCATGAAATCTAAGAATCTGATCCACATCGGTCTCCCAAGGTAGATCATCCTTAATGACCAAAGGCTGCGAATGGAGGGTCACCTCACACTCGGTAAAGGCGTACAGTGCGTCAAGAACGCTCTCGGCATACTGACCACGTGGAAGCTTGATTTCGATTTCCACTTTTTCAGCTGTGTAGTCATGAATCGCGTCGATCTTGACTTTCCCCTTTTTAGCTGCCTCATCAATGGAGCGAATAAGCGATTCGGTGGTTGTCCCGTAGCAAACCTCTTCGATAACAATCGTCTTTTCGTTCCGAATAGACATCTTAGCGCGAAGTTTGACCTTCCCTTTCCCTTTGTCATAATTGGCAGCATCCATGATTCCCCCGCTAGGAAAGTCAGGCACCAAAAAGAACGGTTTGTCTTCAAGAATCGCGATCTCCGCTTCGAGAAGCTCAACAAAGTTATGTGGGAAAATGCGCGTTGCCATTCCGACTGCAATCCCCTCAGCACCATGCAATAGAAGGACGGGCACCTTTGCAGGGAGGCAGATAGGCTCTTGGTGCCTACTATCATAAGAGGGCAAGAAGGCTGTTAAATCGCGGTTGAACATCGTCTCCCTAGCAAGTGGTGAGAGGCGCGTCTCGATATAACGCTCGGCAGCTGCAGGGTCTCCCGTAAGAAGGTTGCCGAAGTTGCCCTGGCGATCGAGCAAGAATCCCTTGTTGGCAATGTTCACCAAAGCTTCGCTAATAGGAGCGTTGCCGTGAGGGTGCAATGCCATTGTTTGTCCAACGACGTTTGCCACTTTATGGAGCTTCCCGTCATCCATTCGATGAAGTGTGTATAAAATACGTCTTTGAACAGGCTTAAGGCCATCGACCACATCTGGAATAGCTCTTTCCAAAATAACATATGAGGCGTACTTGATGTAGTTCGTCTGCATCAACAGCTTAAAATCTTCCATGTGCCCGCTTCCTTAATCTATTAAAATTTCCACCACAACGTCTTTAAGAAAAAGACACTACTTCGCAAGTGCCTGAGTCTTTAAAAGATTTTCATTGATCAAGTTCTTCATAATAAACTCACGCCGAGCAGGGGTGTTTTTTCCCATGTAATATTCCAAAGTTGGACGGATATCGGAAAACGCATTGATCGTCACCGGAATTAAGCGGATATCTTCTGCGATAAACTGCTTAAATTCGTGCGGAGAAATCTCTCCAAGTCCTTTAAAACGAGTTATTTCAAGCCCTTTTTGAAGGATTTTTGAGGCCTTATCACACTCCTCCTGAGAATAACAATAGAGCGTCTTATCCTTATTCCTAACCTTAAACAACGGGGTCTCTAAAATATAGAGGTGCCCATTTACTACAAGAGCTTCGAAATAGGTGAGGAAGAAAGTAATCAACAGATTGCGAATGTGCATTCCATCGACATCGGCATCGGTTGCAAGAATCACCTTACTATACCGAAGGTTCGCAATATCATCTTCGACATTGAGAGCGTTCATAAGATTAAACATCTCTTCGTTTTTATAAAGCTGATCAAGCTTTAACCCAAAGACGTTCAAAGGCTTCCCGCGCAAAGAAAATACTGCCTGAGTCAATGGGTCACGGGTAGCAACAACAGAGGCGCTTGCAGATTCCCCTTCTGTAAGGAAGATAACCGATTTTGCCCCATGCAGCGTCCCATCATTAAAATGGTGCTTGCAGTCCCGGAGTTTAGGGATTTTGAAAGAGATCTTCTTCTGCTTTTCCTTCGCTTCTTTTTTAACGGCGGCTAAGTCTTTGCGGAGCTTTTCGTTAAAAGCGATCCTCTGAATAATCGAATTAGCACACTCGACGTTCTTATAAAGAAGCTCAGCAACAGCGTCCTTGGTTTCTTGGACAACAGTTGCTCGGAGCTCTGTATTACTGAGCTTGTTTTTTGTTTGCGATTCGAAAACAGGATCTTTTACTCGCACAAGTACAGTAGCAACGACCCCTTCTCGGACGTCTACTCCCTGGAAGCTCTTCTTCGCAAACTCGTTAACGCCCTTAAGGATCCCCTCGCGGAAAGCAGAAAGGTGAGTCCCTCCATCTACCGTGTACTGTCCATTGACAAATGAGAAATAGGTCTCCCCATAGCTTTGGGTATGCAATAAGGCAAATTCAAGCGATTTGCTGCTAAAATGGAGCGGCTCATATAAACGATCTTCAGAAGAGACCTCTGCATTGAGCAGGTCAAGCAGCCCGTTTTTTGACTCAATCACTTGCCCGTTGTAATGGATAGACAGCCCGCGATTGAGATAAGCGTAGTACCAGAGTCTCTTTAGAACGTATTCTGGCAAAAAGCGATACTTCTTGAAAATTTCGAGGTCAGGAACAAACTCAACATACGTTCCATTCGGCTCTGTCGTAGACCCCTTAGACTCTTTTTGCAATACTCCTGCAGAAAAACGACCCTCAACATACTTTCCTTCACGGTAGCTACGGACAAGGAAGTGGCTAGAAAGAGCGTTTACAGCCTTTGTTCCCACCCCATTCAATCCAACCGAGAATTGAAATACGTCGTCGTTGTACTTAGCACCTGTATTAATCTGGCTAACGCATTCAAGCACCTTTCCTAGAGGAATCCCTCTGCCGTAATCGCGGATTTTTACTCGTCCTTCCTCGTGATCCACCTCTACAGTCACAGTTGAACCATGCCCCATGATGAATTCATCGATGCTATTATCGATGACCTCCTTGAGCAAAATATAGATGCCGTCGTCAAGATGTGAACCGTCGCCTAAACGACCGATGTACATTCCTGTACGAAGGCGAATGTGAGTAAGCGCATCCAATGTCTGCACAGCATTTTCATTATATTCTTTAGCCATGAGGTGCTTCCCGAATTTAAATCATCGTTGTATGGGCGGCTACTGGTGTAGCTACTTGCGTAAAGGCAGGTTGCATCTAAAACCAGCCCTTTGCTAATAACAAAAAATTTGCTATTTCTGTGAGCATATACTCCTCTTAGCTGAAAATGGGACTTTGGACAGCTAACGCTCCAAGAAGTCGCAATTCAGAGCACTATAGGAAAAAGACTAATAAAGGAAAACTCATGAAAGAGTCTGCGCTTAGCGCTGAAATAAAGAACAAGACGATCCTCATCACGGGAGGAACTGGGAGTTTTGGTCAGGCATTTGCCCGTCGCGTTCTTACAGATTATGAACCAGAAAAAGTAATTATTTTTAGCCGAGACGAGTGGAAACAATGGGAAATGAGACAAAAAGACCCTATTTTTTCCCATAGCAAGCTCCGCTACTTTTTAGGAGATGTCAGAGACAAAGACCGTCTTCTTAGAGCTTTTAGAGATGTCGATATGGTTGTACATGCGGCTGCCTTAAAACAAGTACCCGCTGCTGAATATGACCCTTCAGAATTTGTGAAGACAAACGTCCAGGGAGCCATGAATATTATTGATGCCGCTTTAGATTGCGGCGTTAAAAAGGTCATCGCCCTCTCGACAGACAAGGCTGTTAACCCCGTCAACCTCTACGGAGCAACAAAGCTTTGCTCTGACAAGCTCTTTGTCGCAGGTAACGCCTATATAGGGAAGCGAGGCTATCCAAAATTTTCCGTCGTCCGCTACGGCAATGTTTTAGGAAGTAGAGGGAGCATCCTTCCTCTGTGGCAACAAATCATCACAGAAGGAACCGCTGCACTCCCCATTACTGATGCACGGATGACTCGCTTTTGGATTACGCTCGATCAAGCGGTAGACTTTGTCGTTAAGTGCTTCTCTCAAATGGGCGGCGGAGAAATCTTCGTTCCCAAAATCCCTAGCATGAAAATCACTGACCTTGCCAAAGCGCTCTCGCCCGAAACTCCTCAGAAAATTTGTGGCATTCGTGAAGGAGAAAAACTTCATGAACTGATGATTTGTGCTGAGGACTCACGCCACTCATTTGAGCTTGATGGGCACTATGTAATTGCCCCAGAAGCGGCCAAGTATGGCTTCCATCAAGCAACGCGCGCGCGGTTAGAAAAAGAAGGGAAGCGACTGCAAGACAACTTCATTTATGCCTCTGACACTAACTCTCAGTGGCTTGGCGTCGGTGAGCTGCGCACTCTGCTGACTAAAATCATTCCAGAGGTGCCTCTTGCGAAAGCAAAATAAGCGGCGCCTTCTGAAGAGAACTTTTTAAGTATGTGATAAATAATAAAAATGGATAAAACTCAGAGAAGAGCATCACCGTCTTCTTCTCTAACGGCAAAAAAACTCTTTACGGAACTAGCAGCATGCGTGTGGGGGTAGTCGGAATCAATCACAAGATAGCAGAGCTCGCCCTGCGCGAACTTATCGCCAAAGCATGCCAAAAGCGGTTCTTAGCAGGTAATTCCTCTCATGGCAGCCAAGCCTTTGTCCTTCTCTCCACATGTAACCGCACAGAAATCTACTTCAGCTCCGAAGACCTTGCCATCACCCACAGCTACATCTTGAAGGTCATCAGACAAGAAGTTCAAGAGCCTTTTGAGCACCGTCTCTACTCCTACTTCGGCTACGAATGCTTTGCCCACCTGGCAAGAGTCACAAGCGGCATGGACAGTGCCCTCATTGCTGAAACGGAAATTCAAGGGCAGGTCAAAACCGCTTACGAGAAAACTGCAAGCCACACGACAATCCCCAGTCAGCTCCATTTTCTATTCCAGAAGTGCCTGCAAATGGGAAAGCACATCCGCTCTTCCATGGGACTTTCAAGCAACATGCCAAGCCTAGAAGAGGCTGTTTACAACGCCGGAAAAGAGAAGTTTCCCGACCTGCAATCTAGAAAAATCTTGTTCGTGGGGGTTTCTGAGGTCAATGCAAAGATCTTGCGCTTCTTCAAGAAAAAGGAGATCGCTAACATCACCTGTTGCAATAGATCGCAAGAAAACCTGCTGACATTCACCTCTGAAGAGGGAGTCACCCCCCTTTCTTGGGAACGTCTTCCTTTCTGGCCCGAATATGACATCGCAATTTTCGGCACCAAGTCCCCTTACTACTTAGCAAACAGCAAGGAGCTTTGTACTTTAACGGGAGAAAAGAAACTGGTGCTTGATTTGAGTGTCCCTCGTAACGTTGACCCAAAAGTGGGGCTGCATCCTGACATTACACTCCTTAATATCGACCAGCTCAACCAAGCCGTTGATAAACACAGGCGGCTTAAAGAAGACCAAATCGCCTTTATTGGAAACAGCATCCGCGAAGGGGTCAAGCGCTACATCAAAAGCTTCTGGGTGCGGCAAGAGAGCTCTTCGATTGTCTACCCCTCCCGTCCTCTCGAGCACCGCCCTCTCGAGCAGCAGCGCATCTAACATCTTAAGAAGACGATTGCACTGGTCGGAAATTTAGGGAGCGAGCGAGGTGCAAAGCTCTTTAAGCTTCAGTAAAAATCAAAAAGGAAAAAATTATGCTAAAAAAGCGTTAGCCCTCTCCAGAAGGTAACGTGGGCCGTCCCGGCTTCCTATTTACGTATCTTTTGCTTGACAATATTTAACCCAGAGGGGCTTGCCTAAGGAGCGAGCGAAGCAAAGCTCTTTGGAGTGCTGGGACCTGTCCTAGCTTTGTTAGGACTCGACATGTCGAGTCCATTTAATCATAGCAAGTTACCGCGCCTACGACCCCTCAACATGTCGAGGGCCAGACACATACTCAGGCCTGCTAAGGTTCAGTGGACTCGACATGTCGAGTCCTAACAAAGCTAGGACAGGTCCCAGCACTCCAAAGAGCTTTGCTTCGCTCGCTCCTTAGGTAAGCCCCTCTGGGTTAAACATTGTCAAGCAAAAGACACGTAAATAGGAAGCCGGGACGGCCCACGTTACACACTAAAGACAAACTGCTCGACTGCTAGCAGCAGGGCTAGAAGTCGGCGTTGCCGGGGTAGCGAGGGAAAGGGATCACGTCGCGGATGTTTTCCATGCCGGTGGCAAACTGAATGAGCCGCTCAAAGCCAAGGCCAAACCCTGCGTGAGGGACAGAGCCATACTTTCTAAGTTCCAGATACCACCAATAAGCCTCGCGAGGCAGACTCATCGCATCCAGCTTACCTTCAAGCACTTCAAGACGCTCCTCTCTCTGACTCCCCCCAATGATCTCCCCAACTCTTGGCACCAAGACATCCATTGCCGCGACAGTCTTTCCATCTTCATTAGCGCGCATGTAAAAAGCCTTGATCTCCTTGGGATAATCAGTAAGGATCACCGGTTTCTTGAAGTACTGCTCCGCAAGGTACCGCTCATGCTCTGACTGGAGATCTGCCCCCCACTCCACAGGAAACTCAAAAGAGACCGGAGCCTTCTGGAGGATTTCAACTGCATCTGTGTAGGTTAACCTTTCAAAGGGAGTTACAATCACATCTTCAATAGACTTCACAATTCCTTTGGAAATACGATGATCAAAGAACTTCATGTCCTCGTGGCAGTGATCAAGCAGGTATTTTAAAACATACTTTAAGAATTCTTCCGCGCAGTCCATGTTCGTCTTAAGATCAGCAAAAGCCATCTCAGGCTCAATCATCCAAAACTCTGCAAGGTGGCGCGATGTATTCGAATTTTCAGCGCGGAAGGTCGGCCCGAACGTGTAAACATCCGAAAGAGCGCACGCATAAATCTCTCCATTTAACTGCCCTGAGACCGTCAAATAGGCCGGCTTGCCAAAGAAGTCTTTGGTATAGTCCACCTCGCCCGATTCGTTCCTTGGTGGCTTGGAATCATTAAGAGT
The DNA here is from genome assembly GCA_945882915.1 of Waddlia chondrophila WSU 86-1044. Classification (GTDB taxonomy): domain Bacteria; phylum Chlamydiota; class Chlamydiia; order Chlamydiales; family CAMCWV01; genus CAMCWV01. The sequence continues at coordinate 30,163 of CAMCWV010000014.1, read as the reverse complement.
CGTCACCCGGAACATCTGGCCCGCCCCTTCACAGTCGGAGGCAGTAATGATTGGCGAATGGAGATAGAGAAATCCACGCTCCTGAAAAAAGCGATGAATCGCAAAAGACAGGGCGCTGCGGACCCGTGCGACAGCTCCAATCGTGTTCGTTCTAGGGCGCAGATGGGCAATTGTTCGAAGGAACTCAAAAGAGTGCTGCTTCTTCTGCAGCTGATAAGTCGAAGGATCGCAAGAACCAACAATCGTCACCTTAGAGGCCACCAGCTCAACACTCTGCTTGTTGCCCGGGCTTGCCACAATCTTTCCTGTAATCGACACCGAAGCGCCGGTCACAAGCTGCGCTGTAATCCCCGAATAATCAGGAAGCGAAGGGTCGACAATTACCTGGAAGTTAGAAAGGGTAGAGCCATCGTTCACCTCAACAAAGGTAAAACTCTTTTGAGAGCGCACGGTCCTCACCCATCCTCTAATAGTGTGCTCTTGATCAACAAAAGAAAGGCCACCTTGATCTGCTTCACGAATCTTCCGGATCTTTGTACGCATTACTTCTATCCTTTATACATTGAGCGGAGGAGCTTGATTTCTTCCTGCCATAAAGGCGGCCCTCCGGGAGTTTCTAAATACTTGGGGAGATGTTTTGTTCTAGGATCGTTCATAAGCACTTTAAAGCATTCTAAACCGATCCTCCCCTCAGGGGCGCCAAGAGCCGAATGGCGATCGACTCTTGACCCTAAATCTTTGAGCGAATCGTTCACATGAAAAGCATAAAGATGTTTAAGCCCTACGATACGATCGAATTCTTTGAGCGTCTTGTCCCACGCCTCTGCTGTTCGAATGTCATAGCCGGCAGCAAAAATATGGCAAGTATCGATGCACACACCAATAGGGACCGTTTTTTTTACGCCGTTTATAATGTAGGCAAGCTCTTCGAGCTTAGCGCCGATACTTGAGCCTTGCCCTGCAGTTGCCTCTAGAAGAAGCCTTGTAGGAGCCCCCTCAAGAAGAGGCGCTGTCTCGAGCAAGCTTTCGACAATAAGGTTTAGACACTTCTCTGCACCCTCTTTGAGAGCCGCCCCTGGATGAAAGTTGAGGTAGGCAAGCTCTAGCTGCGTGCACCGTTTAATCTCTTCTGCAAAAGCCTTGCGGCTCTTTTGTAGGTTGTCTGGGTCGGGAGCGCCAAGATTAATCAAGTAACTGTCATGACTCATGATCTCTCGAAGGCCGGTCTCCTCAAGAGTCTTCTTCCAGAGCTGAATGTCCTCTTTTGCAAATGTCTTGCCCGCCCACTGCTTTTGATTGCTGGTAAAAAGCTGGACGGTTGTAGCGCCAATGCTCTTTCCCTCTTTAAGGGCGTTGTGTACGCCGCCAGCTGCCGATGTGTGCGCGCCAATAAGAAGTTGATTTGGAAGAGGCGAGCTCGAAGACTTTGTCATATGAAATCCATTTTAAAACAGGAGAGTGTAGCAAATCGAGGAAATGGACACTAGTATCCATTCTCTTCTGGGCAAAGCCTATTTGCTTTCCTTACTTGCGGAGCTTGGGGTCGACAGAGTCGCGCAAAGCATCTCCAATCAAAGCAATTGCCACAAGCAGCACCGTTAGCACAAGAGCCGGCGGCCAGAGCAAATAGCTCTCCCCAGGAAAGGCTGTCCGCCCCTCATCCATTAAAACACCCCAAGAGCTTGTTCCCTCTTCCCCTAAACCCAAAAACGACAGCCCCGCCTCACTTGTAATTGCTCCCATCATCGCAAAAGGAAGAAGGGTGAGCAGCGGAGGAATGGCGTTGGGCAAAATATGAGAAAAAATAATGCGCCGGTTGCGAAAGCCTATCGAACGGCACGCATCCACATAAGGGAGGTTGCGCTGCTTTAAGCTCTCTCCTCTAACATAACGGGCAAAGCTCGTCCAGCCAAAGACCCCCAAAATAACGATCACCAAAAAAACAGACTTGCTCTGAGTGACGGCAACAATCATCAATAACATGAAAAACGTTGGCATCGCCTCCCAGATCTCCATTAAACGGCAAACAATAATATCCATTTTCCCTGCATAGTAGCCCGAAAGAGCCCCGACAGGAACGCCGATAAGCAGCGCTAGAAAAACAGAAGTAATCCCGACAACAAGAGAAACCCTCACCCCAAAAATCAGGGCAGCGACAAGATCCTTCCGGTTGATGCGTGTAAGCTCCCACCAGTCGACGTACTTATTAAGACTTTGCTCGCCTCCAGCATCCTCTTCCCAATGAATGTGTCTAACAAAAGGCATTAATCGATAAGCCAAACGGCCATCAGAGCTTTCTAACCACTCCTGCCGCTGTTTGGCATACGCGATCTTTTGCTCTGCCTTATCATGCCTCTCTACAATCCCGCGCGCATGAACAAGTGGCGCGCGGAAATTCACAGATCTTTCAGACTCCGCTGCAAAGGCTTGTTCCGCATCCCGGTATTCCTCTCGAGCCTTTATAATCTCCGGAGAGTCCTTTTGAGCTGTCCAGGCAAACATTTGCCGCTGTTTTTCTTCAAGAGAGCGCACTTTTAAAGAGGCCTCTTCTTTCACCTGTGCAGCCTTCTGAAAAGCCTCAGAAAATGGGCGGTACGCCTCTATTAACGCAGGCAACTCTTTCTTTGCCTGCTCATATTCTGAGGCTGTCTGTTCAATCGAGCTCTCTTCACGAGAGATCTCTTCACCATCATGAAGACGGTCCAGCTCCCAAAGCGTCGGGAGGGTCTGCCTTCCTGTTTCTTTAGAATAAATATCGCCATATTTTGCAAAGTGCTGATGCTGATCTTTGCGCTGCTGATAGCGCAGAAAAGCATTTAGTTGTGCATAAGGGGTCATGTACTTAAGCTCGAAATTCCAATCCGGATAGCGAGACAAACCAGAAAGCAATGGATCTGCCGAAGTGGTAGCAGAAAGCCCATCACCAAAACGCATCTCCTGCGTCGCATCCTGGCGGGCTAAATTAAGCGCCGGGTCACTCGCAGGATCTCTTGAAGGGCCAAAAGCCAAATAGAGAAAGAGCCCAACCTGCGCCACCAAAAAGAAAGCAGTCACCCTCTTCCAAGAAGCGTTTGCAAGTCGGCTCAAAAGCCAGATGGAAATACCCCAAAGAGGGATAATGAACATCAGCAAGTTAAAAAAAATATCGATTGGCTTGGTATAAAACCCAGAATAGAAAAGGTAACGAAAAAGAGGGAAGTACCAATGCCCATCGCAATTAACAATAAAAGGTTTGCTTGAAGCAAGGAAAGGAGCATAAAGGCCAATAAGAACAAAAACAGCAAAAACGACAAGAGCTGCAACCCCAACGCGGTGACCCACGAACTGCCGCCAAACAACTCGCCAATATGAATCTTGAATAAATTTACTCACAACTTACCCCTGCCTAACTGTATAACTGCATAACATAACATTCATAACTCTTACCTTTTACTACTTTTTTATGACCATGCCTAAATCCAATACCTGCACGATCATTGCCAACTTTGGCGGCCCCCGCGATTTAAACGAGGTCGAACTCTTCCTCACGACGCTTCTAACCGACAAAGACGTCATCCGGACGCGCCTTCCACAACTTCTTCATAACTGGGTTTTTGGGAGAGTCGCCAGAAAAAGGGCGCTTACTGTACGAGAAGATTATGCAAAAATTGGAGGGGGCTCTCCTATTTATGCAGATACCGAAGCTGTGGCTGACTGGCTACGCGGGCAGATAGACACACCCGTCTACACCTTCCATCGCTACCTACCAAAAACGCAGCAAGCCTTCCTCAATGCCATTAGAAGCTCTAATTATGACGAATACGTCATCTTTCCGATGTTCCCCCAATTCACCTACGCCACAACGGGAAGTGTTGCCCGTTGGTTTACGAACTATCTACCCAAAAAGATCGTAGGAAAGATGAGTTGGATCCGCTCTTACGCCTCGCACCCTGCGTTCATTCGAGCGCAGCAAAGCGGCATTCAGACATTTCTCGATAAAAGCGGACTTAAACAAGAAGAAACCGTGCTGCTCTTTTCTGCTCACGGCATTCCTAAAAGCTTTGTGAAAATGGGCGATGTGTACCAGCAAGAGTGCGAAGCTTCGTTTCGCCTTGTAATGAAGGCCTTCCCTAAAACACTCGGAAGAATCAGTTACCAGTCGCAGTTTGGTCCAGAAGAGTGGATTCAGCCTTATACAAGAGACGTGTGTAAAGATGTAAACACATGGCACCAAGGGCGCCCAAACATTGTCTTCGTGCCGATAAGCTTTACCTCAGACCATGTCGAAACGCTCTTTGAAGTTGAAGAGCAGTACATGACTGTTATAAGAGAGCAAGGGCTAAATGCCTGGAGGGCACCCGCCCTAAATCGCAGCGAAGACTGGCTCCAAGCTATCGTCGACATCCTGGACGAGCCCTCTTGCCTCTGCAACACCAAAATGCTCCTCTACTAACAAAAACCAAACCTATGCAAGAGCGATTCAGTAGGAGCGAGCGGAAGCGAAGCTCTTTGGAGTGCTGGGACTTGTCCTAGCTTTCATCAGTCCTCCACATGTCGAGGACTGTACGAAATCATTGATCCAGTGCGCGGCAAACCCCGTCCTTTAGGGCGGGGGTTGCCGCGCACTGGATCAATGATTTCCAACCGAGTCTCAAAAGGAAGCTTAAGAAGCGGAAGCCCAACAGCTGTATCTGCCTGGCGATAGACAGGCGCAACAACGCTAGAAACTCTGCATATTGGCGCTTTTTTAGCATACTCAACTTTCTCAATAAGCTCTGAGCTCTTCATCCAGCCCTGATCTTGATCTGGCGTTGCGACTCTTACCCAATCGCCCTGCCCCTTAGCTACTACCTGAACAATAGTTCCATAGATGGATTGCGTTTCGACATCTGCATTATCCTCTCCCTTTTCAAATAGGTTAACCACTGGGGCGTTAACATATGTATCTGCATAACAAGCAAAACTTGCGACAATCACCGTCCAGGCACAGAAAAAACTCATCCACTTTCTAAGGATATACTCCTCTTAGCTGAAAACGACTTAATAGTCTTAAACGATTCGCGAGAACAGGTCCGAAGTATTTTTAAAGTACTATTCATGCTTGTCATTTTGAGGCGTTGACAATTAATCGACAAGCCACTTAAATTAAAAGCCATTTTTTTACGACATGTGGCGATCGTAGCTCAGTTGGTTAGAGCATCGGATTGTGGTTCCGAGGGTCGCGGGTTCGAGTCCCGTCGATCGCCCATTTTCCTCTCCCCTTTTTATTTTTTTTCTTCCCTTCAACATGCCTTGTAGCTAAATTCCCACTCTCAGAACTTTTCTAAAAAAACTTTTTACAGGAGAAGATAGGAGTGACGTTCTTTCACGCTTTATTGCTTGGCATTATTCAAGGCATTACAGAGTTTTTCCCTGTAAGCTCTTCTGGACATCTGGAATTAGCCCAAATCCTTTTAGGCCTTCCAAATTTAAAAAATTACATTCCATTTAACTTAGTTTGCCACCTAGGAACTCTACTAGCGGTTATCATTGTCTTCCGCAAAGACCTTTTGAATATTGTGTTTGTCAAACAAGAACGAACTAAACTTTGGCTGCTCCTCGTAGCGCTCTCCCCGCTCCTCCCCCTCTATCCGCTACTTGGGACCATCAAAGAAGCCGCCAACCACCCCGAATATCTAGGTTACTTTTTCATCACAACAGCGCTCATTCTCTTTCTAGGAGAAAAAGCATCAAAATGGCTCCAACGTCCCGAAGCTCTCAAGAACTCTAAAAGCTACCGCGATGCCCTGTGCATCGGCATTTTTCAGGCCTTTGCACTTATCCCTGGCATCTCTCGCAGCGGCTTAACAATTTCAGGCGCGCGCATCATGGGCTGGAACCTCGAAGATGCCGTTCGCTTTTCTTTTCTACTGGCAATTCCCACAATTTGCGGAGGAGCCCTCGTTGAAATGAAGTCGCTGATTAGCGACCCCAACGTAGGTATTGGCGTAGAAGCCCCCCACTACATTATTGGATTTGTGACCTCATTTGCCGTTGGCTTTCTCACCCTGAATTTTCTGCTGCGCTTTATAAAAAAAGGGACGCTCCTCCCCTTTGCCTGGTATTGTTTGCTTCTAGGTGTTAGTGTCACGTTGTTTCTGTAGGCATTTCCTGCGTAACCCATTGAAAACAATCAAGAAACCTTTTTTGTATTTTCTCTGTGTTCTCTCACGCCTCTGTGTTTCAAAAAAACCAAATATTAGAATTTTTGAAACACAGAGGCGTGAGAGAACACAGAGAGAAAAAAAACCGAGAAAGAGAAAGGCTAGTGAAGAATTATGGGAAAAGCGCGTTACCTCAGACAACCTCTTAAACTTGCAATGTCAAAAGAATTTTATTCTCTGTGATGGTAAAAGAAGCAAATGGGAACTAAACGAGAACTACCGGTGAAAGCGACAAGCAAAAAAAAGAGTGAAATACCTCCAAAACTCCTCCGAGAGGTCAAGGGGCTACTTCTTCTTGCCCTTGACGTCCTGCTTGTTCTTTGCCTCGTAAGCTTCTCTTTCCAAAACCCCTCCTCCAACTGGCTCGGCTTAATGGGCTACTGTATTGGCTGGACGTTCATGTACACCTTTGGCCTTGCAAGCTACCTCATCCTCATCTACATCGGCTGGACGGGTTGGCAGCTTCTCTGCAATAAACCGCTCGAGCATTACCCCTTAAAAACCTTTTATTTCTGTGTCATGCTTGGCGCTCTATGCGTGCTCCTCAACATCCTTGCAGACACACAACCCTCCCTAAGCGCTTTCTTCCATAAAATCGTCTACACCGAAGCTATGATTGTTCACGACCCCTGGCCCTACCATCAAATGCGCTACAATCTCGGCGGCGTTCCCATCTACTTCTTATTTGCCGACCTTCCAGTAATGAGCCTCCAGCACCTTCTTAGCAATGTGGGAACAACTCTTGTCTTTAGTCTATTTTTTGTGGTGAGCTTTTTACTTCTAACCGAAACCCTTCTAAAGCGGATCCTCGACTACATTAACAAGCAGCTCCCCTCCGCAAAAGAAGAGCTCTCTAAAGAGCCCCCCGGAAGTGCAGAGACTAGCCCAAGTCTCTGGCAAAGATTTGTCAGCCTCCTAGCGCCAGAGCCTGCATTACCAGAACAGAGCCGCTCTATTCGCGGCGCGTCACTTCTAGAATTCGATGATGAACCTCTCTCACGGGCCCTTTTACGCCCCTCTCTTGCAATCGAGAAAGACCGTCAGTTTTCCCCATTCTTTCCAGACCCAGAGACGTTTCTCTCCAAACCCTCTTCGCAGGTGCCAAAGAGTTTAGGGGCAATCATAGATCCCCCACCTCGGAAGTCAGCCCCTCCGGCCTCTAAAGAAGCCTTGCCACGCCCTGCGGCAGCTCCGCTTAGCAACTATCAGCCCCCCCCCCTATCGCTCCTGACACAAGGTGCTTCGATAGATCCGCAGCTCATGAAAAAAGATCTCCTCCGTCAAGCCAAGCTCCTTGAAGAGACACTCCTCAGCTTTGGCATCGAAGCAAAAGTAGGCGACATCAACTGCGGCCCTACTATTACCTCCTTTGAAGTGCACCCTGCAGTCGGCGTAAAAGTTCAGAAAATAAAAACCCTTGCCGATGACATTGCCCTCAACATGGAGGCTAAGTCGATCCGGATTCTCGCCCCTATTCCTGGCAAGGCTGCTGTAGGTGTCGAGGTGCCCAACCCTCGCTCTGGTGAAGTGAGCTTCAAAGAGATGCTTTCGACCTACCAAAAAAGCTCTAACAAACTTCACATCCCCATCCTCCTCGGCAAGACGGTCAACGGAGACAACGTTGCTTATGACCTCGTAAAAATGCCTCACTGCATTATTGCAGGGGCAACAGGCTCTGGAAAGTCGGTTTGCATCAATACCATCGTCATGTCTATCTTGATGAATGCCGCTCCAGATGAAGTCAAACTGCTGATGATCGACCCTAAAAAAGTTGAACTCACCGCTTACAACGACCTTCCTCATATGATCGCCCCTGTGATCACAGAGCCAGAAGCGACATACACGGCTTTAAAGTGGCTCGTAAAGGAAATGGAAAGGCGCTATGAAATCTTAAAGCAAGTCGGCGTCCGCCATATCGTTGCCTTCAATCACCGAAAGCCCGATCTTGAATTAGAAAAAGCGATCAGCGGAGAAATCCCCCTCCGGATGTTCTACATTGTTGCCATCATCGACGAGCTTGCAGATCTCATGATGGTCTCGGCAAGTGACATTGAAACGCCTATTGCCCGAATCGCCCAAATGGCCAGAGCCGTCGGGATCCACCTGATTATCGCCACGCAGCGTCCTTCACGTGAGGTCATTACCGGTCTTATTAAAGCAAACTTCCCTGTACGAATCGCCTTTAAAGTCGCCAGCCGCATAAACAGCCAGATCATCCTCGATGAAACTGGAGCAGAGACACTTTTAGGCAACGGGGATATGCTCTTCCTCCCCCCAGGATCGTCTCATCTTATTCGCGCGCAAGGAGCCTTCGTTCGAGATGAAGACATCAACCGCGTTGTCGCCTTCATTTGTAAGCAGATGCCCCCCAACTACCTCATCCCATCGTTTGCTGAGCTAAACGAAAGAGAGCAAGAGAACGCCTCCTTTGCAAAAGAGAGCGATAGCCTCTACCAGCAAGCTTTTGACATCGTCATCAGCACGGGTAACGCCTCAACTACCTTTCTCCAGAGAAAGCTTAAAATTGGATATGCAAGAGCTGCCAGCTTAATGGACCAGCTTGAACACAACGGAATTGTAGGCCCAGCAGATGGAGCTAAGCCCAGAAAGATCAAAGCTGAAAGCCGCAAATCCCCTGAACAACCATAAGAAGCGTTGCCCAGCTAATGGACAAAATGGATAATTTCAATCCCTACTAAAAACAGAAAAACAACCCCATTGCCAGTATAATCCACTAAAAACAAATCTTTTTTGTATTTTCTCTGTGTTCTTTGTGCCTCTGTGGTTAAAAAAAACTGGTATTAATGTTTTTGAAACACAGAGAAAATAGATAGATAGAACAGTTAGCATTGCTGTAGGCAAATCGAACATAAGATACCTTTGATTCGTGATAGAAAAAAAGTTAACTTATAAAGATTTGCCTTTTTTTTGATAAAAAATATTCAAAATTTTACAGAAAGCCTAAAGTCGAGTCTGTGCTCTCTGTGTTTAAAAAATTTAATATTAAAACCATAGCGTCCATTTCGTCCATTGGCTGGTCGCTGCCCTCCCCCGATTTCCACCTTCGGACTTTAAAACTTTCTTTTGATGTGTTAATGTAATATCTAGTACAGAGTGGGTAGTTTTTTTTCAGAAAGGATGGGGTAATGAAAGGGTCTGCTAGACTAATCCTCATTACGGATGACAACTATTACATTTCGAGCACGCTCACAGCTCTTCTTTCTAAGGCAGGGTACAAGACAATCTCTGCCGTAGATGGGCAGCAGTGTCTTGAACTTATTCATAAACACAAGCCTAAGCTCATCTTCCTAGACCTGATGCTCCCCAAGATCCACGGAATGGATATCCTTAGAGAACTCAAAAGCAAACCTGAAACCAAAGAGATCGGCGTCATCATCATGACGGGCAAGATGCTCATTCAGGACTACCAAACGGCCATCGAAAATGGGGCCGACTACTACCTACCAAAGCCGCTCGACACCTCTCTTGTCCTACGTGTCGCAAAGGATTTTTTTGAAGACAGGCTTACACCCGATCCCTTCCCCGCCTATTCCGAGCGCTACCTAAACACACAAGAGCTGTACAACCCTCAGACAAACTCAGTACCTGACTATATCAGATTCTGGGGAACTCGCGGCTCAATCCCAGTTTCTGGCCTAGAATATTACCGATATGGAGGAAATACCCCGTGTCTAGAGGTGCGGCAAAAAGACCACCTCATCATTATTGATGCAGGTACAGGCATCAGGCAGCTAGGCAATGAAGTCCTCAAAGAAAACCTCAAAGAGATCCACCTCTTTATTGGCCATACCCACTGGGACCATATCATTGGCTTTCCGTTTTTTGCTCCTGTCTACGTCAAAAACTGCACCATCAATATCTATGCCCCTAAAGGGTTTGGGAAGTCGATCCAAGAGCTATTTACAGGGATGTTAGACCGTGATTACTTTCCTGTTCGCCTCGAAGAGATGCAGGCAAAGTTTATCTTTCACACCCTTTCTATTGGCAACCCCGTTAAAATTGGCGATGTAGAAATCGATCATGCCTATAGCTCCCACCCAGGAGCCACCCTTTGCTTTAAAATTAAATCAAAAAGACAAACCATTGGCTACGTCACAGATAACGAAGTCCTTGTGGGCTACCATGGCCACCCAAATCTAATCGATAGACACCACCTGCTGCTAGACCCCCACCAATCCCTTATCACCTTCTTTCAGGGGTGCGATGTCCTCGTCCACGAAGCGCAGTATACTCCCGAAGAGTATCGCCAAAAAGTAGGCTGGGGGCACTCTTCAATTTCCAATGCAGCTGTCTTAATCAAACACGCCGGAATCACCAATTGGGTCTTCACGCATCACGACCCGTCCCACAACGACGTGATACTTTTGCAAAAGCTAAACTTACACCAAACAATCATGCGCGAGTGTGGGCTGACCTGCCAAATACAGGCAGCTTATGAAGGACTAACACTCCCGTTATAATACTAAGGATACCCCTATGCACGACTATACTTATGACCTCATCGTCCTTGGATCTGGCCCTGCAGGGGAAAAAGCAGCAGTTAAAGCCGCCTATTTTGGGTACAAAGTAGCGCTCGTAGAAAAAGAGTCAAAAGCCGGTGGCGCCGGAGTAAATACAGGAACGCTTCCCTCTAAAACACTCAAAGAGACGGCTCTATTTTTCTCTGCTAAATACGTCAAAGGACTCTACGGCTTAAACCGAGAGCTAGAACATCCAGCCTCTGCCAAAGAATTCTTATATCGCAAAAATGTCGTTTGCTCGATGCAAGCAGCCGCGGTAGAAAGCAATATCAACCTTCACAAAGTGACCTTTTTAAAAGGAGTTGGAAGCTTCGATGACCCACACACGATTCGGATTAAAGGAAGCTCGGAAGAAAGAACAATCACCGGAAAGTTCATCATCATCGCTACTGGCTCATACCCCTACCACCCCGCAGATATTCCTTTTGATGGAAAGCGGGTCCTCGACTCCGACACCATTCTTGAAATTACAGACTTCCCCAAATCGCTTTGCATTGTAGGTGCAGGTGTCATTGGCTGTGAATACGCCACTATTTTCTCAACGATGGGAACCAAGGTCTATCTTGTTAATAACAGCGGCGTAATTCTGTCGTTCTTAGACAAAGCTATTTCCAATGAGCTTGTCGAGCAAATGAAGCGGGATAAAATAGAGATCCTCTTCAACACGGCTATTCAAACGATGACAGTTCCTAAAGAAAGAGAAAAAACCATCGAGATCTCTCTGAAAAATGGGAAAGTGCTAAATGTCGATATGTTCCTCTACGCCGCAGGGCGCAACGGAGGAACCAACTTCTTAAAATGTGAAAATGCCGGCATAAAAGTTGGCAAGCGGGAGTTGTTAGAAGTCGACAGCCAATACCGAACCAGCGTCTCCCATATTTTTGCTGTGGGCGATGTCATTGGGTTCCCCGCCCTTGCTAGCACAAGTATGGACCAGGGAAGAGTAGCTGTTGCTCATATGTTTGATAAAAGATCCTCAAGACGCCCAGGAGACTTGGATCAACTAGGCAAAGTAATTCCCTATGGTGTCTACACCGTTCCCGAAGTCTCTTGTGTAGGCAAGTCTGAAGAAGATGCAAAAAAAGAGGGGCTCACCTACTGCATAGGAATTGCCCGCTACCGAGATATGCCACGGGGGCAAATCATGGGGGCTACAGAAGGCTTTCTCAAGCTTGTGTTTACAAGTGAGGACTTTGTGATTAGAGGCGTCCACATTATTGGCCCCTTAGCCACAGAGCTGATCCATTACGGCGTAACTCTTATCGAAAATGAAAAGACACTGGGGCAAGTCATTGCGGCTGTGTTCAACTTCCCAACACTACACGACCTGTACAAGTACGCCTGCTACGATGGCCTAGGAAACGCCTCTGGCCACAAAGTCAAAGACTAAAAAACGGCTGAAAAGACAATTAGAAAGACATTCAACGCAAAGGCGCAGTGAGACTTTGAGTCTCCATAAAAATCAAAAAAGAAAAATTGTGATTTTTGCGGAGTGCCTCTGATAGACTCTTTTTAATTCTTTGTCTCTTTGCGTCTTTGCGTTAAAATTTCTCAAACTTATAGTGTAGTATATACTCCTCTTAGCTGAAAATGGGAATTTAGACGGCGCCAAAGCCCCGGGGCTAAACGATCGCAAGTCGTCCTATATTTCTAATATTAAGCGACTTGCGATCGTTTAGCTCCGGGAGCTTTCGCGCTAGCCCAAATTCCCATTTTCAGCTAAGAGGAGTATAGATCACCCGCTTTTACTTATTGCAGGATGTATGAATAAAGAACCTATTGGCCTCTATCTTTTCCGCTTCGTCGTTGGCCTTGCCGTAGTCATCTTCTTAGGCATGCTCTACTGGTCTTCTAATCTTTTAGAAGAAAACCTCAGGGGACTACGGACAGAACTTCGCGATCTTAAAAATGAAGCGTTAACAACACGCCAAGAAACGCAAAAAATCCGCGAAGATGTCCTCCAGACAATCCTTGACGACCAAAAGAACCGTCAAGAACTGCTAAAAGCAATCGTTCAAAACCACCATGAGATTCAAACTCTTAAACAAGCAGTCCAATCCGGCGCTACGCCTCAGCCTTCAAAACAAACGCCCAATCAACAAGAAGCGGCCACCCCACAAGATTCAACGACTTCTGAGTTAAAAATCGCTCTCACAGAAAACAACCCTCTATTCCGAAATCGTTCTCAAATAGACCCCTCTCTTGAAAACCTCCTCAAAGAAGACCCCTTCTACGCCAAAACACTGAAGACACTCCTGCCCCTTAACTTTAAACCCTGGGGAACGCGTCGCGATGCAACAGTACTCGCCAATCCCCCCAGCCTCCATCCCTTCATTGGCCTAAGCCCTATTTCTGACTGGGTATCCCAATGCAGCGGAGCTGTTGCTACAATGGAGTTTGGTAAATACGAATCGCTTTCCCCTTCTATGGCGATCAAGATGGAAGAGCGTAAAATCCCCAATTCTCTTCGCACAGAGTTTTGGATCCACCTACGCCGAGATCTTCAGTGGCTCCCTCTTAAGGCAGAACAATTCCCCCGTACTGTTGAGCTTGCCGCCCACTTCCTTCACTCCCATCCTGTCACTGCCCACGACTTTAAATTCTACTTCGACGCTATCATGAACCCCCATCTCGGAATGGGAGCTCAAGGAGCCATTGCTCTACGTAACTACCTTGGAAACGATAAAGGAGGAATCGAAGAGATCCGTGTGATTGACGATCTTACATTCGTCGTTCGATGGAAAGCCGAGGATGTCGTTGATGCAACCGGCAAAGTAGTCTCCAGAATCAAATACATCGCCAAGGGATGGACCGGGGCTTTGCGCCCACTTGCCCGTTTTATCTACCAACACTTCCCAGATGGCCAGAAGATTATTGAAGATGACGCTGACCCTGAAACCTATCGGAACAACTCTGTGTGGGCACAAAACTTCACAGAACATTGGGCAAAAAATATCATCGTCAGCTGCGGCGCTTGGATATACGATGGGATAACCGACGAGCAGATCCGCTTTAAAAGAAATCCCGACTTCTTTGACCGAGAAGCGGTTTTGATTAACGACATGTCAATTGCCTTTAGAGATAATCCAGACAGCATCTGGCAAGACTTTAAAGCAGGTAAAATTGATGTCTATTCACTCAATGCCACAAAGCTTGCTGAATATGAGAAGTTCATAACCTCCGAAGAATACGCCAAGCAAGAAAGCCAAGGGCTAGGCATTAAGCGCATCGACTATGTTGACCACGCCTACAACTACGTCGGCTGGAACGAAACCTCAGATCTTTTCAAGAGCAAAAAAGTGCGCCAAGCAATGACTATGGCCATTGACCGCGATAGAATCATCAAACAAAACCTCAATCAGATGGGCGTCCCCATCACGGGACCTGCGTTTGTAAACTCCACTTCTTACGACAGTTCCATCAAAACCTGGCCTTTCGATCCTCAGGCAGCAAAGGATCAGCTTGCAAAAGAGGGGTGGTACGACTCTGATGGCGATGGAATCCTCGACAAAGAGATCAATGGAAAGCGTGTTCCTTTTAGCTTTAAGCTTTACTACTACGTAAAAAACCCCATCACTAAAACCAACTGTGAGACCATCCAAAGCTCTCTTAAAGAAATTGGCATCGATTGCAAACTTCAAGGCTCTGATATTACAGAGTTGACTCACGTTTTTAGTGAGAAGAACTTTGATGCCGTCTACTTCGGATGGGCTCTAGGCACGCCCCCAGAGGAGCACAGACAGCTGTGGCACTCTTCTGGAGCAAAAGAGAAAAACTCTTCCAACGCCGTTGGCTTTGCTAACGCTGATGCCGATGCAATGATTGACCTATTGGAATACGAATACGATCCTAAGAAGCGTGTGGAGCTTTATCACAAGTTCCACCAAATTATTCACGACGAACAGCCCTACACCTTTCTCTACTCTCCCAAAGCAATCTTGCTTTACCGGGACTATGTGGAAAATGTCTTCATTCCAATCGACAAGCAAAATCTCATTCCAGGAGCTACCGTCTCAGAACCAGACCTCCGGGTCATGTGGTTAAAAGATCTGGCAGCCGAGAAAAAAAATAAAGAAAAAACCGAAAAGGTAAATTAATATCGAATGCTAAATTATCTCATTCGACGCCTACTGCTTCTTCCGCTTACGCTGTTTTGCATTGTCCTTGTCAACTTTGTCATCATCAATTTGGCTCCTGGGGACCCAATCATGCTGGCAAAGATCTCTGAGAAGGGTGATGCCATGCAAAAGGCCAACGAAACTTTTGCCTTTGGAACTGACGAGCAGTACCTCCAATTCCGTGAGCACTTCGGTCTTACGCTGCCCGTTCTTTTTAATACCTGGCCAAACACAACCGAAAGCGCGATTCAAAAGACTCTAGAGCAGCTCATCACAAAAAAAGAGTCTCCAGCAGATGCTAAAGAGCTAAAAGTCAAAAAACTCGACGACCTCAGAATTAGACTTGGGGATAAAGCCCGCTTTATCATGCCCCAGCTGTTGGCCATTGCCGAAAACCCTAAGTCCACTCGAGAGACTGTCATGATGGCTATGCGCTTTATCGTTCGTGGAGGAACGCGTCAGGCATTTCTTGGCCCTAATATTTCTGAACAAGAGAAGCTTGCTAACCGGAAGATTGCCAAAAACAGCACCCTGTTAAGGCGGCTACTTCCTAGTGGAAGTGATAGTGCTGAGGACCTCAGAACTAAGCTTGCTTCATTAGAAACGTGGTACGAAGAAAACATTCAGGCAGAGCATTTTCAGCCTACGCCAAAAGAAAAGCTTAAAATATTTTTCATCGACACTCGTTTTTGCCGTTATATGAGTAAAGTCTTTACACTCGACTTTGGGACGCTGCGCAACGATCAAAACAAAACAGTCCTTAGCGAGGTCTCTAAACGCTTTAAGTACTCTCTGACACTGTCGATCATTCCGATGCTCCTCACTTTTGTCCTCTGCCAAGTCGTAGGCTTTACAATGGCCCTTCGGCACAACCGCTGGCAGGATCTTTCTCTAAACGTTGTTTGCCTTATCCTGTATGCCATTCCCATTTTCGTCATTGCCCCGCTCTTGATTGAAAAGGTGGCACTTCACAATACGTTCCCCTTTACACATACACTCATCCCCTACAGCGGCTTTAACAGCCCCGAGGCGATCTTTAACAACATGTCCTCAGCCCAGCGCCTTGGGGATATTATGATGCACATCTGCCTTCCCCTCATCGCCGTCATGTACGGGGCCTTAGCCTCCCAATCAAGACTCTCTCGTACAGCTGTTTTAGAGGTCTTGCGACAAGACTACGTCCGGACAGCTAGAGCAAAAGGGGTTCCCTTCATTACAGTCATCTGGAAACACGTGGGAAGAAATGCTGGCATCACGATTGTCACATCGCTTGCAGGATCGCTTGGGATCATCTTAGGAGGCTCTTTGATTGTGGAAACGATCTTTGAGATCAATGGATTTGGAAAGTTCTTCTACGAAGCGATTATTAACCGAGACTATAACGTGATTATGTTCTCGGCACTTGCCAGTGCGATTTTGGCGCTGATTAGCTACCTCATCGCCGACATTGTTTACACTCTCCTCGACCCTCGCGTCACCCTCGAGTAAAGTCCAGCAGAGAAGTGGCTTCCTATTTACGCACCTTAATTTCTTGATACTGCTGCAGTGAGCGCTTCTGAAATTGAAGAAGCTCAGCAGTTTCTGCTGCTTCTATTGAAGGAACAACCGAGCGCTCTGCTGCAATAGCAGACCCCCTTGTAAGTAATAATAACGCAGAAACAAAAACAACAGAAATAAAACAATTCTTTTTAAACACGCCTAAACCTTTAAACTAGATTAAAAATAAGACGCATATTTTATAACAAATTATAAAAAAATCAAGCCGAGCGAATTAAATTATTAGTTGACAAATGGTGGGAAAATAACCATACTAAGCTGTGAGAGGGGGGACTTAAAACTCATGAAAAAACATACTTTAAATCCAAAAAGCCATTCTCCGTTTACGGGGCTAGAAATTGTCTTTACTATTCCGCTAAAATCTCACTCCGAAAGGGCTACCAAGATAACTCCTTTATTCTATCAAGAAAAAGGAGAAGTCGAAGAGCACATCATCTTTCTGATGAAAGACTCTCAAAAGTTCATTAAACCGCTCTTTCGGCATAACTAAATCCATGACTTTATTAATAAAGTAAGGCTATTCTTGTCCTCTCAACCATGGAGGACGAGCGTGCAAAATACAGGATATGCAGAAGGGAAAGTCTTGCCATTTGATGGCCACGAAAAAATCAGAGCCGAATGGCTTCAAACTTTTAAGTACGAAGGCTATAAGCAACTAATGGTCTATGAGACCGGCGAATTTTCAGCCGTATGCCCCTATTCAGGGCTCCCTGATATCGCGAAGATTATTGTGACCTACGTTCCAGACCGGCTATGCATCGAACTTAAGTCGCTGAAATATTACTTCTTAAGCTACCGAAATGTAGGGATTTACCAAGAGCCTGTAACAAATCGAGTCTTCTCGGATTTATACGACCTCCTCAAACCCCAGTACCTTAAAATAGAGACGATCTACAACACGCGCGGCGGTATTGACGCCAATTGCATGATTGAAAGCGGCGAAAGATATACTCCTTGTAGTTGAAAACGGGAATTTGGGCTAGCGCGAAAGCTCCCGGGGCTTTGGCGCCGTCCAAGTTCCCATTTTCAGCTACGAGGAGTATATACCTCCCAGTGGTAAGGAAGCGCCTCAAACAAGGTAAGCTCCTTTGATACGGGATGCTTCACCTGAAAGCGCCAATGATGAAGAGCGATGGCTCCTGGAAGAAAAGAAAGCCGGGAGCCATACTTAAGATCGCCAAGAATTGGGTGCCCAATCGCTGCAAACTGCGCGCGAATTTGATGGTACCTGCCCGTCTCCAACTGCACTTCTACAATACTCGTCTTTTGTTGAGTCGCTAGTACCTTATAAGTCAGGGTTGCTAATTTACTTTTTGCTGTCTGCGCGCTTACTACCCTAGTAGAGTGCTCTTCGTGAACGAGGTAATGAGACAACTTCCCTTCTAAAGAAGAAAGAGCCCCTTCGACAATCGCAAGATAGGTCTTCGCCGTTTCCTTTTCACGGAGAGACTCCTGCAGCCGAGAAAGAGCTTTGCTGGTCCTTGCAAAAAGAACAAGGCCACTCACAGGCCTGTCAAGACGATGAACCGCATGAAGATAGACATTGCCTGGTTTGTTACTTACCTCTTTGACCCAACTTTTACCCTGAGCTTCTAAGCTGTCTTGATCTGTCCCGCTTGGCTGCGTAAGTAGCCCTGCAGGCTTATCGAGCACCAGCAAATGGTTGTCTTGATAAACAATAACAACTCTTGATTTCATGATGCTTTTTTAGCTCTTTGGCGGACGACTTCATAGAGAAGAAGCGTGGTAGCCATAGCAACATTAAGAGAGTCCGCCTCCCCATGCATTGGGATGCGCACTTGAATATCGGCCCCTTCCATCCACTTTTCCGAAAGACCAAACTGCTCTGTTCCCATTACGATCGCTACAGGCCCTGTAAGGTTTGCATCGGTGAAGTTAACCTTTGCTGCCGGCGTTGCGGCAACAATATGGACCTTTCGGTCTTTCAGCCACTGCAAAAGAGCCTTCCCTTCCATCTCAATGACCGGAACAGTGAATAACGTCCCAACACTTGCTCTGACGACATTCGGATTGTGAATGTCCGTGCACCTGTCACATACGATAAGAGCGTCAACCCCTGCAGCATCTGATGAGCGCAAAATCGTCCCCAAATTCCCCGGTTTTTCAATAGCTTCTGCAACCACAAGAAGCGGCGATTTTTTACTGGAAACAATCGCTTCTAAATCGGCCAAAGAGCGCTTCATCTGCTTTGCAATAGCTACGAGTCCATCAGGACGATCCCGATACGAGAGCTTTTGAAAAAGATGATCTGGACACTCAAGAACCTCAGCACCTGCTTTCTCTGCCCGGGAAATAAGAGAGCGCTCGTTAGTGCCCAGGAAAAGTCTGTGGCAGATAAACAAAGTCTCTACTGCGACACCTGCATCAACAGCGCGGAGCAGTTCGCGGTAACCCTCAATCAAGAAGCACCCACTTTCGTCACGCTCACGTCGATCACGCATCTTTACAGCTCGTTTTATGCGAGGATTCTGAGCGCTTGTAATAAGAAATGGTTCTTGTGACATTTAATCCTCTTTAACCCAGCGTGCAAAAGTCCCGCTCGGAAGGGGCAGAACATCTTCTTTTCCTTCCAATACCATCTCCCCTTCTTCGATTCTTCCTGAAGTTGTCCCCATCATCTGCGCCATCATATGACGCATAACAAGCGGGCTGTATCCTGGCGTATGGCATGAAAGAACTACAAAAAGAGGATCGTCTACAAGAAGCTCTTTGCAACTTTCTAGAAGGGCTGGCAGGTCTCGTTCAATCTTAAAGATCTCCCCTTGCGCTCCACGCCCGAAAGTTGGAGGATCGAGGATGATTCCATCGTAACGCTTTCCTCTTCGACTTTCCCGGACAAGGAACTTATGGACATCGTCGATGATCCAGCGGATAGGGGCTTTATCGAGGTTATTAAGTGCTGCATTTTCACGGGCCCAAGCAACCATCCCCTTCGAGGCATCGAGATGACACACATGAGCGCCCGCGCGCGCGGCTGCTAAAGAGGCCCCTCCGGAGTAGGCAAAAAGGTTGAGCACATGGAGCTCTTCTTTATCTTTTGCTACAGCCTTTTTAATGAGATCTTGAACCCAGAGCCAAAGGTGATGATGCTCGGGAAAAACCCCTAAATGACCAAAGTCAGTTGGCATGATTTTAAACGAAAGGCCATCGAGCTCTGCTACCCATTCAGGGGGGAGCTTATGCGCATAATGCCAGGTGTTCTCGGGCTCGCGGCTAAAAGAAGCATCTGCCTCGCGCCACTGATTTAAAGGAAGGCGCCGGCGCCATACCGCCTGGGCACAGGGGCGAGCTAAAATGTATTTGCCGAAGCGTTCGAGTTTTAATCCATCCCCGCTATCGAGGAACTGATAGGTGTGGGAGTGTTTCATGAAAGTAAAGAATGATCCTAGTAGGCTAATTGCTGGAGTAAATAGACAGTAATAGGCTCGATTTTAACACAGCTGGAGCTAATTGTCCATTTCGCCAATTACTAGGGATTGCCCTCATCCTAAACAATCTATTTGTTCCAAGATGTGAAGGCCCTTGCAGGAAGGTAACCAGAGCGCCTAAGGTCTGGCCTTCAAATCTGAGCCTCTAACAAACGTATGTATTAGCCTAGGGCTAAATCCCGGACCGGGACGGCCCACGTTACCCAGTAAAGACAAATTACTTGCCTAAGATGTGGGAAACAGCTTGGTTAATTTTTTAGAAAAAAGAAGAGCTCGCCAAGAAGACGGGTCACCGAACGAGCGATGATCGCCTTTCGGCTGCTCCCTGCAGGAAACTGAAAAGTCTTGATCTCTCCATCTTTTTTGCCAACGGCGCCCCATACGGTGCCAACTGGCTTTTCAGGAGTGCCCCCTGCAGGACCCGCAATACCAGAAACAGCGACCCCGTAGTCAGCGCCGGTAATAGCAAGAACCCCCTTGACCATCTCACCCACAACCTCTCCGCTCACAGCTCCTTTAGTCTGTAAAACAGACTTTGGGACCCCTAAAATCCGCTCTTTTAGAGCGTCAGAATACGCAACAACGCCGCCTAAAAAATACTCCGAAGCACCCGCCTGGCTAACAATCCGCGCCTGCAGGGCACCTCCTGTACACGACTCAGCAATACAAAGCGTCTTGCCCATTGCCAAAAGCCTCTCATGCACCGCCTCTTCAATAAGCCCATGCTTCGAGTTAAACATGTTAGCCCCAAAAGCCTTTGTCAGCTCCTCTCTAGGATTTGCTAAACGGCATTTTGCCGCAGCTTCGCTTGGCGCTGCAATACCCAAATGAACCATAAGAGTCCCTTGTGAAGGGTAAATCCCTACTTTTAACTCAGGATCTTTAATCACTAACTGGCGCAAGAGCGGATCTACGGCAGATTCGGGAAGGTGAACAAGAGAAAACACCTCCCGGTAAATCCTTTGCTTCACGGGAAAGGTGCGCAGTAGAAAAGGGATCACCTGATCGCGCATCATTGGCTCCATCTCGTTTGGGACGCCAGGCATCACAATCAGCAAAGCCTTCTTTACCTTGAGAATTAACGTTGGAGCGGTTCCCACGGTATTGAGAAGCACTTGCGCTTTCTCAGGAACTGTCGCTTGATCTTCAAGGCTTATTAACCGATTGCCATACCGACGTCGCAAATCGAGTGCCACCTCTTCGCTAAAAACGAATTTTGATTCAGCCAACTCTGCGACAAACTGCCGGGTGACATCATCGCAAGTAGGGCCCAAGCCTCCTGTAGTAATTACGAGCGAGCTACGCTCAATCGACTCTTTAAGCCCCGCTTTAAGCTCCACCTCATCGTCAGCAAGCACAAGATGCCTGTGGACTCCAAAACCGGCCTTAAAGAGCTCTTGGCTAATAAATGTCGCATTGGTGTTGACCGTTACGCCAGACAAGATCTCGTTACCAATAGCAATCACTTCAATATGCATTGACCCCTCCCCACTATTTCCTACTCAAAAACACAAGACAATACAGAAAAATCCGATTTCATCCTGTTTTGTCTTTAAGATTCCCGCGAAACGCATACTGTATTTGGCGCTTATTCTGAATCAAAGCTCTCACAGATACGTTTTTCGTTTGAAAAACGTGGCTGGACAGCACGTTTTTCAAACGAAAAACGTGCTGTCCAGCCACGTTTCGTGAAGGAATCCTTGATTTCTATCTAAATATTGATTATGTTAAGGATATGAAACGAGATATCTATCAACTACTTGAAGCATGGAAACGATCGACTAGGCGTAAGCCATTAATATTAAATGGCGCGAGGCAGGTCGGGAAAACATACGCCCTAAAACACTTCGGCAGAACATCTTACACCAAAATAGTCTATTTAAACTTCGAAAAAGACGAAAAGTTAAGCCAGTATTTTGAGGGAACTATAGACCCCAAACAGCTCATAAAAATTATCAGCATACACGCTGAACTCGAAATCGAGCCAAGCAACACACTCTTGATCTTTGATGAAATTCAATCCTGCCCAAAAGCACTTAATAGCCTAAAATATTTTTGTGAGGAAGCAAACGATTACCACGTTGTTGCCGCAGGCTCGCTGCTAGGCATAAAAACTGCAGGAGAAAAAGGCTTTCCCGTTGGAAAAGTTAACTTTCTTAATCTCTATCCTTTAACGTTTTTCGAATTCCTCTCAGCCTCAGGCCAAGAAAAAACACGCTTATTTCTAGAGGAATACAACACCTACGAGCCACTTCCACTTCCCATCCACGAGAAGTTAATTCAACTGCTAAAATTTTACTTCTTTATCGGAGGGATGCCTGAAGCTGTTGCCGAATACGTTAAAACTGAAAAGCTTAGCATTGTCAGAGAAATTCAACTCGAAATTCTGAATTCTTATGAAAAGGACTTCGCAAAGCACGCTCCCACTCATGAAATAATGAAAATTACAACCGTCTGGAAACAAATCCACCGCCAGCTAGCAAAGGAGAACAAAAAATTCATTTTTGCAGCAATTCGCAAAAGTGCCCGTGGAAGAGATTACGAAGAAGCCATCCAGTGGCTTGCAGATGCCGGCCTTATTCATAAAAGCTACCTCGTTGAGTCCCCAAAATTCCCTTTAAGCGCCTACGCCGACAACAACACCTTCAAGATCTTTCTGGCAGACGTTGGTTTGCTTGGAGCACAAAGCAACCTTTCCCCTCAAACCATTATCAGTGGGGATCTCTTATTCACAGAATTCAAAGGCGCTCTTACAGAGAATTATATAGCTCAAGAGCTACTCGCAACCAAACACAAAAGCCCTTACTACTGGACAAGCGAAGGACTCGCTGAAGTTGATTTTCTAATCGAAGAAGAGAGCGGAGTCTGCCCTCTTGAGGTAAAGGCAGGCACCTCTCAAAAAAAGAAGAGCCTTCTTGTCTACAATCAAAAATACGCCCCATCTAAACTCATCCGCTCTACGACGATGAATTTAAAACATGATGGCTCTATTTATAATTACCCACTTTATCTCATCTCTCGGTTTCCTCTGAAAGTACCGCCGCTCAATGCAAACAGTTGACTCAAGTAGGCTCCAACTGGCATAGGGAAGGTTGATTCTTTAAGAACCGCTTCGGAGAGCATCGTGACGAGAGAAGATGTAATTGCTATTGCCTTTGATTTTGACGACACACTAGGGCCTGATTGCACGTCAGGGCTCCTTAACGCCATTGGAGTCGACGTCCGCAAGTTTTGGAACGATCTCGAGCTTATGTGCAGTGAGCATTGGGACCCTGTTCCTGCCTACCTCTATAAGATAATCAAGCTAAACCAGGCACTCCCACAAGACAAAGCGCTTACCAAACAATCACTAGTAGACTGGGGCAAGAAAGCTCCCTTATATCCAGGCGTCGACACAATATTCAGCTATTTGCGGAGCCTTGCCAAAGAGCTTAATCCTCACATAACGCTTGAGTTCTACATTATCAGCAGCGGAATTGAAGAGGTCATTAGAGCCTCACCCATTGCAAGCAACTTTACCGACATCTGGGCTTGCGATTTTTGCTATGATGAATCTGGAAGACTCGCCTTTCCAAAACGAATTGTCAGCTTTACCGACAAAACTCGTTACCTCTTTCATATTTCAAAAGGGCTTATTGGAGACGAAGTTCGGCAAAAACCCTTTGAAGTAAACCGGAAGTTTGACTCTGCTAAAAAGCGCATTTCCATGGACCAGATCATCTTTGTTGGAGATGGCTATACCGACATTCCTTGCTTTTCGCTGATCCGCAAGGCAGGTGGAATTCCAATTGCAGTGTGTGACACCGAAGATCGAAAGACATGGGGCAAAGCGTGGGGCTTTATGGAAGAGAAGAGAGTGACCCACTGGGCCGTTGCTGATTACCAAGAAGGCTCTACCTTGCGCGCCTCTTTAAGCATGGCCATTGCCACTATCATTCGGCGGCTAAAGAAATAAGGGCTCGGCAGGCAGCGTTTAGACAGTCAAGACTAAGCTAAATGGTAAAACAACCCCTTCCTAAAGGAAGAAGCTTTATGCTTCAAATTCCCTTGCGGGCAGAACATTTCGGGCCTATTTACTGAGGCCCCGCTTGGCGGATTTAGGCCTGCTTCAATTGACAACTGGCAAGTAATCCCTCATAATTCATCCTCATTTCCAGCTAAGAGGAGTATATAATGAGTTTATACAAAAAGCATGTGTTTGTATGCGAAAATGAAAGAGAAGACACAGATCTTCGTGGGTGCTGCAAGGGGCGCGGCGCTGGAGCCTTTGCAGGAAAGCTAAGGCAGCTTTGTAAAGAAGCGGGGCTGCAAGGGAAGATCCGTGTTAATAAAGCTGGGTGTTTAGATGCCTGCTCACATGGTGCTGTAGCTGTCGTTTATCCTGAAGGGGTATGGTACGAGGGCGTTACTGAATCGGACGCTGAAGAGGTGTTTCGTGAGCATATTGTTGGGGGAAGTCCCGTCGAACGGCTCCGCTTTCGCTCTCTCTAAAACAAGTGTCTTACGCGCTATTTTGCGCGCTATTTGGTTGAGTTCTGAGGCTGCTGGCTAGCGTCACGCTCTGCCATAGCCATCTGTTGCCATACGGCATAGGTCTTTTGTACAGGAGGCGCTGCACTATCTTGTTTTACCAACGACTCAACGCGCTCAATAAGACCTGACTCCGCATCCAGCTTCTTAAGATCATCGCTTGCTAATCCAATTTCGACTAAGCGACGAAAAAGGAGCTCGTCTCTTGTGGCTTCTGGAAAGAGGGGCTTTCCGCCTGTCATAGAAATGCAATGCGCAATAGGGCCTAAAGCAACATCTGATCTCGGATGGATGAAATAGACGATGGAGTATCTCTCGAGATTTTCTTTTGCAACAACACGGTGGCGACTGCTCTTAAAGTAGCCGTTTGTCATGTTCTCCAACATATCGCCGCCGTTAATAATAAATGCATCTGGTGGCACACGAACAGCTACCCACTCTCCGTTGTGGTAGATCTGAAGACCTTCTTCTGTTGCCATAGGCAAAATTGTAAAGAGGTCGATGTCTGTGTGTGCTGCCGCCCAAAACTGCCCTGGGGATGGGTTTGAAGGATAGTGAAGAGCTCTAAGGAGTGAATTGCCATTGCGTGTGGTGCTGCTTAAAAAGCCTTCAGGCTGCCCCATTGCTAAAGACATCGCCTGCTGAAGCTTTTCGCTATGTTCTTCTAACGTGCTGATAAGATGCTCCATAGGGCACTGAAGATCCATCCATGCTGGCCACACGTTATTATTACCGCCGATATGAAGAAACTCTTTGCAGTCTTTACTTGTGCGCCCTTGGGCAATTTCACTAGGAATATACCCGCGCTGTCCATTGAGCTCTGGCTTGCAGATTGCATTTTTTTTCTCTAGCGAACTCTGAAAAAAGCGCTTCGATGCATCGTACCCTTCGGCCAAAGCCTTCTCATTTACTCCAGGGTTAACTACTGCAAAGAACCCCACTTCATGCAATGCCTTGGACATCTCATCGATAAACTTTTGCTTCGTCTCTGGACTTTGAAAGTCTCTCATATCCACAACGGGAATTGTGCTAGGAAACTTTGCTTGCTCTGCGGCAAATCCGCTAGCTCCTCCAGACAACACACCAAATATCAACAGAAACATCGTGACCAAAGAACGCATACCCGCAGCCTCAATAATATAAAAAAATAGATAAATCCGACCTTCTTAAAAGAAACTGGGCAATTCTAATAAAACGCCCAATTTGATTTCAATTTGTGATTAGGACTTAACTCGCCGCCACCGACTATCAACCAATTCCTGGTAACGATTGCGCGATTTTTCTGAAAGAAAGCTATTAGCTATGAGCTCTTTCCATCCATTCATCGCCTGCTCAAACTTCAAAAGTTCTCTTTTTAAAACAGTAGCCGTCAGTCCTAATCTCTCAATCCCGTAATAGTCGACCAAGTCAGCGTGGGCAAGATTGCTTTTCCTTCCTCTTATCGGCAGAGCCACCTCCTCCTTAGCTTGTTGTAAAGCAATTGTGGTATTTAGAAGATCGTAAGCAGGACTCAACTCCACTTTATTTTCACGCCTAATCAAGGTGAAGTTTTTCAAGTGCATATCCTCGTTCCCAACAAGAAAATTAAAAATCACGAGGCGAAATAATTTTAATTTTTCAACAATTGGAAATGTACAGTGCTTTTCAATAACAGAACTAACCTTCTCCATACTTGATTCATATTTTGTCTCGCGGGAAAACCCCAAAAGCTGTGAAAAATCCTCAACCCCAACTTTTTGATTCAGTGCTAGTCGGTCAAATCTTTTAATAAAATATGTTAAGGAGCCATCAATATTATAAATCATTCCGTGAAATGGGACTTCAATACCGCTTAACGCAGCTAATTTCATTGTAAGATCTTCGTTCTGTGGAAGCTCATCGTAGACCTGATGAGGAGGCTTTAATATAAACCTACCCCTTTTATCCACGATTTGAAAACACTCTTTCGCCACATTCAATACAACACTTAATTTAGGCTGCACGCCTTGAATTGACAACTTGGTAGCATGCTGAGCTGCCAGCTGTACTTGCTCTTTTGGAGTAAATGGAAAGGCTTTTAGGTTCTTTAAATTCCTAGAGAGAAGCTTTAGCCCCTTCTTAGAGTATTGCTGAACCTCAGATAATTCATAGGTTATTGGACAACGGTTCATTCTAGAGCCTCAACCGTTACATTACCCACAAGGTCTCCACCAACTAGGATAATCTGGGACATTAAATCACTCCGATCAAGCTTGGCCTGCCGCAAAAGGCCCTCTAGCATAATCCCTTCTGGAAGCAGTCCTTCAAAAAACGGAGGGAATCGATCAAATTCATAAACCCTTTTTATCATTGCCATCTCCAATGATACTGAAGGGCCTTTGTAGCTATCTAGATAGATAAAACGGTAATTTTTCCCTCGCTCTATTTCTTCTAGCTCTCCAGCTAAGAGCCCATTAACAAATACGTTAGCCTTTCTCATGGAAACCCCTCTCAAATAAGCCCATCAACTGACTTTGAAAGTCGATTTTAATATTCAAAACATTCATAATTTTCAAAAAGGTTTCAAGCCGCACTGTCAACTTTCCCTTTTCAATATCGAAAATAACAGTTTTTCCTAACCCAGCAAACACTGCTAGCGCCTCTTGAGACAAACCACTCTTTTTCCGATGAAAACGGACCATCCTGCCTATAAGCTCTACATTCATAACACCCCCTTACCGTCAAAATTACCGCTAGAACAGTAATTATAGCGCGCTTTGATTTTCATTTCACCTATTTTTAGATAAAATCAGAAAAAATTACCGCTATAGCAGTAGAACAGAAGTGAGTTTTGCTTTATGCGGGGCCTATGATTGCTTTGGAAGATGAGCGATATTTGAAGAGATGGCCAGTGGCCAGAAGACAGAAGATTGAGCCTAAAACCATCACTACCATAGAATTGGTCATTGAATAGAGTACCGCACCTAAAGCAGGAGCAATACACCCTCTGATTCCCACCGTGAGCACATTCGTGCCACTAAAGGCAGAACTATCTTGCTCCTTAGAAAAGGCCATTCCAGACATATGCCAGCTAAGCTCGCTACCAGCCTGCATCACTCCGTAGAGTCCGTAAGCTACGTAAAGCATGATGCTATCAAACTGCGCACCTAAAATAAGCAGTGGGAATAGTGCCGCAAGAACCGTTACAAGACCGCTAAAGGAATGGATATTCCACTTTCGGAATAACTTAAGCCAAAATGGGGAAGCCAGAACAAACCCTAGCCCCTTACACACCGCCAAAGCAATTAACATCTTTGTATAAGAAAGCTCTAAGACATCGACAAAGAAGATTGGGAGTGCGGGCTGTATGACCATAAGCCCTGCACCGCCCAACATAAATCCTATCTGGTAGTGGGCAAAATCAACATGCTCTCGAATCAACTGCCAAGACTGCTTCCACGGCTTTAACATCTGCTCTTTAAAAAGAGACCAAACACCGAGAGGAGGTGCTACCTCCTGCCTGCCCTCTGCAGAAACAGGAATCCGATAAAGAAACAGCGTTGAAATCAGTCCAATAAGTGCTGTAAGTGGGAATAGCCAGCGCCAAGAATGCTCGTAGCCATCTAACGCTAGCCCTAACAGCAAGGGAAGCAAAGCAGTTCCACAATAATTAATTGTAGAGCCGTAAGCAACCAAGCGCTCTCGATCTTTTGGCGGAAGATTTTTTTTAACTGTTTCCATCCACCCTGGAATGACGCCGCGATAGAGTACCATGTAAAGCCCAAAGGCTGCGATGATGATCCAAGGAGAGCTTACCCAGGGAACAAATAAAAAGGGGAAATAACGAACGATGTTCGCCCAAACTAAATTAGAAATGACACGGTCAGGGCGTTGGTAGATCGCCTGACTCCAATAGGGGGCAAGAAGCGCTGACATTGGCTTAAGAGCGATGATAACCGTAATTTGCAATGGAGTGATCTGCATGTCCTTATAGAGGATGATGGAGAGCAAACTCACCAATCCCCAAAAAGGAACATCTAATATGCGTGTCCATATGAAAGCAGACTGCGTCCGTTGCATTATCCGATCCGAAGAAAAACTCATGTAGCCTTCATATCCAAAAAAAAGTTAACAGCTGCCAAATGGCCCAAATTCCAATTTTCAGCTAAGAAGAGTATATACGAATACCCTTGATTGCTGCAAAGACAAGAGGTTTGTAAAAACAAAACTTTAAACCTGTTTATTGCAAAACTAGTGGTCTGTCAATATTGAAATTGCTGGTGTGCTAGCGCCAAAGCCCCGGGGCTTTGGCGCCGTCCAAGTTCTCATTTTCAGCTACGAGGAGTATATGGCTATCTTTGTTTTCTACGCTCTGAGTTCCTGCCGTTTTTTTGAATAGACAATTACACAACCTGCCATTGCAGCAGTCACCATAAAATAAAGCGCCGGCACTGGCACCCAACCCGTTTTTTGATAGAGCCACAAACAGATTGCTGCGGTGGGAGCTCCAATAACTTGGGAGCCAATTGCTGCCCCCAGAGACAATATCGTAAAACGGTGCTCTGGACAAACGCGCTCTAAGGCCCAGGCATGATACGTAGAGGCAAATGCAATACCAAGCATCGTAATGGTAAACCGAACAACGATCACCCTCTCAAGAGTCCCTCGCTCAAGCAAATAAAATAAAGGGACTGCGCAGACAACGGCACAAAAGGCTGCACTACTCATCACCTTTTCTTTTCCTATTTTAATTGCTAAATAACCAAAACAAGGAAGAAGTATCATATCGACTAAAAGAAGAATCGTATTCACCTGCATCACTTCTGTGCTACTTAGCAAAGTCACAACAGGAATGTAGCCATTCATCAACGTAAAGGCCAAGCAATACGTTGTATAAGAAAAACCCGAAACGATGATAATCGAAAAAAGAGCCCCTTTATGCTCTCTTAAAACCTGTAGCAACCCGATTTTTCGAATCTTAACCGCCTTTAAAAACTCGCTTCCATCGCGGGCTTTCAGACGCAAGAAAACGCCTAAAATAGCCGTAAGCCCTCCGAACCAAAACAGAAAACGCCACGCCTTCTCAATATTTCCCATCCAACAAAAGAAAGTGACTAAAGCAGAGGCGGACAAAATGCCTACAACTGAAGAGGCATCGTAAATACTGCTAAGCAAATTTCTCTTATTTAAAGATGTGTTCTCTAAAACAAAAATCGCCCCACCCACCGACTCTCCAGAAGTGAAAAAGCTCTGCAAGACTCTTCCTGCAGCCAAAAGAAGTGGCGCATAAGCACCTACTTCCAGATAGGTAGGCAAAAAACCCATGCTCACAGTGACAATCGACATGCCCATTAAAGAGTAGAAAAGCGAGCGGACGCGCCCAACACGGTCCCCTATCCAGCCAAAGAATAAAGAACCCAGAGGGCGCATTAAAATCCCCAAAGGGAGCATGCTGTAGGTCAAAATAAGAGCTGTTAAAGGGTCGCTGGTATCAAAGAAAAGGGGAGCGAGGAAAGGTGCTAAAAGAGCAAAAAGAGCAGTGTCATAATGCTCTAAAATATTGCCGATCATTCCGGCAAAGCGATAACGAAGTGAAGTTGATGACACAGTTGCTGACAAAACAGCCTTCCTACAAATTTGAACGTCTGGGGAGGGCAGCAAATTACAGAAAATGCATTCGTGAATTACCTCGCCCTAAAGGACGAGGCTTCTAACTTCAACGGCAGCAGCGAGCACAGAGGACTTTCGTCCTTTGCCCCGACTAACATTGCCTCGGTTAGCAGTACCGGCGATTCCCGCCGCTATCATCCGATGGGCTTCCAGTCGGA